>CAUTNK010000015.1:0-50887 GCA_963540065.1 uncultured Bacteroidia bacterium
GCGCTAAGTTACTAAAAATCATTGATATAAGCAGGGCTTACTGTGCAATAAACCCAAAATAAAACGACTGTGCTACGCCCGAACATTACAAGGAGCTGAAGCTGTGCTAAATACTGACGATCTGAAAGTTGGTATTTATTTACTTCGCATTTTTTCTGGTAGTGAAAGTAAGACGCTGCGGGTGGTGAAAGAATAGTTCTTCTACCAATTAACCCATCAAAGGGGATTGCTTCGTAGTGGAGCGATCCCCTTTTTTTCGTACTTTAGCAAAGAGAAAATACAAGCCAGAGAACGATGAACGAACAATCCATACGCGCGCTTTCTACAGGTGAGCAACGCTTTGAAATATTACGTGGGCGTGAGCTTGTTTACGTAGATAAAACACAATATATCCCACCTCTTTTAAGGAGTGCTGGTTTCTACTTCCTTTCCCGTCCCCGCCGTTTTGGCAAAAGCCTTTTCCTCTCTACCCTTAAGGCGTATTTTGAAGGAAAAAAGGAGAGTTTCAAAGGGTTATATCTTGAAAAATGGGAAGAGGAACAAGCTGTACTAGATGAGCGCGAGGCGTGGCAGGAGTATCCGGTACTGCATTTGGATCTGAGTGCCGAGGCATTCAAAGCTCTTTTTGATCTCGAAAATATTCTCAATACCCAACTCGCTGAGTGGGAGCGGATGTATGGGCGCAATGACGTAGAACAGACGTATTCGAGTCGTTTTAAGGGTGTTATTCAGCGCGCTTACGAAACTACGCAAAAGCAGGTAATAGTTTTAGTAGACGAGTACGACAAACCTCTCCTGCTAACTTTAGAAGAGGGTATGGAAGAGTTAAACAATGAGTATCGTAAAATCCTAAAGGGGTTCTTTGCTGTGCTTAAGAGTAGCGATCCGTACCTCCGTTTTGTGTTCGTAACGGGTGTCTCGCGCTTTAGCAAGATTAGTCTTTTTAGTGACATGAATCATCTGAATGATATCTCGTTAGACCGGACATTTAGCTCGATTTGTGGCATTACCGAAAAGGAACTACACGAAAATTTCAGACCCGAAATAGGAGCATTAGCTGAAGCTCACCATCTCAGTTACGAAGAAACATTAGCGCATTTGAAACAACGTTACGACGGCTATCTCTTTATCGAGAATGGCGAGCATGTGTACAACCCGTTTAGTCTCCTTAATGTCTTCTCTAAAAAGGATTTTCGCGACTATTGGTTTCAGTCGGGTACTCCTACTTTTTTAGTGAATTATCTGAAGAAGGCACACTACTATCTCCCCGATCTGGAAAACAATGTAGAGATAGATATGAGTAGTCTGAGCGACTATCGCGCCGATGCAGCGTCCCCCATTCCAATCCTTTTCCAAGCGGGGTATTTGACTATTAAAAGCTACAATCCTCAGTCCGATCTCTATTGCTTAGGTTATCCGAACAATGAGGTGAAATTTGGGCTAATCCGGAACTTGTTGCCTTCGTACTCCGATTTGGATATGACGAAAGTACAACGCTTCGTGTGGCAATTCTACGAAAAGGTTAGCAAGGGGGATGTGTCGGCTTTTATGGAGGATATCTCCTCGTTGTTAGAAAACATCCCTTACAGTAGCGACTCTAAAGAAGATGTAAAGTGGCGCGAGCAGAACTATCAAATAGCAGTAGCGTTGATTTTTCAGTTCATGGGCATGTATGTACAAACGGAGGTACATTCAGCCAAGGGTAGAGCGGATTGTATCGTTTATGCAAAAGATATTATCTACGTCTTCGAATTTAAGCTCTGGAGTACGGGAACTGCTGAAGATGCGCTTACCCAAATACAGGAACGAGAGTACTACAAACCACTTCTTTTGCAGGGCAAGAAGCTCTTTCTCATCGGTACGAGCTTCGACGAGGAGAAGCGAAATATAAAAGAGTGGAAGGCGCTGGAGTGCGGGTTATAACGCTAAGCGATCATTGATATGCAAGCAGCTTCGGTTGCTGCAACCTTTTCATTGCTTAAAATACCACCTAAAAAAAGAGCACCAACCTACACAGGTCAGTGCTCTTTCTTGTTGTGCGAAGCACGTGCCTACTTCGCGAGACTAATTACACCCGTTGGGCAAACATCAGCACACGAGCCACACTCGGTGCAAATATCCGGGTTGATTTTGTAGATATCACCTGCCGAAATAGCTTCTACAGGACATTCGGGTTGGCATGATCCGCATGCGATACACCCTTCGTTAATTACGTATGCCATGGTTCTATTGGTCTTAGAAATTTGACTTCTGGGTTACTTTTATATCGCAAAAGTAACAGTAGATTCTAAACGAAAATAGCCAAAAATAGGGATTGCTGCAATTTGTAATCAATTTGCATTTATAAAAAACAGTAACCGACTGATTAATAATGATCTTATAGACTTTTAGCGATTATCGCGTAGGAATTTTGCTGCTGCTATTTATAGCAATTCTATAATCTGTTTTCCTTATTTTTAGGGATGATTCGTTCTACTGGAGTGAATTTCGTGCGAGTAGTTCTACTCTCCAAGTAGCAAAAAAAACGACCTCCCTACAACTTAGGAAGATCGCTTCTATCTGGAGTGGTGCCACCAGGAATCGAACCGGGGACACAAGGATTTTCAGTCCTTTGCTCTACCAACTGAGCTATGGCACCTCAACCGACTGCAAAAGTAACAACTTTTAAGGACCTACCAAAAGCCTTGCAAGGGTTATGGGTATTTTACGCAGTATCGACTTTGATTTTTATATTATTGAAAAATAGCTATATCTTTGGTATTCACTCTCTTATACGGGCTTGTAGTATACCTCGTGTTCCTTTGCCCCCTGTTGGGGGAGTTTATACAAATTACCTTTGGTTACCTTTGTAAGGGTGTAGGAGTGTGAGGTATGAAATTCCAACGGGTTCTTTTGAAATTAAGTGGCGAAGCTTTGGCGGGAAGTGCACACCAAGGTTTTGATCCACAGGTCTTGAACGAATATGCCAAATCGATAGCAGATGCACGGAGTACGGGTGCAGAGATAGCGCTTGTGGTAGGTGGCGGGAATATCTATCGGGGAGCTTCTGACGAACAGACTGGTCGCTGGCGTGTAAAAGGCGATCAGATGGGTATGTTGGCAACTATTATCAATGGTTTAGCGATTGCGCAAGCCCTCGATAAGGAGAATTGTTCCGCTGAAGTTTTTTCTGCTTTTTCTACCGAACCTATCGCACGTCCGTACACGATTGAAGCTGTGGAAGAGGCACTTGCCGAACAGAAGGTCGCTATTTTGACGGCAGGAACGGGTAATCCGTTTTTTACCACAGACTCGGCAGCAGCACTTCGTGCCTGCGAATTGCATTGCGATGCTCTCTTGAAAGGGACTCGTGTTAATGGGATCTACGACTGCGATCCGGAGCGACACCCCGATGCACTTCGTTTCGAAAAACTCACGTTTGCAGAAGCCTACGAACGACGGCTGCGTATTATGGATCTTACGGCTTTTACTCTCTGTCAGGAGAACGAGATCCCGATCGTGGTCTTCAATATGAATCAGATTGGGGCTCTGGGGCGTCTACTACGGGGCGAACCTATCGGAAGTATTGTACAGAATTAAACGCATCACGCTAATAGAAAGACTACGATAATCATGGATAAAAATACTTGTCTGAGCAGCGCAGAAGAGGCTATGAAAAAAGCGCTTCAGCATTTGGATATCGCCCTTCAAAGCATACGAACCGGGAAGGCATCGCCGAGCATTCTATCCCAAATCCGGGTAGATTATTATGGCACTCTAACCCCCCTTCCGAATCTGGCTAATATTGCGACGCAGGATGCGCATACTCTCGTGGTACAACCATGGGAAAAGAATCAGGTTCCCGTAATCACGAAAGCTATTCAGGAGGCGAATCTGGGGCTGCAACCCCTAAATGCCGGCGATGTTATACGCGTTCCGATCCCGATCCTGACGAACGAACGGCGCAAAGAGCTTGTAAAGCAACTCAAAGGTGAGGCAGAGAAGGCGAAAACCGTACTTCGTAATGCTCGGCGCGAGGCAAACGATCTGGTAAAGAAGATGCAAAAAGAGGGCTTTGCCGAAGACGAAGCTAAAAGCTTGGAAGCTGATATCCAGAAACTTACCGAAAAGTATATTAAACAAGTAGACTCGGTAGCCGAGTCTAAAGAAAAGGAAATTATGACCATCTGAGGTAAAGGCTTCTCTGGGGCAATCTTGAGTTCCGATCTAAAAACCACAAAAACGTCCGTTGAGCCCCTTTTAACGATATGTTGTGCCGATGGAGCCAGATATAGTTCATGTAGCAGCAGTTTCGTATCTGAACACCCTTCCGATGGTCTACGGACTGCGGCAGCCAGTGCTTGCGGAGCGGATACAGCTTGCGTTGGCGGTTCCGTCGCTTTGTGCACAACTCTTCAAAGAGCATAAGGTGGATCTCGCGCTTTTACCCGTGGGCGCTCTAATCGCCTATCCGAGTGCTATCGTCCTTCCGCGGATTTGTATCGGCGCGCGCGATGCTGTAGAAAGTGTCTGTATTCTATCGCATGTGCCATTGGCAAGCGTAAAACGGATATACTTAGACCCCGATTCACGAACTTCGGTTCTGCTGGCTCGGATTCTACTCTCGCGTTATTGGGATTTACAGCCTCGCCTCGCTCCATTACCTGCCGGACAACTCGAGCGAGGATTGAAACTCCACGATGCTGTGCTACTCATCGGTGATAAGGTCTTTGCTCATCGCGACTATTATGCGTATTCGTACGATTTGGCACAAGCTTGGCACGAATGGACGGGCTTCCCTATGGTTTTTGCAGTATGGGTGACGCATAAGCCACTTCGGGAGGAGTTCCTTGCACTTTTTTTTCAAGCGCTTGATTTCGGGATTGCACATATCGCCGAAGCTTTACAAACACAACCGTTGCCGCCACATTATACGCCAGAATCGGCATTACATTATCTACAAGAGTGTATCGACTATACATTTGATCCGCCTAAGGAGCAGACCCTGCAGCGTTACCGCTACGAGGCAGAGATGCTAACCGATGCCGCTCCTTTGTTGTACGAAAACCCGTCGTTGTACTGATGATTACCATCTTTTACAAGAATCAGGAAAGTATTGTTAGCGAGGTCGACGAGGAGATCTTAAAACAACTCGACTATGAGGATTTGCTCTGGATAGACCTCATGGATGCTATGCCGCACGAACTCGAGTCGGTGGAAGCGTTCTTTGGCGTCAATATTCAAACACGACAACAAGCGGAGGAGATTGAAAGTTCGTCGCGATATTCCGAAACCGAGTCGCTGATTATTGCCAATTCTAGTTTTTTGATCCCTACCACAGAAACCTATTTCAGCGAACCTACATCCTTCCAACTTAAGGATGGGATTCTGATTTCTACACGCAATCGTGAGCTCCGATCCTTTGGCGATACCCAACGCAAACTTGCCCACAACCCCAAAGCATATCCTACGGGCTACCACATATTCGTCGCACTCTTTGAGACTCGAATAGACATGGATGCCGATATGCTGGAGTCTATTGCGCGCGGAATTACGCAGCTCAGTAAACGAATCAACCTCGCAAAACCAGAAGATATAGATCAGAGAGTGATTCTCGAAATCAACAACCTGCAAGAGAATACGATGCTGATCCGCGAAAATATTATAGACAAGCAGCGGATCCTGAGCGGTGTGCTCAAAAGCGAACGCTTTCCTCGCGATCTTTATGCCAAGCTCCAAGTGATGATCAAGGACACGAACTCGCTTGTTAACCACGCAGATTTTAGTTTTAACCGCCTCGACTACTTACAGGATACCTTCCTCGGTCTTGCAAACATTCACCTCAATAAAATTACAAAGACATTTACCGTGGCATCGGTTATTTTCATGCCGCCCACACTCATTGCATCTATTTATGGAATGAACTTCGCTGCGATGCCCGAGCTTCAGTGGAAACTTGGCTATCCCTTTGCTATTCTGGTTATGATCCTCTCCTCGCTTACTACTATCGTTATTTTTAAGCTTAAAAAATTACTTTGAGCATGAGTTCCCGACGTCTTGTCTTTTTCGTAGCTGTTGCTCTTGCCATAGCTATACTTCCTTTTGTTGCGTTTGGGCGTCTGGTACAACCGACAGTAACTACTACTCAATACTCGCAGCGCGCACTTCCGGTAGAACACGTTCCAAATTCGGTTTCCGATACAGAAAATAAAATAGAAGATAATTCGGGAACTGCGACTCAAACACAGAGTTCTACGCATCGCGTTCTAGCCATACTGCTCATAATTTTTATTGTAGGAGGCTTCTTTTTTGAGATGCAGACTCCCGGAGTTGGTATCTCCTTTGTTATTGCGCTCATCGCATCTATCCTCTTTTTTACGCTGTTCCATATAGCCGGACTTGTCGAGCGTTTGGATATTATTATTTTCGCGGTGGGCTTCCTACTGATTCTGCTCGAGATTTTTGTAGTGCCTGGTTTTGGCGTGGTCGGGATCCTAGGGCTGATTGGTGTAATAGTAGGCTTGGCACTAGCACTTATAGATAATTCGCGAATCCTTAGCTTGGACTCGCTTGCTATTCACGATATGTTGGTTGCATTAGCATTGGTTGTTATTGGTCTTACGTTTGGGATTTTCGGGAGTATGGCGTTGAGTCATTTCCTAACAACATCGCGTAGGACGCCAGCTATGGCATTACACAAATCGATGCATGCGGCAGATGGTTATATTGGCGTTTTGCAATTATCGCCCAATCTAGTTGGTCAAAAAGGCGAGGCGCAAACTGTTCTACGACCTGCCGGAAAGGTAACCATCGCGGGGACAAACTACGATGCTGTAGCACTCGGAAGCCTTATCGACAAGGGTGCAAGTGTTGTTGTAATCAAAATAGAAAACAATCAGCTTTACGTACAAGCAGTATAGGGGGCTTACCCGACGTTATGCTCGGTTGTAGTTTTGCAAGGATTTAGGACTTTCCTTTTTCGTACTACCTTTGTTTGCGATAAACATTGGGTGTGAGGAGACGATACGGAATGCTGGACGGGAAGGTAGTTGTAGGGATTACGCAAGGCGATTGTAATGGGATCGGGAGCGAGGTGCTGATTCGCTCTTTGCAGGATCCGATGTTTACAGAGCAGTTCGTACCTGTAATTTATGGTTCAGGGCGAGTATTAGCCTACTACCGAAAAAATCTGAATATACAAGGGCTGCAGGTCTTTGCTATTAAAAGTGCAGCCGAAGTCCATCCGCGGCGGATTAATCTGATAGAAATAGCTACCCCCGAACCTGTAATGGTAGAAATGGGGCAGCCTACCAAAAACGCGGGGCTCTTAGCCTACGAGGCACTCGAAGCCTTTATGGCAGACTGGAAAGCGGGAGTTGTCGATGCGTTGGTAACTCTCCCCGTAAACAAAAGTTCGATACAGTCGGCAAATTTCGCCTTTCCGGGGCATACCGAATACCTTGCACATCGCACGCAGTCCGATTCGGCACTGATGCTGATGATTAGCGATATGTTGCGCATAGGAGTCGTTACAGGTCATATCCCTTTGCATCGCGTGTCGGAGCTCCTAACCACAGATCTGATTCTTGACCGGCTTCGTAAATTGAATGAAACTCTAAAGCGCGATTTTGAGCTTCAGCGTCCACGTATTGCTGTGTTAGGATTAAATCCGCATGCAGGTGAGGGCGGTCTCCTTGGCACCGAGGAAATGACCACAATTACCCCTGCCATCGAACAAGCGAATCAGGAAGGACTTATTGCTGTAGGACCGTTTCCTGCCGATGGTTTCTTTGGCGCGGCTGCTTGGCGACATTACGATGCGGTGCTTGCTATGTATCACGATCAGGGGCTGGTTCCGTTCAAAGCGCTTACTTTCGACGAAGGCGTGAACTATACTGCCGGACTTCCACTCGTCCGCACTTCGCCTGCACATGGTACGGCGTATGCACTTGTAGGCAAGAATACAGCTTCGTGCGAACCTTTCCGTCGTTCTGTCTATGCGGCGATTCAGATAACCAAAGCCCGGTTACGTACCGATTCGCTGTTGGCAGGAGCGCTGCGCCCGAATGCCGAAAGCGAGGATCCAGATAATACCCCCAGACTCTAGCCTTTACTTCAACACTTTGCTCGTATGCTAGAATTTATAGCGGGCGAACCTCTGGAGCTCACTCCTACCTCGGTTGTTGTAGATCACGGGGGACTTGGCTATCTGTTGCAGATCTCTATGCAGACGTATGCACAACTTGAAGGACAAAGTTCGACAAAACTCTACGTACACGAGGTGTTGCGCGAAGATACGCATGAGTTGTATGGTTTTGCAACTAAGGACGAACGTGCTCTGTTCCGCTTACTGATTGCCGTGTCGGGGGTCGGACCGAATACGGCTCGATTGTTGCTTTCTTCGTACGACGTTGCCGAGTTAAGTGCCATTATTCGTGACGGCGATTCGGCTCGTCTTTGCCGTGCCAAAGGGATAGGATCTAAGACGGCACAACGTATTATAGTCGATCTGCAGGCTAAGGTCGGCGAGCTCACAACTACTACCTCCACTCTACACAAACACAATACGAACCGCGACGAAGCGTTATTTGCTTTGATCGCACTAGGTTTTCCACGGGCTGCTAGCGAACGGGTAATAGACGCCATTCTAAAAAGCGGTGAGTCTCATACCGTGGAACAAATCGTTAAGTTGGCGTTGCGAGATTTGTAAGTAGAGGGTTGGTAGTGTCGCGTTGGAGGTGTGCGCCGAAAAGTGGAGTGAGAGTATGGGTGTTGTCACTCCTGTGGGTGTTGTGTACAGCGATACACACACAAGCCCAAGATGAGACTTCTACTATCCGGACGCCCGATTTGCCCCCGCTCGTGCCCCAACAGTACGAAGTTGTTTACGATGCTGCAACGGGCAATTATTTCCTCTATTCGAAGATCGGTAATATTGTTCTAGGACAGCCGCGTGTACTTTCTGCGCAGCAGTACCGCGATTTCCGAAGAGAGGAGTCGATGCGACAATTCTGGAAAACTTCGCATACGGCACAGCGAGAAAACACTGCCGGAGGTGGCATTTTACCTGTACTGCAAGTAGGTGGCGAACAATTCGACCGTATTTTCGGGAGCAATGTGATAGAAATCATCCCACAAGGGTCGGCAGAGCTCACCTTCGGGATTACCAATTCGAAAACCGAAAATTATGCCCTCCCCGAGGACATGCGTAGCAATACGACCTTTGACTTCGATACGAAGCTCCAAATAAACCTCACGGGGCGTATTGGCGATAAATTGCGTCTCGATGTTAAGTATAATACCGAGGCAACCTTCGATTTTGAGACGAATGTTAAGGTAGAGTACACGGGGCACGAGGACGAGATTATCCAGAAGATTGAGGCGGGGAATGTTACTATGCCACTACCGGGCTCGCTGATTACCGGGAGTCAGAGCCTTTTCGGATTTCGAACAGATCTGAAATTCGGGCGACTTAACGTATCTACCGTCCTGTCGCAACGTAAAGGGCAAGCACAAACCATTGAAGTAAAGGGTGGGGCTCAAACCAAGGATTTCGAAGTCCGTGCAGATCAGTACGAAGCTAACCGACACTTCTTTCTGTCTAAATATTTTTACGATCGCTACGATCAGTCGCTAAGTCAGTTGCCGCTCATTGCCTCAGGTGTAGAAATAAAGAAGATTGAGGTCTGGATCACTAACAAGCAAGGAAAATTCGACGACTCGCGCGATGTGGTGGCATTTGTCGACCTCGGCGAGGTGCGCGATAACATTTATGCACGGAGTGTTGTCGCGCCTGTAGCTGGCGAGTTTGTGCCGTCCAACGGTAGTAATTCGCTCTATCATGCCGTAACGCAGGGTGCCTATGCGGGGATTCGTTCGTTGGCAGACGTAACAGCAGTACTTGCGCCCCTTACTGCACAAAATTTCCGGAACGGTCAGGACTACGAGAAACTGGAAAATGCTCGGAAGCTCCGTCCCAACGAATATACCCTTAACCCGAAGTTGGGTTTTATCTCCTTGAATATGTCGCTCAATGCCGACGAGGTACTTGCCGTGGCATACGAATACACGTATCAGGGACGAACCTACAAGGTCGGCGAGATATCTTCGGACGGGATCAATGCACCACAAGCATTGGTGGTAAAGCTCCTAAAAGCTACAGACTTATCGCCGGCTATGCCTACGTGGCGGCTTATGATGAAGAATATCTATTCCATCGGAGCATACCAACTGGCACAAAAGAATTTTCAACTAGACGTGTTGTATCAGGACGACGAGATCGGGACGGCGGTTAACTATCTTAGCCGAGGTCACATACAGCATGAGCCACTCCTTTCGGTACTGAATCTGGACAATCTGAACTCACAAGGCGATTATGGACCGGACGGAATCTTTGACTACATCGAGGGCGTGACGATATTGCCTGCCACGGGACGTGTAATTTTCCCATCGGTGGAACCCTTCGGATCGTATCTTGCGAAAAAGATAGGTGACCCAACTGCGGCAGAAGATCTGGTGTATCGCGAACTCTACGATAGTACCCTCTCGCGTGCGCAACAGGCTGCTGAAAAAAATAAGTTCCTGATAAAAGGGGAGTACCAATCGAGTAGCAATTCGGAGATTTCGTTGAATGCGCCTAATGTTCCTAAGGGTTCGGTAGTGGTAACTGCTGGTGGTCAGCGCCTCGTGGAAAATACCGACTATGTGGTGGACTACCTCCTCGGGACGGTGAAAATTATCAACCAAGGGCTTCTGGAGGCGGGGACGCCCATTAAGATATCGTTGGAGAGTAACCTCGGGCTCGATTTTCAGACAAAAACCCTTGTAGGTACGCATCTCGACTATCGTTTTAACGACAAATTTCACATCGGCGGTACTATCCTAAACCTTACCGAACGCCCACTGACCAAGAAGGTGAACTATGGCAACGAGGCGATGTCGAATACCATCTGGGGGTTGAACACGTCGTACGAGACCGAAGTCCCATGGTTAACGCGAGCCGTAGACTTGCTACCACTTCTGGAAACGAAGGAGAAATCTACCTTTTCGGTAGAGGCAGAAATGGCTCACTTCATCCCCGGGCAGTCGGGGCACTTGGACAAACGTGGCGCAGTATACCTAGACGACTTCGAAGCCAACAAGTCGCTCATCGATCTCCGGATGTGGAACACGTGGTCGTTGGCGAGTTGTCCACAGGGGCAATCGGCACTATTCCCAGAAGCGGAGCTGGTGAACGACCTCAAGTACGGTATGCAACGGGCACGGATTGCGTGGTACTCGATCGATCCGTTGTTTTTGCGCAACTCGTCGCTTACGCCGTCACATATTCGGAACAATCCGGATACGCAGAGTAGCCATTTTGTGCGAGAAGTAGAAGAGCAGGAATTGTTCCCCAATAGGAGTATCCCGCAAGGGCAACCGACGACGCTACCTGTTCTGAACTTGGCGTATTACCCCTCAGAGCGCGGACCGTACAATTTTGATGCTACGAGGGTTAATACCGACGGTTCGTTACAGAGCCCGACTACGCGCTGGGGCGGGATTATGCGTGCGCTCCCAGTGACCGATTTCGAGAATTCGAACATAGAGTACCTCGAGTTCTGGTTGATGGATCCGTTTGCAGAAGATGTAAATACTACCGGTGGTGAGCTTTACTTTAATCTGGGGAATATCTCGGAGGATATCTTACACGACGGTCGTAAGTTTTTTGAAAACGGATTGCCCATCGACGACGATCCCAGCAAGACCGAAAATACCGCGTGGGGACGAGTTCCCAAAACGCAGTCTACGGTGATGGCTTTTGATAACGATCCACAAAGCCGAGTTAAGCAGGACGTTGGACTTGACGGATTAAATTCGGAATCGGAGAATGCGTTCTTTGCTAATTATATATCTGCTCTTTCGGCCAATGTAAGTGCAGAAGCGGCACAACAAGCACAACAGGATCCTGCATCAGACGATTACCGCTACTTCCGTTCTACCGATTATGATAATGCACAGACTGGCATTCTAGATCGGTATAAATATTTTAATAACACGGAAGGAAATAGTCCGACAACCGAGCAATCGAAAGAGTCGTATCCTACGGCGGGGACGACGATCCCAGATGTAGAGGATATCAATCGCGACAACACTCTTAGCGATAACGAAAGCTACTATCAGTACCGGGTTTCCCTCCGAAAGAACGAGTTGGAAGTGGGGCGTAATCATGTAACCGATAAAGTTATTGCGAAATCGAAATTAGCTAACGGGAAAGAAACAACCGTTGCTTGGTACCAATTCAAGATCCCCCTCAAGGAGTATGAGGAACGTGTGGGTTATATTCAGGATTTTAAGTCGATGCGTTTCATTCGTATGTTCTTGCGCGGGTTCGATACTCCGGTTTTCTTGCGTTTTGCCACGTTAGGTTTAGTGCGTGGTGAGTGGCGCCGCTACGAACGTTCGCTCCGTGAGGCACAAGAGCAACTTGGGGGCGGTGGTTCGGATGCTACGTTCTTTGATGTGTCGGCTGTAAATATCGAAGAGAATAATACGCGTACGCCTGTGAACTATGTATTGCCGCCGGGGGTAACGCGCGAAATTGATGCCAGCCAAACGGTAGAGAACGAGCTCAACGAACAAGCCATGGAGCTTAAGGTGGGCAATCTCCTCGATGGTGATGCACGAGCTGCTTTCCGAAATGTGAGCTACGACTTGCGCAATTATCGCCACATTGCGATGGATGTACATGCCGAGGCGCTAATCAACGAACCGCTTAAGGACGACGATCTAAACCTCTTCTTCCGCATAGGCTCCGACTATACCTCTAACTATTACGAGTACGAGGTGCCGCTGAAGCTTACTGCCCCCGGATTCTATAGTAATACCGACGAGGGCGATCGTCGCAGTGTTTGGCCACGCGAGAATAGTATAGATATCAACCTGTCGCTATTCCGCGAAGTAAAGCTGGCGCGCGATGCAGCACTTCGTAATGTGGCGGGGCAGACTGTGCGCGATGCCTATAAGGAAGAACGCGACGGGAAGTACATTACCGTGGTAGGTCATCCGAATATGGGTTCTGTACGCGTGTTGATGATCGGGATCCGGAATCCGAAACGCGGACCAGCTCTCGACGACGGGCATGCGAAGTCGGGGATTGTTTGGGTAAACGAATTGCGTCTTTCGCGCTTGGATCAAAGTGGCGGCTGGGCTGCACTAGCGTCCTTAAATACACGTATGGCAGATTTCGGAGCGGTGAGCCTTACAGGGCGACTGCAAACCCCAGGCTTCGGTGCGCTCGAGAATAAGGTTAACGAACGTGCAAAAGAATTTACTTACCAGTACGATGCCAATGCGAATTTTGAATTTGGGAAGTTCTTCCCTAAGCGCTGGGAGGTGAGTATTCCGCTCTATGTGGCGCACGGCGAGACGTTTGCGAACCCAGAGTACAATCCGCTCGATCCGGATGTGCCGTTCGACGAGGCGATGGATCATCTCAGTTCTAAAAGTGATAAAGATCGGCTGAAAGAAATTGCGCAAGACTATACGCGTCGACGGAGTATAAACGTCACGAATTTGCGCGTGAATCAGCAGAGTAAAAATCCGATGCCTTGGGATGCAGCGAACTTTGCTTTTACGTATGCTTACAACGAGCAGAATGCGCATAATGTGAAGACGGAGTACCGCAATCAGGTGGCACACAAGGGGATGCTCGCTTACACGTATAGTGCGCGTCCGACAACCTACGAACCTTTCCGGAAATTTAGTTGGCTTTCGAGTCAGTACCTTGCGCTTATCCGCGATATAAGCTTTACTCCAATGCCTCGCCAGCTTACATTCCGAACAGAGATTAACCGTAACTTCCTCGAGCAAAAGCTCCGTAATATCAACAGTCCTGCGCTACAGATGCGTCCGACCTATGCAAAGAATTTTGAATGGAATAGAGCTTACGGGTTGAATTGGGATCTGACGCGCAATCTTCGTCTGGACGTTACGGCAAACAATATGGCACTTATCGACGAGCCCGAGGGTAAGACGCTATCGCAACTCACGGGCGCCGAGCGCGATGCATGGCGCGATACGGTTTGGCGTAGTTTCGGACACTTGGGGCGTACCACACAGTACAACCATCACCTAGCGGCTACGTACAATGTGCCGATTAGTAAAATCCCCCTCTTGGGTTGGTTGAGTGCTACTGCAGGTTATGCTGCTGATTTCCGTTGGGATGCTGCCCGACGCGTTGCAAAGGATGTGAGGATGAACCTTGGCAATACCGTGCAAAATTCGGCGAATATACAACTCTCGGCACAGGCAAGTCTGACCTCTCTGTACTCGAAGGTTCCGTTCCTAAATAACATTAACCAGAAGTTTGAACGCATCGGGAACGGATCGGAAGCCGGCGCTACGAAGCAGGAGATGAAGACGGTACGTTTTGAGCGTCCGAAGTTTAATATTACCGAAGGGCAACCCCGTTTGGTGCGTCATACCCTAAATGCCGACAATGTGACTGCAAAATATGTAAAGCAGGACGGTGGCGAGGTAGCACTGGATGTAGAGGTGATTGCTAAAAATAGGGTGCGTGTGAGTAGCAAGGAAACCCTGAACCGTGGTACGCTGATCTTGGAAGCTCAAAAGCCCGTAACTACGGTATCGGCTACGGTGTTTGCAGAGGCTATTTTGCGCGTCTTGATGGGGCTCCGGAGTGTTTCTGTCAATTACACGCAAACCGACGGAACCTTCTTGCCGGGCTACTTGCCAGAGACTAAACTTTTCGGCTTTTCGGATATCCGTGCCGGAGCAGCTCCTGGGTGGCCGTTTGTCTTGGGTTGGCAGGATCCGGATTTCGCTCGTCATGCTGCAGCCAATCAGTGGCTTACGACCGATACCGCGCAGGTCGACGCTTTTAAGCTGACGCGGAATACGAACTTTAGCTATCGCATTAACATAGAACCCTTCCCCTACTTCCGAATTGATATTACGGGGACGCGCCAGTTTGCTCGCAACCGCAATGAGTTCTACCGACCGAAAGGCACCACCGGGCAGTTTGAGGTACTGAATCCGACCGAGAGCGGAAACTTCTCTGTATCAGGGCTCTTCATCCGAACTGCTTTTGAGGGTAGAAGTGCACGGAATAAATATGCATCTAAGGCTTTTGAGCGTTTCCGGAATGCTCGTTTAGCAGTGGCACAGCGAATGGCTGCTAAGCGAGGTACTCAGCATCAGCTTGGTGCGGATGGGGTTTATCCGGATGGTTATAGTGCCTTTTCGCAGGATGTGCTGATCCCGGCATTCCTAGCGGCGTATTCGGGGCAAAATCCCGAAAAAGTGACCTTGGAGACCTTCCCGTTTATCCCCCTCCCGAACTGGCAAATAACCTATGATGGGCTTTCGCGAATGACCCTCTTTAAGGATTTGTTCCGGCAAGTCTCGCTCCGTCATGGCTATCGGGCTAATTATGTAATAGGGAGTTACCAGACCAACGAGGCTTTTCAGGAAGGTGCGGACGGCTTTACCTATGTCCGTAATGCGCAGAACGACTATGTAGCGCGCTATCAGATTGGGAATATTGCTATTTCCGAACAATTTAGTCCGTTGATAGGCTTAGACCTAGGTTTTGTAAACTCGCTAACTACCAAGGCTGAGGTTCGTAAAAATCGGTCGCTCGCCCTGAGTTTTGCTAACAACCAACTTACGGACATGGATACGTGGGAGTATGTGATTGGCGCGGGGTATCGTTTCGAGAATTTACCTTTGGTATTAAAAAATCAGCTTGGCGGGAAAAAAGTCTTAAAGAGTGAATTGCGTCTGCAGGGCGATTTTTCGATTCGGAACACGCAGACGATCCTTCGTAAACTAGCCGAGAATACCGATACACCAACGGCAGGTCAGTGGTCCTATACCTTGAAGCTTGCGGCAGATTATATGCTTTCGGAACAGATTAATGTCCGGGTATTTCTTGATCGATCGGTGAATAAACCGTTGGTATCCTTAAGCTTTCCGACCTCTACAACGAGCTTTGGGTTGAGTGTGCGATTTATTCTAGAACAGTAGTCGCCGCTCTTTACCGGAATAGGCTCGCTAATATGTAATAGTACCAGATTGTGAGCTACGTTGGCACATCAAGCATATCTTTCTGGCAGTTGGTTGTTAGGGTGCTGATCTTTTTGGGATGTTTATTACCGACTACCAGTCTTTGTGCACGTAAGAAGCCGACGCGCGATTGGATCCGAACCCGAACTCCGAACGAACATACAGGGCGGATTACCTTACAGAAGAATTTTCAGAAGCAAAATATTGTCGCACGCGATTTTTTACCTCCACAACCTAACCTTGCAGCCCGTCTACAAAGCGCTTTTGCTACACAAGATAGGATATCCTCGCTGATTCAAACTCCTACGCCAAAGCAGTCGTATTCTGCGCACATTGTGGGGGAATATACCCTACCGAAGTTCCTGATTTTGGGTCAAACGCATTTGCAGTATTACGACCTCGGTTACCACACATATGGAAAGACCGCAGATCCGGAATATATGTATCCGTATCTGGTTTTTGATACGATACCTACGCCAATAGTGGGCATGCGGGGCGGCGCTTCGTTGGGTTTCTTGTTTCGTGATCAATCGTGGGTTTTAGGGCTTGCAGCAGATTATAGTGGTGAGCAACGTATAGCAAGCGGCGATTTGCCAAGTAGAGCTTCGGTATTTGATCTTCGCATTCGGGAAGGACTTTCGATCTGGTACGGTGAGTATTGGATCGGGCAGTGGGCATCCTTCTCACGCTATTGGCAGTGGCAGGCTATGCATTTCCGAACGGGGCAAGGGCGTCTTTTCCGTCACTTAGGTTTTGGGCTCTGGAATAGAGAACGCAGTATAGCAAGAGCGCAATTAGACACTCGACATATACTGGGCGAGGTTCGTGTTGGGGTGCAATTAGCAGCACGGAGTAGTGGTTTCGTAGCAGAGGTAGCGGGAACGCATCGTTGGGGCGATCATGCCGACAACGACTATTGGGTAGCTGCTGCCACGGGGATGCAATCGCTTTCGCTTACAGGCGGTTATAAGCAGCTGTGGGAGGATGCGCATCTGGAGTTTTTGGCAGATCTGCAGTTGCAGACACGAGCAGGTGTTGAGCATTTTTACGATTCGGTGGGCAGACCCGGCAACAAAAGGTTTCAGCTCCTATTTTCGGCACCCTATTACCGACAAAATGGCGCTCGTTACGGAGCATCGGTTGCTTTTGAACAGGAATTTTCGCGTTTGAATCTTTGGGGACGATTGTGGTTTGGTATGCAAGATTATAAGAGTAAGTATACGAACCCCGAAAATAGCTTGCAACTCCGCCATTGGGTATTTACAACAACCTTTGGAAGCTACTATACGTGGGAACGTTACGGCTTGGAGGTAGAATTTTCGTGTTCGGGAACAACGCGCCCATATCATAGGCGTTATATGTTTTCGCAACATATACAGGAGCCGCTACGAACGGCTTTTCTCTTGGAAGAGCTCGCACGTCGTGAGGCGCTAACGCTTCGTCTGGAGGGACAGCTGACGTTGAGTTATACTTTTAACCGAACGCTAGAAATCGCATTAAACCCCTTTTGCGCGTATTCTAAGCGCGTTAATATAGGAGATGGTATGTTTATAGGGGTTGGGTTGGTTTTCCGACACAGAAAGCCGTATTAAGCGCAAAGCCGTAGTGCTGGTTGTAAGAACGAGTTTTGCAATTTCCGATACAGCGCCCCAGCAATTCTTTACTCAACTATTCGTTTGGTTGCTATGATTTCTTTAAGCTGGTATTTGTAGGTTGGCGCATCTTGCATAGGTTTTGCAAAATGTGTAACTGTAACAATGACACGGTAACGGTAACCCGCTTGGTACTCAAAACCCTCGAGCAGCCCCAATGGAAGCGTAAAGTGAATAGAAGGCTTTGAGTTGGTAAATGATGTAATTATCATACATTCTACCGTACGAGAAGGATAGAAATGGCTCGCTTCGCACGTCTTATGAGATATTTCCCAAAGCTCAGAGTATCTTGTATCGCCTTCTTGCTCATTAAGTTTTTGACAAGACGAAAAAACAAAAGAAAACGATAAGAATAATACAAGCCACCTCATCTGTCGATAAACCAATAAAGAACTCTTCCAAATGTAGCATATTTTTTTCAAGTGCAACAGAAATAGGATTGACATCCTTTTGTAAGACGGATTTGCTAAAACTGTGTAATAGTACCTCTTTATATGGGAGGTTAGAGTTATGGCGTATAGAGAAAACATTTAGGGGGAAATGACTAAAAAAGAAGAGTGGAAGGTATAGGCAGCTTATGCAATGCGCCCATTAAGGAACTGTTGCATAATTGATGTCGTGTCTGAAAAAGGGAGTATTTGCCTCGCACAAAACGCTTCGTATACGGGCAAAGATCTCAAAAAACGCCACCTATTCGTTCTCCTCTTCATCTTGTGGCATCTCTTTTTCGCTAAGCGCCATTTCGTCGATATCCTCTGAGACGTTTATGATGTAGTCGCCCATGCGTTCGCACTGCGAGTAGAGATCGCTGTAGAAAACTCCTGCTTGGTAGGTATATACGCCGTTTTCCACGTTTTTAAGGTGTACGAGCTGTAACTGGTTGCGGTATTGGTCTATTTGTGCTTCGCAGTTTTTGGCAGCATTGAGATCGGCAGAGAGATTGTTGGTGAGGTTGGTGGTCATGACATCGAAGGCCTGATCGACCAGATCCATCATCACATCTATATGGCTTTGAATGTATTGGTTGAACCAGAGGTGCGCCTCGTTTTTTCGCTTTAGGATCTTCCCCGCGTTGTGGCAGCAATCGGCAATACTTTCGATGTTGCTGATAATTTTCATAAGGGCATTTACCTGCTGCCGCGCTTTATCGCTAAGTTCGGAGGTTTGTAACTTTCCGAGGTAATTGCCGATTTCAACTTCCATTCGGTCGCTGATATTCTCGTATTTCAGGATGCGTTCGTAGGTTTTCTGAAAGTCTTTTTCGTTGCTTGGGTCTAGCATACGTTGTACAAAGCCAAACATCCGGTGTACGCGTCGGGCATATCCTGCCACTTCCTCCCAAACGGAAAGGAGCGCAATTTCGCCGGTGGGGATATAGTCGTGCGCTATGAAACGTAGGCGGTACTCCTCGTCTTCTGTCTCCTTTTGCGGGAGTAATCGCTTTACGAGTGCTACGAGTTGTGGCGTAAACCAAACCATTACGAGGGTATTTCCGATGTTGAAGCAGGTGTGGAATAGGGCTAGTGCAACGGGTGTAGCGTCAGCATTTTGTATCGGAGAGCTGCTTCCTAACCATTGAGTTAGATTATCGACAAAATCGAGGAATGGCGAGAAGAAGATTAGTACCCATATACCTCCTAACAAGTTGAATACAAGATGGAAAAGCGCGGTCTGCCGTGCCGAAGTATTCCCTACCGAGGCAGCAATAATAGCTGTAATGGTCGTCCCTACGTTTTCGCCAAGTACCATGGCAGCTGCCATTTGGAAGTCGATCCATCCGTTGGCACACATCAGTAGGGTTAGCGCCATAGTGGCAGAAGAGGATTGTACGAGCACGGTGAGTCCGATCCCGATAGCAACAAAGAGAAGTACCGACCAGATACCCAGCTGTGTATAGTGCGATAGGGTTTCGAGTATAGCCGGATATTTCGAGAGATCGGGTACGGAATCTTTAAGAAACATAAGCCCTAGGAAGAGGAGCGAGAAGCCCAGTATCATCTCGCCAATAGAATGCAGGGCGTTGCGTTTGCTGAAAAGGAATGGGACGCCAATTCCGAGTAAGGGGAGTGCCATCAGCCCTAGATCCATTTCAAAGCCGATGAGCGATATAATCCAAGCCGTGACGGTAGTGCCGACATTGGCACCCATAATTACTCCCACCGCTTGCGAAAGGGTTAGTAGTCCGGCATTTACAAAGCTGACTACCATAACCGTTGTTGCTGAGGAGGATTGAATTACGACGGTTACTAGCCCTCCGGTTAGGATACCTTTGAGGCGAGTGCTGGTCATAGCTGCCAATAGGCTTCGCATACGAGCTCCTGCTACTTTCTGCAGGGCTTCGCTTAGGAGCTTCATGCCGTAAAGGAAGACCCCAAGCGCACCCAGTAGGGTAGCGGTAGCTATGAGAATCTGTATAAGCGTAGTCATCTAGGCTTGATAGGAACTGAACAATTTGACAGATAGAGCAACGCCTCGGTTTCCTTACGAAAAGTTTAAAAGAAAAGCGAGAGGTACGTCCGTAAATAGGAGGGCGTCGCTCTCGCTTAAAATTATCTTCGCATTTGCGTTAGGTCGCTATTCGTTCTTGTCTGCTTGGTAGATTGTGTTAGTGAATAACTCCGTGTTTTTTTCCGACTTTCAGGAAGGCATCTACGCAGCGATCTAGGTGTTCGCGTTCGTGTGCAGCCGAGAGTTGCACTCGAATACGCGCCTGATCCTTCGGTACTACGGGGTAGTAGAATCCGGTAACGTAGATCCCCTCGTTAAGCATATCGGCTGCCATAACTTGCGAGAGCTTTGCATCGTAAAGCATAACGGCAAGAATAGCGCTTTGGCTGGGTTTGATATCGAATCCGGCTTCTGTCATCCGTTTTTTGAAATACTCGGTATTTTCCATAAGCTTGGTATGCAGTGAGTCGTCAGTTTTTAGCATATCGAAAACTGCCAGACTAGCACCTACCACGGGTGGCGGTACCGAGTTCGAGAATAGGTACGGACGCGAGCGTTGGCGTAGCATGTCGACAATCTCTTTGCGTGCTGCCGTAAAGCCGCCACATCCGCCTCCGAAGGCTTTACCGAGCGTTCCGGTTATAATATCTACCTCGCCTCGGAGGTTGTAGAGTTCGGTTACGCCACGTCCAGTTTTCCCGACTACACCAGCCGAGTGGCTTTCGTCGACCATTACTAGTGCGTCGTACTGTTTGGCAAGTGCGCAGATCTTGTCGAGGGGAGCTACGTTGCCATCCATCGAGAATACGCCATCGGTTACAATGATACGGAAACGCTGTGCTTGTGCCTCTTTCAGTGCTTTTTCGAGTTCTTCCATATTCGCATTGGCATAGCGATAGCGTTTCGCTTTGGAGAGGCGAACCCCGTCGATAATAGAGGCATGATTAAGGGCATCCGAAATAATAGCATCTTCCTCGCCGAAGAGAGGTTCGAAGACGCCACCATTGGCATCAAAGCAAGCTACGTAGAGGATAGAGTCGTCTAGTCCGAAGTAGTCGGCTATGGCGCGTTCGAGTTCGCGGTGAGTGTCTTGCGTCCCGCAGATAAAACGTACAGAGGACATGCCATACCCTCTGCGATCCATCATAGCTTTCGCAGCCTCGATAACTTTGGGATTGTCCGAGAGTCCGAGGTAGTTGTTAGCACAGAAGTTTAGGACATCTGTGCCTGAGCTGACTTTTATAGCAGCGCCTTGGGGGGTAATTATTTCACGTTCGCGCTTATAGAGACCGGCTTCTTCGATGGAGGCTAATTCTTTAGCCAAATGCTTTTGTAGCTTTCCGTACATTTCGGTTGCAATTTATCAAATTCAGTACGGCAAAGTTAAACAAAATAGCTACTGGGCTTTAGTCGCGACCAAAAGTCTAGATGGGTGCAAATTCGAGTAGGATAATCTCTTTCGTTGTACAGGCTTGTATGGTGCTAGGGGAAAGTTTTGGCGGTAAAAGTACTGCTTGCAGAGGTGCAACTGGTGTGTGCGTAGAGGGGGTATTTATGCTAAAGGCATCGGTAATACTGACGTAAACCCGAAGGGTATGGTAGGGCGGTAAGTCGAGTTTCTCGCCTTTTGGGAGTATGTATCGCGTCAGTCGGAAATGTGTAGAAATGGCGAGTTTTTCTGCGGGCGTACCGAGCGGTTGGTCTGTGCAGTACTCCGCCTGAGGGGTAAGATGCGTGGCTTGTGTAGCGAGTTCTACGTGCAGTTCTCTTTTTTTCCCGTCTGCGCCCACCCGATCCCAATCGTAAAGGCGATAGGTGGTTGTACTGGGTTGCTGAAATTCTAAGAGACGGAGTCCGCGGTCGATGGCATGTATGGTACCTCCTAAAATGGTATAAACTTCGTGTGGTTGGGGGTAGTATGTGTTTAGGTATTCCAGAATCTGCCCTTGTTGTACGATTTGTTGTAATTCCGAAGGCTTTAGTGCGGTTTGTAGTCCGATGTATAGTTTGGAATCGTCTGCAACGTCGAGGATATACCAGAACTCCTCTTTGCCGTTGGGTTCGCCGTGTTGTTGAGCAAAACTATCGTCTGGATGTACTTGTACCGAAAGCGGGAGTGCAGTATCGAGGCATTTTACGAGGGGGATACTGCTTGGTGCTACATTTTCGCCTAATAGATCACTAGCGTATAGTGGCACAATGTCGCAAAGCCGTTGCCCACGGAGTGCTCCGTTTTGTATTACAGTACTTCTGGAGGGTAGGGAGGAGAGCAACCATCGTTCGCCGATAGGTACGCCAGCTATAGGAGATCCTAAAGAAGTACCTCCCCAAATTTGCGGTACGTTTTCGCCTTCAAAAACAAGCGGATACAAGGACGGAAGTGCCGACATGTTACTCACATGCTCCTTTTGTCTGGCGATTGCTTATTTCGGTAGCTTGTTTTGCAACAGCCTCCATCAACCAACGTGGGGTAGATGTCGCGCCACAGATCCCGAGGCGTTGTACTCCAGCGAGCCACTCGGCTAATATATCCGTAACACCTGTAGTGAAATACGTACGGGGATTAACCTTTTGGCATTCTTCGAAGAGCATCTTGCCGTTGGAACTTTTTTTTCCGCTTACAAACAGAATAGCATCGTGTTCTCGGGCAAAGGTTTGAATGCTTTCGTGCCGATTGGCAACCTGATGGCAAGTACTTTCATTTATTTGTAGAGGGATCTTCGCGCCATGAATCTTACGCATTCGCTCGGCAATAGCCTCGGTTAGTGTTTTGTAATCGTTAGCACTCATGGTGGTTTGCGAGAAGCATTCTGTGGGGCGTGTCCAGTCTATAGCGTCGAGGTCGGCGATGGACTGCACTACATGCACCAAGCAACTGGTTTGTCCGCGTAGACCGTTTACCTCGGCGTGATCGGGTTTCCCGAAGATTACAATTTGCCCTTGGCATGCCAGAAGTCGTTCGCCTGCTTTCTTTACTCTACGTTGTAGCTGTAGTACAACCGGACATGTAGCATCTACAATTTGCATGCCCAACTCCTGAGCTTGTTGGTAAGTGGTGGGTGGTTCGCCGTGGGCACGGAACAGGATACGTTTACCCGGGTATTGTGGTAAATCGGGGTAGTAGATAGTTTGTAGTCCAGCCGTTTCGAGTCGTTGTACTTCTGCACCATTATGGACGATATCGCCCAAACAGAGGAACTGTTGCTGATTCTTCAACTCGGCTTCTGCGAGTTCTATGGCACGTACCACGCCAAAGCAGAAACCGGAATTCGGGTCTATTTCAACAAGCATGGGCGCAATCGGGGTAATAGCAATGGCGAGTACGGGGCTACTTACTTAAGCATCTTTGCTTGTACGATGGGGAGGATCCACTCCATTTGCTGTGCTGGGGTCATATCGGAGTTATCTAATTCGATGGCATCGTCAGCTTTGCGCATGGGGTCGCAACTACGCGTCTGATCTACATGGTCGCGATACTGAAGATTAGCTAATACCTCGTCGAAAGTTGTGGCGATACCTTTTGCCGTGAGCTCGTCAAAACGTCGTTGCGCGCGGACTTCGGGTCGTGCCGTCATAAATATTTTTAGCTCGGCATGTGGGAAGACGGTTTGCCCGATATCGCGACCGTCCATAACTATCGCTCCGTTTTCTCCAATGTGTCGTTGTTGTTCGACAAGAGCTTTTCGTACTGCAGGTAGTGCTGCGACACGACTAACCAGCGCATTTACCTGTGCCGAACGGATAGTATCGCCCAAGAGTTGCCCATTGCAGCGAACTTGCGACTCGTTGTTAGTTGCGAGAAAGTCTATTTTGTGCTCGGCGAGGAACTTAGTAAGTTCCTCTGTTGATAGGGAATCCGGATTGTGGATACCGGCTTCCAAAAAGGCAAAAGTTAATGCCCGGTACATAGCTCCAGTATCGACATAGATATAACCCAATTCGTGTGCTAATGCTTTGGCAAAAGTGCTCTTGCCACACGAAGAGAGTCCGTCTATGGCAATGATAATTCCTTGTTTCATTCGTCTTCAGTCTCCTCCATATCTTCAGTAGTGGTAGGTAGTTCTACTTGCGGTGAGGAGTGGTAGGTAGGGATAGCGGCATCGCGATCGCCACCTAAATAAATAGCAACAGAGATATGATTGCTAGCGCCTGCTGCATGGTACACGGCACGGCTGAATCGGACTGCCACTCGCCGGATCTGTACTCCCAATCCCCACGAAAAACCTTCGAACGAATACTTAGCGGGAGTGAGCATCGCCATTCGTCGCCCGTGATTGTAACTGGCTTGTACGAAGAAATAGCGCACGGGGTGGAATTCTAACCCTACAATCGGGTGTGCTAGGATTTCGTAGCCGATTTCCTGTCCTAGGCTTGGCTTTTCCTTAGGATCTGTTCCGTCGGCAAGAGCACTCTTATAGGCGCCTTCGCGTATGAAACGCCGCTCCCAATTTTCGAGGTGTTGCAGTGTAAAGACAAATACCAACGGAGCATGTTGCATTCGTATTTTAATGCCAGCAAGTAGTTCGAAGGGTGCGTACTCATGCCGACCAGAGTAGGTTTTGAGACTTCCTCCGATGTTTTGCGCAACGATGCCGCCTGTAATCCGTCCGTCAGGCGAGGAATATCCTACAGCCAAGTTGCAAGCCAGCCCCAACGACCAATAGCGTTCCAACTGCGAGAAAAGAGGTAGAAAAGAGGTACCTATCGAAAATCCGTTGTTCCAGCGGTAGGCAGCATGTAGTCCGAGAGCCATTTCGTAAGCACCAAAAGTGCCGTCGGGGGTTCCCATTTCGTCTCTTCTGGCAAAGCGTCCGTACCACATTTGCTGGATATGCGCACCGAGGGTAAACGCTGAGTCGAGCGCATAAAAATAGGAGGCGTAGCTGTATTTGATATTTGCAAAGAGTAGGTTAACACTAGCCTCCAGAGCATTGTGTAGTGCGTTGTGTGCAAAAGCTGGATTTGCGATACTTAGCGAAAGATCTTTATCGCCTCCATACCCTGGTAGTTTACCTCCCAGAGCAGCAATCCGTGGCGAAAGAGGTAGCTGTAGGTAGGCGTAGGTAGACTCACCGCCTCGTTGTCCCCAACCTTTCAGAACGAGTAACAGACACAGAGCTAATAGAAAAATGCGTTGCATGCGAAATGCTAAGACTCGAGAATCACACGCTTTTATTCCTTCACGCGAATGGCAAGCATAGTGCCGTCGCAGTAGATGTTTTCGCCGATCTGTACACTAAGCTCTAGGTTCACTTTTCGGGCTTCGATGCCTGTACAGCGTGCAATGAGTTCCAACTCCTCGCCCATGGGTGTAGGCTTACGATAATTGACTGTTAGGGATGCAGTTACACACCGCATTAGGGTCTCTTTACCCAAACTAAAGCCTTGCGCTATATGATAAAAAGCTGCTGCCGCCGCCGTTCCGTGACAGTCGAGAATGGCAGCAAGTAGTCCGCCGTACAGATTCTCGGGTACTCCGCCTGTATATTCTGGATGTGGGCGATAGTGCGCGACAACGGTCTCGCCCTTCCAGTAGCTTTTTATATGCCAACCGTGCTCGTTGTCTGGTCCACAACCGAAACAATGGCGGTAGGGTGGCGTGTAGAGATCTTGTATCGCAATATCTGCCATTTGCTTACCCATGATTAGATGCTACAAAGATAATATACGCTTGCATAGGGATCTGGAGATGGACTTTACGCATTCCTTTTTGTGGCATGTTCTAACATTTCTCGATTGCAGAGCTCGATTTCGTGATGCTCTAGTTGAATAATGCCCTCTGCGCACCATTGTTTTAGTAGTCGATTCACCACTTCGCGCGAAAGCCCGAGCATGGAGCCTATAGTGTCTTGTCGGAAAGGGAGCTTAAAGTGTTTGTTGTGAAAGATCTCTCGTGCCAGATGCAATAGGAAAAGCGCTAAGCGTCCGGCAGCATCCAAGTGGATGAGTTGGGAGGTATAAGTTTGTAAGCCGATGCTCTCCTTTGCGGCTGTTTCTAACAACTGTAGAGCAAATTGCGTGTCTTGTTTAGCCAGCTGATGAACGAGTTCGTAGGGTAAACAGATGATTGCTGACTCGCGAAAGATCTCTAAATGCAATGGGCTATCAGCCCCAACAATGTTATCGTTGAGTAGGATCCAGTGTTGTGATGTAAATAAATACGGTGCATATCGGCGCTTGCAATCAGTTGCTTGTTCGCGCACCCCTACCAAGCCACTTAGTAGAAAGAGTAAGGGGCGCGGAGTAAGTAAGCCGCGATAGTAGTTGCCGCCCTTGGCTACAGTCTCGATACTAGCCTCAGTGGCAATGCGACGCAGCTGAAACGTCGGGATCCGTCGAAATAACGGGATGTAGGTTACCAGAAAATGAGCGTCCATAAGTGGGATTGCAAGAAAGTGACAAACCGCACAAAACTAAAGAATATTTTAAGAGGGTGTTGTAGTTTTGCATAACAAAGATCCGCATGGTGGCGTTTCTCTTTACGAATTGGTGGTTGTTGAGGTGATGGCAGAGGAGGCAATGCAGACGCAGCAGGATGCATTACAAACGGGTGCTACGGTTACTTCGGTAGAAGAGATTGTCGAGCTCTTTCAGGATGTAGACTTGAAAATACAAGCGCTACACCGGTGTTCGGCTGACGACTTTTTGGGGCTCAATGCCAAGTTTAAGAACTTCTACAAGGAGTCTAAGAGTGTTTCGAATGATGCGAATGCCTTGCTGGAGCTTTTTTCTCGCGAAAAGAACGACCAACTAAAAACAGATCTCCAAACCTCGCGGCAAGAATTGCAGCGCTCTTACCAAGCCATGAAAGAGCAGCACAACGAGACTATGCGGATTGTGCACGACTTGCGCGAGGCGATGAATGCCTATCTATTCCCACTTCGCCACATCAATAACGAGTTTGCTATCCTGAACATGGAGCTCGTGGCACTCGATGTTAGTAGTCGTGCTTCTCGACGCGCAAAAAAGGTAGATACCATTCTCCTACAGCAGATGATACACGACTGGGAAAGCTTCGTCTTCGATATCACCGAAACGAAAAAGCTCAGTCAGGCCTTTCTTGAGGATAGTGAGTACTCGCTCAATCACGTAGAGCTGATGGGGGTACGCGGGCTAAAAAGCCTAGCTACACTATTAGATATTGTCGAACAAGGCGAACATCTTTTCGGTGTTAAGCAAAAGGAAGCAAGCATCAACCTACCTGCTATACACGAGAAGAGCGACAGTTGTGCGAAGAGTATTGCCGATGTTATTACAAGTCTGCAGTACCAAGATATTATCCGGCAGAAGATGGAGCATATCCAGCAAGCACATCTTCAGCTTTTGGAAGATCTGAAGCAAGTAGATCTTAAAGGCTCTGAGGATGCTTGGACGCATGTCTTGGTTCAGGTACGCGATATTGCGGCACTGCAGGCAGCACAGCTCTTGGCAACTAACCAAGAATATCAGAAGGCGATTGAGTCTATTGCGCGTCATTTCCGGACGATTGCGAAAGAGATGACCTCCGTTGCCTCTATTTGTCGTAGTACGATGAGCGAAAAGGAAGAGAGCGATCACCGATCGGCGATCACCGATCTTACCGACCGTTTTAAGCGAACTGATGCGCTTTTGGCTCGTGTTTTGGACTTTTTTCCGGAATGTACGCGTGAGGTACTTCAGATTCGCGATGGCGCGCTCTTCCTACAAAAACGAATTACCAATCATCTTGCTACATTTTTTGCCCTCTCCGATCAGGTACTGAAGTATTTTGCGCCTTTCCGTAACGAACTCGGTGCACACTACAAGCGCTACATGCGGCAAGTGGAAAGTATGCTCAACGTTATGCGCGATAACATGGGGAGCGTTAGCAAGCAAAACGCTATCATTCTCGCAAGTATCGAAGGGCTGAGTCGTTATGCAGCACAATTGGCAGAAAGCGAACTATTGTGGAACTATGTTCAGGTGAACGTGAAGCGTGCGCATTCGCTTTCGGAAAACCTTCTTACCACAGAAAAAGAATCGAACTCCTTGCTCGGGAAAATCGAAACTACCTGTAGGAGTATTAGTGACGAGACCCAAGCTGCACTTGCCGCTGTACGTTACTACGACTTTTTTGAGAATGTAATAGCCGAGATTGTGAAAGGGCTCTCCGAGATGAGTGCGAAGATTTGCGAAAACGTAGATCTTACCCTGCACGGCGATGTTAGTAATGTTCGCGACCTGTATACCATGGAGAGTGAGCGAAAAGTGCACGATCAATTTACAGGCGAAACGCAACAAGACGAAAACCCGGACGACGATTTGGAACTCTTCTAGAACTAAGTTGATACCCAGATAAAGATGAAAGCTGCTAAGCTCAAAATGTCGAACGCCAAGACCAAAGGTTGTGGGAACCTCCTGCTACAAGGGAACTTGACTTTGGATAATATCGACGAGATCGCGCGCTTTTTCCGCGATGCGGTCGCTAAGTATAACAAACTCGCTATCGAACTCACCGAAATTACGGCACTGGATCTCGGCTTCCTACAGCTCCTGTGGTGTTTGGAATGCGAAGCTCACGAACGGGGCGAGGACTTAGACCTCAAAATGCAACTCCCCACGGAGATCCAGCAACTCCTACGCAATACTGGTTTTACACGTTGGTTGGGCTCCTCAGCCTCGACTACGAAATAGATAACAACGATGCCTAAGAAGATTTTAATTGTTGATGACTCCGAAAGCATCCGCGAGGTCGTGAGCTTTACCCTGGAAAATGAAGGGTTTGACGTACTGATCGCCAACGACGGAACGGATGCGCTTAAATTCCTCGACGGTCGCGAAATCGATATGATTATTACCGACCTTCATATGCCAGAAATGGACGGCATTACCCTTATCAAGCATGTACGCGCAATGGACGCCTACCAACGCATCCCGATCCTTTTCCTTACGACCGAGTCGCAGACTGCTAAAAAGATGGAAGCTAAAGAAGCGGGGGCTACGGGATGGATTATTAAACCCTTTGTGCCGGCGAAATTGATTGCGGCACTACAAAAAGTTCTCCGGTGATGGACGCTAACTTAGATAATTTCAAAAAGAAGTTCATCGAAGAGGCCGTTGACCTGATTGATGAACTCGAGAAAGCTGTCCTTGAGTTGGAAGATAATTCCAACGATCTGGACATCGTGCAGCGTATCTTCCGTATCATGCATACCCTTAAGGGGAATAGTAGCATGTTCGGCTTTGAACAGATCGACCGCTTTACACACCACATGGAGACTATCTATGATCAGGTGCGGAGCGGCGAACGTGAAGTGACACAAGATACCTTGGATGCGACCTTACGTTCTGTAGATCACCTTAAGAATCTCCTAGACGAGGCAGGTAACGAAAGTCCGCAGCTTATGCAGGAGCAGGAAACCCTCATGACGCAAATGGATGCGATTATTGAAGGGCGTACTCCGGTAAAAGCAGAGACGAAGAAGACTCAACCAACAGATTCGCGTAGAGAGGCTCCGGCAAATTCTCAGACTTCGGATACAGGAAAAAAGGACTTCGAAACCTTTTTTATTCGGTATGCACCTGTAACAGATATTTTTAATAACGGAACGAATCCTCTCTATCAGGTTGATGAGTTGCAAGCTCTTGGGGCTGCGAAAATAAAGGTGCATTTCGAAAAAGTGCCCCCATTAGCCGAGATTGAGCCCTCCTTCTGTTATACCTCTTGGGAGATTGTACTCGCTACCAACAAGGGTAAGAATGCGATAGACGACGTGTTTATCTTCGTGGAAAGTGATTCGGATCTGGATATACAACGTCTTGACGAGGGGAACCTACTCGAGAATCCGACTTTCGTTGCAGCTCTTGACAACTTGTGGGCAAAA
The DNA here is from genome assembly GCA_963540065.1 of uncultured Bacteroidia bacterium. Lineage (GTDB taxonomy): Bacteria > Bacteroidota > Bacteroidia > Bacteroidales > CAJPTX01 > Bacteroides_D. The sequence goes on from CAUTNK010000015.1 coordinate 29,990, forward strand.
CAAGCTACGCCGGATTTAGAAGAGATTCGGAAAATACTCCCCACGCACGAAGTACAACAGCAACAAGATGTTAGTACTCCCGTACGGCAGGTAGCGTCTAAGAATGTAGCGATTTCGTCTATTCGCGTGGCTTCGGAAAAGTTGGATGAGTTGATGAACCTTGTTTCGGAGCTGGTCACCACGCAAGCGCGTTTGACGCTTTTTGCTGAGGAAAACGATTTGCCGGGGTTGACGGTCATTTCCGAAAATGTGCAGAAACTTAGCCGCCAGCTTCGCGATATAGCCTTTAGTATTGTGCTGATTCCGATCGAGAACCTGATTACGCGTTTTCATCGTTTGGTACGCGATCTTTCGCAAGGGCTGCACAAGGACGTACGTTTTATTACCGAGGGTTCGGATACCGAGTTGGATAAGACGATTATTGAAGGTCTTGCCGACCCGCTTATGCATATCCTTCGCAATAGTCTGGATCATGGTATTGAAGATGCTGCGACGCGCAAACGTGCTGGGAAACCCGCACAAGGTACAGTGCGTTTGAAGGCTTTTTACTCGGGTACGAATGTAATGATTCAGGTCTCGGACGACGGGGCCGGTATCGATCCCGCTTCTGTGCACCAGAAGGCCGTTGAGAAAGGCATTATTCCCGTGGATCGGAAGTTATCCAAACGAGATACGCTCGACCTAGTCTTTATGCCCGGCTTTAGTACCGCAAAGAAGGTAACGGACGTCTCGGGGCGTGGTGTAGGTATGGACGTTGTAAAACGGAAAATTTCCGAACTCCGAGGCGAGGTAGAGTTGGATTCCGAGCGTGGCGTGGGTACAACCATCACTATTAAGTTGCCACTCACACTGTCGATTATCGACGGACTGCTTGTGAAGGTAGATGAGACCTCGTACGTAATCCCTCTCTCGGCAGTAGATAAGATTTATGCTGTAGAGCACGAAAAGGTGATCAACCAGTTTAACGATGTCGTAGTGCTCGACGGTAAGCAAATCCCGTTCTTTAACTTACGGAAAGAATTTGCATTGCCCGAAACTACCTTAGCTATGGAACAGGTAATTGTAGTTCATTTCGAAGAGCGCAAGGTTGGTTTTGTTGTGGATACTGTGGTTGGTGAGTATCAGGCAGTGCTAAAGCCATTGGGCAGGCATTACAAGAATCAGGATATGATATCGGGAGCTACGATCCTAGGCGACGGGACGGTAGCGCTAGTTATGGATACCAATAGGATTATAAAGCATTTTACTGCTAAAGAAGAGTTTAGTATGGGAGCCATTTCCGTAGCTAATGAGGAGAAAAAGTAAAAAGGGTGGAAAACAATGACAGATACGAATATAGCAAAAATAACTTCGTACCTAACTTTCAAATTGGGGGATGAGGAGTTCGCAGCACACGTAGGGAAAGTCCTGAATATCTTGGAAATGACCAAGATTACTGAGGTACCCAAGTCGCCGAATTATATGACTGGGGTTATAAACCTTCGTGGCTCTGTTCTTCCTGTGATCGATACCCGCATTAAGTTTGGTATGACGCCAACCGAGTACACCGCGAGTACCTGTATTGTTGTGATGGATATAGATCTGGAAGGCGAGTCGGTACATGTGGGGGCGCTAGTGGATGCTGTACAAGCTGTGATAGAAATTGAGCACGACCAGATTATGCCACCTCCGTCGCTCGGCAATAAATACCGTTCGGAGTTTATCGAAGGCGTTGCGAATGTGAATGATACCTTCGTTATGATTCTGAATATGGACGAGGTCTTTAGCAGCGAAGACTTGATGGATCTCACGGGTAAAACCGTAGAAGGCGAGACGCTGCTGGAAAAGGATGCGGCTGCGGGGAATGCTGCCCAAACGACAGCCCAACCCGCTGCAGCACCAGCTCCGGAAAAAGAAGCCTAAAAAAGGCGTAGCATATCTGCTGTTTTTTGCCAGAAACACGCCCTATGTTCGACGAGGAGATTCCCATTCCGACTATCCCGAGTAGCTACAGAGCACAGCTTAGCGATGCAGAATTTGCTCGGCTTAGTGCTTTTATCTACAACGTGGCTGGGATAAAGATGCCCCCCGCCAAGCGGATCATGCTGCAAAGTCGTTTGCAGAAGCGTTTGCGCGATCTGGGGATGGACACTTTCAAGGAATATACGGATTATGTACTGAGCGATCGCGGGAAGCAAGATGAGCTTATCCATATGCTCGACGTGGTGAGTACGAACAAAACGGACTTTTTTCGCGAGCCCGTGCATTTCGAATTCTTAAAGTCGACTGTTTTGCCTCTCCACGAGCAGGAGAATGCTGGGCGCCCGATCAAGATCTGGAGTGCTGCGTGTTCGAGTGGTGAGGAGCCTTATACAATAGCTATGACTGTAGCCGAGTACCAGCGTATGGGGGTGCAGCGCGATTACACCATCCTCGGTACGGATTTGAGTACGAAAGTGCTGAAGATGGCAGAGAATGCAGTGTATCGTATGGAACGCGTCGAAGGTATTCCGCTTGAGATCTTGCACCGTTACTTTTTGCGAAGTAAGGATCGCGAGAACCCTACGGTGCGTATAATTCCGGAATTGCGACGGCATGTAAAGCTACAGCGCATGAACTTCATGGACGAGAATTATCCGATCAACGAGATTTTTGACGTGATCTTCTGCCGCAACGTTCTAATCTATTTTGATCGACCTACGCAGGAAAAAGTTATTGGCAAGTTGTGTACCAAGCTAAAACCGGGCGGTTACTTCTTTCTGGGGCATTCGGAATCGATCATGAATATGGATCTGCCCCTCCAATCTGTAAAGCCCACTATTTTCCGAAGATTATAAAAATCCACTTCGCTATAATGGACAAAAAGTCGCGCGAGACGCAACCCATGGGAGCCTGTTCCCAACTTTCTGATACCGAGCTCTTAGAAGAACTCCGTCGTCGGGTTACACGGAATAACCAGACCGTGGAGGAGCTCACCACACTCAACATGGAGTTACGGGACGTCAATAAAAAGCTCGAAGAGTCGGAATCGCTAAAGAGTCACTTTATCAGCAATATCACCAACGAGATTATGAACCCTTTTACCTCCATCTTGGGGCTTTCGCGGGCGATTCTCTCGGTTGATAAGGAGGCTTGGAAAAAGGTTATCCAGATGGTAGCTCTTATCCATGCTGAGGCTTTTAGCTTAGACTTTCAATTCCGTAATATCTTTTTTGCTGCTAAAATAGAAGCTGGCGAGCAGACGCCAGAGGTACTGAATGCGGATATCTTAGCGCTTATTGATGGCGTACTCGATAACTTCCGTTACGAACTCCGGAAGAAGCATCTTCGCGTGAATTTTCGCGACGAGAGCCCAGATAAAGAGGCAGGGCTTGCTTTCAAAACTGACCCCGCATATGTAAAGTTGGTGCTGTCGAACTTACTCAACAATGCTATTAATTTCAGTTTTGAGAACAACGGGATAGACCTCATACTGCGCATCGAGAATCATGCACTTACTCTTTCGGTAAAAGACTACGGGGTGGGAATTGCAGAGGAGCGGCATAAGAGTATTTTCGATCGCTTCTCGCGCGGCGATGTCCCAATAAATTCGGTTAACCGTGGGCACGGATTGGGGCTTTCTGTAAGTAAAGCGATGCTGGATCTACTCAATGGCACTATTCGCGTGGAAAGCGAACTTGGCAAGGGTGCTCTTTTTGTTGTGCAGATCCCTGAGTCGGAAATGCCTGTAGAGGGCTATGCTTCAGAGAGTAACGAGATCTTTTTTGACGAGGAATCTTTCTAGTGATGTCCACACGCGAGACGCACTTTTTATATCCCGCCGCGCTTTTTGCCAGCAAGGATCCGGTGACCGTTTCGACGATTCTCGGCTCTTGTGTCGCAGTTTGTTTTTTCGATAAGACAAAAAGTATAGGCGGCATCAATCACTTTATGCTACCGTTGTGGAACGGTCAGGGTCTTGAAAGTCCGAAGTACGGGAATATTGCCATCAAGAAGTTGCTGCAAAAGATGGAATCGCTTGGTTCGCGAAAAGAGGATCTGGTTGCTAAGATCTTTGGTGGCGGTGAGGTGATTGATACTGGAACGCACTTTCAGATTGGTCAGCGCAATATACAAACCGCAGAAGCAGAGTTACAAGCCTTGGGGATCCCGATCATTGCTAGGAGCACGGGTGGAAAGAATGGCAGAAAGTTGGAATTCGATACCGAAACAGGAGCAGTGCGGCAACGTCTGATTCAAAAAACGATGTAAGTTGGCTGCTCTGCTTAAATAACAGTTACAATGTCAAAGCTTCGAGTTTTGATTGTTGACGACTCGGCTGTGGTACGTCAGAGTCTTTCCGAGATTATAGCTTCGGACCCGCAACTGGAGGTTATGGCTACGGCAGCAGATCCGTTTTTTGCTGCACAACGTATAGCACAGGAAGTACCAGATGTGATCACCCTTGACGTCGAAATGCCACGAATGGACGGTCTCACCTTCTTGCGAAAGATTATGAGCCAGCATCCTATTCCGGTGGTTATTATATCGAGCCTTACCGAACAAGGGACTATTACGGGGATGAAAGCACTCGAGCTCGGTGCGGTTGAGATTATAACGAAGCCTCAGATGAATACGCGGCAGTTTATTGAGGAGTCGCGTATCCGGATTTGCGATGCGGTAAAAGCTGCAGCTTATGCTCGTGTGCGCCGGCACAAAAATATAGAACCTCATACGGTAGGGCCTAAGTATTCGGCAGATGCTATCCTACCTGCTGCGCATCCTACGCATACGAGTATGCTTAAAACGACGGAGTTAGTGGTGGCAGTGGGAGCTTCTACGGGGGGTACGGAAGCATTAACGGTATTTCTGAAACAGATGCCGGTAGATTGCCCTGGAATTGTAATTGTACAGCATATGCCTGAGAAGTTTACAACTTCTTTTGCTAATCGGTTGAACGAGGTCTGTCAGATTACTGTAAAGGAAGCGGCAAATAACGATGCTGTGCTCCGCGGACAGGCACTCATTGCGCCCGGTAACTATCACATGCTTCTGAAACGCTCTGGCGCTAGATATTATGTAGAAACGCGTGAGGGGCCGTTAGTAAACCGACATCGTCCGTCTGTAGATGTGCTTTTCCGGAGTACGGCTCGCTATGCAGGAGCGAATGCTATTGGCGTTATTATGACGGGGATGGGGGACGATGGTGCTAAAGGTTTGTTGGAAATGAAGGAAGCGGGTGCACGTACCATTGCTCAGGACGAGCGTTCTTGTGTGGTATTTGGTATGCCTAAGGAAGCGATAAAGCTTGGTGCAGCTGATAAGGTGTCGCCTTTAGACCAAATTGCTAATGAGGTTCTTCGTTTAGCTAAGGCTTTTTAGAAGGATCCTGCTAATACTGTATTTTGTTTTTTCTGTAGGCGGTGTCGCGTCTGCAATGGTTGTGACTCGATTTGAATGTTAGCCAATATGATCCGTGAGTTTTAGTAATTTCAATATAATGACGAGAAGATTTTTAAGATTAGTTGCGGCAATTGTATTCCCCCTCTTTTTTGTAGGGTTATTACATGCAGAAGAACGTCCGATGAAGCTCCTACTCGAGTCTAAAGATGAGGGAGGGCGTTATGCGCTCGTTTTTCCTTTCAGATCAAAAAGTGGAGATAAGTACACTGTAAAATTCCGTAAAGAGGGGACAACAGAGTGGACGGAAAAAACGGGTACACAACCCTTCTTTCAATCGGTTCCTGAAAAAGCTAAGTATGAGATCGAGGCGGGACCTGCTAACATTACTGCGATAGATTGTGATGCTATGCCTCATAGGGTGGGTAATACGCTTCTTGAAGTTCGGTCTTGGGGCACTGTTCAGTGGGAAAATCTGAGCTTTGAAGGTTGTAGAAAGATGCAACTCACAGCAACAGATAAGCCAGACTTGAGTAGGGTAAAGGATTGCTCATCTATGTTCCAAGATTGCGAAATGCTTGATAGTCCGAGCATTTCGGACTGGGATATGTCGAAAGTACGAAGTCTTTCGAACATGTTCCGGGGGTGCACAAATTTTAATCAACCCTTGCGTTGGGATGTTCGTAATGTAGAGGATATGTATGGCATCTTCTCAGGTGCGAAGAAGTTTAACCAATCGCTTGCGAGTTGGACACTTGCAAAAGCTAAGTTTTTTGATTTTTCCGGTTCAGGAATAAGCGACGAGAATTACCAAGCAACCCTTCGGGCTTGGGCAAACAATGCCGAAACGAACAAGGCTGTAGAAGTACAGGCTTTAGGTTTTTTCTATGGCGGTGCTAAAGCTGCGCGCCAAAAGCTGCTTGACGAAAAGCAGTGGACTTTTCTGGGTGATATGGAAAAGGTTGGAATCCCGAGTGGCACAACTCCTTTTGAGTTTGAGATTGAGGTATTTGACGAAAAGGCTGTAAAAGAAATTACAATACCTATCGCAGGGCAAGATTGGAGCTTTACCTATACCAAAATGGGCGGTACGGCGCAAACGGTAGAGCATGCTGGGCGATTCCCTGTTATCCCTGTCGAGAGGAATGCGAAATACACCATCACTGTGACCCCTAAGGGTGTGGGTATGTGTTGTTTTTCTTTAGGCGAGGGATTTAATCTGAAGAAGATCAACAAGTTTGGGAGTGTACAATGGGCTTCGCTTTTCGGTTTTTTTGCAAGGGGGGACAACTTTGTTATTGACGAGAATGCCGGAGCGCCTGATTTGAGTTTCCCGCCCGATTGCTCCTATATGTTCCAAGGGTTAAGGAATGTAGCTGGACTGCAGCTAGAGAAATGGGATGTTAGCAAGGTGGAAAATCTGAAAAATGTACTACAGAGCTGCGAATTCCCTTTTGATGTCAGCTCTTGGAAACTTTATAAGTGTAAGACGATTGGGATTGGCGATAGCTACATAACACCACAAAACTACGATAAGGCATTAGAGGCTTGGGCCAAAGATCCGCAGACCAACAAAGGGGTATACCTAAATGCGGATAAGTGTACCTATAGCAAGGAAAAACAGCAATACCGCGATAAGCTTATCAACGATCTGAACTGGAAGATTGAAGGCGATCATCTCCCACATTTTATAGAGATAACAAATTATAATGCTGGTAGCATCCAATCGGATTATTTTAAAGAGGAGAGTGTAAAGTTCGAGATAAAATATGGGGGTCTGACCGATGAAGAGGTGTCCAACCTTCAAATTGCAGTAACTCCAACGGATGCTGTCGAATATACTTATCGTCATGGTGAGTTGATGATGACCTTCAAAAAAACAGGAAGAGTAAGTTTAAAGATTACCGTACCCGAAAAAACAGGCGTACATCCGGAACTCAGTGATGAAAAGACATTTACGATAAAAGAGACCCCGACGTTGAAATTCTACGTGGATGGCAATCTGGTAACGGGAGAGGAAGTGAAATTAGATGTAGGTTCTAAACCCAGATTTAAGGTAGAAACTGTACCCGCAACCGATTGGGGCTTTTATTGGAGCATAGATAATCAGGTTGAGTACAATAAAGATTCGGAGAATAACTGTTGGGTTACAAAACCACTGGAAATGGGCACTTACACGGTAATCGCGACTTGTGCCAAAATTGAAACTCTTAAAGCAACGGTGAAGCTTGTAGTAGAAGAGTTTACCAAGGTTCTGATTGAGGGCGAGAGCAAGGTAACGCTGTATCTTAACGGTGAAGATGCTGAAAAGACGCATACCTTTAAAGCAAAGGTAGTACCTGAGGCAAGTGTACCTAACCAAGATGTGGAGTTTGCAGTGGTAACGCCTCACGATGGTAGTTTCTCTGTTACCAGAGAAGGCAAAGTAACTGCACTAAAGACGGGGCGTGGTAAGATTAAGGTAACATCCCTGGGCGACAACCAAGCGATTCCGGCTTACTGCGAAGTGACAGTGACTAATTACGTCGAGAGCATAGAGATCCACGCTAAGAATCATACTATTCAGGCTGGCACACCACAAACACTTACTGTTAACAAAGGGGAGACGGAAGAACTCTCTGTTCATTTTACACCAGACGATGTAGATAACAAGAATTTCAACTGGCGCGGTATTCCTACAACGGGAGAAATAACTCGCGAAGATCTGCCCAACCAAGTTACGAAGCTTACCTTCAACAAACAAGGTGAGTACACACTTACGGCTATTGCAGATGCTGCCCACAATCCTTCTGCAGTGCTCAAGATCATAGTAAAGAATCCGGCAACGGGGCTTGAGATCTATGACGAGACCAAACCTCCAGCAATTAATGTAACTACCCAAGAGATTCAGATGAAGCTCGGAGATAAGAGAACCTTCAAAATAAAACTTATCCCCGATGATGCTGATGTGCGCGATGATTTAGAGCTGGTAACTACCGCTGCAACTGGTAAAGTAAATATAGATAATACGACGGGCGAAATCGAAGTACTAAGTGGCGCAAGCGTTGGAGAAAAAATCACCATTACAGGACGTACGGCTCATGATCCTAAACTCCCTGAAGTCGCTTTTACGATTTCTGTAGTCTCTGAAATTATCAATCCCATGAGTGTAACCACGACGCCGAGCGGCAGTGTAACTTACCAAGTTGGTGATACGCCCACGTTCAGTGCAGTAGTAAAACCAGATGGCGCACCACAAACCGTTCAATGGATAGTAACCCCAGATAACGGAACTCTGGTAATTGGTTCGGATGGCAAAGCTGAAGCAAAAAAGGTGGGTAGTGTAACTGTTAAAGCAAGGGCTGCTGGTATAGAATCGGCGGAGATAGCAGTGACTATCAATCCTAAGGAGCAAGAGCTTACCAAAATCGAGTTCGATAACCCGGCAAGCGAGGTGAAAGAAGGCACAACGGCAGTCTTTACAGTAAAGTTTACGCCTAACGACAATGTAGATAAGACTCTCGACGTAACTTTTGCGCCCGAAGGCTTCCTCTCGTTGGTGAGCACCAGTGAGGGTACTATAACCGTGAAAGGCGAAAAGAGTTCGGACGGACAAGAGATTACCATAACGGCTAAGAGTAGAACCCAGACGACGCTACCTCCTGCTACGTGCAAAGTGAAGGTTACGAAAACGGTAGTAGCTGTAGAAGACGCAGTATTGGCTAGTATTGTCGTAGCCCCGAATCCGTTCTCTTCGCAGCTAATCGTTAGAAATAACGAGGTGTTAGCCGCTAGCTACGAACTAGTAAATACGAACGGGGTAGTAGTGCGCTCTGGCACGCTACAGGGAGCAGAAACTGTACTTAATACTGTTGATCTTGCTGTGGGTGTATATTTACTTCGTATTCTCTCTGGAAGTGAAAGTAAAACGCTGCGGGTGGTGAAAGAATAGTTTTTCTACCAATTAACCCATCGAAGGGGATTGCTTTGTAGTGGAGCGATCCCCTTTTTTTCGTACTTTAGCAAAGAGAACATACTGACGAGAGTACGATGAGTGATATTCAACAGACCCGCGAACTTCCTACGGGTGAGCAACGCTTTGAAATTTTACGTGAGCGGGGGCTTGTTTACGTAGATAAAACACAGTATATCCCACCTCTTTTAAGGAGTGCTGGTTTCTACTTCCTTTCCCGCCCACGACGTTTTGGCAAAAGCCTTTTCCTATCTACCCTAAAGGCGTATTTTGAAGGGAAAAAGGAGTGCTTCAAGGGCTTGTCGCTCGAGAAGTGGGAAGAAGAACAGTCGGCACAAGATGGACGCGAGGCATGGCAGGAGTATCCGGTACTGCATTTAGATCTGAGTGCCGAAAAATATCGGAATCTGGAAGACTTAGAATCGCGCATCAATGCCTTTTTGGTAAAAGAAGAGAAAGTATACGGTCGCGATGCGGAAGATGTCTCTTTCTCGCAGCGTTTTGAAGGGATTCTGCGTCATGCTTACGAAACGACACAAAAGCAGGTAATAGTCTTAGTGGACGAGTACGACAAACCCCTCCTGCTCACTTTAGAAGAGGGTATGGAAGAGCTCAACAACGAGTATCGTAAAATCCTAAAGGGGTTCTTTGCTGTGCTGAAGAGTAGCGACCCGTACCTCCGCTTTGTGTTCGTAACGGGCGTCTCGCGCTTTAGCAAGATCAGCCTTTTTAGTGACATGAATCATCTGAATGATATCTCGTTAGACCGGGCATTTAGCACGATTTGTGGCATTACAGAAAAGGAACTACACGAAAATTTCAGACCCGAGATTGAAGCATTAGCCGAAGCGAAACATATAAGTTACGAGGAGACCTTAGTGCGGTTGAAACAGCAATATGACGGCTATCTCTTTATCGAGAATGGCGAGCATGTATACAATCCGTTTAGCCTTCTTAATGCCTTCTCTAAAAAGGATTTTCGCGACTATTGGTTTCAGTCGGGTACTCCTACTTTTTTAGTGAATTATCTGAAGAAGGCACACTACTATCTCCCCGATCTGGAAAACAATGTAGAGATAGATATGAGTAGTCTGAGCGACTATCGAGCTGATGCGTCATCGCCCATACCCATTCTCTTCCAAGCAGGTTATTTGACGATAAAAGACTACGACCCAGAGTTAGATCTTTACCGTCTCGGTTATCCGAACAATGAGGTGAAATATGGCTTTATCAAAAATCTTTTGCCTTCGTACACATCACTGTTTATAGACGATTGTCGTCCGTTAGTAGCCCGATTCTACAAAGATGTGCGGGCTGGGAAGGTGGACGCGTTCATGGAAGCGATCTCGAATTTTTTAGAAGGCATTCCTTATAGCGCTGAGTCGAAAGAGGACGTAAAGTGGCGCGAGCAAAACTATCAGATCGCCGTAGCGCTTCTTTTCCAACTCATGGGGTTCTATATTCAAACGGAGGTGCACTCTGCCAAGGGTAGAGCGGATTGTATCGTTTATGCAAAAGATATTATCTACGTCTTCGAATTTAAGCTTTGGAGCACGGGAACTGCTGAGGAGGCTTTGGCACAAATTCAGGAGCAGGAGTACTACAAACCGCTTCGCTTGCAGGGCAAGAAGCTATTTCTCATAGGCACGAGCTTCGACGAGGAGAAGCGAAATATTAGGGAGTGGAAGACGCTGGAAGTAGCACCCAGCTAAAGGTTTTGCTCTGTAGGAGGGCAATTCGCCTAGTCTTTTTGCAATAATAAAAGCCGGATATCACCCTAGGGTGACAACATCCGGCTTTTGTTCTATCGGTGTAGAAACAATACGCTTAAGAGTTTAGTCGTGTAGTTTTGCGATGATGTATTCGCGGTTCAGTCTGGCGATATGCGCAATAGATATCCCTTTGGGGCATTCCGCTTCACAAGCGCGTGTATTGGTGCAGCCACCGAAACCGAGCGAGTCCATAGTATCTAGCATTCGTTTTACGCGTATCGCGGCTTCTGGACGCCCCTGAGGTAATAGTGCGTATTGTGAGACCTTTGCAGCAACAAAGAGCATAGCAGAGGCGTTTTTGCACGCAGCAACGCAAGCTCCGCACCCGATGCAGCTCGCTCCAAGAATCGACTCGTCTGCTTTCTGTTTAGGGACAAGAATCGCATTGGCATCCTGTGCAGCGCCGATATTTACCGAGATAAAGCCACCGGCTTGTTGAATTTTGTCGAAGGCATTGCGGTCGACTATCAAATCCTTGATAACCGGAAAAGCACCAGAGCGCCAAGGTTCTACGGTAATAGTAGAACCATTCTTAAACGAACGCATGTGGAGTTCGCAGGTCGTGGTTTTGGCTTCTGGTCCGTGTGGTTTGCCATTGATATACAGACTACAACAGCCGCAGATACCCTCGCGGCAGTCGTGGTCGAAAGCTACGGGTTCGATACCCTTTTGTAGGAGTTCGGAATTTAAGTAATCCAGCATCTCCAAGAAGGACATATCGGGCACGACGTTCTTGAGTTCGTATTTCTCGAAACGTCCTTTAGCTTTGGGATGTTCTTGGCGCCATATTTTGAGTGTAATATCCATCGTTCTCTAGTGTCAATAAGCGTTTTGTAGGGATTACTTATAGCTACGTTCTGCAAGTTTCACGTATTCGAATGTAAGGGGTTCTTTGTGCAATTCGGGTCGTGCATTCTCCTTAAATTCCCAGACGGAGACGTAGGAGTACTCCTCGTCAATACGTTTTGCTTCGCCGGTTTCTGTTTGCGATTCTTCACGGAAGTGCGCACCACAACTTTCCTGACGGTTTAGGGCGTCCAAGCACATCAGACGCGCTACGTCGAAGAAATCGGCTACACGTCCGGCTTTTTCCAGATCCTGATTCACTCCGTCGGCAGTACCTAAAATCCGGAGGTCTTTCCAAAACTCAGCTTCGAGCTCATCGATCAGACCGAGAGCTTTTTGTAATCCGGCTTCGTTGCGCGACATGCCACAGTACTCCCACATAATGCGTCCTAGTCGCTTGTGGAAGGAGGTAGCCGACTTTGTGCCCTTTATATTCATAAGTCGCGAAATACGTGCACGGACAGCTGCTTCGGCATCGACGAACTCTTGCGATTGGGTGTCGAAGCGTGGTACACGGATTTGGTCTGAGAGGTAATTGGCTATTGTATAGGGTAGGATAAAGTATCCGTCGCCTGAGGTTTGCATTAGAGATGCGGCTCCGAGACGGTTAGCGCCTTGATCGGAGAAATTGCTTTCGCCGATGGCAAACAGTCCAGGAATGGTGGTCATTAGGTTGTAATCGACCCAGAGCCCTCCCATGGTGTAATGTCCTGAGGGATAAATGCGCATGGGTGTTTTGAGAGGAGATTCGCCTACGTTCTTTTCGTACATTTCGAAAAGGTTTCCGTAGCGATCCATCAGTACTTTTTCGCCGAGACGAGCTAGAGCTTCCCCGAAATCGAGGTAGACGCTCTGTCCGGTAGGTCCGACGCCGTATCCGGCATCGCATCGTTCTTTAGCGGCCCGTGATGCCACGTCGCGTGGGACGAGGTTTCCGAATGCGGGATAACGTCGTTCGAGGTAGTAATCTCGTTCGTCTTCTGGAATCTCATTGGGTCGGCGAGTATCGCCTTTCTTTTTGGGCACCCAAATGCGTCCGTCGTTTCGGAGCGACTCACTCATGAGAGTAAGTTTACTCTGGAACTCGTTGAGCATTGGTAATCCGGTTGGGTGGATTTGGATAAAACTTGGGTTGGCAAAACACGCTCCTTTTCGGTAAGCAGCCATAGCGGCAGAGCCGTTGCTATTCAGGGCAAGGGTAGAATAGTAGTAGATGGTACCGTAGCCACCGGTAGCCAACACTACGGCGTGGGCACTGTGCCGTTCGAGTTCGCCTGTTACGAGGTTTCGTGCAATAATTCCGCGGGCACGACCATCGATAGTGACGATATCGAGCATCTCGCGGCGCGAATAAACCGTTACGGTTCCCTTGGCAATTTGTCGGTTGAGAGTACTGTAAGCTCCCAACAGACATTGTTGTCCGGTAATACCTTGTGCATAAAAGGTTCTCGAGACTTGTACGCCACCGAAGGATCGGTTTTCGATTAATCCGCCGTAGTCTCTCGCAAAGGGTACGCCCACAGCAGTGAAGTGGTCAATCACGTCGTTGCTAACCTGTGCAGCGCGGTAAACGTTGGCTTCTCGCGATCGGAAGTCACCGCCTTTTAGCATATCGTAGAAGAGTCGGTATACGCTATCGTTGTCGTTTTTGTAGTTTTTAGCGGCATTGGTCCCACCTTGTGCGGCTACGGAGTGTGCTCGTCTTGGCGAATCCTGAAAGCAGAAGACCTTTACGTTGTATCCGAGTTCGCCGAGTGCCGAGGCTGCTCCAGCTCCTGCGAGTCCGGTACCGACAACAATGATATCCAATCGTTTCCGATTGGCTGGATTTACCAATTTTAGGCTTGCTTTGTGTCGATCCCACTTTTCAGCCAAAGGACCTTCGGGGATTTTTGCATCTAAAACAATACTCATCTTCGTATCTCCTTTAGCGAACTAACAAAAAATAAAGTGGGATGATAGCAAAACCGCCGCCGACTACTACAGCAAAAATGATAGATATTGTTCGTAGGCGAGCGATCCATTTCAAGTTGTTCCAACCGATGGTTTGGAAAGCCGACCAGAATCCGTGTGCTAGGTGTAGTGCTAGGAAAATTGCGGCAAGAATGTAGATTATACAATAGATGACGCTTTGTCGGAATAGCGCCGAGACAACAGCATAGGAGTTGTCCATCGTAACGCCGTTTACCACAACCTCGGGCATAGAGGTATAGCGGAACGGGTAAAAGAAATTCCAAATATGTAGTATCAGAAATAGGAGTAGTGCTGCACCGAGTATGTACATATTTTTGGACGACCAAGTGGTGAGGCGATTCCCGGTAGTAACAGCATAGCTGATTGGTCGGTGTCGTCGGTTTCGTAGGGTAATGAGTGTTGCGTAGATGATATGGAAAATGAATCCAGCGGCAAGGATGGGCTCCATAATCCGGATCAGAGGTGTAGAGATCATAAAGTGTGCTCCGGTGTTAAAGAGTTCTCCTTCAGCCCAGTGTTGTCCGAAGAGTGAGACGTCGTTTAACACGAGTGTTAGGTTCATTGCTAGGTGAACCAACAAAAAAAGGATTAAGAATAGCCCTGTTATGGCCATAACTAGTTTGTGACCTACAGAATTAGCAAAAATGCCTCCCATGTTGTTAAAAGCATAAGATTTACAAAAAAGGTGCGGTCGATGTCGACCTTTGCAAAGGTATGGCGCTTTTTCTAGCTTTTGTTGGTTAGTAGCATATTTAGAACGGGTTTACAGTTAGAACTATGGAGATAAGTCGTTTTAAGATGAGGTTTACGATTTTATCATGGAGGTATAACCCTGTGCGAAACCGCAAGATATACCATTTAATCTTTTGAATATCAGCGTTTTTTTTTTAAAGGGAAGACGTACACTGCGCCCGTTATATTACATGGATCAAATCGTAGTGTTGCGCCTAGGTGCGATATTACGAGATATCATATGCGCTTGTTAGGTTGTCGTTGCGTATAGTCTTCACCCCAAAGAGTGGCTTTTTGCTATTTATCATTGTGCGTTGGGTGTTTGTCATAAGATGCGCAACATTGTTGCGTAAAGTCATGTTCTTTACAACGGTAGGGCGCAATTTTTGTACTCTGCTGTATGTAGGAAAATCAAATGGCGAGGATGAGAAGAGTTATTGGTGTATTATTCGTGTTATGCACGTTGTTTTCGTTGTCGACGTGGGCAGCGCCCGTATCATTGCAAGAGGCCGAAGCGTTGGCAAATAATCATTGGAGAAGTGTAACCCCTCTGCGAGGCGAGGGTCGTTTAGCGCTTTTATACACGAGTTCGGGTCTCCCACTACGTGGAGAGAATGACAACAAGGACTATTACGTTTTTGGTAACCGCAGTGGTGTCGGTTTTGTGGTAGTGGCAGGTGATGATGCGCTCCCCGCAGTGCTAGGGTATTCTACCCACTCTCGTTTCGATCCCTTCGCGCTGTCTTCTGAACTGAAAGCGTGGCTTGCGGGCTATGCGCTCTGGGTACAACAAGTGCGTAAGGGCACGGAGCAACCCTCTGAGCAGCTGTTGCGCGCTCCTGATGCCGCAGTAGAGCCCTTGCTTGGCAACTTAATCTGGGGGCAAGGCTGGCCTTACAATAATAAGACCCCAGGGTTAACAGGGTGCGTGGCTACGGCTATCACGCAAATCATGCGTTACTACGCTTGGCCAAAGCAAGGACGGGGGGTAGTAAAATTCAAAGAGAGTGAGGAGACGCTAGACCTTTCTACCCATACCTACGCGTGGGACAAGATGCTGAATTCCTACACTTCGTCTGCCACGCCAGAGCAACAAGATGCTGTGGCTACGCTTATGCATGACTTCGGGCGCGCCGCACAGATGAACTACTCTGGCGGGGGAAGTGGGGCGACCTCTATCAATGCGTTTACAGCACTGATTCGCAATTTCGATTATAGCAAGACGCTGCGTCGTGTGGAACAGATCCATTACAGTTTTCGCGATTGGCAAGCACTCCTCCTGAGTGAATTGCAGGCAAAGCGTCCGGTGTATTATTCGGGCAATACCTACGATAATCAACCGCATGCTTTTGTCTGTGATGGTTATGACGGTAAAGGGTATTTCCACTTCAATTGGGGTGGAAACGGGGTTTCTGATGGCTTCTTTGCGTTGAATGCCCTCAATATCCGAGAACTGAATCATACCAACAATAGCAATCCGGGCTATAGCTTCTCGGTCTCTGACATGATTATTGGCATCCAGCCTTCGGTAAGTGCGCTGTTGGATGAGTATCCGCTTAATTTCACCTGTGCGCGCTTCGAGGTAAAAGAGGGTACATACTCTAAGTCCGAATCGGTGGAGTGTACAGTGCGAGGGTTGGAAAATGCCGCTTATCCGACATTGACGCTTACTGCTGGGGTGCGAGTTTTAGATGAGACTGGCAAAACAATACGCGAAATTGCCTCGACAGATGCTCCTGAGAAACTAGAGTCGGGACAAATTATTCACGTAACTAAGATTCGTTTGGCATGGGCAGATCTTCCCAAAGGGAAGTACACCGTAGCGCCGTTAGCTTATATCCCCGAGGGAAAGAAGTTTCATACCGCACGTCTGAATTGGCGTTCGCCTGTGTTTGAGTTAACGGTGGACGAAAACCAACTTGTGGTGAAGGAGGTAACGCCACAACCAATGCTTAAAATGGAGTGGTTACCCAAACAGATGTATAGCGGGGTGAGTAATCATTGTACATTACGCGTAAAGAACGTGGGGACGCGCGACTACAATGCTATCGTAATGGTGCTTTTCACTAAGAGTGCCGACGAGCCTTCGTTAGCCAATTTACGCTATTCAGACATCACCTACCGCACTACCATACGTGTCTCGCCAGGTGAAGAGCAAGAGTATCGTTTCGATGCTTTTGGTCCGCTTTCGGGGGCGAAATACGTACACTTCTTCTACGATAAGACGAATAACGAAGGAGGAGTCGCGCCGCTAACCCCAGGTAATGGTAGCGGTATTGTCTCGCCACAGTTTTACCCTAAAGATTGGGGCGGAGTACAGGAGGTCGAATTGGTCGATTCGTATAGTTTCGGCGAGGTGCTCAGCGAGCAAGGGCAGCAGCCTACCCAAATACATCAGAACGAATATTTAACCAGTCATTTTGAGTTCTCTGTAAAAGAATCTGCAAAGGGAGCACGCTTGTGGCTGAAGGCTTATCTGCGTCAAGGGAATGAGACAAAGAGCTCGTTTGATGCGGGTACGGTAAATCTGTTACCGGGTGAGAAACAGAAAGTCTCCATTCCGCAAATCATAAAGCTTGCTCCTGGCGAGTACGAATATGCGCTCTCCATTTCCATCCCTGTCAATGGTAAGTGGCAACATCTGCGCTATGAGAAGTTCACATTTACAGTGCTTGAGGGAACGGGGCAGTTGCCTATTCCTCCATACACGCAGCCTAACCCGAAGCCCAAGTATACCGTTCATGCGCCCGTTGTGGATAATGCGGAAGGTGGTTCGTGTACAATAACACGTCTGGATGGACAGGCGCTTAGCTATGGAGAGCAAGTGGAAGAAGGTACACTACTAAAAGTGGAGGTTGTACCTAATACGGGGTGGACTATTGTGAAAAAAGCGCTAGAGGGCGTAACGCTTGTAGAGGGCAACACTTACAAAGTGACGGGGGAGGTACGTGTCGCCGTAACGTTTGCTAAAGAGACAACTCCGAACCCACCAGCCCAAGGCTACAAATATTTGGCGCTTATGCAGGAAGGGAAAGGCAAGGTGCGTGTGATGTCGGAAATGCATCTTGTAGAACAAAATGCAAGCATTGAGAAAGGGAAAAAGATAACGGTGGTTGTGACCCCCGAGGATGGCTGGGAGGCTTTGCCGCAGAATATTACCGTTTCGCCTGCTACACAAGAGGGGAGCGAGTGGTTACCAACGGGAGATTTTACGGTTACAGTAACGTTTACTAAAAAAGCGAATGTTAATCCGGATCCCACGTATACGTTTCTAGGGTTAACGATTACCGGAAAAGGTTCTGTAAAAGTTCTATGCAACGGTGCGGAAGTGAAGCCACAAACAACTATTAAACGTGGTGATAAAATTAAAATACAGCTCACCCCTGATGATGGTTGGGAGGCGTTGTCTGCTAATCTGCGTATAACGGCATCTGAAAAACTCTCGGACGACGAGTGGTTGCCTAAAGGCGATTTTGCAATAGCAATGCTTTTTGTAAAAAAAACACCCAATAAATATGCAGTAACTCTTGCAGAAGTCTCCAATGGTAAGTTGACCGTGAATAATAGTCTTGCTACAGAAGGGGCTCTTATAAAGATCACAGCAACTGCTGACGCAGGCTACCGTTTGAAAGCAGGGAGTCTGCTTGTTTACAAGACGATCGACAAGAGTGTGGTTGTTCCTGTAAACGATATGCAGTTTACGATGCCAGCTTATTCGGTGATAGTTACTGCTGAGTTTGAGAAAGAAGATTCTCCTACTGCTGTAGAAGATGCTGTATTTATGCATGTTAGTGTATGCCCAAATCCTTTCAATAATCAGTTGCGAATCGCGGATGAAGAGATACAAGGAGGCTACACATTATTGAACGTTCAAGGTCTTGTTGTTCGTTCGGGTGCAATAGAACCGTCTGAAACGCTAATCAATACTGTGGCATTACCTGCTGGGATGTATATTTTGCGTCTGGTAACAGCGAGTGGTGCTACGAAAGTTCTCCGAGTGGTAAAACAATAGTGTAGAAAAAATAAAGCTAGTACAATAGATGAGTAGATTGAATAAGTGGTTGAGTGTTTTGTTTTCGCTCCTACTATTTGGGAGTGCGATTAGCGTAAGCGCTCAAACAGAACGCAGTGCTTGGTATCGTGAATATAATACGTCTGCCCCCCGAAATCGTACGGGTATGGGGAAAAAATTAACGTACAATGTAGCTATTAGAATACCTGGCAACAATGAAGCTTTGGTAGGTAAGGAGATCAAGACTATTAATTTCTTCCTACGTAAAAAGGAGACATTGGCGGAAGATGTACATGTATGGGTATCGAAGCGTTTGCCGAATACTTTGGCAGATGTCGATACCAAAGTGGATCTCAAGGTGGCAAATCTTAATGGTGGCGATACCGATCAGTTTGGTTCGTCGAATATGATAGATTTTTCCACACCCTATACGTTAACAAGCGAGGGGGCTTATGTGGGTTATACATTCACGGTAAAAGATATTAGTTCCGAGTCGGGGCAGTATCCCCTAGTAATTTCGGATCGTGTAGAAAAAAACGGATTATGGTTGTTGCGAACATCTGAGATGTCGCAGTGGGAGGAGTCGTATAGGTATTATTGCCCCGCAATAGAAGTCCGTTTGGAAGGCGATTTCCCAGAGAACGCGGCGAAACCAGCCGATTTTGGGAAAGTAGCTGCAATTGTCGGTAGTAAGGCGACGGTAGATGTAGAGTTACTAAACTTCGGTAGCAGTGTTATTGAGAACGTAGACTATACGGTAACAACTACAGATGGCACAAAGAACTATCATGCCGATTTGCTTCCGTTGAGTTATAAAAGTCTAGGTACTACCATATTAGCACCTTTGCAGTTTGATGCTAATGCGACGATAGGTGTTGATCCTATTTCACTAACCATCACTAAGGTAAATGGACAGCCCAATGGTATTGCACAGGGGGAGTGTAAAGGCGAGTTGCATACTTTTACAAAGGAGTCTAGCTTTGAGCGCGGTGTGTTGGTCGAAGAACATACCTCGACCTCTTGTATCAATTGTCCTTTAGGGCATTATGCCATGGATGCCATGCGCGAAAAAGGTGCTGGGCATTTTGTGGGACTATCCTTGCATAAGAACAACTCCGATCCGATGGCTTTTCCGCGCGATAAGTATGCTGATATCGTTTTCACGGGCACGCCTCAGTTTCTTGTTAATCGTGGAGAAATACTTCATGTTGATAACGTTCGTGAAATATTTGAGAAGGAATTAACTGAGCCTGCATTTGCCAAAATCGATCTAAAGGCTAAACTTTCAGCGGATAAAAAGAAGGTTGAGGTAGCGGCTGGGGTAACCTCTCTACTCGGTGGTACTTATAGCATCGCTTATGTATTGGGGGGCGATAATCTGTATAGAACCAATGGTTATGGGCAATATGGTAAGGGACGCATGATCTATAACGATGTTGTGCTTTCAACCTCTTATAGCTCGAAGAAGACGACTGCGCCCGACTTGCAATTAACGGCTAATGTAAAATCGGATGCAACGTTTTCGCTTATTGTGCCAACGACCCCCGCGCTACAAGAGCCGTTAAAGGAGGCTGATCTTTTTGTAGTGGCCATACTAACTGACAAGAATGGACGTGTGGTAAATACGGCGCGAGTGTCTGTAGAAGGTGCTACACAACCTCTTAAAAATTCGCAAATAACTATAGACTCCGAGATAAAGAATGGGTCTATTGCAGTCGATCCTGCTGGCGAAGCGCTTGAGGGAACAAAAGTAAAGCTAACGAATACGCCCAATGCGAACTATCGTCTGGTAGCTTTTTCGGTCTATAAGACAGGCGACAAGCCATTTCTTATGGATGTAAGAGGAGTGAAGGAGGGGACGCCTTATTTCGTAATGCCACATTTCCCAGTTACAGTCTCTGCAGAATTTGAACTAAAGAAGGGTGAAAAGTATCAAGTTGCAGTTGCAACGGTATCTAACGGAACAATTCAGGTAGATAAGTCGCAGGCAGCAAAAGGAGAAGTGGTTAAGGTAACAGCACAAGCTAACTCAGGCTATCGTATAAAAGAAGGCTCGCTAGCATATTGTAAAACAGAGAACACCAGCGAAGTTACTTCTATTGTAGGTGGGCAGTTTACAATGCCAGCGTATGCGGTAACTGTAACCGCTGAGTTTGAAAAGATTGATACTCCTCCTGCAACACAATATGCAATAACTGTTGCAACGGTATCTAACGGAACAATTCAGGTAGATAAGTCGCAGGCAGCAAAAG
>CAUTNK010000016.1:0-50322 GCA_963540065.1 uncultured Bacteroidia bacterium
TTGACGCAACCAGACGCGCTGTAAGAGATGCTGACGGAGAATTGGCGAATGAGATAGTAATAGAAAGGAATAAGTATGATCTCTACATAGCTGGCACGCAAGTTACAGATGCCAACTGCAACGACTTAAGTGGAATCGATGGCGTTACGAAGACAGATGGCTACGTGTTCAAATACGATCCCGTCACAACGACGCTAACGATGAAAGGTGTTACTGTGTCAGCGGAAGGGAAATACAGAAACGCCATTTTGAACGAAAACATCCACGGCTTAAAAATAGAAGTGAAAGGTACTAATAGTTTGAAGTCATCTAATGGTTACTCTGCCTTACTTTGTAATGTATCTACAGAGATATGCGGTTATGGCACATGTACTATGAGTGCAACGGAGTATGGAGGACTATATACTCGATCAACCCTCACCATTACGAATAGTACTATCGTAGCCTCGGGGAAATGGGGCATTATGGGACAGAATGGGACGAAGGAGAAACTTATTCTTGAAAATGCAAAAGTAACAGCCACTGGCACAGAGGCAGGCATTATATATTTAGCTTCGTTAGAGATAAAAGGCGGAAAAATTATAACCCCCGAGGACGGCAAATTTGACGAAACCAAACACGCAGTAGTAGATGCCTCGGGTAATAAAGCGAAAAAAGTGGAGATAATACCTGTGTATTCTCTCTACATAGGAGACACGCAAGTAACATATCTCAATTGCAACGACTTAAGCGGACTTCCTGGTGTTACAGTAGCCGATGGTGGCGAATTTAAATACGCCCCAAAGACTAAAAGGCTAATAATGAAGAATGTAACAGTATCGACAGAAGATGGTGCCATTCTTATAGGTGAAGAATTAGAAATTGTGGTATCAGGAACGAATCGTGTAGAATCGAAAAACGGGCTTGCTATAAACATCTTCGCTCATACAGAGATAGATGGCGATGGCTCGCTTACTGTAACAAGTATTAATAATACGGCTATACGCCTCGCATATACGAATCTCACTATTTCTAATATCACGTTCGAAGCCTCTGGTCTTCATTGTGGTATTGAAGGTATGGGGATCGGGGAACCCAAGGAGGTACTTACCATAAAGAAGGCTAATGTAATAGCAAAAGGCGCCAAAGGAATTAGAGACATCGCTTCGATTATCACAGAGAGCTGCGAAATTGTAACCCCCGCGAATGGTAAGTTTGATGACACCAAACACGCCGTAGTAGATGCCGAAGGGAATGTGGCGAAGGAGGTGAAGATCGCGAGAACTACCTACGATCTTTACATAGCAGACACGCAAGTAACAAAATACAACTGCAACGACTTAAGCAAAATTCCTGGTGTTATAGTAGCCGATGGTGGCGAATTTAAATACGATCCAGAGACTAAAACGCTAACGATGAAAGGAGTTAAGGTCTCAACTGGTGATAAGGACGGGACTGCAATAAAAACGGAAGTAGAGAATCTGAAAATAGTTATATCGGGCACTAATCACTTAACAGGGCGTCTTTATTCAGGCTTGGAGTGTCGAATGCCCACAGAGCTAAAAGGCAATGGTTCTATAACTATAACGAGCAACTCTAATCCAGGTATATTGATTGTTAACACAACACTAAAGATTTCCGATATTACCCTTAACGCATCAGGTAACTTTGGCGGCATCGCAGGATTCTATGGTGTTGAGCAACTCTCTCTAATAAATACAGAATTAAGTGCTACGGGCACCTCAAGAGGAGGCATTTATAACATCGCTTCATTTACCATCGACGGTTGCAAAATAGTAGAGCCCGCTGGCGGTAAGTTTGACGAAACCAAACACGCAGTAGTAGATGCTGAAGGGAATGTGGCAAAGGAGGTGAAGATAGAACCTGTTGTGACATACGATCTCTATATAGCAGGCACGCAAGTTACAGAGCTCAATTGCAACGATTTAAGCAAAATTCCTGGAGTTACTGTAGATAAGGGCAGCGAATTCAAATACGACCCAGCTACAACAACGCTTACGATGAAAGAGGTAATAGTGACGACAGAGGATAATGAATTTGCAATTTTGAATAAAGGCGTAGAGGGACTAAAAATTGATGTATCAGGTACTAATCGCTTAAAAGCAACAAATTTTCCAGCCCTCGGTGCGGTCACTTCTATGCTTATAGAAGGCAGTGGATCTCTTATCACATCCTGTAATGGTGATAGTAGTAATCCTAGCATTATACTCTATAACTCGGTGGATATTACCATTTCCGACATCACGCTTGAAGCGACTGGGAAATGGGGCATCACTGGATGGAATGGCAAGCAGAATGAGAAACTCATTCTCAGGAATGCAAAAGTAACAGCCACTGGCACAGAGGCTGGCATAGCAGATTTAGCTTCGTTTACTACCGAGGGGTGCAAAATTGTAGAACCCGCAGGCGGCAACTTTAACGAAACCGAACACGCAGTAGTAGATACCGAAGGGAATGTAGCGAAGGAGGTGAAGATAGAAAGATCGATACCCGTAACTGGAGTAACGGTAACTCCCAAAACGGTAGATTTGACGGTGGGCAAGACAGAACAGCTTACCATCTCGGTAGAACCTGCCACAGCAAGCAACCAACGTTACACTTGCCAAAGTGATAACGCAAGCGTAGCTACCGTCACCAATACAGGACTAATAACTGCCGTAAGCGTAGGTACTGCCACCATAACCGTAACCACTGAGGACGGGAATAAGACTGAGACATGCAAAGTAACAGTCTCGCAGTCTACATCGCCAGATGTTCCAGATGGCGTAGAAGATGTTTTATTAGCCAATATCTCAGTTGCCCCGAATCCATTCGCGTCGCAATTGCAAATCGCGCATGGTGCACTTCGTGGTGGTTACGCTTTATTGAATGCGCAAGGAGTTGTTGTACTTTCGGGCGAGTTGGGCGAAGCACATACTTACCTTAGTACGGCTTCTCTTCCTGCGGGTGTATACCTTTTGCGTCTCACCGCTACGAATGGTGCAACGAAAACCTTTACTGTGGTAAAAAGGTAGTCGTGAAATAAAATTTGTAGTAAACAACGGGTATTTCCTTCGGGAGGTGCCCGTTGTTATATTATAGCATCAAAAGCATATAGAAAACATGGGTTTATTGCACGGCAAATACCGTTTATACAGTGATTTTTAGTAACTTAGCACTATAATTAAGGGTGCTAAAATGAAGGGGAAAGCAGCTAGAGAAGTTAGTTTTGTGGAGTTGTGTATCGAAGAAAGGCGCGCGAAACTCTCTGACCATTTTCTCTATAAAATTAAAGAAGGCGCCTTGCTTCCGGAGCATACGCGTGTTTTCGCCGACAAGGGGTATGATAGTTCCGCCAATCGTAGCTGTTTGACGGATCTTAAGTTACGCGATGGGATTATGCGTCGGAAGCTCAAAGGGAAAGAATTTTCCGAAAGGGAACGTGTTCGGAATCGCGCCATCAGTAAACGACGTTGTTTTGTAGAGCACGCGTTTGGCGGTATTCATCTTTGGTTTGGTGGTGGGGTAGCTCGTTATGTCGGGGTAGAACGCACGCATACACAGGGAATTTTAGAGGCTTTGGCTTACAACATGAAACGGATGCTCCGCATTCCGTTGAGTAGTTAATGGGCATATTGTGTCTTTTAGGAACTAAAAGCTGTGAAAAGAGGGCTGCTGTGTGGTGGCGGATTGTGCAATATTCTCGGAAAACACACGCCTCCTCAGTAACCTAAAAGATGCGATGGAAGTCCTCAGCCTAAAGATTGTACCCAAAGTGTACGAATACGGCTTTCTAATGCCCTAGGCACCGTTAACTATTGCGAGTGTCACGAAGCGTATAGCCGCGTTGCCTTCTCCTCTCGCATGCTGCGTGTCCTACTCTTAGATTTTCTCTACCTTTGAATAACAAATCGACGTATGGGATGAGTACTTTATTGGTAGAAAATATCGCGAAACTCGTTCAAATAGAAACTGACACTTTACGCCCATGGATTGCTGGCAAACAAATGCAAACGCTAACTTGCCTAGAAGACGCGTACTTGTGGATAGACGACGGAAAAATCAGACAATGGGGCAAGATGTCCGATGCTCCGCAGTCGGGTATAGATACGAGAGTAGATGCACGGGGTGGGATGCTCTTCCCCTCATTTTGCGATAGTCATACCCATTTGGTGTATGCGGGGAGTCGCGAAATAGAATATATCGACAAGATTCGTGGGCTCTCTTACGAGGAGATTGCTAAGCGGGGCGGAGGTATCAACAATTCCGCCGCACGTCTTCATGCCGCTACCGAGGAGGAACTCTATGCAAGTGCTATGGAGCGCATAAACGAGATTCTGCATTACGGCACAGGGGCTGTAGAAATTAAAAGCGGTTACGGACTCACTACCGAGGACGAGCTTAAGATGCTGCGAGTGATTCGTCGGATTCGCGAAACGAGTCCACTTACCGTACGGGCAAACTTTTTAGGTGCACACGCTGTCCCGCTCGCCTATAAAGGCAAACAAACCGAATACGTAGACCTGATAATCAACGAAATGATCCCACAAGTAGCAGCGGAGGATCTAGCCGATTTCGTAGATGTTTTCTGCGATACAGGTTTCTTTACTGTAGAAGAAACGGAGCGCATTCTGATGCAAGGGATAAAATATGGCTTACGTCCTAAAATACATGCTAACGAACTCGCTGCTTCGGGTGGTATTCAGGTCGGCGTGAAATACAATGCGCTCTCGGTAGATCATCTCGAATATACCGGTGATGCCGAAATCGAGGCCCTACTGGGCTCGGAAACGATGCCAACCCTCCTGCCCGGTGCAGCCTTTTTCCTAGGTATGGACAACCCTCCAGCGCGGAAAATGATAGACGCTGGGTTGCCATTAGCTATGGCATCTGACTATAATCCCGGATCTTCGCCCTCCGGAGATATGAAGTTTGTCTTATCGCTGGGATGTATAAAGTTGAAATTGTTACCCGAGGAAGCTATAAATGCAACAACCCTAAACTCGGCATACGCTATGGGCATTAGCGATACGCACGGGAGTATTGCTGTAGGCAAGGTGGCGAATTTCTACATCACGAAACCCATCCCTAGCTACGAGTTTATGCCATACGCTTACACGACTAAGCTTGTAGATCGCGTCTTTTTGGCTGGTAAAGAGTATTAAGCAATACGATCGGTGCAAAGGTCGATATGGACGTAACAGCGCTTTCGGCTATTTTGGATAATTTATTTGCCGAATATTCGCAACGCCGTGGCATTGGTAAAGTGGCGGATTATATCCCGGCATTGGGGGGGGTAGATCCGCTGCAATTTGGAGTCGCTGTACAATCCGTGGGCGGCGATGTGCTCTGTTATGGCGATGCTTCTAAACGCTTTTCAATACAGAGTATTAGCAAGTTATTTGCCTTTACGATGGCATTTGCCGAGCGTGGAGAGCAAGTCTGGGAGCGCCTCGGGAAGGAACCCTCCGGAACCTCATTTAATTCGCTCTTCCAGTTAGAAGCGGAGAATGGTATCCCGCGCAATCCCTTCATTAATGCGGGAGCTATGGTGATTACCGATTTGCTCCTCGATGACTTTGACGACCCCGTTTTCGAGATTCTTGCCTTCCTCCACAAGCTTACAGGATGCGCCACAATCGACTACGACGAGGAGGTTTTCCGTTCGGAGATGGCTTACGGTTCGCGCAATGCAGCTCTTTGCTACCTGATGAAAAGCTTCGGAAATATTCGCCATTCGGTGCGGTGCGTACTAGAATTGTACTTCAAGCAGTGTTCGATACGGATGTCCTGTGCCGAGCTCGCACAGTCGGTGCAGTTTCTGGCGCAGCACGGTCGGAATCCCCTTACGGCGGAACAGGTACTAACGGTAAGCCAGACCAAACGCACGAATGCTCTGATGCTTACAACCGGACTCTATAACGAAGCAGGCGATTTTGCGTTTCGTGTCGGAATACCTGCTAAAAGTGGCGTAGGGGGGGGGATTGTCGGTTTAATCCCAGAAAAGCTCACCATAACTACTTGGTCGCCAGGCTTAAACTCCCTCGGAAACTCGCAGTTGGGTATCGATTTCTTAGAAGAGTTTACTACACGAACGGGCTTATCTATTTTTTAGCGGAGTACTGTATGAGTAAAGCGCGTCAACTCTATCGTATCGAACTGTGGGTATTTACCCTATGCCTCATGCTTTTTATAGTAGCGGGGTTGCTAACTTTTTTTTCGTACAAGGCGAGTACATCGGTCGGCATTTTTTCGGTACTTCTATACGTTTTAGCAAGGTGTGTTATCCTTTTGTTGCGCGGTCTGAAATATGAGGCAAAGTCGCGTTTACTGCTGCTTTTTTTACTTCTGTTGGGTTTAGGATTGCAGGTCTCGGGGGTAAAGGTCTCTCTATTTGCGCTGATGGCACTCATTGCAATCGATTTCGTGATCCTTTTCCATAGGTATCGGAAACTTAGCTAATGTCGTCTTCCGTACATAAACCGTTGTTGGGGCAGGAGCTTACCGAGCTTCAAGCCTTCGTGGCGGGAGTAGGGCAACCTCGTTTTGTAGCACAGCAACTCTGCCAGTGGATCTACAAGCAACGTGCAACGGACTTTGAGGCGATGACCAATCTCACCAAAGCATTTCGTACAACTCTCAGTGCCGAATATACCCTAGGACGTGTAGCGCCTCTCGTTGTGCAAACTTCGATAGATGGTACACGGAAATACCTTTTCCCAGTAACCGACCAAAGAACCGTAGAGACAGCTATGATCCCCGAGGGTGCACGACGAACCCTGTGTGTATCGAGTCAGGTGGGGTGTAGGATGGCTTGTCAGTTCTGTGCAACGGGAAAACAACCATGGGCAGGTAACCTAACGGAAGCGCAGATCCTAAATCAGATATTAGGCGTAGAGGAGCATGCCGAGCTTACAAATCTTGTCTTTATGGGTATGGGCGAACCATTAGACAATATAGATGTGCTTTTGCGGATCCTGCGAATTCTTACCGCACCATGGGGACTAGCGATGAGTCCGCGTCGGATTACAGTCTCCACAATTGGTATTTTGGAACCTTTAGGACGATTCTTACGCGAGAGCGAGGCGCACTTGGCTATTAGTCTGCATACCCCTTTCGAAACGCAACGTAGAGAACTTATGCCCGCAACAGCGCCATATCCTCTGGCAGAGCTTTTCCGTTTGTTGCGCAAGACGAATTGGAGGGGACAGCGGAAACTTTCGTTTGAGTATGTAGTCTTGGATGGTGTTAACGATACCAAAGCGCACGTGACCGAGCTGATACGTCTTTTGCGCGGACTCCCCGCACTTCTGAATCTGATTAGCTATCACCCACACCCCAATGCCGCTTTTGCGCGTCCGAAAGATCGTCGTTTGCTACAGATGCGCGACCAATTAACAGCGGGCGGAGTACTCACCACCAT
Organism: uncultured Bacteroidia bacterium; assembly: GCA_963540065.1. Classification (GTDB taxonomy): domain Bacteria; phylum Bacteroidota; class Bacteroidia; order Bacteroidales; family CAJPTX01; genus Bacteroides_D. The sequence goes on from CAUTNK010000016.1 coordinate 7,403, forward strand.
TCGTGCATCGCGAGGGCAGGATATAGATGCCGCTTGTGGCTTGCTTAGCACTACCAGATTAACCTAAAAAACTGAGTGTAAGCCTCGAAATGCCAGCATACACCAGCCTAGCATAATGTTTGTAAGTGTCTGGTGACGATACGAATTTTTGACCACTAACCCCAACTTGTAACGCAACGTAACAGATTCGTATATAAGAAATCGTTACTTTTGCATTTGAGGAGGAGATTTTTTGAAATGGAGCTATTACACATTGTCGTGTTGGCAAAGCAAGTCCCCGATACGCGCGCCGCAGGTAAAGACGCTATGAAAGCAGACGGGACGGTGAACAGAGCGGCACTACCCGCTATCTTTAATCCGGAAGACCTAAATGCCCTCGAGTTGGCACTACAACTCAAAGATGAAAACCCCAATGTTCGGATTACTCTCCTCACTATGGGACCGCCACGAGCCGCAGATATTATCCGCGAAGGACTTTATCGTGGGGCTGACGACGGCGTACTCCTAACTGATCGCGCTTTTGCAGGCTCCGATACGTTGGCAACTTCTTATGCCCTAGCGTGTGCAGTCCGCAAACTAAATCCTACGCTGGTAATTGCAGGGCGGCAAGCTATTGATGGCGATACGGCACAGGTCGGTCCACAAGTAGCACAAAAGCTTGGTTGGCCACAAATCACCTACGTAGAAACAGCTAAAATCGACGGGAAAAACGTTACTGTTCGCAGAAGAGTCGAACGCGGTGTTGAAGACCTAAAAGCTACGTTACCCCTAGTGCTAACGGTAAATGCTACTGCGCCGGAGTGTCGGTCGAGAAACGCTAAGTTGCTCATGCAGTGGAAACGAGCAGCGGCACCATCCGAAAATATTCCGACAGACGCATACCAGCACCCACTTATTAAGGAGTGGAATGCTAGCATGTTGGACGCAGATCCCAAAGAGTTGGGATTAGCAGGATCGCCCACGAAAGTAAAAACCGTCGAAAACGTCGTTTTCCAAGTGAAAGAGTCCAAACGATTTGATGCTACGCCCGAGGCGATAGATAGCCTTGTTCGCGAGCTTATGGCAAATCATACTATCGGTTAGTCCAAGTTTAAGGAGGTATTACGGTGAACAACGTATTTGTATATCTGGAAATTGAAGGGCACGAGATTGCCGATGTGAGCTTGGAACTCCTGACAAAAGCTCGCGTACTTGCTCAGAAATTAGGCGTAAGCGTCGAAGCTGTTGCCATCGGGAAAGATTTAGATTGGGTGCAACCTATTTGCGAGAAATACGGCGCAACTCGCCTACACATTGCAGATGATAAGCGCTTAGAGTTCTATCTAACGCTCCCACACGAGCGCATTCTCTGCGATATCTTTGAGCGAGAAAAACCACAAATTGCACTCTTCGGAGCTACTTCGGTGGGGAGAGATCTCGGACCAAGAGTGTCCTCGGCTCTACATAGCGGATTAACGGCCGACTGTACGAGTCTAGAAATAGGCGAGTATAAAGATGCAAAAGCCGGAAAGCTTTACGAGAATTTGCTTTTTCAGATCCGTCCCGCTTTTGGTGGCAATATTATTGCGACGATTGTTAATCCCGACTGCCGTCCGCAAATGGCTACCGTTCGCGAAGGTGTTATGAAGCGTGAAGAGCTAAAAACGCCAGTAAAGTGCGAAGTACTAAAACTCAATGTGGGCTCTATCCTTCACGATGCCGATTTTGTGGTGTCTATTATTTCGCGGCAATTAGAAAAACAAGCCGTTAATATAAAGGGAGCTACCATCTTAGTAGCAGGGGGTTACGGAGTAGGAAGTCGCGAAGGGTTCGATAAACTATTCGAACTGGCACACCTCCTAGGCGGTGAGGTAGGCGCATCGCGTGCTGCCGTCGACGCAGGTTTCGCAGATCACGAACGGCAAGTCGGGCAAACAGGGGTTACAGTACGCCCTAAGCTTTACATTGCGTGCGGGATCTCCGGGCAGGTACAGCATACTGCGGGTATGAGCGAATCGGCTATGATTATCTCGATTAACACCGACCCCAACGCCCCCATAAATCAGATTGCAGACTATACCATCGTGGGAGATTACGCCGAAGTGATCGACCGCTTTATCGATTCCTACAAACGGAATTCCAAATAGGCTATACGTCCCACTAGAAACGTTAGAGAAACGGAGATGGCTAATTTTTTTGAAGATAATAAGTCCTTAAGCTTTCAACTCGATCACCCACTGATGCAACGGATCGTGGAACTGAAAGAGAAAAGCTTTGAAAATAAAGATCGCGAACCCTACGCACCGCAGGATTATGACGACGCTATCGAGAACTACAAGCAGGTTCTGGATATTGTAGGCGATATCTGTGGCAATGTACTTGCTCCTAATGCCGAAGCTGTGGACGCGGAAGGTCCGACGGTTGTCGACGGAAGGGTGCATTATCATCCGGGTACGCAGCAAAATCACGACACACTGGCAAAAGCCGGATTGTATGGTATGTCGCTACCAAGAGAGTTCGGAGGTCTGAATTTTCCGATGATTCCGTATGTGATGGCTGCCGAATTGGTAAGCCGTGCTGATGGCGGTTTTGCGAACATATGGGGGCTACAAGACTGTGCAGAAACCATTAACGAATTTGCATCAGACGAGCAACGGAAAAAGTACTTGCCGCTTGCTAACCAAGGTCGTACTTTTGCTATGGGGCTCACAGAACCCGACGCAGGATCGGACTTACAAGCCGTTATGCTCAAAGCGCACTACGACGAAAAACGTGGTACCTGGCTCCTTAATGGCGTAAAACGCTTCATTACGAATGGCGATGCCGATATATCGCTCGTGATGGCGCGTTCCGAAGAGGGGACGACCGATGCGAGAGGTATTTCGCTCTTCCTCTACGATAACAAAAAGACCGACTGCGTACGTGTGCGACGTATCGAGCACAAGATGGGTATCATCGGTTCGCCAACTTGCGAGCTCGTCTTTAAGGATGCGCCTGCCGAGTTGATCGGGGAACGGAAGTTAGGTCTCATTAAGTACGTAATGTCGCTGATGAATGGCGCCAGACTGGGTGTCGCAGCACAAAGCGTAGGGATTGCAGAAGCTGCTACGCGCGAGGCAGAAAAATATGCTAGCGAGCGCGAGCAGTTTGGTAAGTTTATTAAGGATATCCCTGCCGTACGCGAAATGCTTTGCATGATGCGCACTAAAACTGATGCTATTCGTGCGCTTCTTTACGAAACTACGCGCTATGTAGATATCTACAAATCGCTATTGCATATCCAGCGCGAACGTACCCTCACGAAGGAAGAACGTACCGAACTTAAGGAATACACACGCCTTGCCGAGATGTTTACCCCCATTGCAAAGCTCTTCGGTAGCGAATTCTGCAATCAGGTTACCTACGATGCGGTACAGGTACACGGTGGGACGGGCTATATGCGCGATTTTCCGGTAGAACGTCTCTACCGCGATGCTCGTATTACCAATATCTACGAAGGCACCTCGCAATTGCAAGTAGTGGCTGCTATTCGTTCCGTTCTCAACGGCGCGCTAACACAACGGATAGCTTATTTTGCTGAGCAGGTGAAGGGGGCTGATTTTGCATCGGAAGCAAACCTACTAAAAACATTAAGCGGGGATTTTGTCGAAGCTATCGAACGTCTACAAGGTGCTAATAACAACGACTTTATAGATTTTCACGCACGGCGCTTGGTCGAAATCGGAGGCTTCATAGCAATTGCCTATCTCCTAATATTGGATAGCGAACGGTGTACGTGTCAACCCAATTGCTTTGCAAAGAGTGCCCGACAGTTTGTTCGTTATGCCGAGGCACAAATCCGAGAGCGAATCATGCTCATACAAAGCATTGATCTCCAAACCTTCCTAACCGATTATGCACCAGAGGCGTGTGCTGCCGCTTGCAAATAATTAGAAAAAAGTCTCGCTCTGAGGCTCTATGATATACTAAACACTATGAGTGATGAAACGATTATGGTTTGTATTGTTCCTGCCAATACTGTTTGTGGGGTGTGAAGAAAGTAAAATGTCTAAACCTATAGATTTAGCCGATCTCGATACCTCCGTAGCGCCTGGCGACGATTTTTATCAATATGCCAATGGGGGATGGGTTAAAAGAACCGAAATCCCTTCCGATCGCGTACGTTACGGTGCTTTTGATATCCTACAAGAACAAACCGAAGAAAAAGTAAAGGATATCCTCTTCCGTGCTTGGGAACGGAAAGGCGATACCACCAACGCAGATTGGTTAAAGATTGGCGACTTCTATGCCTCGGGGATGGATACTACGGCTATCGAAGCTGCAGGGCTCACGCCACTAGACCCCGACCTAGATATTATTCGTAGCCTGACAGAACCTGCAGATCTCGTTCGCGAGTTTGCACGTGAGCGCTCTATTGGCGGTAGCGATCCATTCTACGTGAGCGTGGAACAGGATAGCAAGGATGCTACTACCTACATCCTCTCTATTTCGCAAAGTGGATTAGGTATGCCCGATCGCGATTACTATTTTGGCGACGACGAGCGCGTGAAAAAGCTGCAAGACGCTTACATAAAGATGACTACGCGTTTCTTTGTTCTCATGGGTAACAGCGAAACAAATGCTGCTACGATGGCAAAGGACGTCTTCGAGCTAGAGAAGAAAATGGCAGAAGCCTCCCTCTCGCGTTTAGAATATCGCGACCCACACCTCACATACAACAAACTTACGGGTGAAGAACTGCAAAAACTCACGCCTGCTATTCAGTGGGAAGTCTTTTTCCAAAACTTGGGTATCGATATGCCGAAGACGCTATTGGTAGATAACCCCAAATTCTTGAAAGCCATCGACCAACTTTTGCAGGAGACACCTATTAACATCTGGAAGGATTACCTCGCAGTACACTTCGTGAATGGTTATGCAACGGCACTTTCGAAAGATTTTGCCGACGCATCGTTCGAATTCTTTGGGAAGACCCTTTCCGGGCAACAAGAACAAAGCCCACGTTGGCGACGTGTTATGCGCATGACACAAAGCGTCCTCGGCGAAGTGATCGGGAAAGCGTATGTAGCAGAAAACTTCCCGCCCGCAGCTAAAGAACGGATGCTAACGCTGGTACAGAACCTACGTGTTGCTTATCGCGAACGTATGGCAGACCTACCGTGGATGAGTGCCGAAACCAAACAAAAAGCTCAAGAAAAGCTGGATGCTATTACCGTAAAAATCGGTTATCCCGATAAGTGGAGAGATTACACCGACCTGAGTATAGCACGCGATAGTTACGTACAGAATATCCGCAACGGGCAAGTCTTCCAGTTCATGTACAATATGTCTAAGCTCGGACAGCCGATCGACAAGACCGAATGGTACATGTACCCACAAACAGTAAATGCATACTACAACCCGCTGCTTAACGAAATCGTCTTCCCGGCTGCTATCCTACAACCGCCATTCTTTGATGTAGAGGCTGACGACGCAGTTAATTATGGTGCAATTGGTGTGGTAATTGGTCACGAAATTACGCACGGATTCGACGACCAAGGAAGACAATACAACAAGGATGGGAACCTACAAAATTGGTGGACTAGCGAAGATTCCCTAAAGTTTACCGAATACTCAAAACTACTGATCGATCAGTTTAATGCTTTCGAACCCCTCCCCGGTAAATTTGTAAACGGAAGTCTGACCCTCGGCGAAAACCTTGCAGATTATGGCGGACTTACCATCTCCGTACACGCTCTACAGAAAGTCTTGAAGGAGCAAGGTGCTGATGCAGAAAATAAGAAAATTGACGACTTTACCCCACTCCAGCGCTTCTTCCTCGGCTATGCTAAAGTATGGCGGAATGTGATGCGTGATGAAGAAATGGCGCGCAGACTCGTAGAAGATGTACACGCTCCCGGTATGTATCGTGTAGATGGTGGCGTATACAATATCGACGAATTCTACAAAGCGTTCGATGTACCTACGACTAGTAAGTACTATCGTGCCCCCGACGAACGTCCTTCGATTTGGTAAGCCTCTGCTGTTGTGTATATAGCATGAAACTTAAAAGCGGTTGTCGGAGTTTTCCGGCAACCGCTTTTTGATTTACACTCGTTGTTTTCTGCTACTATCTGAGAATGTTGCATAATTTCGCAACATAGATTACCATCGAATTTCTGTAGAGGGGTAACCTGCTTACGAGCGAATAAAAATATTGATAAGCAAGCTGTTGAATTAGTTACGCATCAGGTTATGTATCTAAATATTGTCGAATAATTAATTATGCAACGACATCGAATTGAGCAATAGATTTGTATTGTCTACTATATCTCTTGCGTTCGGAGAAATTCCTAATAGATTCATCAATAATCTGCGTGCATTTATCCTCAAATAGCTCACAATACTCATTGAAACAAATGTTGTATGTACATCAATGCCCGTATTTTCCTAACAACCGTTCTAACTTTGTTGCAGTTCGGTAGGTAAATGCAAAGGTTAGCAAGTGGGGGACTATCGATTTTACCCCCAAAAAACGTAAAATGGGAGGGAATACTCCATTTTTTTCTTCTGGAACGATAGATGTTTTCGCTTTTAAGTGGCACTATAATATTCGTACTAAGTGCTCATAATTAACTCATTGCATATTTGACGCAAATTATTTCCGATTTGAAACGAGCCTATTTGCGCGATGTATTTTTTTTGCAAAACACAAAGTTGTGTTACTCCGGAGAGAGTGTGTGAGGAAACAAAATAAATTTAGAAATATATCATGAATGTTTTAGTGTGCTTCGGGCGGTGGGCGCGTTGGTTGCGCTCGCGCGTCTTATTGTCGACTTTCTTGGTGGGGCTCTCGTTTGTGGGAGTTTTTGCAGAAACTCCGTTTATTACTAAATGGAAGGGGGATGGGCAACCGATTTCTTTTTCCATTGAGGGGAAAAGTCTTAAGGTGGAGATAACAGATCAGACAGCTGAAACAAAAAACTATGAGATTGGCAAGCCTGTAAAATTTAATACGTCTTCTAATAAGACCTACGAAGTAAAAATTACAGGGCAGATTGATAAGATTCAGATATCAAATCAAGGGACGCCTAAAAAACTCATAAGTATAGAGCAATGGGGGTCTTCGAAGTTTAAGGATCTTGGATCTGCATTCTGGGGATGCGAGAATCTTACGATTAGCAAAAATATCAAAGATGTACCTGATTTAAGTGCATGTAGGGATCTTACACATGCCTTTCGGGATTGTAAGAGTTTGGTAGAAATTGACCCGGCAAATAAGGGGTGGAATGTACAGAGTGTCGAAAGTATGGCATATGCATTTACTAACTGCTATAAGTTGAATGACCAAGCATTCTCAAAATGGAAGCCTACTAGTGTTCGTTCTTTCGCACATATGTTTGATAACTGCGAGAGTTTGGGTAAGAATAATAATGCTTTATTAGATCTCAAGGAATGGAGTCCGAAAAGGGCTGTCGATCTATCTTTTATGTTCAAAAACTGTTTCAATCTCAAACTAACAGGTATTGATAATTGGGATGTTTCGAACTGTTTCGATTTCGCATACATGTTCCAAGGGTGTCGGAATTTGAACTTTAACCCTGCTAACTGGAATGTTTCGAAAGCAGTGAACCTCACCTCTATGTTCTATGATTGTAGATTAGATACAGAAGATTTTACGAACTGGGCTCCTAAACTTAAGAACGTAAAATCTTTTGAGAATATGTTCCGCCTGAATGTCCTTTTCCAAGGAAAAGGTCTAGACCAATGGTTTCAGAAAGAATACAATTATCGTGCTACGAATATTGCAGGGTTATTATCCGATGTTACGGCATCTAACCCAGATGTCTCGAAATGGGACGTGTCGAAGATAAAAGATATGCGCTCCCTATTCAATAACTGTAAAGCATTTACAGGAAAAGGGTTGGACAATTGGGATGTCTCGAAGTGCGAAGATATGAGTTACATGTTCCGAGGAATAGGAACGAAAGGAACGTCATCATTACCCAATGCAACACTCGAAAAATGGGATGTATCGAATGTTCGAAACATGGAGTATATGTTCTACGAGGCGAATAATCCATCTGTTAAACTGGAACACTGGAAACCCTATCAGTGCGTTAACTATAAGAAGATGTTCGCGTCGAATCAAACTATGAATTATAACCTGAGTAATTGGGTGGTAGTTCGTGGAGAGATCTTCGATCGTATGTTTGAGAATTGCACGGCATTTAATGCGGATTTGAGCAGTTGGCGTTTGAATGCCGCTACCTCAACGATCTATATGTTTGCGAATTGCCCGCAATTCAATAGAGATTTATCCAACTGGGGAATGGAGAATGTCGTCGACGCAGAGGGGATGTTCTACAGAGCTTCGCTTTTTAATAAAAACATCGGTCAATGGAAGTTTAAAAATCTACAGAATATGAAGGCGATGTTCCAAGAAGCAAAGAGCTTTCAACAGGATATCTCGAGATGGAACGTCGCTAATGTATTGGATATGAGCAAGGCTTTTTATAAAGCTACTAGTTTTAAGGGAACGAATCTTGGGAAATGGAATGTAGGTGAGTGTACCAATTTTAGTGCCATGTTCCAAGGGGCAAATGCTTTTGAGGCTGATCTCTCAGATTGGGATATGCACTCTGCCGAGGACATCTCGTACATGTTTGCTGCCACGTATGATAGAGAGAATAAGCTAGAAGGAGTGCCGAGTACGTCCGAAACTTATTTTGGAAAGTGGAATGTAAAAAGTGTACAAAATATGGAAGGACTTTTCCTTGGCGTTACTTCCGATATAAGTGGCGTTGAGAAATGGAAACCGATCCAATGTCTCAATTTTACCGATACATTCCGTGATGCGAAAGGTTTTAAGCATTCCTTGGAGGAATGGGAATACGCCACCTCGACATCGCAGCTCAAGTTTACGCTTGCTAATTGCGGTATGGGGCTTGCTGCATACGATCGTACAATAAAGAAGTGGGCAGAAAACGGATTTGCAAATAAGTTTCTTGTTGAAGCTAATGAGCTTTATTATAGCAATAAAACAGGTCATGATGCCTGCACTAATAAAGGATTTCTGTTTACTGCAGATTCGTATGTCAATAAGAACTTGGCTTTCGCTAAGAATACCGTAAAAATTAAGGTAGATGCTACGAAAAACCTGCCTGCGCTTACTCCTCCTACAGGTGCTACGATTTCGATAACCCCAAAAATGAAAGGGAAGATAACCCTTTTAGAATCTAATAAAAAGGTAAAAGGGGTAGGTGTCGGGCGTGCTCGTGTAGAAGCAAAATCTAACCAAGCAGTCGATTATCTGCACGACTATTGCGATATCGAAGTCTATAAGGCGATTAACAAGCTGGTATTTTCTAAAACGGAGTTAGAACTCGGTATTAATGAGGAACTTAATCTTTGGTCCTTGTTTAAGGTTGAGCCCAAAGATGCTACCTATCCCAAAAGTATTGAGTTCAAGATTAAGGAAAGCAAACCACTAACAGGCACTGATCCAGTATTAAGCTTAGATGATAATACTGCTATTGTAAAAGGACTGGCAGAAGGTACGGTAAAAATAACTATATCTACTACCGATGGCGAAGGTGATGAAACTCATTCGAAAATTACACAGATCGTTACGATAAAGGTAATACCGATAGCAGCGAAAAATATCCGCATGATCCCACAAGTTGTCTATTTAGGATTGGATACGAAGATCAGAATCCAGACGGTCTTTACTCCTAAAAATACAACTGATAAGAAGATCACCTACACTATAAAGGGAAATCAAGATATCGTATCTCTGAATCAAAAAACAATAGACGGAGTGACCAGTGCTACTCTTACAGGTAAGACGTATGGCGATTGTAAACTCGTTGCTCAGTCTTCGAATGGATTAACAGACGAGATCCCGGTTCATGTTACGAAGACGTATGTGAAGTTGACAGGACTGGAGTTCACAGAACCCAGTTATAGACTTCCCAGAGGAACAGAGCGTACCTTGCCTGTGAAATATATCCCCGCAACAGCTTCTAACAAGTCGGTAATTTGGGGTAGTCAGGATCCAGATATTGTACATGTAGATGAAGATGGGATTATCCGCTGTCTAAAAGTTGGGAAAACCCAAATTTCTATGCAGAGTGTAGAGAACCAAGCTCTGGTAGTTTTCTGTGAAATAGAGGTCTACGAAAAAGAAGCAGAAGAGATAGAGTTCGGTTTCGATGCTACAAAAGAGATAATTGTTGGTAAAGGTAGATATGCACAGATCAACTTTACGATTAAGCCCGACGATGCTTCTAACAAGGGAGTTAAGTGTACATCGTCCAAACCGCAATTTGTAGAGGTTGATGAGGCTACCGGAAAAGTCTTTGGTAAAGAGATCGGAGAGTCGGAAATTACCATTGAAGCACTCGGTGGTAATGGTCTGAAAAAGACCTGTAAGGTGAAATGTGTTTTGCAGATAGATACGCAATCGATTGCCTTTAAACCCAATGAGTTGTCGTGCTACCCAGATGAAGAGATAGATATCACGAGCTATTTGAAGTTTACGCCGGAAGGTGCTACGGATCGCGATGTTACGTGGTTCTCTACGAATACGAGTGCCGTAACTGTAGAAAATGGGAAAATTAAGGCGATTGCCCCAGGTACTGCAACTATTCGTGTGACACTTAATTCCGATCCGAAAAAGGTGGCAACCTGCAAGATCACTGTAAAGGAGCATACAAAGGTTGAGGAACTGAAGCTCCTCCCACAAAATATTACACTCGGTGTAGGCGATCAGTATATGTTAAATCTCTTTACTACACCCGATTTTGTTTCCAAATTGGATATAAAATGGACGCTTAATGGTCAGGATAATTGTGAGGAACTCGAGTTTGATGTCACCACTCGTGTCGTTACAGCTAAGAAACCTGGGAGTGTAACCGTGAAGGTGGAACTCTTAAGCGATCCGGATATTAATGCTACTTGTGTGATTAACATTAAAGCAGAAAAGGTTGCAACGAACAATATCGCTTTCAAGTCGACGGAGTATACTCTGGATTTTGGAACGGAGAAGAATATGAACGACGAGCTTAACTATGATCCTACGACTGCTACGGATCGTTGGTTAGACTGGACGTCTTCCGATCCCGATAAAGTTGTGGTACGCGGCGGTTATATCCGTTGTTTGGCAGCAACTACTAATCCAGTTACTATAACGGCGAAGCTCCACTCCAAGTCGAGTGTTACAGCAGAGTGTAAGATAACAGTGAGACCTCCGGTAGATCCTACAGCAATTCGTTTGTCAAAGAATAACTTGCGAATTCGACTGACCGATATGCCCACGCTTACTGTTTCCTTTGAGCCGGAAGGAACTTCGGATAAGCGCCTTGTGTGGAAAACGTCGGCCGACAAGATCCTAAAAGTAGATAATAATGGGAAATTAATGCCACAAGGCTTGGGTAAAGCGAGTGTTACAGTATCGCTTAGATCTAAACCGGGTATTGCGGACGTCTGCCATGTTGAGATTGTGCCGGAAACAGGCTTTACAAATTCTATTACATTCAAGCCTAACCAGTTAGAACTCTTTACTGGCGATAAGAAAAACCTGAACGATATACTTACCTTTGATCCTGAGTCTACGACGGATAAGGAACTGATCTGGTCAACAACTAATGACGACGTAGTAACCGTAGTAGACGGGAACATCGTGGCTGTTGCTCCAGGTAAAGCTAAGGTAACGGCGGTATTGAAATCGGATTCCGACAAGTATGATGTCTGCCACATAGTCGTAAAAGCACCACTAGAGGTAACTATACTCAAGTTGCGTCCGGAAGCTCTGACTCTCGGAGTGGGTGATAGCTATCCGTTGGTAGTCTTCACAAAACCCGAAAAGAACGCACCTTACGAGCTTAGATGGTCTGTAAATGGGATAGATGTTGCTGGTAACGAGTATATAGATTTCGATCCCGCTACTCAGCTCATTACGGCAAAGAAAGCGACAGAGGGTAGCCCATTGGTACTGAAAGCAGAGTTAACTACAAACCCCGATGTGAGTGCTACGTGTACGATTACTATTAAGCCAGAATCGGTAGCTACTACTGAGTTGAGCTTTAAGGATCCGGAGTATACGATTCCGTACAATGGTGAGTTTGATCTGAATGAAAAGCTCAACTTTACTCCAGAAACAGCAACAAATCGTTGGTTGGATTGGCAATCGGAAGACCCGAATACGGTTTCGGTACGCGGTGGCTATATCCGTGGGTTAGCTGCTACTTCCGAAGGCGTGCGTATTACGGCTACGTTGCATACTAATCCGTCGGTTACTGCAAGTTGTATCGTAAAGGTGACCGATCCGGTGTCTACGCTAAGTATTGCGTTGAATACGAAAAAATTGAAGTTGAAGAAAGGCGCTAAGAGTTTCCTCTCGGTGATATTTACACCGTCGAATGCTACGGATCGCGAAGTAAGTTGGGAGAGCAGTAATAATACTATTGTGAAGGTAGATGCCGAGGGTAATGTAACAGCGTTAGATGCCGGTGAAGCTTGGATTACGGTAACCTTACTTTCGGACAAAACGAAGCAAGCGATTTGTCATGTAGAGGTTGTAGAAGATGAAGACCCGAACGATCCGTTTGTACAAGATATCTCCATTAAGGATATTGAAGTACAAGTAGGTCAGACGCTTCCGTTGGTTGTAACCTATGATCCAACAACTGCAAAAGAGCAAAGCCTGATTTTCGAAGATTACGATTATACGAAGTGCTATTTTGTTGGGAATAATGTTGTAGGAAAGGAAGTAACCGATGAGGCGATTAGTGTTACAGCGCGCCTAGCTAACAACCCAACGGTACATACTAACTTTAAGGTAAAGGTTGTTGCTAAGAAACCGCTTGTATCCTTCACTATCAACCAAGAGTCGATAATCCTTTACGAGCATAATGATGGTGTACTTCGTGTTGTTACGGATCCTGTAGATCTCGATATCAGCGGCTTGACTTGGGATACAGAAGATGCGAGTGTTTGTACTATCAATGCAGAAGGGATAGTACATGCTGTAGCAGAAGGAACGACTTCGGTGGTAGCTACTTTGGACGGTCAAACACAGAAATGTGAGGTAAAAGTCCTTAAAGTAGGTCAGATCGATACGCCTGTAGACGATGCAGCTCTGGCAAATGTATTGGTTGCGCCGAATCCGTTTAACCATATGTTGCGTATTTCTGGCTACGAGGGCGAGGGAGTTTATACTCTTGTGAGCGTTACGGGTCAGTTAGCACTACGTGGTCTGTTGCAAGCTACCGAAACCTTGGTAGAAACCGCGAATCTTCCTGCGGGCGTATACCTACTACGTCTCGAAACAGGTAAAGCTCTCAAGACCGTTAAGGTGGTGAAGCAGTAAAAATGGGTATTTAGTCCTATAATTTTTTGAGAAGTTGGGGATCGTCCTTTCGAGGGCGGTCCCTAACTTTTTCCTAGAGAATTTAGACCTTTGTGGTGGCGTTGAGGATTTTGTAAGAAGCGCGAGGATGAATTTGAGTGAAGTAGCTGTGGGTCAGTCGGCTCGTATTGTACGGGTTGGTGGTAAGGGCGCTTTCCGGAAACGGATTCTGGAAATGGGTTTTGTGCAGGGGCAGTCGGTCGAAGTTGTAGAAAGAGCTCCGCTGGGAGATCCTGTTCGTTACAGAATTATGGGTTACGAGGTGGCACTACGTAAAGCAGAAGCGTTATGGGTGGAGGTGGAATTGATAACAGATGCTCATCATACCCAGTCTCAACAAGTAGAAGCGACATCAGACCCAATAGACGATACGCAAGATTGGCACAAGCAGCGGGCGAATCGCTCGACACCCAGACAAACCTTAACCGTGGCACTGGTTGGGAATCCAAATTGTGGCAAAACATCGCTATTTAATTTTGCCTCGGGTGCGCACGAGAAGACAGGGAATTATAGCGGTGTAACGGTCGACGCACGACAAGGGCACCTAGAGTATGCCAATTACCGTATAAAGCTGGTAGATCTACCTGGTACGTATAGCCTTACCGCCTACTCGCCCGAAGAACGTTATGTACGCGACTATATACAAGCCTCGAAGCCGGATGTAATCCTTAATGTGGTAGATGCCACAAACCTCGAGCGGAATCTTTACCTAACCTTGCAAATTCGCGAAATGGGCGTCCCCTGTGCATTAGCGCTTAATATGTGGGACGAACTCTGCGAACGTGGTGATTACGTTAATCGACTCAAACTGGCAGAACTACTCGGCGTGCCTTGCATCCCTACGAATGGTCGGACAGGCAAAGGTATCGGGCAGATGCTGGAAGCGGTAATAGCCCTTCATGAAGGTCGCTCTCTATCGCACGCACAACCCTTTGATCAGTATGACTCAAAGTTGCAAAAGCTTGCAATACGTCTCCAAGAAGCAACGAAGCTTGCCCTCCAGCGCCAACTTACGCATTATGAGCTACTGAAGCTTTTGGAAGGCGATCCGGAAATAACACTTCGTTTTCAGAAGGAAGATACGCAGCATTGTATAGAGTACGAATTGCAAACGTTGGCTACCGAGGTTCAAGCTGAGACGGGTAAGGATCTCGAAACATTTTGCACGGATGTACGCTACGATTATTTAGCAAAAGTAGTGAGCCAGTGCTATATACCGGCTCCGAAACAGTCGAAAAAGCGCTTGAAAGAACGACTTGATACGGTATTTACGCATCGCTTTTGGGGTATCCCCGTTTTTTTGTTCCTGATGTGGTTTATGTTTTGGGCAACATTTACTCTTGGGCAATACCCGATGGATTGGATAGAATCCGGTGTAGGAGCATTAGGCGATGCTATTAAAGAGCTTATGGCTGAAGGTCCGCTGCGCGATCTCCTTACCGAGGGGATTATTAACGGCGTTGGGAGTGTGATAGTCTTTTTGCCGCAGATATTAATACTATTTCTTTTTATTTCGATTTTGGAAGATACAGGCTATATGGCTCGTGCCGTATTTTTAATAGACCGGACGATGCGCTCCTTTGGGCTTCATGGTCGGTCGTTTATACCGTTGGTTATGGGTTTTGGTTGCAATGTGCCGGCAATTATGGCAACGCGCACGATAGAAGATCGGAAGGTTCGTTTGGTGACGATGCTGGTAAACCCGTTCATGTCGTGTAGTGCGCGTCTGCAAGTATATATTTTGCTGGTTTACCTGATATTCCCTACGCATTCGGGTACGGCGCTTTTTGGAGTCTATCTTATCGGTGTGCTTGTAGCATTGTTGGTGGCTTTGTTGATGCGTAAGACTTTTTTGCGGGGCAACGAAAGTCCGTTTGTGATAGAATTGCCACCTTATCGTTTGCCAACATTGCGTAGTTCGTTGCATCACATGTGGGATAAGAGCGTGCAGTACTTGCAAAAAATGGGGAGTGTAATCTTGGTAGCATCGCTACTTATCTGGTTTTTGGGTTATTTCCCACGTTCAACTTCGCAGGATGAGTACTACGAACAGAAAATAGCCGAGGTACAAGCAGCTTTTGCGACAAATGGGGAGGCAGATTCTGTCGCATTATCGCTTGCGGAACAGACGCGCGACAGTTTGGTTGAGCATCTGGAATGGGAGTGGGAGAGTATCCGCCAGCGCGAATCCTTTTTAGGACGACTCGGGACGGCGATAGAACCTGCTATTCGTCCCCTCGGTTTTGATTGGCGGATAGGAGTTGCATTACTATCTGGAGTAGCTGCTAAGGAAGTGGTTGTGAGTACCTTAGGAGTTCTTCTTCAGTTGGGGGATGATAATGATGAGAATAGCCCCGCACTCCGCGAACGCCTCCACACCGTACAGTGGGATTCGGGCGAGCTCCGCGGGAGTCTACTGTTTACCCCCCTAACCTCGTTAGCGCTGTTGGTTTTCGTAATGCTTTACGTGCCGTGTATTGCGGTAATTGCTGCGATACGTCGCGAGTCTAATTCGTGGAAATGGGCACTCTTCGCAGGAGTATATACTACGGCTATTGCGTATCTGGGCGCACTTTTGGTGTATCAGCTCGGGAGTCTCTTTTTCTAACGACGTACTTTTTAGGAAATACTCTCAATCGCTTAAAAGCATGATACAGTATATATTGGTAGGAGTTATTGCACTTGTTGTGCTTTTTTTTCTGATTCGTTATTTAATACGGCTTTTTCGCTCTGGTGGTAACCGAGGGTGTGGTTGTGGCTGTGGTGGTTGTTCGCAATCTGATCGCGTGCATAAAGGTTAGTCTGCATGCGCTACCGTATAGATTTGAGCTATTGTGGCACGAACTATCATGGTTGGCAGCGGCAACCGAATGCTCCGACTGTGCAGGAAACCCTCGAAAAAGCCTTGGCGCAACTCCTACGCACGGAGGTGGAGCTTGTAGGAGCAGGACGTACAGATACGGGGGTACATGCCAAACACTATGTCGCGCACTTTGACGCCTCACAAATCGTATCATCTCTACAAGAGGTAGTTTATATGCTAAACGGTATATTACCGAGCGACATTGCTGTTTATGCGCTTTCTGAAACGTATCCTACTTTCCATGCTCGCTTTGATGCGCAGAGTCGTTCCTACGAATATTGGATTGTGCGACGTAAAGACCCTTTCCTTTTGAATGCGGCGTATCTTTACACCGCGCCGCTCGATCTGGAGCTTATGCAGAGGGGAGCGCAGGTATTGCTGGAATATTCCGATTTTGCGTCTTTCTGTAAAACGGGCTCCGATGTACAGACAACGCTCTGTAAGCTAATACAATCGGAGTGGATATGTTGCGAGGAGGAGTATCTTCTTATATATCGTATAACAGCTGATCGTTTTTTACGCAATATGGTTCGCGCTATTGTTGGTACGCTTCTGGATCTCGGACGCGGTAAGTTAACTTTAGAGGGCTTTAGAGATATTATAGAGTCGCGCGATCGACGGCGTGCAGGGGCTAGTGCACAACCGCAAGGGTTGTATTTGGTATCGGTACAATATAGTTGTGTGGGTAGTGTCTGAAAGAGTGGAAGTCGTACGTTTTTGCTCGTAGTGAGTGGTGTTGTCTGTAATGTAAAAAAAGGCAATATCTCCGTTGAGTATTGCCTTTTCGGTAGCGAGAGGCGGGCTTGAACCGCCGACCTTGTGATTATGAATCACACGCTCTAACCAGCTGAGCTACCTCGCCATATTCCTCCCACAAAGGTAGGTATTCTTTTTGGATCCGCTATGGGGTGCTAATTATTTCTTAGTGCTTTGTTTGTCGATTTAAGTTCAAAGAAAAAAGGGGAAGCGCTTCGTCTTTTAGAGCTTCCCCCGTCACGTTTATGCTTGTACGGACTTCTACGAAGTTTGTTCGTATTTGTTTCGTTATACAAAAAACAGGACACATTTTCCGTAGCTCGAATATGTGTCCTGTTTAAGTCTCTAATTAAAGTCGAGATATGTTATCTTTTCTGTGCTTTAAGCGCAGCTTCTTGTAGACGTTCGCGGCGTCGCTTACCAAAATCGTAAGCGAGGGGCGAAGATATGAAGATAGAAGAGTATGTTCCGACAATTACACCTACAGTTAAACTGAATACAAAGCCACGGATACTATCGCCACCAAAGATAACCATCGGGATCAAGACAATAAGCGTCGAGAATGAGGTTGCTACTGTACGGCTTAGTGTGCTATTAATAGCGTTGTTGAAAGTTTCGGATAGTTTTCGGTTGGGGTAAAGTCCGACAAATTCACGAACGCGGTCGAAGACTACCACGGTGTCGTTAATCGAGTATCCGATGATAGTAAGTACTGCTGCAATAAAGGCTTGGTCGATTTCTAGGGTAAAGGGTACAATCCCCCACAAGAGGGTATAGACGCCGATTACAATCATGGTATCGTGTGCAAGTCCGACAACAGCTCCTGCACTATAGCGCCAGTTCTTGAAACGAATCATTATGTACAAGAAGATGGCAATCAGTGCAAGGATTACGGCAATTACAGCTTCTCGTCGGATGTCGAGCGCTATAGTAGGACCAACTTTCGTACTACTGAGTTTGTAGTCCTCTAGGAATTCGTTTTGAGTTACAGAGGGATCTAACATAGGTTTGAGCCCTACATAGATTAGCGAGTCTACCTCAGCGTCGATATTTGGGTCGTCGTCTTGTATTTTGTACTTGGTAGTTATTTTCACTTGGTTAGACTCTCCAAATACTTTCACTTGTGGACGTTCTTTCAGTATTTTTTCGAGATTTGCGGCAACGTCTTCTGTAGCAACGGAATGCTTGAACTGAACTTCGTAGGTGCGCCCACCAACGAAGTCGATCCCGGCATCGAAGCCTCGTACTATTAGCGATATGCAGATAATGAGTAGTATAGCCCCAGATACGATATAGGAAACTTTACGAGCTTTTATAAAATTGAAGTTTGCGTTTTGTAGCAAATGTTTTGTCCATGGCAAGGAGAAGGTGAGGCGCCATTTGTGTTTGAGGAATCGGAGCATTACTAGACGAGTAATGAAGATTGCCGAGAACATAGAGGTCAGGATACCGATGACTAGTGTTGTCGCAAAACCACGTACAGGTCCGGATCCGAAGACACCAAGGATAATCCCGGTGAGGAGGGTCGTAATGTTTCCGTCGATAATAGCGGAAAGAGCGTTTTTAAATCCGTCGTCAACAGCGGTAACGATTCCTTTCCCCTTGAGTTGTTCTTCTTTGATACGTTCGAAGATTAGCACGTTTGCATCGACTGCCATCCCGAGCGTAAGGACAATCCCCGCAATACCAGGTAGGGTAAGTGTCGCTTGGAAGGAGGCAAGAACACCCATAATAAAGAATAGGTTGCATAGTAGAGCAAAGTCTGCTATGATACCAGCTCGTGGGCTATAGTATAGGATCATGAATATCAGGATCACTATCAAGCTCAATAGGAAAGATGTTACACCGGCATCGATCGCTTTTTGTCCGAGTGAGGGACCTACAATTTCTTCTTGGATAATGCGAGCGGGGGCGGGAAGTTTTCCGGACTGTAGCACATTTACTAAGTCTTTGGCTTCTTTGATGGTAAATCCTCCGGTTATAGAGGATCGTCCGCCTTTGATTTCGCTATTAACTGTAGGGAATGAGTATACGTAGTTGTCTAATACGATAGCGATAGATTTTCCGATGTTGTCTGCAGTCATTCTTGCCCAGACTTTAGCGCCTTCGGGGTTCATCCACATCAGGACTTCGCTCTCGCTACGTTGTTGTCCGAATTCGCTACGTGCACCAGCTATTGCAGCACCGTCTAGTTTTGGGAGACCGTCGCGACTTGCCACTTTGATAGCAACGAGTTGGAAGATGCTCTGGGAGTTGTCCCAAGCGGCGGGTTTAACAGTCCAGAGTAGGCGTAAGTCGCGGGGTAGGAGTCCATGTACTCGTGGGTCTAACAACATCCGGTTTATGGCGCCCGTATCGCGATAGTGTGCGAGACCCACTACTGGACCCTTGAAGAGCTCGCCCTGCTGTGTCATAGAGGGCGTTAGGAGGGCAAAAAGCGGGTTCTTTTTAGCGAACTCGGCGCGATCCATAGTCGGGGTAGCAGTGCTATCGGCTACGGGTTTTTCGTCTTTGAGTTTGGCTAGGATATCGTCGCTAGTGGAATCGTTTTTAGCAACGGAGTCCGGAGTGGTAGCCGTAGCCTCGGTTGTTGTGGTGGTTTGTTGAGCGGAGGTTAAGGAATCTTGGGATGTTTCGGGAGCAGCATTGAGCTGTCCGGTGGTAGGCTCTTGTGGCTCAATTTCGGAGGTAGGGGCTTGTGGTGTTTCCGTTTTTTCGAGTGCATTTAGTTCTGCTAACCGGTTGTTGAGTGCGACTAGAGCGCCATATACTTCGTTATTTTCGAAGGTTTCCCAGAATTCGAGACTAGCGGTACCTTGCAATAGTTTACGTACGCGTTCGGGATCTTTCACGCCCGGGAGCTCTACGAGGATACGTCCGGAGCGTTCCAGCCGTTGTACGATAGGTTGCGCGACCCCGAAACGGTCGATACGGTTTCGGACGACGATTTCGGAGTTAGAGATAGCTCCTTCAGCCTCCTCGCGCAAGACGTTGAGAACGTCCTCGTTGGTTGCATTGAAGGGGATTTTATCTCGCAATTCTACAGTGCTGAAAATGCTAGCGAGTTTTCCGTTGGGATCTACTTCGGCATAGGCACGTCCGAAGCGCGATACGAAGTCCTCGCTGGGTGGCATAGCCTTTGCGCGGTTGAGGGCTTCGACGAAATTGGGATCCGCGTTGTAGTTAGAGAGGGCACGGAGTACGTCGTGCACGGATACTTCGAGCATGACGTTCATCCCTCCCTTGAGGTCTAAGCCGAGGTTAATTTCGCGTTCCTTGCAATCGGAATAGGTATATTTTCTTAGCCAGAAGAAGTTGTAGACGGTTTCGGCCGAAACGGAGTCTAGGAAATATTTTTCTTTTTGTTTTAACTCCCGTTCTTTTGCGATGGGATCTTCAATCCCGACCACACTACGGAGCGCATATTCGTGCGCTTTTTTCTCGACCCGCGAGCTGAACCACGTAAACGACAGCTGGTACAAACACACCAGAGCGAGGGCTATCGCGAGTACACGTACTGCACCTTTATTTTGCATCGTAACACTTTGAATAAAACACTTCTCCCAATTACAGATACCAAAAACGGTGCAAATATAACCTTTATTTTGAAGTTTTTGGCACTAGTGCCCGACAGGAGGCTAGTGTAGCAGAATGTGGATGTGGTTACAATGAGGGGGAATAAAAATCCCCGGAGGACGACATGTGTCCTCCGGGGATTTCTTTTAAGATGAAAATAAAAAAGTTAAAGGAGTTTTTGTAGTTTTTCGGCAAGTGCACTCTTTGTTGCCGCTCCTACTTGTTTGTCTACGATCTCGCCATTCTTGAAGAAGAGTAGCGTGGGGATGTTTCGGATCCCGAACTTCGACGAGAGGGTTGGATTCATATCTACGTTTACTTTTCCGACCAGAGCTTTCCCTTCAAATTCCTTGGCGATTTCTTCAACGTAGGGACCGACCATACGGCATGGTCCGCACCATTCTGCCCAAAAGTCCAACAATACGGGCTTATCGCTACCGTTTACCAATTCCTCGAAATTAGCGTCTGTAATCTCAACTGCCATCTTATTTTGATTTTGATGTTCTACACAAAAACCTTGTTTTTACAAAAATACGAAAATTAGTCTAGTGGCGCAATGTCGTCTAGATTGTTCGTCTCCTCTTCAATTTCCATATTAGAAACAGCTGAGAAGAGATTTGGTTGAAAAAGAGTGTTTGTGTTGTTTATCCAAAATGGTTGTTCGAGGCTAGTAAGTTGGTTTAGCATATCCATGTTTACGGTGATGCGCTTGTTGGGTGAGGTTTTGTTGATAATTTTTTTTGTCTCGATATCTTTCACGTGTATAGTTAATTGTGTAGTTCCGGGCGAGGAGTTGAGAATGCTCCGGAGCTGCGTCAGACGTTCGGGCATAGTATCTGAATCGACCTGCAGTATAAAATTGCTGATACCCTGTGTATGGATTTTGCTTAGTAGTTGTATATCAGTTACTTCGGAATAGTAAAAGTCTTTATTGTCGTAATGTTTGATGTCGATAGTAACTAGGACTTGTTCGTCGGTGAACTCGTGTAAGTGATCTTTGATTTTGTTTTGTTTTACTTTCAGATCGGTTTTTTCGGTATAGTCCTCTAGGTTGATGGTGTAGGCGGTAGAGGACTGATTTTTACTGGAGTTTGTACTTTTTTTATGTTCGGCGACGGTAAGTAATCCTGCGAGCTTGATTTCTTTGCCTTTGAGCGGTTGGAGATCCTCTTGTTTGAATTGTTTGAATTGGCGGATGGAGTGTGTAGCGGAGTAGAGGACTTCCATTTTGAATTCGTCGAGAGGGTGTCCGCTCAGGTATAGCCCAAGTACCTCGCGTTCGCGTTGCAGGAGTTCGAGTCGTTCTTTATTCGTAGGGTGCTCGTTTAGTATGGTAACCTTGTAGAATTCGTCGTGTGTTTGCGGTCGTGCCCACGCGCTTTCTTTGAGTGCGTAGCGGTATTGTTTTCCGTATTCTACGAATTCGGTTATGGGGCGTATGATATTGCCTTTATTATCTTTTCGGAGTTCTTTTAAGAGATTGATGCGTTCGCTATTGGGAGCAATAGAGTCTAGGGTACCGCTTTCGGCTAGGAGTTCGAGGAACTTTTCTGTGAGGCATTCGTCGGGGATTCGTTCTACAAAGTCGTACATATCTTTGTAGAGTCCGTTCTTTTCGCGTTCTTCGATGATGGCATCTACGACTATGGTATTGATCCCTTTAATGCGTGAGAGCCCGAAGCGAATTTTGTGATCCTCTAGCGAGAAGTCCGTTTTGGAGAGATTGATATCGGGTTGAGCAATGGTAAGATCCATGCGTGCGCATTCAGCGCCGATTGCTTGTAATTTCTGTCCACCGGTTTCGGCTTGTAGACAGGCGGTCATGTACTCGTAGGGGTAGTGCGCTTTCAGATATCCTGATTGATAAGCGATGTAGGCATAGCAAGCCGCATGGGATCGGTTAAAAGCGTAGGAGGCGAATTTGTCCCAGTCCTCCCAAATCTTACGAACTATGTTTTCGGGATGCCCGTTTTTTATAGCGCCCTTGATGAACTTTTCCTGCATTTTGTTCATGAGCTCTTCGTCCTTTTTCCCGATAGCTTTACGTAGGACGTCGGAATCGGCCACCGAAAAGCCAGCAATGGAGCGCGAGAGTTGCATAACTTGCTCTTGGTAGACGGTGATGCCATAGGTTGTTTTGAGGATATCCTCCATAACGGGGAGGTCGTACTCGATTTTGTCGGTGGCGTGTTTGCGTTTGATGTAATCGGGGATGTACTCGATAGGACCTGGTCGGAAGAGGGCATTCATCGCAATCAGGTCTTCGAGATTATTGGGAGCGAGTTCCTTTAGGTACATTCTCATCCCGGGTGATTCGAATTGAAAGACCTCGCGAGTTTCGGCTTTGGCAAAGAGTTCGAAGGTTTTGCGATCATCCAATGGGATCTGCTCTATGTCTATTTTTATGCCGTGGTTCTTTTCGATTTGTTTGATGGTTCGGTCTATGATTTGGAGTGTGCGTAGTCCGAGCAAGTCTATTTTAACCAGACCGATAGATTCGAGGACTTTACTTTCGTACTGGATAATGGCACCTTCGGTCGATTTTGTAAGTTTAGCCTCTGGTACGTAGGAATATAACGGGACTTTGCTTATGACGTAACCGCAAGCGTGTTGTCCGATATTCCGCACACTCCCCTCGACCTTATCGCATAGTGCGAGAAAATGTTTGATGCTATCGGAGCCTTTTTCGCGGAGAGCTTTTAACTCGCTGGCATGCGTGTAGTAGTAAAGGAAGGTATCGCTTTTTATTTCTTTTTGGTTTTCTTTTTTCCACTGTTTTTCCTTTTCCTTGATTTCGTCTTGCTTTTGTTTTACTTCCTCTTCGTCGCTTTTAAGGGCTTTTCGGATTTTAGCGATATCCTCTTCGGGGAGTACTACGACGCGTTGTACATCGTTGATAGTGTTTTTTACTTTCGAGCGACCGATGGTAGCAATACCTGCTACGTATTCGGCACCGTACTTATTTCGGAGGTATTCTATGACAACCTCTCGTGAGCGGTCGTCTAGGTCGACGTCGATATCAGGTAAACTAACGCGATCGGGGTTAAGAAATCGCTCAAAAAGGAGGTTGTAGCGGATGGGATCCAAGTTGGTGATTCTCAAACAATACGAAACTGCAGAACCTGCTGCAGATCCTCGTCCCGGGCCTACGGGAGTACCTACAGAGCGTGCATATGCTATGAAATCTGCTACAATCAGGAAGTAGCCGGGGAATTTCATTCTTCCGATCGTACGGAGTTCGAATTCTAAGCGCTCTTGGTAAAGCGTATCTAGGGGATCGCCCCAACGTTGCTTGGCTCCTTCAAAGACTAGGTGTCGCAGGTATTGGTAGGTTTCGCGGATCTTTCGTCCTCGTGCTCGTCGTTCGTTGTCGTTTTTGGGGATGGGCTCGATGAAGTTCTCGTCAGGGATTTCAAAATCGGGCATCATTGGATCCGCTTTGAGGGTATATTCTTCTGCTTGTTCTGCAATGCGGATGGTATTATGGAAAGCTTCGTGGAGTGTAGCGTGATAGTCTGCTTCGAATAGTTCGGTAATTTCTTTTTGTTTGCGTTTTTCTTGTAGGGCTCGGTAGGCGGCAGCTATATCGGGGAATGCAGTAGTAAAGACTTCGAGTAGTTCGGCGTAACTTTTGAGATATTCCTGATGGCTATAGGTAAGCAGGTCTTTGTCTTTTAGGGTATGTGCGGTTCCGATAGCAACGAGAACTTGCTGATACTCGGCATCGTCGTGATTGAGGAAATGCACGTCGTTGGTTATGATGAGTGGTAGTTCGTATTCGCGTGCTAGAAGCAAAAGTGCAGCTGTGACAAAAATTTGGTACTGATAGACATTGTTGCTTCCGGTTTTCCCATCGTAGGGATGGAGCATAATTTCTAAGTAGAAGCGGTCGGGGAAGATTTTCTTGAGGAGGAGGAGATTTTCTATTGCGGTGTCGAAATCTCCTTCTATGCGGACTTCGCGTTTGGATTGCTTTTCTGTCCGGACAAAGTTCCAATCGAAGAACGGGCGCGCCACCGGACCACTGACACAAGCCGAGGTAACGATGATGCCTTCGTTGTATTTTTTTAGCATCTCGTAGGTTACACAGGGTTTGTAGTAGTAGTTTTCGTTTTGGTTACTGAGCGAGATGAGGGCACAGAGGTTCTGGTATCCTGTCTTATTTATGGCGAGTAGTATGAGGTGGTAGCGTGGCGTGTTGGCAGAGGGTTTGGTGAATGTAAAGTATGCTTCTACACCAGCTATGGGTTTTACTTTTTTACGGCGCAGGGAAGCTACAGCGTTGTTAAGTTCGGGATCGCTGAGGATATAGGCTTCTATTTTTTTTTGTCGGGCTTTTTCAGCTTCTTCTGTTGGTAGTGGTGTGAGATCCTCTTTAGACAACTTTTCGGCGAGGAGTTTCCCGATTTCGTTATCCAGTTTTTCGTTGTGCTTGGCAGTTTTCGCAAAGAGGTCGTAAATGCCAAACATTCCACCATGGTCGGTAACAGCGACGGCTTCCATCTCAAGTTCGGAAACTCGTTTGATAAGATCGGGGATACGTGTCGCACCGTCGAGAGCAGAATATTCGGTGTGGAGATGTAGGTGGACAAAATTTTGTGTAGCTGGATCCATAGCAGTCCTCTTTTTCTGACCTTACAAAGATAAAGAAATGAGGGTAGAGGTGTATAGATTGTAAAACGAACGGACACTCGAGAGTGAAGTGCCCGTTAAAGTTCTTTTTCGGGGTGGAGGCTAGAGTGTTAGATACTGTTGCTGCGTACGTGGTTATTTGCTATGCCCTACGGGGTTGTTGAGTACGGGCATTTGATCCGCAGTAAGCCCCAGTAGTTTGCTAATAGCTTCGCGATCCATAGAGCCACGCGTGACGGTATTGAGTCCGAAAGCGGCACAGAAGAGGTTGATATTTTGCGATACGATACCGGCATCTGCAGCAGCCATCGTTAAGGCTACTTCATCACGTTTGGTGTATTTCGACATATCAACGACGGTGAGCAAGGTTACGGGAGCTTTTAGCACAAAATCTTGTCCTGTTGCTAGGAGTTTGCGATGGTCTCCGGTGGCTACAGTTTTCAGAGAATGCGTCTTATGATCGTAGAGGCAGACACGCTCGGGGAAAAAGACGTAGAGGCAAATTTCCTGCAAATTTCGTGCGGTTGGGTTGGTTCGTTTACCATTTTCCGGACGGTTGATACCACAGGTAGCCCATAGGAGGTTGGCTAGTTCTTTTTCCGAGAGCTTTTTGTCGCTAAAGGTTCTGTCTGTTTTGCGTTGCCACAGCGCTTCCATCATAGAACTCCCGCCCTTTTTATCGGGTGCTGGTAGTTTGGTATCTTGCGCATTCGCTGCCACAGCTGTGCAGAGCATACTAGCTATTAGTAGCATGGTTTGGAATTTCTGAAACATGTTCTAACGTTGGGTATTTTTATGGTTTGTCTGAAAAAACTGTTATTGCGCAACCATTTATTGCTGTTTAAGAGGGGGGAAAACGAATATTAAGCGAGTTAGTCAATAATTTTATCTCGCATGACGAATAAGAATACGAGCATATCTGGGCTGTCCGTTTATCGTGCTGTCTTTGTCTTTAATTAACCCATGTTTTTTAACAGGCGCTCTGTTCTCGAGAATAAAATCATTAGCATTCAAGATTTCGAATTGTTCGGGGCAGTACTTATCCAAGAACGAGATAGGTACACCCATAACCCCATCGTAGTCGGAAGGGATAGCATCGGTATAGGGCACTTCGATAGCATCGTAATTGTCGTAGTGGTCGTACGCTTCTTTACCTTGCATCTTGCGGTTGAAACGCAGGTTGTCTGCCATGGTCATTAACCTAAGAGGCTCGTGACGACGCCCATGCTCGAGGTTAGTGAGCCAAATGGAGGGGACATTTTTCATTTTAACATCGTCGTCTATTCGGTCAAAGTCCTCTTCGTTGAGGGTTTTAAACCACATGCCACCAGCCCATGATCTGCTGCCCGACCAAATTTTGTTCTCCTTGATGAGCGGGAAGACCTCTTTGTAGGTGATACAGTTCTTGTTCCCCATAATCGCAAACTGCTTCTCGGCTTCCATGATCCAAGCAAGGAATTCACGAAAAAGCGAAAACGGCGGGTTGGTAACGATGATATCCGCCTCGTCGCGCAGGGCAGTTACCTCGGGGCTACGAAAATCGCCCGTACCTTCGAGATACTCCCACTGGAGGTCGTCTATCCGAATTGGACCGTTCTTCTTCATATCGCGCGTGAGGGTAAAAATCTTGCCACAGACGGCACTCTTTTCGGCAGAGAAGAGCGGACTTTGCGTCTCGAAAAGTGTTGGCTGCCAATTGGTTTTATAGTTTTTGCTCTCTTGCGCAAAGCTGGTGCTGATTAGTTTCTTGAGCCCGAGGTCTTCGAACTTTGCCACGAAAAACCGCGTAAAGTTGCTCCACTCTGGGTCGTCGCAGGGCAGTAGCACTGTTTTATCGCGAAACACGTCGGGATCGAAGTCGAGATATGCCATCATTTCGGTTTCGATGTCGTGAAACTGCGTATAGAACTCGTCGTTCTTAGCCGCTTTCGCTTCTTTGAGGTTTGTATTTGCCATGCTTGCAGCCTCCTGCCACCACAAAGGTAGTAGAAGACTACAAGAAGACTACAAGAAGACATCTTTGCCCGTATACGAAGCGTTTTGTGCGGGGAGAATACTCTCTTTTTCAGATACGACATCGATACCGAATAGCAATTATGCAACAGTCTCTTAGTAGGTAGCCTATTTTCAGCATACAACGCATAAAAAACGAAAGCTCAGTAATCGTGTGTGCTACCGAACGTTTGGTTAAGTTCGTTTAGTCTTTGAGTGTAATCTACTAGTATCCAAACGAATAGTAGTAGTGTATCCTAAAGATGGTAGGCGAGCGGCGGTAGTTATACACTGCTTCTTTATAATCATTCTTTATTATACCTTTATGCTCGATTTGTGATGTATCGGTTCAGACTTTTGAGTGAGCGGTTTTTGTTGTTTGTCGCACTAGGGGCGTCGTTGTTAATGAAGTGGAACTATGCGATGAGGTATGCCTAGCGTAGCCGTGTTCTTTCTACACCTTACGCAGAATGTATGCGAAGGGGGGTGGCATATCCTAAATAATTGAAAATGAAGAAGTATATAGCTTGTCTTTTATGTTTTTTGTTAGTTGTTGGGCTCATACAGAGTCATGCACATAGGTATTCGGGGCGTTCGACGACAATCTATGGTCGGATTACGTGCAATGGTCATCCGGTTCCTTTTGCTACGGTGGCTTTGCGTGGAACTGCTATAGGTACAGCTTCGGATAAGAATGGGAATTTCCGTCTGAGTAAAATTGCTTCGGGCGAGCATAAACTCATGGTTTCGTGTGTCGGTTATAAGGATGCTGAGCAAGACGTAGCAGTAGTTGATGGGCAGAATCTGGAAACCAACGTATCGCTCCGCGAAGATCTTTTAGAAATGGATGCTGTCGTGGTAACGGGCAATAAGGAAGCGATTCGTCGTAGTGAGGCTCCTACTATTGTGAATACTGTGAGTCATAAGCTGTTACGTGCGGCTAGTGCGCGTTCTATTAGTGAGGGGTTGGTTTATATCCCTGGGGTACGTATGGAAAACAATTGTCAGAACTGTGGCTTCAATCAGGTGCGTCTGAATGGAATGGAGGGAGAGTATACGCAGATTCTTGTGGATGGTTATCCGATTTTTAGTGGACTTATGGGTGTGTATGGTATGGAGCTAATCCCTGCTAATATGATTTCGCGCATTGAGATTCAGCGTGGTGCTGGTAGCGCGCTCTATGGGAGTAATGCTGTGGCAGGAACGGTAAATATCATTTTGCAGGATCCTATGACGAATACTTTTGAGGCGGGTGGGAGTAGTGCTTTTAGTGGTGTGGCGATTCGTAATGGAGGTAAAGTGGTGCCGGATTATAATCTATCCTTCAATTCGTCGAACGTAACAGAGGATAACCGAACGGGTTTAGCAGTTTATGGCAATTACCGTCACCGCGAAGCCTACGATTACGACAATGACGGTTATTCCGAATTTCCGCGACTCATCAATGGTACGCTCGGTACGCGTTTGTTTCAGCGTTTTGGGCAACGAGGTAAACTGTCGTGCTCTTACTTCCATATTTCGGAAGATCGGCGTGGCGGCGATCAGTTCGATAAACCTGCGCACGAGGCCAATATTACCGAGCAGCCGAAGCATAATATAAACAGTGCTTCGGTGGTGTATAATCATTTATTGCGTTCTCAGGACAATTTGTCGTTTAATGCGGCGATGCAACATGTAAAACGCGACTCGTATTACGGGGGTATTTCTAGTGGTCATCCCTTGAAAGATTATGGTTTGACAAGGGATTTGAGCTATAACTTCGGCGCACAGTATTCGGCACATTTCCAGCAATCTACCCTTATTGGCGGAGTAGATTTTACGGGCGAAAACTTGAAGGATACAAAACCGGGCAATACGGATTATAGTACGACTCCTCCTAGCCAGACTCCGACGCTGACCGTGACTGATCAACACACTCAGACTCTTGGCGGTTTTGTGCAGTACAGCTATTTATGGGGGATTGCAACCCTAACGGCAGGTGCGCGCTTGGATCGTTACTTTTTGCGAGAGGCAACAAAGAGTTCTGCTCGCGATGGAGCTTTAGTGCCTGTACCTCGTGCGAGTCTTCTACTAAAAATATTGCCAGAATTGCAACTGCGTGCTAACTATTCGATGGGGTATCGTAAGCCACAACTCTACAACGAAGAGTTGCATGTAGAAGTGGCAGGCGCGCGGCAAATTGTGCAAAGAGTATCAGATGACCTGCGACGTGAGACGAGTCATAGCGCTATGTTTTCGTTAGATTTTAATAGGCAATGGGATCATATGGCACTCGGAGTACTTGCAGAAGGCTTCTTTACTCGTCTCAACGATGCATTTATAAATATCCGCCACGACGAGGATGCTGAGGGTGTGGTACTGCTTGAACGTTCGAATCACAAGAGTGGTGCGCAGATTCAGGGGGTGAATC
This sequence comes from uncultured Bacteroidia bacterium, assembly GCA_963540065.1. GTDB lineage: Bacteria > Bacteroidota > Bacteroidia > Bacteroidales > CAJPTX01 > Bacteroides_D. The sequence continues at coordinate 37,001 of CAUTNK010000016.1, forward strand.
TGGAAGTGAATTTAGCCTCGCCGAAATTAGCGTTGAAGCTCGGTACAACGCTTCAGCAGAGTTATTACTTGGGGGAGGTGCCTAGCGACTTAAATAGTGGTCAACGCGCTTTTCTGCGTGCGCCGAATGTGTACGGATTCCTGATGGGGAATTGGAAATTCTACAAAGGTTTTGCGCTAGATGCTACATTCAATCTTACGGGACCTATGCATGTGGTGTACGAGGGGAAAAATGCGCGTAATGCAGCCGAGCAAAGGGAATTGGACGAGAATGAGTTCTCGATACGTCTCACGCCCTGGTTTCATGACTTAGGATTAAAACTAGCGTACGATTTCAATCTGGCAAACATAACTTTTCAGCTCTATGGCGGTGTGAAGAATCTGTTGAACTCGTATCAGAAGGATTTTGATAAGGGCGCCGATCGTGCTTCTAGTTATGTTTATGGTCCGATGTTACCGCGCACGCTTTACGTGGGTTTCAAACTGGGGAATAGTTGAGGTGCATTGCGTAGCGACCGCCTAGAAAGAACGCTTGTTGCCCGAAAAAAAAAACGCCCGGCAAAATGTATTACTGGACGTTGATTTGAATATTTTGGGTGGCGTTGAGGAGCGCAGTAGATCGCAACTTATTTGATAACAACTACTAAGTATTTTGAGCCACGCCAAAATAGCTGTTTGTCGGTGATGGTGATGCTAACGATAGCGCCTGCTTCATTCTTTTTAAGTTCGTAGCTATTGGAGGGGTGTTTGGTTACGAACTCAATTCCTTTTTTGGTAGCGAAGATGGGGATTTCGTTGGTTTCTTCGATGTTGATTTTTGTAAAGTAGTCGAGCACGAGGTCGTCTTTGAGTTCGTTATGTTTGCCGATGCCGAGGAAGCCACCTGTACGGGAGATAATTTTGTTCTCGACGAGTTCTTTTTTGCTTCCAAAAGCGTACCATGCTTCGTTCAGTTGTGCTTGCTGTTCGGAGATTTGATCTGAGAGGTCGCGATTAACAGAATCGAGGGTGGTCATGGCGATCGTGAGTGAGTCTACCGAGAAGTTGAGTAGTTCTAAATTTTCTCGCAGTGTCTGGATGGTAGCGTCACGTTCTTCGATTCGTTGTGTCATCTCTTTGAGCATCTTTTCAAATTGTGCCACGCGTAGGTTGGATGCTTTTAGTTTTTTGCTGAGTTGTGCTATTTTGGAGTGGTTTTCGGACATAATCCGGTTAATATCCACAATATCGCGCGCAATACGCTCACGTCCGTCCTCGGGTAGTTCGCCATTTTGGTTGTTGTGCACCTCGGTGGTAATTTGTTGTTCTTTGGATTTGATCAGCTGTAAGTTGCCCTCGATCTGGTTGAGAGATTCGAAGAACTCGTTGATAGTAGCGTCCTTTTGTTCGGATTGAACTTTTAGTGAGTCTATACGGCTTTCGAGTTCGGCAATTCGCTCTAGTTCGCCGCTATTACAGCCCATCAGCCACAAAGCGCAAAGAGCACTAGCAGCATACATTACACGTTTCATTGTCATGGTACCTTTATTTACGATAGGTTTGGTATATTAATTTTCGGATGGCGGTTGGGGAAGCGTTTCTTCTGTAGGTGCGGCATCGGTGGTTGTCGGTGTAGGAGCAGCCGGAGCATTTTGCGGAGTATTAGCAATCGGTGTAGGGGTGGTGGTTCTGAAGGTTGGAGCGATACCGAGGACGTAATTTTCCATGATGGTATTTTGGACTTCTCGGTTGAGGTATTTCTCTATCATCAGTCCGGCAATGGGAGCCGCCCATCTGCCGCCCGCACCGGCGTTTTCTACGTATACAGCTAGTGCTATTTTGGGATTATCCTTAGGAGCAAATGCAATAAAGACCGAATGATCCTCGCCATGCGGGTTTTGTGCTGTTCCGGTTTTACCACAAATCTCTAGTCCGGGTACACGAGCGCGCCATCCCGTAGGTCCGAGCCCCATATCGGCGTTTACAGCAGCGTACATCCCGTCGACAAGAGGGACAAAATAGCTAGAATCGATACCGACATCGTGGCGATGGGGATCGACATTAATGGTATCCTGCCCCACGATGCTGCGAACCAGATGGGGTTTGTAGTAGTAGCCGCGATTGGCAATAAGTGCGGCGAGATTTGCCATTTGTAGGGGTGTAATAGAGAGTTCCCCTTGCCCGATAGCGAGTGAGATGATAGTGAGCGAATTCCATCCACCTTTTCGGAAGTAGCGGTTGTAGAATGGGACAGTAGGCACGATACCGTTCAATTCGCTGGGCAGATCAATGGCTAGTTTGCTTCCAAATCCGAAGGCACGTACGTGCGCTTCCCAGTTTCGGAAAGCTCCTTCGATGCTATCAAAACGTCGCATGTCGATCAGATTTCGGAAAACGTAGCAGAAGTATGTATTGCAGGACATGCGTACTGCGGCAGTGATACTATTGGCATAGGGGTGATTGTGGCATCCTACGCCGCGCCCTACCGGATAGCGCCCATGACAAGCGTAACCAGTGCTAGGGGAAACGACGCCCTCCTGCAGTCCGATCAGTGCATTTACAATCTTGAAGGTAGAGCCCGGAGGATAGAGAGCCATGATAGCGCGATTGAAGAGGGGTTTGTTCTCGCTGGTATCCAATCGTTTGAAATGTTCGGAGCGTATGCGTCCGACGAGCAGATTGGGGTCGTAGGAGGGCGATGAGATCATCGAGAGAACTTCGCCATTGCGTGGATCTAGAGCAACGATACTTCCGCGTCGCCCTTCCATCAGCTTTTCGCCGTACTGCTGGAGTTCTAGGTCTAGGGCAAGGATGAGATCTTTTCCGGCAACAGCAGCAGTATCGTACCGCCCTTGTGCATAGGAGCCTTTGATACGGTTGTGTACGTCTACCAATAGGGTTTGTACGCCACGTTTGCCGCGTAGTTCGGTTTCGTAGCTTTTTTCCAAACCGGTAATTCCGATATAGTCTCCCGCTTTGTAGTAAGGCTGTTCGAAGACGATGCGTTCGTTGACCTCGCCCACGTACCCGAGTAGATGAGCAGCAGTAGCATGTGGGTAATAACGCAGGGTGCGAGCTTGGGCATAAAAACCTGGAAACTCGTGCAGCTGTTCTTGGAGGAAACCGTAGTCCTCGGCAGAGATCTGTTTTAGAATGACGGATTCTTTATAGGTAGAATATTGCCGCGCTTGTAGCAAACTTTCTTCGAGTTGTTCGCGAGGGATGTGGAGGAGGGCAAGGAGTTTTGTGGTATCGAAAGGTTTGATCTGGGAGGGGATTACTAGCAAGTCGTAAGCGGCTTCGTTGTAGACGAGGAGTTTTCCGTTTCGGTCGTAAAGGATGCCTCGTGCTGGGTAGATGGTGATGCGACGGAGTACGTTGTTATCGGCCGAAAGCTTGTAGGAGTTATCTAAAATCTGAATATAAAAGAGCTTCCCTGCAATAATGAGTAGCACAAGGATGAATATCGAAAGTATGAACAAACGCCGGTTGACCTGTATACCCATCGTCTCGCTTGCCTACAACTTAACTCTTTACGCTTTCGTTCGGCGCATAGATAAAGAATTCGATGATAAGGATGACACTACCTGTAATAACGGTATTTGTTACAACGCGCAGGAGGGTTAACCATGGGGTTGCAAAAACAGGAGTTAGTGCAAGATAGTGCATCAGGAGGTGATGGGCTAAAACGAGTAGGAGTGTGTAGCGTAAGGTCCATAAAAAGCCTTGCGTCCGGAGTAGGGGGAAAGGCGATTTGAGTAACTGTCGTTGCGAAGTGGTTAGTACAATGAGTGGCTGTCGCAAAAAAGCCATAAAGGTGGCGGCAGCAGCATGCAAACAGAGGGTGGAGGCAAAGAGATCGATGGTCAGTCCTAACAAAAAGGCTAATACGTAAAGCCAAGGTCGGGTAATATTGGTAGGGAGTACGAGTATAAACAATAGGTAGGGGTAGGGTTGTACGAAACCCCAGAGGGGGATGTTGTCGAAGAGAAGCACCTGTGCTAAGACGCAGACCACGAAAAAGAGAAAGTATTGCCAAAACTTATTCATGCAAATTGGCCATAAGCGTTTCGATGGAATCGCGTTCCTTTTTTCGCAAATCTTCTATAAGCGTAACGTAGTGCATACGTTTGAAATCGCAACCCAGATGGACGCGCACCGTATTGAAGTCGCCGCCTTTGATTTCGACATGTTCTACAACCCCGATGAAGAGATCTGGAGGGAAGACATTGGAATATCCTGTGGTTACGACCGTGTCTCCGATCCGTACGTCGACATGGTGTGGGATATCGGTAAGGAGTACGCTTTGATAGGAGGCGCCGTCCCACCGTAAAGAGCCGTAATAGCCCGTACGTTGCAGTTTGGCAGAGAGTCGTAAGTCTGTATTGAGGAGTGAGATAACGATAGCGTAATGTGCTGATGTTTGTAGTACAATGCCAGCTACACATCCGTCTGCTAGGACGGGCATCTCGGCATGGATACTGTCTTTTGTTCCGGCATTGAGAGCGAAATAATTATGCTGTAGCTGTGTAGTATTACTTACGACTGTAGCGCCGTAGTATCGGTATAAAGCCGCGTGCGCAGTGTCGGTATGAGCTTCGTGTAAGTACTCGACAGCTATTCGTCGTCGTTCTAACTCGTTACGTAGGTCTAGGTTTTCGGCTACTAGTTGTTCGTTTCGTTCTTGTAGCGAGAAGTAGGCATGGAGGTTGTCGAGTTGTTCTTCGATAAGTGCTTCTCCTTCTTTGAGCCAAAATCCGGCACGAGCTTTTAGGAGGTAGTCGCTCTGCAGATAAACAGTAATTGCTATGCTTTCCAGAAAGATAAAAAATATTAAGTGCTGGAAACGTTTTAAGAAGCGTAGCAAACCATTCATAGTCCTAGCTAATGCGAAGCCTAATTAGTAGTTAAGGATTAATGCGACGGATAGCGCTTCTTGGGTTTTGTATAGCGTTGACTTTTTGTTTCTCTGAGTTGTTGTAGCAAGCAATATTTGTTGGTGATTGCGGTTTTAGCGCATTAAGAATTTACAGCTTTCTACGTTTTTGAGGGCGATGCCAGTGCCGCGTGCCACGGCGTGTAATGGGTCCTCGGCTACGATAAACGAGATCTTTATCTTGTCTGAGAGTCGTTTGTCCAATCCGCGTAGTAAGGCGCCTCCTCCTGTGAGGTAGATCCCGCTTTTTACGATATCGGCGTAGAGCTCTGGCGGAGTCATTTCCAACACGTTTAGGATAGCCATTTCTATCTTGTTAAGCGATTTCTCTAGGCAATGGGCAATCTCTTGGTAGTTTACGGGCACTTCGATGGGTAGGGAGGTCATCAGATTTGGTCCGTGTACTAGGTAGTTTTCTGGTGGATTATCGAGATCTGCGAGTGCAGCGCCGACGGTTATTTTTATATCCTCCGCGGTACGTTCGCCAATCTTAATGTTGTGTGTCTGACGCATGTAGGCTTGTATGTCGGCAGTGAAGGTATCGCCGGCAATGCGTTCGGATTTGTTGCAGACAATGCCACCGAGGGAGATAACAGCAATTTCGGTAGTTCCGCCTCCGATGTCGACAACCATATGTCCGCGCGATTCTTCTACATTTAGTCCGATCCCGAGAGCTGCCGCCATAGGTTCGTAGATCATGTATACATCGCGTCCGTCGGCTTGTTCGGCACTATCGCGTACGGCACGGATTTCGACCTCGGTACTGCCGCTGGGGATGCAGACCACGATACGTAGTGCGGGCGTGAATAGTCTGCTCCGTTTGTTTATGAGCTTAATCATACCGCGGATCATTTGCTCGGCAGCGTTGAAGTCGGCAATTACCCCGTCGCGGAGTGGTCGGACGGTCATGATATTTTCATGTGTCTTCCCTTGCATTTGTCGCGCGTCTTTTCCGATGGCTATTAGCTTTCCGGTCTTTCGATCGGTAGCCACGATCGAAGGTTCGTCGACTACGATCTTGTCGTTGTAAATGATGATGGTATTGGCAGTCCCTAGGTCAATGGCTAGATCTTGCGTAAAGAATGAAAATAAGCCCATGCTTACGTAATATCTTGTTGAATGTTTTTAGTGTTTGAAGTGTCGTAATCCAGTAAAATACATAGATACGCCGAGTTGGTTGGCTTTTTCGATCACGTCGGTATCGTGTAGTGAGCCACCGGGTTGTACGAAAGTCGTTATTCCTTCGCCTGCTGCCAGTTCAACAGAATCGGGGAAGGGGAAAAAGGCATCGGAGGCGAGGGTAGCGTTGTGGAGGTCGAAATGGAAGCGGTGTGCCTTGGCAATAGCCTGCCGTACGGCGTCTACCCTGCTGGTTTGTCCGGCGCCGATTCCGATGAGTTGCTGCGCCTTTACCACGACAATGGCATTGCTTTTGGCGTGCTTCACGATACGATTCGCAAAAACGAGGTCTGCAGCGTCCACAACTTGGTTGGTAGTCATACAACGAAGCTCGGAAATATTCTTACGGTCGCGCTCTTGTGTAAGGAGCCCGTTGAGAGCAGTTCGGGTTGTTGTGTCGAGTTGTTGTGCTTTACCGCGCTGGAGTAGAATGCGATTCTTCTTTTTTTCGAGAATAGCCAATGCTTCGGATGAAAAATTGGGGGCTACTAGGACTTCAAAAAAGAGCGTCGAGCAGGCCTCGGCTATAGCTGCATCAACAGGACTATTGGTGAGAATAATACCACCGAAAACGGACTCGGTATCGCTGGCATATGCCTTTTCCCAAGCAGCTAACGGAACAGGATCTGAAGCAACTCCACAGGGAGTGCCGTGTTTGATAACGACAAACGTAGGTACAGAGAATTCGGCTAGTAAACCGATACCGGCATCCAGATCCAAGAGGTTGTTGTAAGAGAGCGCCTTGCCATGCAATTGCGTAAAGAACTGACTCAGGTCGCCGCAAAACTCAGCTTTTTGGTGTGGATTTTCGCCATAACGGAGAGGACTTATCGCTGAAAATTGTGGAACGGGCGGTAGTGTAGCGCTAGCAAAATAGCTTGCGATAGTGGCATCGTAATTGGCAGTACGTACAAAGGCGGCTTTGGCAAATTCCCGACGTTGCGCAAGTGTTAGTGTGCCATTCTGAGTGCGTAGGAGGTTGGCAAGTTCGGCGTACTGCGTGCGAGATGATACGACAGCCACGTCTTGGAAATTCTTGGCAGCAGCACGCAGGAGCGAAACGCCGCCGATGTCTATTTTTTCGATAAGTTCGTCTTCGGGCGCTTCGTGTCGTAGCGCTTCTTCGAACGGGTAAAGGTCTACGACGACTAGGTCTATGGTGGGGATTTTGTGTTCGGCGAGTTGCGTCTGATCGGTAGGATGTTTGCGTCGGGCTAGGATACCGCCAAATATAGAGGGATGCAAGGTTTTTACACGTCCTCCTAGGATGCTGGGATAACCGGAAAGGGATTCAACTTTTGTAGCCGCGTAACCGAGTTGTGTGAGGTATTCCCAAGTGCCACCCGTGGAAATGAACGAAACGCGCTGAGCGTGCAAAACAGCTAGTAACTCCTCCAAGCCTTCCTTTTCGTACACCGAGATGAGTGCACTACCGATCTTCCAATCCATGGTATCCCCCGTAACAACCGACTTACACACGAACGCAGTAACAAAGTTAGCTGTTTTTATACGAGTTAACCTAAAAACGGCTGCAAATCGCTTTTTAGAATAGGAAAGTAGGGGCGTTGTCACTTGGGAGTATCTGCTAGGAGCTTTATCCGCCGGCGCGGTTGTGGTTGCATAAACGCATCTGTCGCACGCTTAACTACGACGAAGTCCGATGCTATCAGCGCCTAGAGGCTACTATTGCCAAAGAGGAGAGGTTTGGGTGCTGCGGGGGTTAAGGATGTATTTTTTGATAAGCGAGACGTGGACTACCGTCGTTTAGGTGGATAATCCCACAGTATTGAAATCCGTGTTTAAGCAAGAGATGTTGCATGCGCAGGTTGTCGGCATGAGTATCGGCACGTAAATCGCGTCCTTGTTCTAGCGCCCAGTTAAAGACTTGTGTTGCAGTTCCGTTGTGGTGTACGTCGCTTGCTAGGCGATGGATACTAAAATAGGGAGCGTCGTTGAGCCATGCGCCATCAATGGTTTGATAAGTTGGGTCGGGCGATGGAAGGAGAACAAACGTAGCAATAGGCGTGTTGTTCTCTAGGAGGAGATACGAAATACCTTGCGTAATATCTGCGAGTACGGTGTCGATGCTGTGCGTGTGTTGTGTCCATTGTGCAAAATTGCCATCGCTTTGCATGCGTTTTATCCCGTCTTTGAGTAAGCTTAAAATAGCGGGTGCTTCTTCTTTTTTCGCAGTGCGGATTACGAGCATAGTTGTTGGTGTATTTTAGCTGCCGAATTTATTGAAAATTAGCGAAAAACGCAACGGTTTGCATAGGTTTACGTATACTATAGCAAGGCAGACTACAGCCACGAAATGAAAGAAGAATGAAAAAAAGAAGAACCATTCGGCTGATTTATCCACAATGGCAGGGTGGTTATATCGCGAATTTGATACCAGAAGTAAAGAATTCCACCCATGCCTCGCAAGGTTACGGACTTGGGGCACACCTGCTTAATTTTATAGCTCCGAAAAATGACTCAGTACCTGTTTACACCGTCCCGATCTCCATGGATCCTGAGCGTAATATACAGGACGGAGTGTATGATCGCGACATAATTCTGAGGCAGACACATGCGGCACAGCACATCTTGCACGTAACCAATCCGGATAGGATTGTGACCTTGGGCGGGGAGTGCTCGGTGAGTGTTGTGCCATTTACGTATCTCGCGCAAAAGTATCACAACGATGTGGCAGTTCTTTGGATCGATGCACATCCCGATATTATGCTTCCGGGCGATTCGTATGCCGGTTTTCATGCCATGGCCGTTACGGCGTGTATGGGGATTGGTGATTCCAAAATTGTAGAAGCATTGCCGACCCGGATTCCCGCAGAGCGGATTTTATTTGTAGGCTTGCGCGATTGGGAAACGGACGAGATCAAACTTCGGCAGCAAGAATATGGCTTGAAACATCTTACGGTAGCGCAAGTTCAGCACAATAGTCTAGAACTCTTGGCATGGTTGAAAGCGATGGGTGCTAAGCATGTGTTGATTCATTTTGATATGGATGTGCTCGAGCCTTCCGAAATTATACCTGCTGTAAGTGTAGTGCCTCATGGATTGCGGATGGACGACGTGGTTCGTATTATTACAACCGTCGCTCAGCAGTTTGATTTGGTAGGTCTTACGATCGCCGAGCCGATGCCTCGCACTACGATTTGTTTGCGTGAGATGTTGAGTAAGCTCCCGTTACTGAACGAAAAATTATACTCTGCTTCCCGACCTGCACCAAAAAAGGCTCACGAGGAGAAATTCCCCGAGAGCCCGTATCATGAAAAAGAGATCGCTTTGCGATTAGTGGATTAATTCCGTGCTGCGTCGTACGAATTTTGCCAGCGCCTCACCTTTCAGCATATTGTTGGAGATGAGTGCGAGGTCTATGAGCTGTAGTGCAAGGGGGTTCTTCTCACCATAGATTTGTAGCACTTCGCGGCGCTCGGCACTGATGGTGTTTTTAGCATGTTGGATGCGTTCTTTCTCAGCTTTTTCCTCTTCGGAGAGATCGGTACGGTCTCCTATTTTTTCGTTGAAGGCTTTTTCCTCTTCTAGGTATGGTTTTTCGCGCGATGCAATGTCGGCAAGGTGTTCGCCGAGAGCAGTTTGTATGTTCTCTTTCAGTTGTGTGATGAGCGGGTGTACGCTATTGAGCACGATGTTTGCGTGATCGGGGAAATTGGCAAACATATTGTACTGCGGGTTCATCTGTGCCATATCGCGCATGCGGCGCATGAATTCGCTTTTTGTTACTACGGTGGGGAGCGCTTCTGGGCCTAGATTTTCGATGGTGATGTTGAAGTGCGCTTTCTTGTCGCCCAGCGCCCCGGTCATTACGTTGATGAGCGCTTGTTGCTCATCTTCGGCGAGGTTTACGGTTCGGATCTCGTCTTTTTCTATGAGTTTTTCGATGGTATCGGCGTCTACGCGGGCAAATTGTACATCGCTCAGTTTTTGTTCTAGGAAGTTGATAACGTGCGCATCTAACTGCCCGGCAAGAAGCAATACGTTGTAGCCGAGTTCTTTAGCACGCTCGATGTAGCTCCATTGTTCTTCGGGTTCGGTGGTGTAGAGGTATACGGTTTTTCCGTCTTTGTTTTTTTGTTTTTCTTCTACATTTTTTTGGTATTCCTCGTAGGTATAGTATTTGCCGTCGATATCTTTTAGGAGTGCAAATTTCTCAGCACGTTCCCAAAACTTTTCGTTGGAGATGGATCCGTAGTCGACAAAGAGTTTGAGGTCGTCCCATTTGCTTTCGTAATTGGTTCGGTCTTCTTTGAAGATTTCTTCGAGTCTGTCGGCTACTTTTTTGGTGATGTGTGAGGAAATTTTTCTGACGTTTCCGTCGCTTTGTAGATAGCTTCTGGAGACGTTGAGCGGGATATCGGGTGAGTCGATTACTCCGTGGAGTACTGTTAGGAATTCGGGCACGACGCCTTCTACCGAGTCTGTTACAAAAACTTGGTTACAGTAGAGTTGTATGCGGTTGCGCTGTATGTCGAGGTTGGACTTTAGTCGTGGGAAGTAGAGTATTCCGGTGAGGTTGAAGGGGTAATCCACGTTGAGGTGTATGGAGAAGAGCGGATCTTCCTGCCCGGGGAAGAGGTAGTGGTAGAATTTTTTGTAGTCTTCCTCTTTTAGGTCAGCTGGTCGTTTGGTCCATAGTGGTTCTTCTGCATTGATAATATTGGGTTCGGATGTCTCGACGCTTTTTCCGTCCTTCCACTCGGTTTTGAAACCGCAGGCGATCGGAACGGGTAGGAAGCGGCAATATTTTTTGAGCAAATCTTCGATTTTGTTTTTTTCAGCGAACTCTTTGCAATCTGGACTGAGGTGCAGGATAATATCAGTGCCGCGTTCGGTACGTGTACCTGTTTCGATGGTGTAGGAGGGGTCTCCTTCGCAAGCCCAGTGTACGGGTTCGGCATTTTCTTGCCAAGATTTTGTTTGGATTTCTACTCGATCGCTAACCATGAAGGCGGAGTAGAAGCCGAGCCCGAAGTGCCCGATGATACTCGCTTCTTTATCCTTAAACTTGGCAAGGAAGTCCTCGGCACCGGAGAGGGCAATTTGGTTGATGTATCGTTCTACTTCGTCGCGTGTCATCCCCAACCCACGGTCGCTTACGGTGAGTGTATTGGCATCGGAGTCTAGGTGCACTTTTATGGTGGAATCGCCGATTTCGCCCTTAAATTCGCCAGCGTTGGCAAGGGTACGTAGTTTTTGTGTGGCATCTACGGCGTTTGCGATGAGTTCGCGGAGGAATATTTCGTGGTCGCTGTAGAGGAATTTCTTAATTATAGGGAAGATATTTTCGGTAGTTACACCGATTTTACCCGTCTGTGTCGTACTCATATTCTTTATTCTTTGTTTTGACTACCGGATTTAGGGCAAGAGGTATGCCGGTGTATTTACAAGTGTCAAAATGACACATAAGGCATTTTCGTTTACCCCCCCGAAGGTATGCGATGCGTTTGTTTTTTGGGGACTGAGGTAGTTTTTTTTTCGTATCTTAGTGCTGTACAATACATTTGAGGGGATGACTGCACAGAAACTACCTATCGGCGTACAAAGCTTTGAAAAAATGATTTTGGAGGACTATGGCTATGTCGATAAAACACGGTATATAATACCACTTCTAAAAAATCAGGTTTATTTTCTTAGCCGTCCTCGCCGCTTTGGTAAGAGTCTGTTGCTTTCGATGCTTGCAGCTTATTTCCGTGGGCAAAAAGAACTGTTTAAGGGCTTGTATATCGAACACGCAGAAGAGGAATTGGCTCGGGAAGAGAATCGCGAGGCGTGGCAGAGCTACCCGGTGTTGTATTTGGACTTTGCACGAAAAAATTATCAGACTAAAGAGGATCTCATCGAACGCTTATCTCTCAATTTACGGAGTTGGGAAAAGTCCTACGGCGTAGATAAGATATCTGATTCGCCCGACGAACAGTTTGCCTACATCATCGAGCAAATTCATGCCTTGTACGGGAAACAGGTCGTGGTGCTCATAGACGAGTACGACAAGCCCCTTTACGAAAGTTTGGAAAACCTAGAATTAAATGCTACTTATCGTGGCGTTTTACGTGGTTTTTACTCGGTCATAAAATCGCAGGATGCCTACATCCGCTTTGCCTTTCTTACGGGCATCACAAAGTTTAACAAGGTGAGTGTCTTTAGTGGATTGAATAACCTGAAAGATATCAGTATGCGTAAGGAATTTTCGGCACTGTGCGGGATTACAGAGCAGGAGCTGCACGAAAATTTCCAACCGTATATCGTTTCCTTGGCAGAGGAATTAGATACAAGCGAAGAGGATGTATTCGCACGCTTAAAAAAAGAGTACGACGGTTATTTGTTTGCCGCTGGTGGTGAGAATGTCTACAATCCGTTTAGTGTGCTGAATGCCTTGGATGCCAAAGTATTAGATAGGTATTGGTTTGCCACCGGGACGCCCACCTTCTTGGTGAATTACCTCAAGAAAGCGCATTATTTTATTCCGAATCTTGGGCATCAGGTACGTCTTAGTGCAGCACGCTTTGACAACTATAATGCCGACTCCTTAGACCCGATTCCGATCTTGTATTATACTGGTTATCTTACAGTTAGCGCTCATGATCGAGAAACGAATACTTATAGCCTCGGCATCCCGAACAACGAGGTTCGTTATGGATTCTTTGAGAACTTGCTCGGAAGCTACGCGCCCAGTTATTTAACTCTTGGTTTTTCCGTTAAAGATTTTTTGGATGCTGTTCGTACGGGCGATGTAGATACGTTTATGACTAATCTGAAGTCGCTTTTGGCAAGCATTCCGTACGATACGGCATCGGCAAGTGAAGTCGAAGTTCGGGAGCGCGACTATCAAATAGCAGTTTACTTGGTTTTTGCTTTGATGGGCTTGTTTACGCAGACTGAGGTTCAAAGCGCTACGGGTAGGGCAGATTGTGTAGCAATCACTCCGAACTATGTTTATGTTTTCGAGTTTAAGCTCTGGAGTACGGGTACGGCAGAAGAGGCATTGCAACAGATAGTAGATAAGGGTTATGCTACAAAGTATGCATCGGCGGGTAAGGAACTAATTCTGGTCGGCGCAAGCTTTGACGAGACTAAGCGAAATATAGGTGAGTGGGTAGAGCGGCGTGGCATACATGAACGGCGCCATTTTTGAGAAATGCGATACCCTTTGTGAACCGCACCCCAAAAGTTGGACAAAAAACTTTTGGGGTGTTTTTATGAAGTAC
>CAUTNK010000017.1:0-46383 GCA_963540065.1 uncultured Bacteroidia bacterium
GAGAGTTTCGCGCGCCTTTCTTCGATACACAACTCCACAAAACTAACTTCTCTAGTTGCCTTCGCCTTCATTTTAGCTCCCTTAATTATAGGACTAAGTTACTAAAAATCACCGATATAAGTAGGGTTTACTGTGCAATAATCCCGTAATGCCCCTACAGCTCTCTATTTTTCTTTTACGACGTTTATCGTCTTTGTTGCACCGCTTTCGGAAGTGAGACGTAAGAGATACATACCCGCAGGGAGCATTGAGGTGTTTATACGTGTTTCTGCGCTTTCTAGTGTGCCAAAAGTAACCATAACACCTTGCGCGTTCAGCAATGCGTATGTGCCGCGTAATTCACAGTTTACTATGCGTAATTGACTATCGAAAGGATTAGGCGCTACGACTACAGAAACAAATACAACGTCTTCTACTGCTTGCGGATCAGGACTCCCCCCTTTCTCTCCAAACACCGCAGTTACTTTAGTATCGGCAGTAACTACGAACTTCATCGTAGCTTTGATATCTACTCCGTTTGCTTTAAGCTCCTTGAGTTCGTATTTCGTATCATCCTCTGTAGTCGCGATTATGGTTAACTCGGTGTCTTTTTTTACCTTGAATGTAGTTTCGCTATAGCCCTCTGCTGAGATTGTACCATTGCCCTTTTTCATGAGGGTAATTTCGTATGTGGGGACTACCGTTATTTCACAAGTAGCTGGAGCAACGGTACTTCCTGGTTCTTTAGTCGTTACAGTGATGGTTATTTTACCCTGAATATTACCTGCGGTTACTTGCAACGTATTCTTGTCTAGTGTAGCTACTCCTTCGGGGTTAGATACTGCCGTTATCTCATACTCTTTGTTCGATGCATTGGCAGGTTGGAAATCTATTTTTAAGGTAGTTGACTCACCGAAGCCTAGTGTCTTTTTTGATGAGCTTAGTTGGATGGAGGTCACTTTTACAGTTTTCACAGCAATATTACACTCGCTTTTAAGGGTTTCGCTTATCTGTGCCTTTAGTTTAACATTACCATCTGTCTTCCCCTTGATTTTTATAGTTTTTCCATTATAAGGCTGTGTAATGGTAATTGCATCATCACCTTCCGTAGTAACTGTTACTACATCAGTAGCCTCGAGACCCCACGAATGAATGGCAATCTCTTGTTCTTCGTTCACAGCAAGCATTAGATTTTTGGATGCAATCTCTACGCCTTTTTCGACAAGTATATCTCCCTCGAAAGTCCAGCCGCGTCCTTTGAGAATCTCGCGCGCATCGTGCCCCACTTTGTTGTAGGTAAGGCTTGTAACCTCACTCCCGAATTTGATATTTTCTGTTCCTTGCGCTGCCCAGTCAACAAGGCTATTTGAGTAGTTTATTGTGCTCATACAGGTATTGCCTATACCACCGATTGCGGTTTGTATTTTCCACTTCCCTAGTGGCTGATTGAAAGCGCCACAACCAGTGAACATATGTTTCATGTCTGTTACTTTGCTTACATCCCAGTTCTCTAATGCTTGGTTGAATAGTGAGCAGCCTTGGAACATTTGCTCCATTCTAATCACATTCTTCACCTCCCAAAGCAGTTGCTGATCAAAAGCGGCACAACCAGAGAACATTCGGGTCATATCAGTTACTTTGCTTACATCCCAATTCAGTGGTTGGTTAAATTGTGAGCAATCCAAAAAGACTTCACGCATTTCAGTCACATTACTCACATTCCATGTAGATAAGGGTTGATTGAACATTCTACATCCTGCAAATAGGCTGTTCATGTTGGTCACTTTGCTTACGTCCCAGTCCGCTAAGGAGCAATTAAAATTGAAGCAATTGAAGAACATTAAGCGCATATTAGTCACCTGTCTAAGATCGGGGGCTTTAATATCCTTCGCAAAGTTTAGATACTTACAGTTCTTAAAAGCAGAGTTCATTGTTTTCCACTCTACAGTACCGAAATCGATCACATCTCGAAGTCCCTCCTGAGAATCTGTCGAAGCCTCACCCATGTTTATTGCTTCTACACCTGCAGGACCTGCTTCTACCCTATAGATATCGCCCATGGGAGGAGCGAAGGTATATTTACCCTCCTGTTTTTCGACTGTTACCACAGGAGTTCCGCTTGAGTTCTTGATTACAAGTTTGTAACTTCCTACAATCGGGATATCTATATTTTTAGATCCGTCCAATTTCCATTCTGTTACGAACGGACGTCCCTCTGCGAAGGCGCTCCAGATGTTACATACTCCGAGCAACAGCACTGCTGCCATAACTAGTTTCTTCATTATCAGCATCTCTATGGTTTTGATTATTCTGAACCTGTTGCAAGGTTGCAAAAAAAAATGCTAATGCAAAACAAGGAGAGAAAATTTCCGTTCGCAATAGGGTTAATCGTTTGAAAATCAATGTTTTTTTTTGTAGGAGGAAAAGAAAAATTATTGTATCGCTGGCGTTAGCCCAAAGTTTCTTAGATCTGAAAATAATCGCTATGAGCCTTATTGTCCAGTCTGGGCACAGACTAGTACGGTGGTAAAACCCCGTACAGGAGATACGTTTTGCAATAGTAGAGGAGCGCTACGAGATATTAGCTATTCTTCGTCTTCGTCGTTGCGTGGCGCTACTTCGCCTTTGTGTTCAACGACGTAAGCGATAGATTCCTGCAAGCCTTCTAAAAACTTTGTGAAGTCCTCGCGGTAGAGGAATATCTTATGCTTTTCGTACGAAGCGTCGTCTCCGGGGCGTCGCTTACTTTCGGTGATGGTGAGGTAGTAATCGTCGTTGCGGGTAGCCTTTACGTCAAAGAAATAGGTTCGTTTCCCAGCTCTTACCGCCGTAGAATGCACATCGCTCCGCTCTTCTGACGATTCCAGGATTTCTGTATTATTCCGATCTTCTGTATCCATCATCTCTCTCTACCCCTCCTAATCTACAGAACAAATATACGCCTTTTTTCGGCTATTCTATGCGGAAAAGACTAGTTTTTAGTAGGGTAGCTATGTGTATATGTAGGATGGATGAGGAGAGTTAAGAAAAGCGCCTAGAAGTCGTAAATACCTCCAGACGCTTTATTAGGAATAGCTTTATTTGTAGCTATTAAGGTATTAGAGACGTACTTTACGCGGTTCGATCATCCGTTCTGGTGATAGGATTTCGTCGAGTTGTTCCTTGGTGAGCCATTTCTTCTCGAGTACGAGGTCGTAGACGCTAGCGTTCTTTTCGAGGGCTTCCTTAGCAACAATGGTCGACTTTTCGTAGCCTATAACAGGGTTAAGTGCGGTGACGATCCCGATACTATTGTATACCAGACTCTTACAACGGTCTGCATTAGCTGTAATCCCTTCTACACATCGATGCTCGAGGGTTTTAAGACCGTTCTTTAGCATTACAATCGATTCTACAATACTTTGCACGGCTACAGGTTCGAATACGTTGAGCTCTAGTTGCCCGCCTTCTACAGCCATCGTTACAGCCGTATCGTTACCAATAACCTTAAATGCTACTTGGTTAACGACTTCCGGGATCACCGGATTTACCTTACCCGGCATAATACTCGAACCCGGAGCTCGCGGCGGTAGGTTAATTTCGCTAAGTCCGGCACGAGGTCCAGACGCCAGTAAACGAAGGTCGTTACAGATTTTAGAAATCTTAACAGCGAGGCGTTTTAATTCGGAGGAGTAGCGTACAAAGTCGCTTGTATCTTGGGTAGCTTGTACCAGATTGGCAGCCAAACGCACGGGGAAGCCAGTTACACGCCGCAGGTGTTCGGTACACTTTTCGGCATAACCGGGTTCGGCATTAATACCAGTCCCGATGGCAGTAGCGCCCATATTTTGCTCTAGGAAGAGATCCGCCGCTTTGTTAAGTTGGTCGCTCTCGCCGTGAAGCATATCGGCATAAGCTTGAAACTCCTGCCCGAGGGTCATCGGCACAGCATCTTGGAGCTGCGTACGCCCCATTTTGATAATATCTCGGAACTCTATCGCTTTATTTTGGAAAGCTTTTGCGAGACTATCCAGTACTTCGGTAAGTTCGTTATTGAGTATGAAGATTCCCAGCTTCATAGCCGTTGGGTAGGCGTCGTTGGTAGACTGCGATAGGTTTACATGATTGTTGGGATGGCAGTACTGATATTCGCCCCGTTGGTGTCCCATGATTTCGAGTGCACGGTTAGCAATCACCTCGTTGGCATTCATATTGGTAGAGGTACCTGCCCCGCCCTGCACCATATCTACTACAAAGTGCGAGTGGTAACTTCCGTTCCGGATTTCGTGACATGCAGTTACGATAGCGTCTCGGATGTCGGTGGGGAGGAGTCCGAGGTCGTAATTGGCTTCTGCTGCGGCTTCCTTCACCATTGCAAGCCCGTTAATAATAGCAGGGTAGAAGGATAGGTTAACTCCGGAGATGGTAAAGTTCTCTACAGCACGTAGGGTTTGCACGCCGTAGTAGCTTTCGAGTGGGACGTTGCGTTCGCCCAACAGGTCGTGTTCCAGACGCGTATTCCCCGAAAAATATTGCGCGCCTTTATGAATACGTTGCGCGTTGGACTGCCCCATTCTCTGTGAAATAACTTGCATAATATTGGAAAAGACCTTGATGGTGGCATCGGCATCTTTTTGGAAAAAGCTTTTTCCGACAACAAGTACCGAGGTTGGGATCAGGGCACGTGCCGATGTAGAGTGTGTTGAGTCTGGCATCCATGATCCTTCACCAAGGAAGTCGCCGGTGTGGAACTGTGCAAGTTTTAGTTCTGCGCCGTATGGGCTAGTTTTGAAGAGTTCTACCTCGCCTTCCAGAATTACAAAGAATTCTTCTCTGGGTCCGTTTTCCCAGAATAGTAGTTCTTCGGCATTAAAGGAAACCTCACGGACGCTGCTCGAAAGGTTATCCAACTGTGTACTTGTGAGAGCTTTAAAGAGGCTGATGCCTTCGAGGAATTTCTTTGTTTGTTGTTTATCCATCTCCACGCAACTTTATACCAGAAAAGAATATGTATTTTGAGACAAACGTTTGCAAAGTTAAGAATTTCTAACGACCGATTTAGCGATACGAGCCATATGACTGTTGGCAGTGCGATTCTTGATGGGGGGAGTCTTTTAGCATGTCGGTAAAAACCTCGTGCATGCGGGCGATTGGTAACAGTTTCGGTAGAAAAAAGGAGTTTATATACTTTTTTGGGCACTATCTAGGTTTTATTAAGAGTAGTAGGTATTGGGTTGCTAGCTGATCTGCTCGATTGCAATAGTTATCTGCATAGTAATTTGTAAGAAATTCGTAAATCATGCGATTCTATAAATGTTTGTTTTTGCTACTAGCATTGTTACGTGTTATTGGTGGGTCTGTTGTAGAGGCAGCACCTATTAGTGCACAAGATGCCGCCCGACTAGCAGCAGAGCACTTACAACGGATATCTCGGGTCCGAGGTAGTGCACAGGAGGTTCGTTTGCTCTATACTAGTTCTGGGCGCCCGCTTCGTGATACTCAAACGATATCCGATTATTATGTATTGGGAGCTGTGCACGGAAAAGGTTGGGTGGTTGTTGCGGGGGATGATGTAGTAGAGCCCATTTTGGCGTATTCGAAGGATAAGGTTTTCCCACAAGTTATAACTCCCGAGTTTCAGAATGTATTAGATAGCTATGCGGTTCTTGTACAAAAAATGCGTGAGGGCGTAGCCACAGATGTTTACCGTGCGCCTGTTCTTTCCCCAGAGGATGTGGTAGAACCGCTGCTTGCTAAGATCCGTTGGAATCAGTATGCACCCTATAATTGGCATAGTCCGTTGCGGTGGTCGCCTAAGGATAATGCCGAAAAACATGCTCCCACTGGTTGTGTAGCCACAGCAGTTGCTCAAGTGATGCGTTACTATGCGTGGCCGCCTAATGGTCGCGGGAAAATTAAACACCTTGATAAGGAAATAGATTTTGCTACAGAAGCTCCCTACAATTGGGAGGGGATGATTGGCGATTATGCTGCGCAAGCTTATACACAAGAACAGGGTAATGCAGTCGCGAGACTGATGCGCGATGTGGGGTATGCTTCTCGGATGAAGTTTCAAGTCGAGGAGAGTAGTACTACGCCCCACAATGCTTTCGAAGCTTTGCGTCGTAATTTCTATTATGCCAAGACATTGCGCCATTATATAACAGACGAACATAGCATTGTAGAATGGCAGCGTCTGCTTATCGATGAGTTGAAAGCGGGTCGCCCGGTACCTATGGGAGGTATGACCATCGTCAATACGGCACATGAATTTGTGTGTGATGGTTACGACGGACAAGGTTATTTCCATCTAAATTGGGGTTGGGGTGGTGAGTTCAATGGCTATTTTCTGCTGCAGTCTGTAGGTACAGGGGATGGTGGTACCAATGGTATGCTGTACAATTTTGCGGGCAGTATGATTATTGGTATGCAACCCTTGGTAAATGCGCCAGATGCCAAAGAATTGAAAGAGGTTTACTGCGATCGTAATCTAAAAATAGCATTGGGGCGTTTCCCG
This sequence comes from uncultured Bacteroidia bacterium, assembly GCA_963540065.1. GTDB lineage: Bacteria > Bacteroidota > Bacteroidia > Bacteroidales > CAJPTX01 > Bacteroides_D. The sequence continues at coordinate 6,476 of CAUTNK010000017.1, forward strand.
AAATCTCAGCCATTACACTGTGTGGTGGAAGGAATGTATAACAGAGCCTTTACGCCTATTGTGGGTAATTATGCAGTAGTATTAATGCAGCATGATGGGCAACAGGTATTACAGACGCATACGAGTACACCGCCAATCTTGATGAAAAGCAACAAGCGAATTTTTGGAGAGCAAACGGTAGCCTTGGATCTAAAAGATTTGCCCGTAGGGAAATATACTCTGCATGCTGCGGTTTATGAGGCTACAACCAAAGGTTATATAGTAGCGAGCAGACGATGGAATGAGAAGCGAATTTTTGCAGTAGAGGTTACAGAGGATGCGCTTATCGTATCGGAGGAGGAAATGAAACCGAAGCTTGAGATTTCGGTGACGCCTTCTGAGGTTACTTCTGGGCGCAGAGGTACTTTTCGTCTCACGGTAAAAAATTCGGGTACACAAACCTATTATTGCCCTTTGGCAGCGACGTTAAGCTCAAGTGAACAGACGCCAGAAATTACCAATGCCCAGACTCTTCCTTTTTTGTCTTACATGCGCATTGATCCGGGCACAACCGAAGAACGCATCTTTACAGCCCCAATGCCGCAAGGATCAGTGCAGTATATTCATTTCTTTTACGATGCTCAGAACCTAAATCTAGGTACAAAGCGTCTTCCGTGGCATGGGAATCAGAGCGTTTCGGTACCTACCGATCATCATAGTTTTCAGAAGATTGTATTATCTACTAACGTAACTACCAAATATACGGTAAAACGTCTCGCTGCGACTACCCGTTTGAAAAAAGGTGAGCGCTTCAGAATGAAATATTCGGTGAGTGTTGCTGCAGGCGATCCGGATGTCCCGCTTAACTTAATGGTAGTATTCCAGCAAGAACAGGGCGGTAGTGTGAGTGTGGTAGATGACTTTACGGTTCGCCCCGCTGTAGTTGCATCTGGAGAGACAAAAGAGTTTACTGCGGAGAAAAAAATAGACTTGCCAGCAGGCATATATCAGATCTTGGTTTATAACAACGGTTTGGAGTTAGTTAGCGAATTGGGGGGAAATATCGAAGTACTAGCTAATAATGGCAGTACTCCACCAGATAACACAATAGGCATCCCTACCTATCCGCCACTTCCTACGCAAACATTAGCAACTATACATGCCCCTCAAATAATAAAAGAAGGGATGGGCGACTGTTTCATCTACGAGATAGATACCAAGGAACGAGCCTTGGCAGCTGGTGAACAAGTAGAACTCGGAACGCTAATTGGGGTCGCACCTAAAGCTGCTGCAGGTTATAAAATTGGGACTGTTGAAGCAGAAGGCGCAGACTACCTTTGTGAGGCTAGTTACGGCGATGGATCTTTCGTTTTTGTTGGGAAAATATATCACGTAACGGGAAGTGATGTGCGTCTGAAGGTCTCGTTTCTACAAGATTCTCCAGCTCCCCAACCGAATAAGTATCTGGTACACCTTCCTACGGGTCTTGTGGGAGGTAGTTGCACGGTGAGCATCGTGGGTGGTTCTGCATTAGATAGCGATACCGAAGTTCCGGAGGGTACACACCTCAGTATAGTAGCAAGAGCTGCCGATTCCTATAAGTTGGTACATCTCGAAGTGCGTGGAGGGGATTTACAAGCCGATGGCAGCTACAAAGTAGTGGGGGAGGTTTTTATAACAGTTCGTTTTGAGAAAGATGAGGATCCTAAACCTAATCCGGATCCTCAACCGAACAGGTATCTGGTACACCTTCCTACGGGTCTTGTGGGAGGTAGTTGCACGGTGAGCATCGTGGGTGGTTCTGCATTAGATAGCGATACCGAAGTTCCGGAGGGTACACACCTCAGTATAGTAGCAAGAGCTTCCGATTCCTATAAGTTGGTACATCTCCAAGTGCTTGGTGGGGATTTACAAGCCGATGGCACTTACAAAGTAGTAGGGGAGGTGTTTATAACAGTTCGTTTTGAGAAAGATGAGGATCCTAAACCTAATCCGGATCCCCAACCGAACAAGTATCTGGTACACCTTCCTACGGGTCTTGTGGGTGGTAGTTGCACGGTGAGCATCGTGGGTGGTTCCGCATTAGATAGCGATACCGAAGTCCTGGAGGGTACACACCTCAGTATAGTAGCAAGAGCTGCCGATTCCTATAAGTTGGTACACCTCGAAGTGCTTGGTGCGGATTTACAAGCCGATGGCACTTACAAAGTAGTGGGGGAGGTGTTTATAACAGTTCGTTTTGAGAAAGAGACGGATCCCGAACCACCGACGCCGAATGTTGTAGAAGAGTCTGCATTATCTACAGTTCTTATTGCTCCTAATCCTTTTTCCGATCAGTTACGAATTGAGAGTGATGAGTTACGTGGGGAATATGTTTTGTTAAATGCCCATGGGGTTGTGTGTCTTTCGGGTAGAGTCGGCAACACTGGTACCCTAATCAATACCGCGTTACTTCCTGCAGGACAGTATCTTTTGCGCATAATTAGCAACCGTGGTGTAACCCAAGTATTTCGTGTCGTAAAACAATAATGCGATGTATGGCTAGGGTAAGAGTATCTTTCTTAAAGCGGTAAAATCCCGTGCGGGTGGGGATCTGTAGCAGTTTACCTCTTATTTTAAATGAGTATATTTGTCTATAATACTTAGAAAATCGAGTCATTATGGAGATAATAAAAAAATATGTTGCTGAGAACGAGAAACGCTTCTTAGACGAACTTTTTGGTTTGTTGCGTATACCGTCTATCAGTTCCTCTAGTGCTAATAAAGCAGATATGGTACGTGCTGCTGAGTATTGGCGCGATGCAATTTTGGCAGCTGGCGGCGACAAAGCAGAGGTAATGCCCTCGGCAGGCAACCCGATAGTGTATGGCGAGAAGATTTTGGATCCGAAGCTTCCTACAGTTTTAGTCTATGGTCACTACGATGTAATGCCTGTTGACCCCATAGATGAATGGCATACCGAACCCTTCGAACCTGTTATTAAGGATGGAAAAATTTGGTGTCGCGGTGCAGACGATGATAAAGGGCAAGCGTTTATGCATGCAAAAGCCTTCGAACTTATGATGCGCACCAATACCCTCCCTTGTAATGTGAAATTTATGATAGAAGGCGAGGAGGAGATAGGTTCGGAGAGTCTTAATCTTTGGTTGGATACGCATAAGGATTTGGTAAAATCGGATGTAATTCTGATCGCCGATACGTCGATGTTGGGTCCTGATACGCCGTCTATTACAGCTGGTTTGCGTGGCTTATGCTATGTAGAAGTAACGGTTACGGGACCGTGTCGCGATCTCCATTCTGGGCTTTATGGTGGCGCAGTAGCAAACCCCATCAATGTACTTGCAAAAATGATTAGTCAGCTCGTCGACGAAAACGGTCATATCACTATCCCAGGTTTCTACGACGACGTACTCGAACTTTCGACTTCCGAGCGTGCTGCTATGGCAAAAGCCCCTTTCGATTTAGAAGCCTATAAACAAGCTCTAGAGATAGACGATGTACAGGGCGAAGCAGGTTTTACGACTCTGGAGCGTACTGGCATCCGTCCAACTCTAGACGTGAATGGTATATGGGGGGGCTATACAGGCGAAGGAGCCAAAACGGTTATCCCTTCTAAAGCACATGCAAAAATTAGCATGCGTTTGGTACCGAATCAGGACTGGGTAAAGATAGGCGAACTCTTTACGAAGTATTTCAAGAGCCTAGCTCCTAAATCGGTAAAGGTTGAGGTGAATGTGTTGCATGGTGGTCATGGTTATGTATCGCCAACAGATACCGTAGCTTACCAAGCAGCACACAGAGCAGTGGTAGAATCACTTGGGAAGGAACCAGTTCCGTTCCGTAGTGGTGGTAGTATTCCGATCGTAAGTACGTTTGAGAAGAAACTCGGCGTAAAGAGTATCTTGCTCGGCTTTGGTCTAGAATCAGATGCTATACACTCGCCCAACGAGAATTACCCCGTAGAACAGTTCCTGCGCGGGATTCGTACCATACCGCTCTTTTATCGCTATTTTGCCGAGGGGATGAAGAAGATTCAAGGCTAGTAGTAAAACAATTCTTAGATAAAGCCTCCGCTGCCATGTGGAGGCTTTTTTATAAGCATGTGGAAGAAACATTTGGGAAAGGACGGCGAACGTGCTGCTTGCGATTATTTAGAATCGCTAGGGATGCAGATCCTTGCTCAGAATTGGCGCTACGGTCGTTGTGAGTTAGATATAATTGCCCAACAAGCCGATGTATTGCATGTAGTAGAAGTTAAGACTCGTTGGGACGACCGTTATGTCGACGTGCGACAATTAGTGCGCAAAAGCCAGCAAGAACGTCTGCTTACTGCTGCACAAGCTTATGTAGATCTGAATCGAAGCACAGCGGCAATACAAATCGACCTATTAGTGGTTATATTACATCCAGCAGGAGGTATGCATTTTGAATATATTCCGGATGCCATTTGCGATAACTTTTAACATTTATGTCAAGTAATACAATACAGACGATACAAACCGATTCCCGTTCCGGACTTACGACCCTTCTGCTCAGCTTAGCCATTATAAGCTACCCGATTCTTAACTATATCTCGTACGCGTTTGCTGGGCTTGCCTTCCTGAGTAGCATCGCATTTTGGATACATAACCAACCAACGCCTAGTAAACGAAACGATTTACGGCAATGGCTATACCCACTACTCTTGTCTGTATTGTCTGGTATCCTTTTTTTATTTGCAGGGCGGGGTGATAATATTCGCTCAGCATTAACGCTTATTGTAGGCGGTGTATTCATGACTATAACGTTGAGTACCATCGTCGCACAGTGGCAACAACGGGTAGTTTTTTACAGTTTTTTTATAGCGTGTATCCTAACCTTTTTCTTAGGCACAGACACCGTAGCGTGGGCACAAGGTGAGTGGCAGGAATTGAATCTTGTCCCGTGGGCAGTTGTGTTGATTTATGTCTTGTTTTACGTACTTGGAAATTCACTCGTAAAGCTTTCTCGTTTGAGCTATGTATATACAGAACGTTATGCGCTTAAAACCATAATAGGTAGTGTAGCACTCTTAATAACAGCTATTTTAGCTGCCGTCGCCCTGATAATGTATTGGGGGAATACGCCGTTTTTATTAGCACTTGTACCGCTATTCTTATTTCCGCATATCTATAGGTGGCTTGGCTTCTTGCAGGGTATGGTCGCTCGTTTAAGCTTGTGGGTAGTCGTAGCAATCATGTACCTTTTTGGAGTATCGTTTGTTGGTCATGTAATAGACGATTTCTATAGTCCGCAATACTGCCCAAGCAAGCCCTATGAACTCGCAACTATTAACGGTCGGGGCTATCAGCATGATACGAGTACGTTAGCCTATCAGCGGGGGTTGTATCACGATATCTATATCTGCCAAGAAGAACTAGAAAAGGAGTGGCATCGTTATTCCAGCTTGCCGCTTTATGGTAATGTGGCTAATGCAGATGGGCTTTCGCTTTACGATGTCTTGTGTCGTTACCTTGCTAGTGGTGGGCATCGTCGCGATTCGGTAGGTTTAACTTTTTTAGAAACAGAGGATATACGAGCTATCGAACATGGTGCGACGAGTATCAAACTCCGTGGGTGTTGGTACCCTTACCGCACACTTTGGAAAGCATTAGAGCAATTAGAAGCAGCCCGTATGGGCGATACTTCGGTGCATTCGTTTCTTTATTCGTCTTGGCAATCGTTTCGCTCACAGAGTGGCGCAACCCACTCACCCTTGGGTATTGTAGCAGGTACACAGCATTTGGGTGCGTTACCAGTAAGTTTTTTAGTGCTGGGTATGGCTGCTTATGTATTGTTTTTAGCAATAAAGCATAAACGACGTAAAGCTTGGCATGCACTCTGTTTGCTTTGTATTTTTCTTACGATGGGTTATAGTTTTTTTAGTACTCAGGGTTTGCTTTTTTGGATATTAGCTATAGGCTGGTTAACGGTAAACGATAGGTATGAATTGCCAGCCAATGAGGCGCCACAAAAAGAGATATAACCCTAGCATTACGCCATTTAGAATCTAGCAATCTCACCTTGCGAGCTACTCGGCTTGGTTGTATGCTATACGTAGATACTTTTTATTGCAGTATGATTAGCGTATCTTGCAGTGGTGTGGTAAGATTCTGATGCTTTTCGGTACCGTCAGGCAAGAAATAAACAAAAAGGTAGGGGTGTTGCTTTTGAAGGGTAAAGGTCAGATAGTCGTTAAGATCCCGTGTTGTATCGGCAGTAGAACCTCCATCTACCTGTCCCTTGCTATCAAATACATCTACATTTATGGTGCGACGTGCATCTCCTGTTACATGGGGTGCAGCATACGTAACGCGAACATTGATATAATCGCCTTGTAGCTTTTGCGCATTCTCCTTCTGAAAGAGTTCTACATAGCGACGGGTTACATTCTCAGCGCCTACGTAGGTAAGCGTCGAGTCCCATACTAGTGGGAAATGTATCGCCGTTGGACGATAGGAAGAGGCGTAGATAGCATGCTCCGGATCTGTTTCATCGGCACGCCCTGCACTAGAAAGGAACCAACTTTTGTCTAGCCCAGAGGGATAGTATTCCGTAAAATACCATCGCCCGTTTGCCCAGACCTCATTCCAATTATGATTCCCTCTATTATCAAACCAATTAGGCGTTCCCGCGATGCGTGATGGGATACACACCGAACGAAATGCATCTGTTAGTAGAATTGAAAGCCCACTACAGGATGCCATACGTTGCCGCATCGATTCATAAGGGCTCTGGTCGGGTTTCTCGCGCTGTGTATTATAGTCTACTAGGAGCTCGTCGCGGATATTCTTATTGAGCAACTCGATAGCTTCAAAGATATCATTGGTATTGCTTACGTACTTCGAGAATCGTGTTAAGAAATCGCGTCGCCAGTTGTCGCGTTGTTCATTCAGTACACAATAGGGTAAAACCTCGTTGAAGAAGATCTCCTTCGGGATACTCTCACCCCATGCAAAGCGCTTTTTTGCCTCGTAGGCACACGATACATTTTCCAGAATAAAATCTGCTGTAAGTGCTTGAAGGTCATGTTCTGGCATGTAAGCTAATAGAAATGCGACACCTTCTTTTTGATCTTCTGGTGCTTGTTGTAGCGCTTTTTCTAACTCTTGGCGATTGTTGCCAGCTTTGCTCAATGCATTATCCAGAGCTGTATGGTATTCCTTCGGAACTCCGTGATATAAAGACGACTCGCACCCAGCTAATAGGGCGCATATTACCAAACACCACAATATAATCTGAACTCGTTGTATCGCTCTCATTCTTTTGGCATGTATTATCCATTCAAAGATAGCCTTTCCTTACGAAAATATAAGCGGTTTCGTAGCAGTAGTACGATTGTATTTTATCGCTTTCGATAACTTAAGGTTGCCCAGATGCTAAAGAAAGAAGCTATCCCTAACAGGACGCCAAGCTGCATAAGCAGATTGAGTAACGTACTGCCTTTCAGGTATATCGCGCGCATGGCTTCTACAAAATAGCGCAACGGATTCGCAGCAGCTATCGTTTGCGCCCAAGTGGGCATGCTACTCACGGGGGTAAACATCCCACTCATTAGGAGCATGATTACGATGAAGAAGAACATTACAAACATAGCTTGCTGCATCGTTGCCGAATAGTTGGAGACGACTAAGCCGAACCCAGATATTATTACTACATAGATGAGTGCAAATAGGTACAGATTGAACACATTGCCCGCAGGACGCAAGCCGTATAGCAATGCAGCAAGCACCAAAGAGACTGAGAAGACAAAGATTCCTATCAACCAGTAGGGAATGAGCTTGGAAAGAATAAAGAGCGATTTCCGAACTGGCGTTACATTGATCTGTTCTATTGTCCCCCGTTCCTTTTCGCTTACAATATTGAGTGCTGGCAAAAAGCCACAAAAGATGGTAAGTAAAAGCACCATAAGGGCTGGGATCATGAAGGTCTTGTAGTCGAGTGACGGATTGAAACGATACCGAGGTTCTAGGGAAACGAGTCCCCCCGACTCACCTCTTGCTTCTTGAAGGAGACTCACGAAATCGTTGATTATCTGTGTTAGATAGTTTGCCCCTAGCGTACCCTTGATCCCATTTACCGAATTGGCGGCGATCAGGACGCTGCTCTGCGTCTCCAACAGGAGTTCTTTCTCAAAGCTTGGCGCAATCTCCAATACCACATCCGCACTCCCACTTTCGATACCGCCCAGCGCTTCTGTATAAGTGCTAGCATGTTGGGATAGGTGGAAATAGCCCGATGCTGCGATCTTTTCAATCAATTGGCGCGAATAGCTACTCCCGTCGTTGTCTATCACACAGAGCTTTATATCCTTTACCTCCAGATTGGCAACCCACGGGAAGACGAGCAATACGAGTATTGGGTAGGCCGCGATAAGCCGAGGCAAGAAAGCGTTACGCCATATTTGCTTGAACTCTTTTTCCAACAAGTAACGAAGTAACATGGTTATTGCAAGCGAAGTTTGAATTTACGAATACTGAGCACCAGCAGACCAAGCGCCATGAAGGACAAGATGGCGACCTCCTTCCATACGTACCAAAAGCCTAACCCTTGTATCATGAGTTTGCGCATGGAGGCTATATACCAGCGAGTGGGTAAAATCGTAGAAAGCCACTCTAAGACCGAGGGCATGTTTTCGATGGGGTAGATCATACCAGACAAAAGTATGGCGGGCATCATGAGCATTGCCCCAGAGATTAACATAGCTGCTAGTTGCGTATGCGCAATACTCGATATAAAAAGCCCCAACGAAAGACAAACCACGATGTAGAGTAGCGAGAGTGTCACGATCCAAACGAGACTCCCCACCACGGGCACATCGAGTACAAAAACGGAAAGCAGGAGAATGATAAGCACATTAACTCCCGAAATTACAAAGTATGGAATCGCCTTAGACAGAATAATATAGAGGGGTTTTATGGGCGCGACCAATAGCAGTTCCATAGTGCCAGTTTCTTTTTCGCGAACTATGGAAACGGAGGTCATCATGGCACAGATCAGAATTAGGATGAGTCCTATCACACCCGGCACAAAGTTGTAAGCACTCTTCATCTGCGGATTGTAGAGCATGCGTACGTGGGAAGAAATCCCCGATCTCGGTAAGTCTGAGCTCAGCTCGGCAAGAGCCTGTCGGATCACCGCTCCAGCATAGTTTACCTCGATGATAGCAGTATTGGGATCCGTCGCATCCGCTATGAGCTGTAGGGTGGTCTTTTCAAAATTCTGCAGTTTTACCTCGCACTCGTTTTCGAAGACTAGTACTACGTCGGCAGTACCATTACGCAGCACTCGTTCGATATCGCGTGGATGCCTGAGCATTTCTACAATACTGAAGTAGCGGCTTGATGCGAGATGTTCTTCTATTTTTCGTACCACCCCGTCCTGCTGCGGCGCTACGATCGCGATGTCGATGTTGTTTACCTCGGTGGTGATGGCAAAACCGAATAGGATAATCTGCACTATCGGCATCCCGATGAGTATCAGCAGGGTACGACGGTCTCGGAAAATGTGCCGAAATTCTTTACCTACGAACGCTACGAACTGTTTCATGCTCTTGTGGCTTTGCGGGCTAATTTCTGAAATACCTCGTCCATCGATGCGGCAGCGTACTGCACTTTCAGATTCTCGGGCGTGTCGAGCGCTTCTATGCGTCCATCTACCATGATTGAGGTGCGGTTGCAATACTCGGCTTCGTCCATGTAGTGGGTGGTTACGAATACAGTGATCCCGCTGTCCGAGGCTTGGTAAATGAGTTCCCAGAACTGCCGCCGCGTTAATGGATCAACGCCTCCGGTGGGTTCGTCAAGAAATACAATTTCCGGGCGGTGGAAGATAGCTGTAGCAAAGGCGAGCTTCTGTTTCCAGCCCAATGGAAGATCGCGCACTAGCGTCTTGCGCTCTTCGTAAAAGCCTAACTCACCGAGCAGTTCATTCGTACGCTGTGCGATGGTACTGCCGCTTTGGCGATATATGGCTGCAAAGTAGCGGAAGTTCTCTTCTGCGGTTAGGTCTTCGTACAGCGAGAATTTCTGGCTCATGTACCCGATACGCCGTTTGATATTTTCGGTTTGCGTGATAATATCAAATCCTGCAACAGTACCCGTGCCCGAGGTAGGCCAACTCAAGCCACAAAGCATACGCATGGCAGTGGTCTTTCCCGCTCCATTCGCTCCCAAGAAACCGAAAATCTCGCCCTTGTCGACGGAGAACGAAATGTTATCAACGGCGGTAAAGTGTCCGAAACGCTTCGTGAGGTTCTCTACAAAAATAGATTTGTCCATGAGCGCTAATGCATGAGTTGTATAAAGCAATCTTCTACGGTGGGGCTAATGGGGTAAATTGCGATGCCGTCTATTGCAGGACATTCGCCATTCTTAAAGACTACGTGCAGCTCTGCACCTGCGGTATAGCAAATGGCTACATCTGTACGTTGCTTCATCGCCTGTAGCAGATGGTAGTTGTTCTGTGCGCGAGCACCATAAAGTCGGTTCGGGTAAGCGGTTATGAGTGCTTGGGGGGTATCTATCCCCAATACACGGCCATTTTGAACGAGCGCGATCCTGTCGCACTGCGATGTTTCGTCCATGTATGGGGTGGAGACGAGGATGGTGATCCCTTGCCTTCGGAGATTGTGCAGCATCTCCCAAAATTCTTTTCGCGAGACCGCATCCACTCCCGTTGTAGGTTCGTCAAGCATAAGCACAGTGGGACGATGAATCAGGGCACAGCAAAGTGCGAGTTTCTGTTTCATCCCTCCAGAGAGTGCACCTGCCCGACGCTTGCTAAAAGGCTCTAGGTAGCGGTAGATATCCTTTATCAGGTCATAATTCTCTTTCACGCTAGTCTTAAAGACCGTGGCATAGAAGGCTAGGTTCTCGCCTACTGTTAAGTCCTGATACAGGGAGAAACGCTCAGGCATGTATCCAATGCGGCGACGGATCTCAACAAACTCTGTTACAACATCTCGCCCATCTATGGTGGCATGTCCGCTGTCAGGAAGCATAAGTGTGCTTAGAATACGGAACAGCGACGTCTTTCCTGTTCCGTCAGGACCGATTATGCCAAAGATCTCGGCAGTGTTCACCTCGAACGTTACTCCTCGCAATGCCACAGTAGAATGGTAGTTTTTTCCTATATCATGTACCTCTATCATTGCACACGGTTTAATTTTATAGCGCTACTTCGCCATACATTCCTATTTTTAACAAGCCGTCATTGTTGGGGGTAGCAATCTTTACCGCATATACCAGATTGGCGCGCTCGTCGCGTGTCTGAATCGTTTTGGGGGTGAATTCTGCCCGTGACGAGATCCAGACGATACGCCCTGAGTATTCGCGCCGCCCATTTTGCCCTTCATCACTATATACCCGAACGGCTTGCCCCAGACGCACTCCAGAAATCTGGTCGGAGGTTAGATAGGCACGTAAGTACATGGTATCGAGATTGGCAATCCGGTAGAGTGGGCGGAAAGGCGCTACGAGCTCTCCTTGCTCTGCATACTTTTTAAGCACTGTTCCTTGTATAGGATTTATTATCCTGCAGCGTTGTAGTTTGTCCGCCAGTTGCGCTATTTGGATATCTACCGTAGCGCTCTGTTCGGCAATCCCGTCACTACTTATCGTTAGCGAATTTTCTTGAGCTGCGAGGCGAGCTTCTGCTGTGCGCAATTGAGCAGAGCATGCGTCGAGTTGTTGAGCTGTGGCAGCACCTCCTTCAAATAGCTTCTCGAGCCGAGCTTTTTCTCTTCGTATTCGTCCCAACTCTTCCAGAGCTACTGCTATTTGTTTTTTGATATCCGGACTACTCGCCTTGAGTGCACGTTGACTTGCGATGAGTTGGAGTTTTTGTAAGTACAACTGTGTACTATCTATCGAACCAACGTACTGACCGCTATTTAACGCAGCTCCCTCCACCACAGCGAACTCCTGCACAAGCCCCGATGCTTCGCTTGAGATGAGCACTTCGGTGGCTTCAAAGACGCCTGCGGCATCGTACTTTAGCTTGTTGCTACTACATGCGGTTAAGACCAAGGGCAACCCTAGTAGAAATACCAACTTTTTCATTTTTAGGCAATTGATTTAGTTTCCAGATACCTCTTTTTGCTCGTACAGACACCGGAGCAGCTCCAGTTCGTGTCGAGCTTGTGTCTGTTGTGCTGCATTCTCTGCATTGATCTCGGCCAACAAATCCGTCATTGTACAGACGCCGTTCGCAAATCGGGTCTCAGCACTTTGTCTAATGCGTGCGCGGAAGTTAACAATCTCGCTATCCTTTTGGATGAGTAGTTGGAGGCGCTCTGCTTCGGCTACCTCACGACATATTTCTCGTTCTATGTTGCGACGAAAAGTTTCTTCCTGGCTTCGTATTATCTCTTGCTGTAGTGCAACCTCGCGCCGTTTATTTCTGTGTGTGTAAAGCGCACCTGTGTTCCACGACAGATTGATGCCCGCCACAAGGAGATGATCGAATTTTTGGCTTGCAATTGAGTAATTCGGTGCTAAGTATAGGGCATAGCCTGCTAGTCCTACTTTGGGCATGAGTGAAGCTGTGATAAGCGAATTCTGTGCTGCAACAACTTCGCGTTGGTTTTTGAAAACCTCCAGTTCGGGGCGTGCTATTTGCCTTTGATTGGGGTTTGAGATCGAGTCCGGTCTTTGGAATTGTGCATCGGACGCTATAGTAGTCCCGATAATCAGTCCCAACATCTTACAGTATGCCTCGCGGTGCGCCTCTAGGTTAATACGCGTTTGTTCCGTGTTCAAAATTTCTACCTCGAGTTTGTCAATTTCCGAGGGGAAGACTGTGCCATTTTCCGCTCCAGTGCGTGCCCGCTTTAAGTTTGCTGTAAGGGTTTGGCGGAGAAGTGCGGTCTGTTTCAACTGCTCGTCTAAGAGTAGAATCCCAAAGTAAAGCGTATTCACATGTTTGTGCAGCTGGAATAGTTCTACCTCGGTGCTACTCTTTTTGACTGCCGCATTCGCTCGTGTGAGCTTACGTTGAGCCGAGGAATAATTACCATCCCAAAGCATCTGCGACACACTAGCCATCGCAACAAAGTGGTGCTTCGAACTTTCACTTTTCGTACCTGGGAGCACCAGCTCGGGCATACCTTCCGTGAGCATCCCCATGCCCTGTACGCTAAATTGAGGCAACCAAGTGCGCGCGATATCGGAAAGTTGCAGATCGCGTATTTTATCTTGCAGTTCCAATTGTTGCAGCGCAGGATAGTGCGCTCGCGCTAATGCTTGGCATTCCTCTAGGCTGTATTGCGCACGCACATTCTGCACTATAATACAGACAATTAGGATAATCACGACTCGTTTCATTTTCCTCTAAGATTAGAATCACTAAGATTAACAATCAGATTTAACAAAGTTGTTAATTAAGGTGCAAAAAAAGAGACTACGGTTGTAGGGCTAACAAAGCAAGACGAATGTTCTCTTGTCGCTGACGGTCGAGAAACGCCTCGTATTCTGTTGTATGAAAGAGTTTGGCGTAGCGCAGCAGCGGGCTAGCTACAAATACGAATAAGTTTAGAGAGATGACCGATACAATAAAGTTAAGCGGATCGAGATCACTGCGGATGCTGCCGAGCGCCTTTTCTTTTTCCATTCGTTCCACGAGCCAACGCCCTACAGAATCTAAAACGGGTAGGGCGGTTTCTTTCCAGATTTCGTCGCTATACGAATTGCTATTAATGGCGTTTAGGAGTAACCATACGAGCTTCGGGTGTTGACGGACAAAGTCGAAATGATTACCAACGGCTAGGGCTATTATTTCTCTAAAATCGCCCTCGCGGTCTTGCTCTGCAAAAAAGGAATGTGCAATTCGTTCGACATTGCGTTTGAAGATAATCTGAAATAGATTCTCTTTTGTGCGGAAATAGTAGTGCAACATGGCATGGTTTACGCCCGCCTGTTTAGCAATCTCGGTCGTAGTAGCACCAGCATAACCCTTGTCAAAGAAGACCTCTTCTGCCGCCAGGAGTATCGTATTTTCCGTATTGCTATCCCGCCCCATGCCACTTAGTTTAACATCGCTGTTAATGCAAATGTATATATCTTTTTCTTTACGGAAGAATTTGTATTTCGATGCTGTATTCAAAAAAAAGGATCGCTTCCACTTGAAATCCCCTTTGATGTGTTAATCCGGGTTTACTGTGCAATAAACCCAATCGGGCAGTGGCGTAGTTTCATCTAACTTCCAATTCTCGGCACTGGTTACTGTTGTTTTCCATTCCTTCTTGGTAGGGGTTTACAGGAGCTGGTGCAAATGTAAGCCCGTATGTAGAACCGCAAGTATAATTACCAGTGATGTCTTTAAATTTTTCCCATTCAGAAGTTACAGCTATATAAATTCCCCATTTTTTTTGTCTTGGCACAGCACACCCATTTTATTTTGCGCTGCTGTACAACGACGGGGTGCAATCTCTTACGCACTCATACAGGGCAAAATACTTAATTGGGTGCTACCTCCAGCGCCTTCCACTCTTTTATATTGCGCCGCTCTTCGTCGAAGCTCGTACCAATTAACACCAACCTCTTGCCCTGCAAAAGAAGCGGTTTGTAGTATTTTTGCTCTTGAATTTGTGCTAAAGCTTCCTCTGCAGTTCCCGAGCTCCAAAGCTTAAATTCGAAGACGTAGATAATATTTTGCGCATACACCACACAATCAGCTCTCCCTTTGGCTGAGTGCACTTCCGTTTGAATATAGAACCCCATGAGTTGGAAAAGAAGCGCTACGGCGATCTGATAGTTTTGCTCGCGCCACTTTACGTCCTCTTTCGACTCAGCGCTATAAGGAATGCCTTCTAAAAAATTCGAGATCGCTTCCATGAACGCGTCCACCTTCCCAGCCCGCACATCTTTGTAGAATCGGGCTACTAACGGACGACAATCGTCTATAAACAGTGATGTGTACGAAGGCAAAAGATTTTTGATAAAGCCATATTTCACCTCATTGTTCGGATAACCGAGACGGTAAAGATCTAACTCTGGGTCGTAGTCTTTTATCGTCAAATAACCTGCTTGGAAGAGAATGGGTATGGGCGATGACGCATCAGCTCGATAGTCGCTCAGACTACTCATATCTATCTCTACATTGTTTTCCAGATCGGGGAGATAGTAGTGTGCCTTCTTCAGATAATTCACTAAAAAAGTAGGAGTACCCGACTGAAACCAATAGTCGCGAAAATCCCTCTTGGAAAAAGCATTTAGAAGGCTAAACGGATTGTATACATGCTCGCCATCCTCAATAAAGAGGTAGCCGTCGTAATGTTGTTTCAACCGCGCTAATGTCGCTTCGTAGCTTAGGTGTTTCGCTTCGGCTAATGCTTCAATCTCGGGTCTGAAATTGTCGTGTAGTTCCTTTTCGGTAATGCCACAAATCGTGCTAAATGCCCGGTCTAACGAGATATCGTTCAGATGATTCATGTCACTAAAAAGGCTGATCTTGCTAAAGCGCGAGACACCCGTTACGAACACAAAGCGGAGGTATGGGTCGCTACTCTTCAGCACAGCAAAGAACCCTTTTAAGATTCTACGGTACTCGTTGTGCAGCTCTTCTAACCCCTCTTCTAAGGTGAGCAGAAGGGGTTTGTCGTACTCGTCTACAAGGACTATTACCTGCTTTTGTGTCTTTTCGTAGATATGTCGCAAAAGGTACTTAAAGCGTCCTTCTGGATCTTCTGCAATCTCTGTAACCTTATATTCCTTTTCCCAAAGTGAGAGATGTTCGTCGAGAATCATTAGCAATTTCTCGCGATTCTCGTAGTTTTTCGCATTAAAATCGAGATGCAAAACTGGATACTCTTGCCACGCTTCGCGCCCATCTTGTGCTGCCTGTTCTTCTTCCCATTTTTCGAGATACAAGCCTTCAAAGCACTCCTTTTTCCCTTCAAAATATGCCTTGAGGGTAGACAGGAAAAGACTTTTACCAAAACGTCGTGGGCGGGAAAGGAAGTAGAAACCAGCACTCCTTAGGAGGGGCGGGATATACTGTGTTTTATCTACGTAAACAAGCCCCCGCTCTCGTAAAATTTCAAAGCGTTGCTCACCCGTAGGAAGTTCGCGTATGGATTGTTCGTTCATCGTTCTCTGGCTTGTATTTTCTCTTTGCTAAAGTACGAAAAAAAGGGGATCGCTCCACTACAAAGCAATCCCCTTTGATGGGTTAATTGGTAGAAAAACTATTCTTTCACTACCTGCAGTCGCTTGGTGGTAGTAGTAAAGGGAACGCTGTTTGGAATTCAAGAGCGCTAATCCACATTCTAGCGACTCACGCTACCTTTGTGTAGGCGGAAATGGCTACGAGGATGGGAAAAAAGATCAACCGATTGCGACAGGTTTGTCGTGCATGGCATCGCGATCTGGGTTACTTCCTGATCGGGGCTTGTATTATTTACGGGCTGAGTGGTATGGCACTCTCGCTACGTCGCTACAATGTGAATTTCTTGTGCGCGAAAGAGACGTTTACGGTTAAGCTATCTCCGGCACTCACTGAAGAAACGCTTACAACGGAGTGGCAAAACAGTGAGGAAGATTTACCACGTCTGTACGAGATAAAACCTTCCCCGCAGGGCTACGAAGTTGTATTACGTTCGGGCACGGCTTACTACGATACTCAAACAGGCGCTGTAACAGGTAGTTACTATACACCAACCCAGTTTTTAACCCTCCTACACCGATTGCATTTCAATCGGACGGGTACCTTTAAGATTATGGGCATCCTCTTTGGCTTTGCGTTGCTCTTTTTGGCCGTATCGGGGGCTGTTATCGTTGCGGGCAAGAACGGTTTTCTGCGGCGCGGTATTTGGTTTATGCTCGGTGGTATCGCTTTGGTGGTGCTACTTGCTTTCTTTACTTTTTAGAATAAGTAGCACACGGAATGGCTTACAACGCAGGCTAGTGCTTCTTTAGCTGCAGGTAATCGGAACTATTACTGTGGATCTTCGGACGATGCCGGATCGAAGCTAATCGGGATTTCCAGCGGGGTTTCGGAGGAGATTTCGGTATCTGTCGCAGGCGAAGCTTCCGGAGAAGGTGTGCTAAACGAGGCAGAAGATTGTGGTGCTCGAAGCGACGTAGAAACTACGGAGGGGAGAGCCGCTATTACTGTAGGATCTTCGTCTTTATCCGCGCACAAGGTAGGTGCATTGTACTCTAAATCGTCGTGTGGAATGGCAGGTAACCCTACAAAACGTCGATAAAGCTGAGCACAAGTGGCTAATTCGTGTTGACTAAACTCGGATATCTTTTCAAGGTTCGCCTCGAGGTAGTAGGCGTCATGAATCTTACTGCCCTCCATATCCTCCATAAGTTCGGAAACGCCGAAAATATAGCCTAGAAGGTAAAGTGGCGTAAAATGCTTGTAATCGCCGAATTTCCAGAGCTCGAAGGTATCCAGAAAGTTCGTCTCCCAAGGTTTACGACCGGCGGCATACATAGCTGGAGGGATGGGGAAGCCTTGGATTAGCAAGCGTCGGGCGATGTAAGGGAAATCGAATTCCTTACCATTGTGGGCGCAGAAGTTAAAGTTTTCGTGTCGGGCAGCAAAGCTCTCTACGCGACGACAGAATTCGATAAGAATGGCTCGTTCATCGCCCGTAAGAGTTGTAATGCGCAGAGTCTCTTTTCCGTTAAGGTTTCGAAAGAAACCCATAGAAATGGCAAGTATACGCCCAAACTCCGAAAATATCGCACTCTTAGAGTAAATGGTTGCTGGGGTTTCCCCTTCGCCCATAAAGCGTTCTGCCTTACGAGCCCAAAAACGTTGGTAGGGTGCGGGAGCGTCCTCGAGGTTCGGATATTGCGAAACCGTCTTTACATCAATAAACAGGATATCTCGGATGGTTGCGGAGCTCGGGACAAACTTCATAGTTCCAGATTAGACTACAGAACGTACTTAACAAAGGTAGGGTAATATTTTTTATTTATTGCTGTCCGGGAAAAACCGAAACTAGATAACCGTTATACGCGTGCGTGTTTGTTCTGTCACAAAAGTTATTGTGTACCTTTGCGCCGTATTCGTTGAAAGGTGTTCGTGATGCCCGAGCGAGTAGTGGCAAAAAATAGAAAGGCGAGTTTTCTTTACGAGTTTATCGATACCTACACCGCTGGCATGGTGCTCACGGGCACGGAGATTAAATCGCTTCGCCAAGGGCATGCGAGTCTGGTTGACGCATATTGTCTCTTTATTAATGGCGAGCTGTGGGTTCGTAATCTGCACATTCCGGAATACCATTTCGGAACCTTTTTTAATCATGAGGTGCGT
The DNA here is from genome assembly GCA_963540065.1 of uncultured Bacteroidia bacterium. Taxonomy (GTDB): domain Bacteria; phylum Bacteroidota; class Bacteroidia; order Bacteroidales; family CAJPTX01; genus Bacteroides_D. The sequence goes on from CAUTNK010000017.1 coordinate 24,743, forward strand.
AGGGATCGAAAGCTTCTCCTGACGGGGCGCGAGCTTCTGAAATTGCAACGAGGTGTTAATGCCAAAGGGAATACAATTGTAGCAACCAAGATTTTTATCAGCGAACGCGGTTATGCCAAACTCGTGATAGCACTTGCCAGAGGGAAACAGCAGCACGATAAGCGCGAGACTATCAAAAAGCGAGACTCAGATCGCGAACTACAACGAATAGGGAGAAGGAGTTAGACACCAAGTCAACCGAATTAAGAAAAATGCAGCAAGTTGAAACCCAGGAGGAATTGCGTAATCTTCTAGAGGCGTATCGAGTGCTCTCGCGTACCATTGGGCTTGTCCCCACGATGGGTGCGCTTCATGCGGGGCATATCTCGCTTATAAAACGTGCGATAGCAGAGAACGACGTGGTGGTGGTCAGCGACTTTGTGAATCCGACGCAGTTTAATAATCCGAACGACTTCCGTACCTACCCGCGCGATCTCCTCAGCGATGCCAAGCTTGTAGAAAATATAGGCGTTACGATCTTTTTTGCACCTAGCGAAGCGGAAGTATATCCAACGCCAGATACGAGACAATTCTCCTTCGAGATGCTCGACAAAGTGCTGGAAGGCGCGCACCGTCCGGGGCATTTCAATGGTGTAGCACAGATTGTAAGCAAACTCTTGGATTGGGTACGTCCCACACGAGCCTATTTTGGCGAGAAGGACTATCAACAGATGCTTATTGTCCAAGCGTTGGTTCAACAAATCGATTTGGATGTAGAGATTGTGCCGTGTCCTATTGTCCGAGAAACGGACGGTTTGGCTATGAGCTCACGCAATCAGCTCTTGAGCTCAGAATGCCGTCGCGAAGCACCTGTAATTTATGCCACACTACAAGCTCTAGGCGAGCGACTGATGAAACAAGAAAAGATGGAAGACGTGCGTACGTGGGCTATTCAGCAAATAGAAGCTAACGGTCGCCTGCGGGTCGAGTATCTCGAATTTGTCGATGCACAGACCCTACAGACTTTGTCCGAATTTGTTCCCGGCGCTACCCGATGTCTTACTGCGGTTCAGGCTGGTGCGGTCAGACTTATAGATAACATTGGACTCTAACGCGCGGAGAGGGGGTAGTAAGATGCAAATCCAAGTCCTCAAGTCAAAGATTCATAGAGTACACGTAACCGAGGCGAATCTCGATTACATAGGCAGCATAACTATAGATGAGGCGTTGCTTGAAGCGGCAAATCTCGTAGAAGGTGAGCGCGTGTCGATAGTTAACGTAAACAATGGCGAGCGCTTTGATACCTATACCATCCGTGGACCGCGCAACTCGGGGGTTGTCTGTTTGAACGGGCCTGCAGCACGACGCTGTGCGGTGAACGATGTTGTGATTATTATAGGTTACGGGATTATGGATTTTGAAGAAGCGAAGCACTTCCGTCCGTCCATCGTATTCCCAGATACGGCTACGAACCGATTAGTAGAATAGCACACTACAGAGCGCCGTATGCCGCGTTTATCCCCTTTGTGGCGACATCCTGTTCTAAAGGTTCTTTTACTCCTTCCGGTATCGGTATTTTTGCTTTATCTCGCGTTTCGTGATGTGGAGTGGGAGGCTTTTTTGCAATCCTTTCGCGATGCGCATTGGGGATGGTTGTCGCTTGCGATAGCACTTAGTGTACTGTCGTATGCTCTACGTTCGGAGCGTTGGCGTCTCCTACTGAATGCTCAACAGAAGAGCGTTACAGTCTTTGATGCATTTTATGGCGTCCTGTTTGGTTATTTTGTGAATCTTCTGATACCCCGAGCTGGCGAGGTGGCACGTTGTACGTTGGTGGCACAACGGAGTGCCGTCGAAACAGAAAGAGCTATCGGTACAGTTATTAGCGAACGGTTGGTTGATTTGCTATCGTCAGTTCTTGTAACGCTTGTGGCAATAGCCATCAGTTTCGATCGCTTCGGAAGTTTCCTTTGGGAACGAGTTCTTGTGCCCTTCTTTGCTAAACTATCCTACATGCATTTGTTGCTGTTGGGAGTTGCTATTGTGGCGCTCGTGGGTTTCTTTTTTTTGCTGTATTATGTATTTCGTCACACTCGTTGGAAAGAGCGATGGCGTGCTTGGTGGCAAGAGAAGCGAGTCGGTTTTCGGGTAGGTTTGGAGAGTCTGTGGCGACAACCCCAAAAAGGGTTATTTCTTTTTTACACACTGCTTCTCTGGCTTTGCTATTGGTTTATGGCTTATACTACAGCTCGGGCATTGCTTGCAACCCAGATGCTCGGACTATCAGCAGCGCTCGCTATTTTGGTAGTGGGTACGTTTGGGATGATTATCCCAGCGCAAGGTGGGCTTGGTTCGTTTCATCTGGCAGTGGTACTTTGGCTGGGCGTGGAGAGTATCGCACGTTCGGAGTCCTTGGCATATGCCATTCTTTCGCACGAGGGGCAAGTGCTCCTCTATATGGGGCTGTTAGCACTCTGCTACATGGTAAGTTGGGTGGCTAAAAAATGGAATAAGGCGAATGGCTAAGACGAAGAGTAGCTATGTTTGTCAGAATTGTGGCGCGAACTCTGTAAAGTGGCTGGGGCGTTGCCCGTCGTGTGGCGAGTGGAATACGTATGTGGAAGAACGCGTTGTTCAGCCATCACCGCATACAAAAGGGTTGATAGAGATATCGCGCGAGGCACATCCACAAAATTTGCGTGAGGTACAGAGTAGCAACGAGATCCGTCTGGATTCGGGGCTACAAGAGGTAAATCGCTTATTGGGTGGGGGAATTGTTCCGGGCTCTATCCTCTTGCTAGGTGGCGAGCCGGGGATTGGCAAATCGACCCTTTCGCTACAAATAGCACTACGGAGTCATTTTGAAACAATTCTGTACGTGTCGGGCGAGGAGAGTGCGAGTCAGATCCGGATGCGTGCAGATCGATTGGGGACATTACCTCAGAATTGCCTAATCCTAAACGAGACCCTCTTAGAGAATATCCTCCACCAGTGCAAGGAGCTGCAGCCGCAGTTTTTGATAGTAGATTCGATTCAGACCCTCTATTCCGAAAATATGGAATCCTCGGCAGGCTCTCTAGGGCAAATCCGGGAGTGTGCGGCAGCGCTACTGCGATATGCTAAAACCTCGGGCGTTCCGGTACTGCTCATAGGGCATATCAATAAAGAAGGAACACTAGCCGGACCTAAGATTCTGGAACATATCGTCGACGTCGTACTCCAATTTGAAGGCGATTCGAATCACTCGTACCGTATCTTACGCTCGATAAAGAATCGCTTTGGCTCGACCTATGAGTTAGCCATGTTTGAGATGCAAGCGGCAGGACTACGCGAAATTACCAACCCTTCCGAACTATTGTTAGCGCATCGCCAAGAGCCGCTGAGTGGTATTGCAGTTGCAGTGGTATTAAACGGCATCCGTCCGTTGCTTGTAGAAGTACAAGCGCTGGTGAGTAACTCTGCTTACGGGACGCCGCAGCGGGTTACGACCGGTTACGACCCGCGGCGCCTTAATATGCTTTTGGCTGTTTTAGAACGTCGGCTGAATCTTCGGATGGGTACAAAGGACGTTTTTCTGAACATAGCGGGCGGTATCAAGGTAGAAGATCCGGGCGTGGATCTCGGAGTGCTGGTTGCCATCCTCTCGTCTATTTACGATATCGCACTCCCACTCGAGTATTGTTTTGCTAGCGAAGTAGGGCTTGCTGGCGAATTGCGCTCCGTAGCCCGTATGGAGCAACGAGTCCTTGAGGCCCATCGGCTTGGATTTCGGAAGTGTATCGGTGCAAAACTATCGCAGGAAAACCAAAACAACATACCGAAGAACGTATACGTAGGAATGGCGAAAGTAGACGAACTAACGCGTTACCTCTTAAAAACCTTTACAAGTGGAGTTAGGCTGGCTGAAAACCCTAGGGAGTTGCTCGCATAACTGTGTGGGCTTATTTAGCAGCTTTTCTGTTGAGTGCTCGCCGTTTTCTTTTTTTATCTTTGTGTGTGGGAGGGGGAGTATATGAAACGGTTCGAGATGAGTATCCGCAAACGGATCTTGTTTACGGTATTAGGTGTAGGGATCATAACCTATGTCCTCTCGTTGGGTTTCTTAACATATAGAGATGCAGAAAATAGTCTGCGAACAGCTCTACAATCTGGGCGTGTGCAAGTGGTTGAGTATGCCACTCAACTGAGCAGCGACCTGAATATAGCCCTTACTTTAGCTCGGAATCTTGCAGCAACTATGCAAGGGGTGACTTCGGAAACATGGGAGACGCGCGAGAGAGAGTTCGACCGCCTCGCACGCAAGCTAATCCATGCAGGGTATAACTATTCCGAGATTTGGGCAACCTTCGATTATAAGTTGCCTAACCCAGACTATCCGTACAGCGAAGGACAGACCGAGGTTCTTTACCCATTTAACGACACGATTTTGCACAGGCAATGGACGCTTCGTGATACTTCCGGACTCGCAACAAACCTATTTTATATCGCTCACCGAAATCTTAACGAAGAGGAAATTCTAGAGCCCTTCCTGCTGCGTAGCGACTCGGTCGGGAGTGTGAATTATGTAGTGGGGGTCTCGGTCCCGGTGCGCGATAGTGCAGATAATCCGGTCGGGTTAATTACAATCAATCGTTCGACCGACTACTATCGCAATCGCTTTGCAGAGTATCACCCGTACAATAATATGAGCTTGTATCTTTTCTCTGGCGAGATGAAGATTATCGCAGGTGCCGATGCTGAGTTGGTGGGGCAAAATGCAGAGGATATCCTTACGCAAATTCCGCGCTTTACGGATAAGACGCTCCTCATGCGTCAGGGGACGCTGCTTGCCGAGTCATACATAAGCCCGATGACGCGTCAGGAGTCTTTTCTCTTTAGTGCGCCTGTAACGGTGGGGGATGTGCGTCGCCCCTGGACGCTGTGTATGATTATAAGTCGCGATAGTTTGCTGGCCTATTCCGATACCACAATGCACCTGACCATTTTGGTAGCTATTGCGGGTTTGGTACTCCTATTTATCGTTTTACTTTGGCTGGCATCGCGGATTGGCGGACCTCTTTCCTTGATTAGCAAAACCCTTTTAGCAATTGCCAATGGGCGTATAGATTCGAATCTACATCTCAAATATAAAACCGGGGACGAGATAGAGTCGATTGCAACATCAGTCAATAAGCTCTTGGACAATATGGAAGCCAAAGTAGCTTTTGCGCAGGCGATAGGTGCCGGAGATCAGGAAAAAGAGTTTGAAGCGGCGGATGGCGATGTCCTCGGGCAAAGTCTCTTGGAAATGCAACAGAGTTTGCGAGCAGCTAAAAAGCGGGAAATCCAACAGCGCGAACAAGAAGAGCAACAGGCTTGGGCTGCGCAAGGGATGGCGCTCTTTTCGGAATATCTGAGGGTGGAGACTAACGATATTGTGGGCTTTACGTACGATATTCTGCATCACCTTGCGCAGTATGTAAGTGCTGATATAGGTGCAGTTTATCTTGTGGAAAAGGATCAGGAGCAAAAGGATATCCTTGCGCTAACCTCCGCGTATGCCTACCAAGTACGTAAGTATACCAGTGCGCGTTTTGCCATTGGAGAAGGACTGGTAGGGCGGTGTGCGATGGAACAGAAGCGTATCTATCTGACCGATATTCCGAAGGGCTACGTGAAGATAACTTCGGGGTTGGGTTACGATGCGCCGAATGCTTTGGTGCTTGTCCCGATTATGATGAACGATGTGCTGCAAGGGGTGATAGAGTTGGCACGCTTTGGACTTTTTGAAGAATATGTACTTCGTTTTATAGAGAGCGTCATGGGTAGTTTTGCGGCGACTCTAGTAGCCTTGCGCAATAATATCCAAACACAACGCTTGCTGCAGGAGGCGCGAATCCGCTCTGAGGAAATTAGCTCACAAGAGGAGGAAATGCGCCAAAATATGGAGGAACTCCAAACGATACAAGAGGAGGTTGCGCGCAAATCTGCCGAACTCGAAAGCTGGAACCGCGCCATGCAAAGTGCATGCTGTGTAGTAGAGTACGATACTCGCGGCTACCTCCTCTATGCGAATAACGAGTACTTGTCGTTGCTGCGCATGTCGCTTGCCGAGATCCAGAACCACCACCATACAGAAGGCATGGAAATGCGTGCCGATCAGGCACGGACGTATCACAACTTCTGGCAAGATCTTTTGCACGGGCAGGTAAAGCGCAACATCCGGAACCGTATTAAGCGGAATGGGCAAATCCTAACGTTTACAGAAACTTACGCGCCGATTCTGAATGAGCGGAACGAGGTGGTTAAGATCCTTAAGATAGCCTTCAATATTAGCGAGTTCTTAACCGATGCGCCCCAGAACGACAGCTCTGAGAAGTTGAGTTTTGAGACAGAGTAAGCTCCCCCAGCACATACCGATGTCGGATACGCGACCTTTAGCAGAGAGACTCCGCCCGAAAACTCTGGACGAATACGTGGGGCAGGAACACTTGGTGGGGGCAAACGGTGTCATCCGGCAAATGATTGCTGCGGGACGTATCTCGCCTTTTATTTTGTGGGGACCGCCGGGAGTCGGGAAAACTACCCTAGCACAAATTGTGGCACAAGCTCTAAAACGCGAGTTTTATGTATTGAGTGCCGTAACCGCCGGCGTGAAGGAGGTGAGGCAAGTTTTGGAAGACGTAGCCGCTATGCGTGTTTTTAACAAAGAAGCGCCGGTTCTTTTTATTGATGAGATCCACCGTTTTAATAAATCGCAACAGGATTCGCTCCTAGGAGCTGTAGAGCGCGGCGAGGTTGCACTGATAGGTGCTACGACCGAGAATCCGTCGTTTGAAGTTATATCGCCACTCCTTTCGCGAGCGCAAGTTTATACCTTACATGCTTTGGGACGCGAGGATTTGGAAAAACTTCTAAACCGTGCACTCCGCAATGATACGCTTTTACACGAGGTGCGTTTTATTTTGGAAGAGACAGATTCGCTCTACCTCTTTGCTGCAGGGGATGGTCGTCGTCTGCTCAATACGTTAGAGTTGCTCTACAATACTCGGGTAGGTGACGAAGTGCATGTTACTAATCAGTTGGTGGAGCGTCTTTTACAGCAACGTGCGCCGCGTTATGATAAGAAGGGCGAGATGCACTACGACTGCATTTCGGCTTTTATCAAGTCTGTTCGAGGTAGTGATCCCCAAGCTGCAGTTTATTGGATGGCACGAATGCTTGCTGCCGGAGAGGATCCGGTATTTGTAGCACGGAGGCTGATTATCTTGTCGGCGGAGGATATAGGGCTTGCCAACCCCAATGCTCTATTGATAGCGAATGCTGCTATGGCGGCAGTACAGGCAATCGGGATGCCCGAAGCGCGTATTGTACTCTCGGAAGCGGCTATTTACTTGGCTACCTCACCTAAGAGTAATTCGGCTTATATGGCTATTAATGAGGCGTTAAGTTTTGTAGGACAAGAGCCGCCACACGAAGTCCCACTTCATTTGCGAAATGCTCCCACACAGCTTATGAAGGATATGGACTATGGAGCAGGCTATCGCTATGCACACGATTATCCAAATCATTTCGTGCAACAGGAATTTTTACCCGAGGGTATGGAAGGTACTGTCTTTTACGTTGCGCAAGACAATCCGCGGGAACAGGAGAGCGCCCTACGCATGCGAAAGTATTGGGGGGCGAAGTACGAGAAATTGCCAAAAGAGGGCGAATGACAATAAATAGTAATTGCCCATTGCACACGTTGTTTCCTGTGCGAGTAGCTTTTTTTGTAGTAACGTTTTTGTCGGTTGGTTATCAGCTTTTTGCGCAACCATCTGTACCCGAGGAGCGCGAGAGATTGGTACGTTATGGTTGGGCAGTAGATGCCGATTCGTATTTTTATAATGCAGAGTTCGATCACCCTCTAAAGCCGGGGTATACGTTGCCGGGTTTTTCGTTGTCGCCGCGTATCTCACTCAATCTGGCGCAACGCTTGTATCTGGAAGCGGGAGCTTATCTGGGTTATATGCATGGGAAAAAGGCGCTGCAGGTGCTTCGACCGGTATTCTCTGTTCGAGCTGAGTTACTGCCCGATTTCTGGTGTACGATAGGCACACTAGCTTCGCCCACCGAATTCCCCAAATTCCTTTACACGCGACAGTACTCGTGGTTGCATGGTCCGGAGGGCGGTGCCGCATTTCGTTATACAAACCCATATCTAGTCGCGCGGACGTGGATAGACTGGGATCGTTTTATCTGGAAGGACGATAACGACGAAGAACGATTCCTCTACGGATTTACCCTTACTTCTCCTACGCCGACATATAAGCCAGGATGCTACTACAATGCTTTTTTCTTGGCACGTCACCATGGTGGGCAAATTGATACGTCGGCTCTCCCGGTAGTTACCTCTACCAATATGGGCGCAAGATTGGGTTATGCAATGTCTTTCATCGACTCTGCAAAATATGGTGTAGGATTGCTGTTAACCGCTGTGGCTAGTCACGATGGGCATAAGCAGACACCTCTTACTGCTCGCAATGGCTATGCACTACATTCCGAACTGTGGCTTCGTACGTTTAGGGTATTAACGCTTGCAGCAGGCTATTTTTATGGCAAAAACTTTATATCGCTTCGTGGTGAGGAATTATACCGATCCTATAGTTTGTGGTCCCGGGGGCGATGTGCAGAGCAGCGAAGTATTCTAACGGGGACGCTGTCGTTGCAACAACCCATTACTCGTTATGCCTATTTCCAAGCGGGTGCCAGTGGCTTTTACGACTTAGCTTTCAGGCGTATCGATTACGATTTCTATATCCGGCTAGTTGTGAATTTTGTTGCAGATTTTGAGTGATTTCTAAGTAGTGGCACTAAAAAAGGGCATAGCTATTCTACGCCCTTTTCCTATCTGTTTGAGTTCTAGTTGTACTATAACGAATCTATAACATGTTGTAAGCGTGCGTTGATCTCTTCCACAGTGCCGAGTCCGTCAATGGTAAAGAGTTTTCCAGAACCATTGTAGTGCGAGGCTACGGGTGCCGTTTGGTCGTGATAGACCTGTATGCGGTTGGCAATAACCTCTTCCTTGTCGTCGGAACGTCCTTCCAGTTCAGCACGTTGTAGAAGTCTGCGTACCAATTCGTTGCGTTCTACGGTAAGTAACAGAACGGCGTTGATCATAGTTCCTTCTTCGTGTAGCATCTTATCGAGCTGATCGGCTTGTGGACGAGTACGCGGGAATCCGTCGAATATAAAGCCCTTTGCAGTTCGGTTGGCACGCATTACCTCCTGTATAATGCCTATTACCATTTCGTCGGGTACGAGTTGTCCTTTTTCCATAAAGGCTTTCGCTTGTAGACCGAGTGGCGTACTGTCTGCAATTGCCGCACGGAGGATTTCGCCAGTAGAGAGGTGCGTCAGCTGGTATTTCTCGACCAAGAGTTTGGCCTGCGTCCCCTTTCCAGCACCTGGAGGACCGAATAGAATAATATTGATCATCGCTGCAACAAAGGTTAATGCTCTTTGAGAATATAGAGATCGGGGTAGTTGCGCCCGAGTCCGTTGTAATCAAGTCCGTAGCCGACTACGAAGCGGTTGGGGAGGTCTTGCCCTACGTAGTCTATAGCGAAGTTCCCGACAAAGGCCTCAGATTTTGTGAACATCGTCGCAATCTGCACACTGGCAGCACCGCGTCCTTTTAGGTTGTTGAGGAGGGATTGCATGGTAAGCCCCGTGTCGACAATATCTTCTACAATGAGGATATGGCGTTGAGCGACTTGTTGAGTGAGTCCGAGTAGTTCCTCAGGGTGTTGCGATGCTTTTAGCCCGTGATAGGAGCGGTAGCGTACAAATTCTACCGAGATATCCCACTTGAGTTCGCGGAGTAGGTCTGCCGCAAAAATAAAGGCTCCGTTGAGGACGCAGAGGGCGAGTGGATCGCTTTTTTGTACGAAGTTTTGTGTTATCTGTTGCGCGAGACGTCGTACGCCTTCCTGTAAGAAATCGTGAGTATGGAGGAGTTCGAAACGGAGTCCGTGCAATTCTATTTCTGGTGTCATTCTATTTTTCCTCCACGCAACAATCCGCGTTCTGAGCGTTGTACGAATTTAATAATCTCGTCTAATTCGGGTGAGGAGTGCATTTCTTGTACTATGCGTTCTATTCCTTGCGAGATATTCATTCCCTCGCGGTACAACAATCGGTAGGCTTCCTGTATTTCTTGGATGAGTTCGGCAGGGAAGAGGCGTCGACGGAGCCCCACCACATTTAATCCGCAGTACATGATAGGTTCGCGTCCGGCAATTACATAAGGCGGGACATCCTTGTTTACCTTCGTGCCCCCTTGCACCATAACATGTTTCCCGACGCGCGTAAATTGGTGCACGAGGGTTCCACCAGATAGGATGGCATAGTCGTCTACTTCAACTTCGCCGGCGAGTTGTACACAGTTCCCGAGGATAACATGGTTGTGGATTTCGCAATCGTGCGCAACGTGTGCATAGGCCATAATTAGGCAGTCGGAACCGATGCTAGTGATTTGTTTGGCAAGGGTACCACGGTTTACGGTGGTGCATTCGCGGAGAGTGGTATTATCGCCGATTTTTACAGTAGAGTACTCGCCCTTAAACTTCAGATCCTGTGGGATAGCAGCGATAGTTGCAGCGGGGAATATGCGGCATTGCTTACCGATTCGAGCTCCGTCAAATATGGTAGCGTGGGGTCCAACCCATGTATCTTCGCCAATTTCTACGTCAGCGCCAACGTACGCAAAGGGCTCTACAACAACTCCCGCGCCGATTTTTGCCTGGGGCGATACGTATGCTAGAGGACTGATGGTCATCTTTGTTCTGTTATTAGCTTTTTCTAGCAATTTGAGCCATAAGGTCGCCTTCGGCGACGAGGGTATTGCCGACGTACGTCTCGCCATGCATAATCGCCATGCCGCGGCGTATAGGGCTCATCAGTTCCATACTTAGGATCAGGGTATCGCCAGGCATTACTTTTTGGCGAAAACGTACGTTATCGATGCGAAGGAAGAAGGTGAGGTAGTTTTCCGGATCCGGTACCGTGCTTAGAACAAGTACACCTCCCACCTGAGCCATAGCTTCTACTTGTAGTACGCCGGGCATAACCGGTGCTCCGGGGAAGTGTCCTACGAAGAACGCCTCGGTGATGGTAACGTTTTTTAGTCCGATAACTTTGGTATCCGAAATAGACAGAATCTTATCTACAAGTAGGAAAGGTGGGCGATGGGGTAGGAGTTGTTGTATTTGTTGTACGTCGAGCACTGGTGGGGCGGTTAGATCTATTTGTGGCGCGGTATTCTTTTTTTGTTCTTGGCTTTTAATGGCTTGTCGGATACGTTTTGCTAATTCGGTATTCGCATGATGCCCAGGGCGTACTGCAACTACCCGTCCGCGGAGTCGAACCCCGACTAGAGCCAAGTCGCCTAAGACGTCTAAGAGCTTATGGCGGGCGGGTTCGTTTTCGTAAAGGAGAGGTTCGTTGCTAAGGATTCCGTTCTCGGTGGGTCGCACTTTCGGCTTACCAAAGAGAGCAGCCAAGCGGTCAAGCTCTGTTTGCGATACTCCACGTTCGAGGATTACGAGTGCATTTTCCAAATCTCCGCCTTTTATAAGATTGCGTTCGCGGAGTACTTCTAACTCGTGCAAGAAGACAAAGGTTCTTGAAGATGCAATTTCGTCGGTGTAATCGGAATGTTCGTCGAACATAGCAAACTGATGCCCGAGGACTTCCGAGTTGTAGTCTATGAGGACGTTTACCGAATAGTTCTCGTCGGGGTAGATGCTAAGCTCTATACCAGCCGCTTCGTCGCGGTAAGTGAGTTTTTCGTTTGGGGTGTAATAAATCACTTCGGCCTCCTGCTCGGTAAGCCCAATTTTAGCTATTTGCGCCGCGTATTCGCGAGAACTCCCGTCAAGGATCGGGACTTCGGGTCCCGTGAGGTGAATTTCGGCATTGTCGACGCCAAGGGTCCAGAGTGCCGAAAGTAGATGTTCGAGTGTACTTACACGGGCTTCGCCTTCCACGATGGTTGTCCCACGCGAGGTATCTACTACATTTTCGGCAAGAGCGTGTACGGTGGGCGTGCCTGGCAAATCATCGCGAAAGAAGATAATGCCGGTATTGGCAGGCGCTGGACGAATGTCGGCTTCTACGCAGACTCCGGTATGCAACCCCCTCCCGGCTACATGGAACGAAGCCGCAAGCGTTTTCTGTTTTGTCATCTCTCCACTATCGTTAGTCGGGGTGGTACAGACTAAAAGTTGACCGAAATAGACTGTTATATCTTTTTAGTCGAACCATAGAAATCCTAAATCCCGCTTAGACAAAGGTAATGAATCGGCGTAAAAACACGGTGAAGGGTATTCCACTGTTTTTCTAGCCGTGCGACAGGCGTTGAACATTTTACTTCGTTTCTGCGTTACGCCTCTCATTTTGTATGTCGGCGCAATGCTTTTTATCGCAGTTTTTTAGCCGTTGGCACGTTTTTTCTCGCCATTTGTGTAAGCGACTCAATCCGAGTCTCAGACTAATTTTTACGCGTATAGATGTGATATATGCGTAGTTATTCGAGCGTATTACTATAAAAAAAGTAGCTACTTTTAGTTCACTTAATAAGTTTACCAAATAAATACATAAATGAATCGTGGTTTGTTGTTAGTTCTGTTTTTGTGCTTAGGGTTTGGGCTCTGGGCGCAGGAACCAATTCGCTTCGGTGATCGCGAGGTCTACCTTGAGGCGAATGTCCGCTCTGCAAAACGTGGGCAGAAGCGCTCTAGTTTGGAACTTGGTATACCAAGTGGCGAGCGTCTTAATGTCCTAGTACAAGCGGGAGCCGAGGGCTGTAACTGGGCGAGCCTGAAAGAGAAAGGCATAGTCCTGGGCGATTATCTCGGAAATAATGCCTACTACGCTACCATAGCTCCCGGTAGTAGCCCAAGCGATTTTGTAGGTACCGGTTTGCGTACTGTGCAGCCCATTCGTGGCGAGTGGAAGCTTATGAATAGCATTCTACAAAAAGACGCGCCTAGTTGGGGGAAAGAGGGTGAGTTGTTGAAAGTGTCCCTCACGTGGTTTAGTACCGTAGACTGGGAGTTTGTGAAGAAAGAATTGGAGGCAAAAAGGATTGCTTATCGGAGTCCGTCCGAAATCTTTCGTAACGTAGAACTAACAGCATCGCACGATGCATTATTAGCACTCTCCGAACAGGAGTTTGTCGCTCATGTTCGTTGGACAAAGCCGCCGATGGTTGTAGAGAATTTTGAGGGACGACATGTTGCTGGTGGTACTTTTTTGACTGTTGATTCTAGGTTGGGTGGTCGAGGTCTCACCGGAAAAGGTATCCGTATAGGGATTTGGGACGGTAATGTGGCCGAACATGTAGACTACGGAAAGCGAGTGCATCGTAAAGAATTCGAACTATCAGTATTGAATTCGGGAGCGCACGGGATGCATACCACGGGTACGATACTAGGTGGTGGGATGCGTAATCAGACTTATCGTGGAGTAGCCCCAGAAGCCGAAATTTGGACCTATAACTTCAATGTACAGTCCAACGGTCTAGAAGCTGAGGAAGAAATGTATATGGCGGCATTGAACGAGCATATTACACTTACTTCTAATTCCTACGGGATGGATATGCGTTCCCTGTGCCGTAGACAAAGTATTCTTAATTATTCCTACCTCGGGCAACCCAATTTGGACCTATTGGCATATTATATACCCACACTAACGCATGTCTTTTCGGCAGGTAACTCGCAGGGTGCTTGTGGTTGGCGTTTCTCCCATGTGTCGAATTATGGGAAGAATATCATCTCCGTAGCAGCGGTGAAGCATGACGAGTCGATTACGAACTTCTCAAGTTTCGGACCGACGCTCGACGGGCGTATGTTTCCGATTATAAGTTCGCTGGGCGAGTCCGTTTGGTCTACAACCGACCACCAGAGCTATTACCAGATGAGTGGAACTTCGATGTCGTGTCCGAATGTAACAGGCCATCTAGCACTGCTTACACAACGTTTTAAGCAATTAAATGGTGGCGCTATCCCCTACAACTATTTCCTTAAAGCTCTTATAGCCAATACGGCGCGCGATGCCGGTAACCAAGGACCAGACTATAAGTATGGTTTTGGAATATTGGACGCCGTTGCAGCAGTGACCGCTATGGAGAATAACTGGTACAAGTTGGATAAAAGAAATCGGCTGGCTAGTGGCGTTAAAGAATTTACGATTGATGTGCCGGAGGATGTGCAAGAACTCCGAGTAACGATTTGCTGGAACGACCCCGTTGCAAATAAGGAGTATGCTACGGGCGAGAATCCGATGATTAACGACCTAAACTTACGAGTATCGGCTAACGGGACAACGCATTTGCCACTAACCTTGGATTGGAAAAAACCGAACCAACTCGCTGTAGAAAAGGTAAATGATGCCGATAATATCGAACAAGTGGTCTGGAAAACACCAGCACCCGGAAAGTACACCATAAGTGTAGACGGTAGCGTAAATCAAGGGGAAAATCAGGAGTATGCTGTTGTATGGTATTTCGATTACAAGAAACCCGAGATTGTAGCTCCAATTGCCGGCGAGGTCTATGTCCCAGGTACGGATATGTGGATCCGGACACGGAATATGAAAGCCCCTTTGAAAGTAGAACTATCATTAGATGGTGGTAAGACATTCAAGCTCCTTGATGGGCAGTTTAATGAGAATTCGAAATATAAACTCGAGGATCGAACCGAGAACGGAGTCTTGCGCATAACGGACGCAGAAGGTACTAGATTAGAATCGGGAGAATTTGCGATTCTATCGCGCCTGATTCAAGCTAAGCTAACCTATAGCGAATGTTCTACAGAAGGTTGGGTTTTGAGTTGGAAAAAAGCCTACGAAGCGAAAAAATATGAAGTCCTGCAGGCCGATTTAGAGAATGAAAAGTGGGAGGTGATTGCTGAGATTCCACAAACCACGGGTAGAACAGTTAAATATACCATTCCTAAGGAGCGTATAGCCAAAGGACGTAATCTCTTTACTGCTCGTCTGGTAACCGAAAAAGGCATTAGAGGGCTTCATGCGGTTATGGATATCCTTCCGAGTGCCTATGTACCCAAGATAACAGCAGACAAGTTACCTTATCATGAAACTTTCCGCGGCTGGCCTCTTACTACGGGCTTGGTAGAAACAGGGAGAAATTTGGACTTTAAGCCCCTTGAAGCCTTACCAGAACTTAGGTTACCGTTTAACTCTACAATCTTGGCATGGTATGGGAAAACTGCTCCAACTGATTGGGATAGTGCAAACCCATTTGATGTTGCTAATAAGGATAATATCGGAAGTATAAAGATCTGTGAATTAGATCTTACGGAACTTGAGGCGGGTACAAAGCTCCATCTTTTTGCGCATACTCTTATGTTGCAAGCGGAGGGAGACCCGACAGGTTCGCAGTTGCGTCTATTGGTAAATGGAAAAGAGCATCCCGACGTAGAAGGGCGCTTGCACATTATTGGTGATGGCGAAGAACACCGCCCATGCTGGGATCTCTCGGAGTTTGTTGGTAAGACGATATCGCTTAAGTTCGAAGGAGCAATGAAAACCTCGGACGACGGAGTGGCTATCGTACAGTATCGACTTATTAAGCAAACGGAGCTTTCCGATGTCGGAATCGCATGGGTGAACGACCCAGAGATTAAATCCAAAGCAAATATAAAGGACGCTAATATTCGATTCAATGTCCAAAATTATTCGTCTATTGATTTGAAAGACGTGCCGGTTTCGATACAGGTAGACGGTAAGGTGGTTTATACGACTACGATAAATCTCAAACCCTTTGCCGATCAGATCATTACATACAAGCACAATTTCTATAGCAAAGAGGCGCATAAGTTCAAGGTAGAAGTCCGTACCGATTGCAAGGACGATTATATCCCCGAGAATAACTACGACTCCTTCGAGGTCTATAACATAGGCGATGTAATCCCGATGTCGGAGCTACAGGTGATTAATTTCCTAGGGATGCTGATCCCGTATGTGCCTTTTGATAAACTAGAGGTAGAGGGTACCAAGCAATTTGTAGACGGGCGTGGAGCTCTAGAGAAATATTATCAGCGCGATCGTGGGGTTTTGCAATTGCTCCCTAAGCACGAGAATGGCGTAATACAAGTAACATTCTTACAAAGAGATTTTGCGCGCTACGATACGTTGTATGTTTATACAGACGACGTGCCCAAAGACCTTAAAAAGATAGATATTACAGATGCTTCATTACGTCTATCGGGTAAAACCTCAGAGCCTTTGACCCTTGTTTCAGGAGCACAAAATGGAGGTCTGACTTTTGCATTCAAAGCAGAGAATCGTAGACCAGGTGAAGGATGGATTGCTGAAGTTTCTGAAGTCTTATTACCTAATCAATGGGCAATTACAGAACTTAAAACGAGACCGACAGCAGAAAATCCGCAAATCCACGAAATTTATGCGGTGGTGAAGAATTTTATTCCAACCCCCCATTACAAGGTGCCTATCTTTATTACGCAAAATGGCGTGCGCAAACGTTACGAAATTCCGGTGCTTAATGCTAATACGGATACCGAATTTGTGCTTCCACAAAAACTGAACGTAACCCCGCCAATTCATGTTGAAATAAAAGCGGAATTGCCTAAAGATGGCGATGCAAACGATAATAGCAAGGAATATCGTTTAGTAGACGATGGTATCTGGAATGGGGGCGGATCGATAAAAGATCCTAAAGCCCTCTACATATCCTCGCTTCGTCCGTCTGGTACACGCGATACCTTCCAATTTAAGCCATCGAAGGAGGTATATTGTTATGGCGAAAATAAGCTGCATCTCTATCTGAATCGTAAAAATGGGGTTGCTATAGATCTTTCTAATACTCCGAAAGATGAGCAGTTACCAGCAACGCTCCGTCTTTGGATAGATTTTGATAAAAATAATCTCCTAGACGATGCTAAGGAAGGCTTTACCGCAGTCTTGGAAAAGGGAACCCAAACCTATCAGATAGATTTAGATCTCGCTAAAGTGGCTGCTCTACAGGCAGGTGAGTATGCTTTACGCTTGTTGCTAACTAAAGATAGTGAGTTAGAACTGTTTAAGACGGGTAAAGAGATAACGTGGGGACATGCGATCGCTATGACAGCAGCGGTACATGATGGTGCAAGTCCGAACGATTACGAATTGGCACTGGTAGCCTTTGATGATCTTAAATCTGGGCGTAAGCTTAATAATGCGACCGATATCAAAGTGCGAGTTCGTAACAACGGTATTCAGGATCAGACGAAACTAGAACTTATTTGTTCATTGGATGGCGGTGCCGAGTTTACCGAAGAGTTCGATTGCCAGCTTCTTGTTCGTCAGGAGACAGTCGTAACGCTTAAGAAAAAGGCAGATTTCGCTCAAGAGGGTAAACATACTGTTGCCGTACGTTTGAAAAATCCGGATAGCTATACAAAGGACAATGAGCTAAAAACAACGCTTTATAAGAT
The DNA here is from genome assembly GCA_963540065.1 of uncultured Bacteroidia bacterium. Taxonomy (GTDB): domain Bacteria; phylum Bacteroidota; class Bacteroidia; order Bacteroidales; family CAJPTX01; genus Bacteroides_D. The sequence goes on from CAUTNK010000017.1 coordinate 42,205, forward strand.
ACCGCCAAAGACACCAGATCTGTATGCTTTGCGCTTTGACGGGAAGGATGACGAGGGGATACTGTTGCAAAATGTTGGGCGCGAGGTGCCAACAGAAGGTGCTATAGAAGGTTGGTGGCGTTTGGACAAACCACAGAATTGTGCATTCGCAGATGGAGGTAGAGTGGGTGTCTGGATGGGTACGGTTACTGATAATCCAGATTTCAGAGATAATACCTTAATCTTCATGACGGGTGCCGTCGGTCTTTGGGCGAGTGAGCATCCTGTTGTAAAACCAGGGCAATGGCAACATATAGCGATATCGTTCTATCAGTCCGATGCTACCGGAAAATTAGAGACGACGCCGGAAGCTTATGTGGATGGCGTAAAGGTTTCGATGCGTTCGATTAGCCATGATGGTTTCAGGTTCTTACACCTCGGTCTGAATGTTCAGTTGAGGGGCGAAAACGCGATGTTCCGTCTCTGGAAAACACAACGGACAAAAGATCAGTTCGATGATAATCGAATTAAGAGTGTACGCGAAGTTTCGGGGAAATTGCCCGAAGATTGTGTCGGCGAGTATATTTATACCGAGGGGCATGGAAATACCACTGCAAGTGGCGACGATCGCTTTGCTCTGATTTTAGCCAATCGAGACAATCTCTGGAAGAAAATAGAAAGCCTAGTAAGTTCGTTGGAAGTCGCCGGACAATTGATTCCTGTTAAGTGGAAGAATGATCACGAGGTGACAGCAACGATGCCTACAGCGTTTAATAATTTCTCGTCTGTAAAAGTGAAGTTCTCTTTCCACTGGGAAGGAATGAAAGTAACCCTGAAAGAGAGCGGAGAAGAGGTTACTGAAAGTACAGAATTGGACTTCTCGAAGAATGCTGATCATAAGCTTCAGTTCAAGGTTGCAAGTCAGGATCTGTTTGGTATGCCGATAGAACAAGAATTGACCCTACAACTGATAAATGACCTATCGGGAGCTTGCGATCTGATAGAAATTGCGATGCCCAAGGATAAGAATAGCGGCTTAAAGGAAGATATGAGCATAACGAATCCGGAGAACTTTATTGTTTGGGAAGCAGAAAATGCCTCATCCTCTGAGATTTTCGATGCAAAACATGCTAAACTGGTTGTGAAGCAGCTATCACCCAATGCGAAGATCTATCTAGGAGATAAAGAGATAGCATTGAATACTGAGTTTGAAGCCGATTTGACTAAAGCTATTAAGTTGCGTGTAGTGGCAGAAAATGGGAGAGATATGAAATATTATAAACTCCATCTCGCTATGAACCAAACAATAGCATGGGGTACAGATAAGCTGACTTATGCATTTGCCGGTACTCCTAGCCCATTGGATGCTAAAGCATCTTCTGGACTTCCTGTTAGCTATTATAGTGTAGATCCTGCTATCGTAACTGTCGATGCGAATGGAAATCTAGTAACGGGCGCTGTTGGAGAGACTACAATTTTTGCTCGTCAACAAGGCAATGAACAGTATAAACCAGCTTCGGAAGTAAGTCGTAGAGTAGAGGTGACAGGAGGAATACCTCTGACCATTAAGATGAAACCCGCTAAGATGCCCCAAGGCGACGAGCTCCCCGAATTTGAATTCGAATTCGAAGGCTTGCAATTTGAGGACACCGAAGATCAGTTTGAGTATCCATATGTAGTTAAATTGAAAGATGGAACTTTTTGGGATGCATCTATGCCTCCACTTGCAATAGGCGATTATGAGGTTGTTCCTAAGGATTATGCCGGACCGTACCCATCGGGTAGCTACATGGTAACACGCACCCAAGGAACCTTAACCGTGGGACCTGCAGTGAGCGCGCAAGCCGTTACATTTGAGATAACTGACGAAAATGGTGCGCCCTGTGCCGATGTTGAGGTGAAGAGTAATGGCGTGACCTATATGACAAAAGCCGATGGTATAATCGTAACTTACTTGCCCGACGGTGAATACGATGTGATTGCATCTAAAGATGGCTACGAATTCCACTATAAAGCGTTTAAGGTAGAAGGTGCTCCTGTAACGGTAGATCTCCAAGTGCTAAGAGAGATCTATACTATGACCTATACTGCCGATGCTAATGGTATCATCGCAGGGAAGGCTAATCAAAAAGCAGCACTGCATAGCAATGGAGACGAAGTGGTGGCTGTGCCTCGCGATGCGCAGCATCGTTTCAAAGAGTGGGATGACGGAGTAAAAACTGCAGCAAGAAGAGATGAAGATGTACAGGCAAATATCGATGTAAGAGCAATATTCGAAGAGTTCTTCTATACTCTTACTTATAAAGTAACAGACGGAGGAGAGTTCACGACTCCGGAAGCTACGCAAAACCAGACTAAGGCGTATGGAGAAGACGCGCAAACGGTAACTGTACAACCGAAAGCCGGCTATATGTTCATGGGATGGACAGACGGTAATATGGATCTGAACCGTACGGATATGGATGTAAGAAATAATATTGATGTTACGGCGGTCTTCCTAAAACCGATCCTCCTGCCATGGGCAGAAAATGTGGAACGGGAGATGACAATCTTCCAAGGTTGGAATTACGACAGACCAAAGAAAGGTATCGGTTGGCGTGTTCAACTTACCAAAGTCTTCAATGCTGTAACGAATCCTAAGGGACATGTACTAGCTATAGCGCCGATATATGAATATCCGATTCCGGAGTATACCAATTGTTGGGTAGCTACACCATGGTTCTCATTAAAAGAGAAAGAGGCAGCTACTACAAAACTTCAGCTGAGCTATACGTGCCATATAAAGAATGGTGTTACAAACAAGGCATCGCTAGAGTACACTTTTGATGGTGTTACTTGGACTGAGCTCGCTACCCTTACTAGCGACAAGCCCGCAACACTGAAAAAAGAACACGTGATTCCGATTGCAACCCTAGGAGCCAATACTCACATTCGTTTCCGTTGGCGTCTTACTGCCCCGAATACTTATGCTTACATAGCTTTGGACGACCTAGAGTTGACCTTTGATAATATAACACATGCAGTAATGCGTTACTACGCAGCCGAGAACGGTTTCTTGCAAGAAGATGGTAAGAATGAGAAAGTAAAGAGCCTAGAATTTAAAACCAACGGAACGGATCCCGCTCCGTTGGTAACTGCCGTTCCCGAAGAAGGATATCATTTCTTGAAGTGGTCTGATGAAAAAGTAAATACAGCCGAACGCCAAGATACAGAGAATGTAACCACGGAGGCAATCTTTATGCGGAATAAGTGTATAATAAGCTACTTAGCTGCAGAAAATGGAACGATAGCCGGAATCACAACTCAGATTGTCCCCGAGGGTTCCACAACATCAATGGTGACCGCTGTGGGTAACAAGGGTTACGAATTTGCACAATGGCACGACGGGTCAAAGCTAAATCCACGTACGGATATCGCTGACAAGAATAAGAGCTTCACTGCTACCTTTACGCGTAAAATCCCAACTTATAAGGTTACTCTAAAAGTATGGGGAGAGGGGACTCTCGAAGTGGTCGGTTATGACGAGAACAAACTCGACGCAGTGCCAGAAAATACGAAGTTGACCTTCAAGGCTGAGCCCAAAGATCCGGAAAAGTATGAGTTGACGCTGTTAGAAGCTGGCGAAAACAATAGTATCATGGATACGAAAGAACATGTAGTGGTAGCCGACGTCCGGATAAAAGCTGTCTTTAAAAAGAAAAAACCGGTGGCTGTAACGGAGACATTGCTATCTAAGGTTGTCGTAGCGCCGAATCCGTTCTCCTCGCAATTAAGAGTGAAGAGCGAAGAGTTGCTAGTGGGTCGCTATGAACTACTAAATACTTCGGGACAAGTACTAATCTCTGGTGTATTGCAAGAAGGCGAAACCCTGATCCGTACTGAAGAGATCCCAGAGGGCGTTTACCTGCTCCGATTGGTAGCACACGATGGGAAAACAGAAGTCCGGAAAGTCGTAAAAAACTAGAGCTGTACTAGTATTATAGCAATCTGTACATAGAAAGATGGGCATGGTCTGCGGACTGTGCCCTTTTTTTGCGCGTATGGTTAGAGAAAATGATAGCATTCTAGTTAGCTTCTAGTTAGCTCCTACACTTCTTAGGACAGTATCGTTCTGAACTTTCACTCTGCATCGAGTGTTGATAAAATGGGTTTATTGCACAATCCGCCACCACTCACCAGCCCTCTTTTTGAGTTATTTTT
>CAUTNK010000018.1:0-45585 GCA_963540065.1 uncultured Bacteroidia bacterium
AAAAATAACTCAAAAAGAGGGCTGGTGTGTGGCGGCGGATTGTGCAATGCTCCCATTTTGGGCTGCTGTACAACGACGGGGAAATAATGTTCGCCGCTAGATTCGTGACGAACAACACAGCCCCCGACACCTCGGCATGGGGTGTCGGGAAAATATTCTTGAGGGATAGAGTAGTTACCTCCTACACGTACTTTTTAGTAGGGGATCTTGTCCTTGGTATCTTCCCAGAGCATAAAGGTCTCTAGGGCATCTGCTTCGCAGGCACGGTGTAGGACAATAGAGCGCTTTTCGGCAGGAATATTCAGTTGCTGGTAGATAAGCGAATCGTCAAAACCGATCTCTTGCGCTTGTTCTTTCGAATTGCCATAGTAGACAGTAGCGATGTGCGCCCAATAGATAGCAGCTAGACACATCGGGCACGGTTCGCTGGACGCAAAGAGTACGCAATCGGTAAGGCGATGTGTGTGTAAAAATGCGCCAGCTTCGCGTATGGCCAAGATTTCGGCATGTGCGGTAGGATCGCAGTTGGCCGTAACTCGATTTACGCCAGAGCCTATAATCTGCCCATTCTGTACGACAATAGCACCAAACGGACCGCCTCCATTCCGCACATTGTCAGTTGCAAGCGCTATAGCTAAGCGCATGAACTTCTTAATGGTATTCTCTTGCATCATTTGCGTTTGTTCTTTAGGATGCGTTTCTTCCTAGCTTGTTAGCGATTTGTAGGTTGACTAAAAGTATATGCTAGGCGTACAATCACTTCACAAGCTTTGGTCATGCTGCGAACGGGTAAGAATTCGTAAACACTGTGGAAGTTGTGTCCGCCCGCAAAGATGTTCGGGCAGGGGAGCCCCAGTTCGGTAAGGCGTACGCCGTCGGTGCCTCCACGTATGGCACTACAATCAGGGGTTATACCTGCTTCGCGAAATACATCCAACGCTCGCTCTACAACAAACATACTCTTAGCGAGATAGGTTAGCATATTAGGGTACTGATCGGTTATCCGAAGCGTTACAATACCATTGGGGAACCGTTGGTTGAGATCCTCTGCTATGCGTTGAAGTTGTTGTTTTCGTTGATAAAAGCGTTCGCTATCCAATTCGCGAATGAGGTAGTTGAGGTGTGCTTCGGAGGTGGTACCACAGAATTCGTGGAGATGAAAGAAACCTTCGCGTCCACTCGTACATTCTGGGCGATCGTTTGCGCCGATTTCGTTATCAAAGGCTATAGCCATGCGTGTCGCATTAAGCATTTTTCCTTTGGCATCGCCCGGGTGTGCATTGATGCCACGGAATGTAATGTCGGCACGTGCAGCATGAAAATTCTCAAAAGCGAGTTCGCCTAGTTTGCCGCCATCAATGGTGTAGGCAAAGTCGGCACCGAAGCTCTTGATATCGAAAAGGTCGACGCCGCGTCCGATCTCCTCATCCGAGGTAAAGGCAACAGAAAGTGGTGCGTGCGCCAGTTCGGGATGCTGTTGTAGGAATCGAAGTGCCTCCATAATAGCGGCTACTCCGGCCTTGTCGTCAGCTCCGAGGAGTGTGTTTCCGTCGGTTACTATAAGTCGTTGCCCGGTATAGTTGCGCAATTCGGGCGAATCGGTCGGCGAGAGTACCGAACCATTTTTAAGAAAGATATCGCCACCGTCGTAACTAGCAACTATTTGTGGCGAAACGTTGGCGCCGGGTGCATCGGAAGATGTATCTACATGCGCTAAAAAGCCTACACGCGGTGCCTGTGCTGCGCAATTCCGTCCGGGGATGTGTGCCTGCAAATAACCATTGGGCGAAAGTTCTACGCTGCTAATCCCGAGCTCGAGGAGTTCGTTGCGAAGGAGTTGGAGAAGCTGCGTCTGCCCCGGTGTACTAGGGTGCGTGTTGCTATTATCGTTGCTTTGGGTATCAATTTGTGCGTAATGCAGAAAACGATCCTCGAGGGAGCATTCGTCTATCGCTACCACCATACTCTACATTTTAGCTTAAAAAGCTAGCTCAAAGTTAAAAAATTTTTGCGAATATGCAACCACCAACCTGTGTGGCTTGGCACGTATTTTGGAACACTTTCTGTGCTGTGAATAAAGCTGCAGAATGCGGTATTAAACACATTATTTATTGTCACGACTTACTGATTATAAGAACATTTACCAACCTTCCTACGTATTTCTTGTACTGCTGCGAGCAATAACATTTAGACAACATAAAATGATGAAAAGAAATGTACTTGGGCTCCTTTTCGTGTCTGTATCTCTATCCCTTTTTGCGATGGCAACACATGCCCAAGGGGTAGCGCTTACTCCCGACAGTGCTTGGCTCTTCTCGGGCAACCTTTCGGCAACCTTCTCGCAAGTGGCTCTTACCAATTGGGTAGCTGGAGGCGAAAATACTATTGGTGGTGAGGCTTCGGCACTTCTCGATCTGAAATATCAGAAGAATACGCAGCTCTGGAAAAATACCCTAGAGCTCGGCTACGGACTCCTGAAGCAAGGAGATCAGGATGTCCGGAAAAATTTGGATAAAATAGAGTTTGCCTCGCAGTACGGCTACAAAGCTTCCAAGGCGTGGTATTACAGTGCCCTGTTCGGGCTCAAGACGCAATTTGCACCGGGATACAAAGAACCCGATTTCAAAAACCCGATCTCCGATTTTGCAGCACCTCTCTATTTGCAACTCTCTTTGGGTGCTAGTTATAACCCCGACAACTATTTCACGGCGCTCTTGTCGCCAGTTACTGGTAAGCTGACCTATGTACGCAACCAAACCCTAGCAGATATCGGCGCTTTTGGGGTGAAAGCAGCAGAGATTGATGCGGCTACAGGCGCTATCCTGAAGAAGGGCGAAAACCTCCGTAAAGAATTTGGTGGATATGTTAAGCTTACCTACACAAATGCCTTCTTTAAGGATATTTTAGGACTGACTACCAAATTGGAACTCTTTTCTAACTATCTCGAAAAACCCCAAAATATTGATGTGAATTACGACCTCCTCCTCGACCTCAAAGTAAGCTCCTTCCTTACCGCGCGGGCACAGTTTACCCTAATCTACGACGACGATCAGAAGCTACCCAACAAGGACGGGAAACCCGTAGCAGTACTCCAGATGCGACAAATGTTCGGGCTCGGACTCGCTTACCGTTTTTAACAGGTAAAATTTAGAGATGTTGTTCTATTTAAATCTTTGTTATTAGCTTTGCAACCGGAAGATGTGGTGGGCGGACTGCTGCATTGGTCTGAAAGAGTGAGAGTTTAATTCAAATACTATAACAATGAAATTGCGTACCGTGTTGATGTTTGCCGCTATGGCAAGTTTTGTTGCTTTTGCTTCGTGTAGTAAGGACGAAAAAAAAGATAAACCTGATAATCCGGTAAAACCCGAGGTTCCGACTGTTACCTCTGCTACCATTGCTGGTACTTACAAAGGCAAAATTGACAATGCTGGCGATGATGTAAATGTAATGGTAACTGCTGATGGCGAAAATGTTAAGATAACTCTTGGTCAGGATTTCGCGGAACAACCCTTCAAGGTAGAGAAAACCGAAAATGGCGTTACCAAACTAACATTCACTGCAACTGACGCTGTTCCTGAAGCTTCTGCTTCGTACAAGGATGCTGATAAGTCGCTCGAACTTTCTGTAAAGAAAAAAGGCGAAGAAAAGGCTAAGGTATTTAAAGGTACCAAGCAACAATAGTAGTTCTTAGGAAAGATTTAAGAGGATTGTGGGGCATCGCCCTGCGATCCTCTTTTTTTTGTTTCATACTTTTGTTATGGAAAGCTGTTGTAAAACAAAATTAAGAAATGACCCAAGAGGAGCTCTTCAAAACCCTAGTATCGCACTGCAAAGAGTATGGTTTTATTTTCCCGAGTAGCGAGATTTACGACGGACTCGGTGCCGTTTACGACTACGGTCAGCTTGGTACCGAACTTAAGCTTAACCTTCGTCGCTATTGGTGGGAAGCAATGACTCGTCTGCATACCAATATCGTCGGGCTAGACTCCGCCATCTTCATGCACCCCAAGGTATGGGAAGCCTCGGGGCACCTGAGTGCCTTTAACGATCCGCTGATAGATAACCGCGATAGCAAAAAGCGTTACCGTGCCGATATCTTGGTGGAAGACTGGATTGCAAAACAGGAGGAAAAGATCGAAAAAGAGGTACTCAAGGCTCAGAAACGCTTCGGCGATGCCTTCGATCGTGCTCAGTTTGTGGCTACCAATGCACGAGTACTTGCTTGGCAAAAAGCTATAGACGAGGCGCGCCAACGCATGGTGGACGTCATGGAGCGAAACGATCTAAAAGCTTTCGGACAGCTCATTGCAGATCTCGAAATCGTATGTCCGATATCCGGAACGCGCAACTGGACTGATGTCCGTCAGTTTAACCTGATGTTTGCTACGAAACTTGGCTCGGTAAGCGAGGATGCGGCGGACTTGTATCTGCGCCCAGAAACAGCGCAGGGTATTTTTGTGAATTTCCTGAATGTACAAAGGACGGGACGTATGCGTATACCCTTCGGGATTGCTCAGGTCGGGAAAGCTTTTCGTAACGAAATTGTAGCGCGCCAATTTACTTTCCGCATGCGCGAATTCGAACAAATGGAGATGCAATTCTTCGTAAAACCAGGCACGGAAATAGAATGGTTTGAGTACTGGAAAGAGAAACGTCTGCGTTGGCATTTAGCGCTTGGGCTTGGTGCTGATAACTATCGCTACCACCCGCACGATAAACTGGCGCACTATGCCAATGCGGCTTGCGATATAGAGTATAAGTTCCCCTTTGGTTTCAAAGAAGTCGAGGGGATTCACTCGCGGACGGATTTTGACCTATCCAACCATCAGCGCCTCTCGGGTAAGAAGATTCAGTACTTTGATGCCGAAACGAACGAAAGCTATATCCCCTACGTGATAGAGACTTCGATAGGGTTGGATCGGGCGGTACTTACCCTTTTGGCAGGTTCGTATGCCGAAGAAAGCGTTCCGTCCGATAGTGGTAAAGAGGAGATTCGTAAGGTGCTGCACTTGCCGCCCCAAATGGCGCCTATAAAAGTGGCCATACTCCCGCTAGTTCGTAAAGATGGTATGCCAGAGTATGCTACGAAAATCCTCGACGACCTGAAGTGGTACATGCCCTGCTATTACGAGGAAAAAGATTCGGTGGGTAAGCGTTATCGCCGTCAGGATGCCATCGGGACGCCCTTCTGCGTTACCGTCGACAACCAGACCCTAACGGATGGTACAGTTACCGTTCGTGAACGCGATTCTATGCAACAGCAACGTGTAGAGGCTACGCGTCTGCGTGAGCTTCTTGAGCCTAAAGTCTCTCTGCAAGAGCTGCTAAAAACGCTTGTTTAGGCGTGCAGCAAGAAACCTATGATTGTGCTAGGGGGATTGTTGTTATCGAATAGGCATTTTTGCTAGTCTGCGCATTGTCCGGCAGCATGGAACAGTATCCTCCGTGTGCGATACAAGACATCGCGTACAGCACCCTACAATAGCCCAAATTCGCGCAAAGAAGTATCAGAGGTGTCCTCCCTGTTGAAGTCATTAAGGGTTTACTATGCAACATTCCCAATCCTACAACAGACTCATCTCTCTGCTTATCTAATAGGCTAGAGCCCCAAAATCTTAAACGATACAAGGAATGGCTGCTCAATATTCTCTATTTTTAGACACTACTTTTTCCTATCTTAGCTGTACAATACATTTGAGAGGATGACTGCACAGAAACTACCTATCGGCGTACAAAGCTTTGAAAAAATGATTTTGGAGGACTATGGCTATGTCGATAAAACACGGTATATAATACCACTTCTAAAAAATCAGGTTTATTTTCTTAGCCGTCCTCGCCGCTTTGGTAAGAGTCTGTTGCTTTCGATGCTTGCAGCTTATTTCCGTGGGCAAAAAGAACTGTTTAAGGGCTTGTATATCGAACACGCAGAAGAGGAATTGGCTCGGGAAGAGAATCGCGAGGCGTGGCAGAGCTACCCGGTGTTGTATCTGGATTTTAATACCGAGAACTACGTAGATTCAGCCGCTATAGAGAATCTACTGAACACCCACCTCACGGAGTGGGAGGCGGAGTACGGTAGAAACGAGGTAGAACAAACCTATTCGAGTCGTTTCAAAGGAATTATAGAACGCGCCTACAAGAAAGAGCAGAAACCCGTAGTGATCTTGATAGACGAGTACGACAAGCCTCTTTACGAAAGCTTGGAAAACCTAGAATTAAATGCTACTTATCGTGGCGTTTTACGTGGTTTTTACTCGGTCATAAAATCGCAGGATGCCTACATCCGCTTTGCCTTTCTTACGGGCATCACAAAGTTTAACAAGGTGAGTGTCTTTAGTGGATTGAATAACCTGAAAGATATCAGTATGCGTAAGGAATTTTCGGCACTGTGCGGGATTACAGAGCAGGAGCTGCACGAAAATTTCCAACCGTATATCGTTTCCTTGGCAGAGGAATTAGATACAAGCGAAGAGGATGTATTCGCACGCTTAAAAAAAGAGTACGACGGTTATTTGTTTGCCGCTGGTGGTGAGAATGTCTACAATCCGTTTAGTGTGCTGAATGCCTTAGATGCCAAAGTATTAGATAGGTATTGGTTTGCCACCGGGACGCCCACTTTTTTGGTGAATTACTTGAAGAAAGCTCATTATTTTATTCCGAATCTTGGGCATCAGGTACGTCTTAGTGCTGCACGCTTTGACAACTATAATGCCGATTCCTTAGACCCGATTCCGATCTTGTATTATACTGGTTACCTTACCGTTAGCGCTCATGATCGAGAAACGAATACTTATAGCCTCGGCATCCCGAACAACGAGGTTCGTTATGGATTCTTTGAGAACTTGCTCGGAAGCTACGCGCCCAGTTATTTAACTCTTGGTTTTTCCGTTAAAGATTTTTTGGATGCTGTTCGTACGGGCGATGTAGATACGTTTATGACTAACATACAGTCGCTTTTGGCAAGTATTCCGTACGATACGGCTTCGGCAAGTGAAGTCGAACTTCGGGAGCGCGACTACCAAATAGCGGTTTACCTCGTTTTTGCTCTGATGGGCTTGTTTACGCAGACGGAGGTACAAAGCGCTACGGGGAGGGCAGATTGTGTAGCGATCACTCCGAACTATGTTTATGTTTTCGAGTTTAAGCTCTGGAGTACGGGTACGGCAGAAGAGGCATTGCAACAGATAGTAGATAAGGGTTATGCTACAAAGTATGCATCGGCGGGTAAGGAGCTAATTCTGGTCGGCGCGAGCTTTGACGAGACTAAGCGAAATATAGGTGAGTGGGTAGAGAGGCGTAAGAGATAAGCAAACTTTCCTTACCTCGTGCGTGACGTACCTCACTAAATACAATCCTAGCCTATAATCCGCACTGTAGAGCTATCTGCATTTTGTTTTTCGACAAGGATACGAACAGGGATCCGTTCATTGAGTTCTTGCACATGCGAAATCAGTCCGATTTTGCGTCCCTGTATCTGCAGACTTTCCAAGGTTCGAAGTACAATTTGGAGATTCGATGCGTCAAGCGAACCAAATCCCTCGTCTATAAACATCATCTCAATGCCATTGTTGTGCGATGCTATGGCGGCAAGCCCCAACGAGAGAGCTAGCGATACGATAAATGTCTCGCCCCCCGAGAGCGTATCCACGTTTCGGACTTCATGCCCGAGGTGTGTATCTACAATTCGTAGTGCCAGTGAGGTTTTTTCGCCCTGTGCACGTTCCAACAAATAGCGTGGCATAATCTGCGCCAACTGACTATTAGCTGCCAGCAGAAGTGCGTCCAGCGTGTAACTTTGTGCAATGCCGCGAAACTTACTCCCGTCTTTCGATCCCAGTAAATCGTAAAGAATTTTCCAGTTGCCTCGTTCTTGTTCTAGTTTTTGGAGTTCGGCTTCTCGTTTTTTTCGTTCTGCATCGTGGTGTTCGGCTTGCTCGAGCGTTACAGAACAGAATGCTAAGCGCTCATGCTGCTTTGTTTCTTGTTCTTTGCAGGTTTGCAATGCGAGTTCTAACTCGGCGATGGATAACTCAGGGAAGTCCTTTCGTGCCGCAAGATGCTGTTGTTCGCGTTCGGTGCGTTCCAACAAGCGGGCTTGTAAGCGTATTTGTTCTTCTTGTGCAGAAGCCCACGTTACTCTAAATTGGTGTACTTCGTCTTCAGAGCGCTGGTTGAGGGCTTGTAAGAGCTCTTCCGTAAAATCGGGATGCGTCTGAAGCCATGTCGCAATAAGAGATTGTGCCTCTAGGATCTTCTTGCGCGTCGCCTGTCTGTTATGTGCAAGGGTATGTAGCTCGTGCGAGAGGTTGCGCGAACGTTCGTCGAGGAGTCTTAATTCCGAGGTCAGTTGTTCTTTGGTTCGTTCAAACTCTCGGAGTTTATATTGCAATTGCCGTGTACGTTCATCCAAACTTACGCCTTGAAGTGCTTGGGCAATGTGTGCGCTCTGTTGCTCGATACGTTGCTGGAGGTCGATTAACTGGTTTTTAACCGTTTGGTATTCCTTACGCAGACTTGCAATGAATTCGCGCTTACTTTCTAGGTGCGCTTCTGTAATACCTAGTTGTTCTTCCAACGATCGTTGTTCTTGTAAGCGGTTCCATTCGGTGCGTTCGTTAACCAAACGTGCTATTATACTATCCAGTTCTGTTAGAAATGCTTTGCGACTTGCCTCCCGTTCAGTGCTAATGCCCGACCACAAGGTCTCCTTATTTGCAGTGCATCCCCATTGCGGTAAGTAAGTCTGAAGATGGGCAAACACACTGCTTAGAAGCCTATCTTCCTGCTCGGCATACAATTGCTTTTGTGCTTTTGTATTCTCGAGAGCAATTTCGGTATTGCGCTGTTGCAGACGCAGTTGTTCCTCCTGTTTTTGTAGTTGCTCTTGCTTGGCAACGAGCTCGTCCCAAGGTAATGTTGTTGCGCTATGTGTCTCGGACGAATAGTTATGGGTGGTACTCCCGCAAAGAGGACAAGGCTCGCCTTCTTTTAGCTGTGCACGGAGGACGAGTAGTTCTATGGGGAGATGACCAGATAGGTTTTCGCGCTCGCGGATAACGTTCTCGATTTGTTGCAGTACTTCGGCTAATACTTTGCGGCTTTCCTGGTTACGCTCTTCCGTACGTTGGTATTCTAGCCGAATTTGTTGTAACTGCTTGCCGTCGCGTTGCAGTATATCGAGTCGCTCGTAGAGCTGTTGGTAAGGCGACAGTTTGGCAAGTGCATGGTTGCGCACACGTAGCTGTTCTTTAAGTTGGGTAAGTTGCTGCTCCAGAATTTGTTGTTCTTGTGCGGCTTGTTTTCCTTTATGTTCAGTTTGCTTTAGGGTGGTAGCAATTTCTGTAAACTGATGTTGCAATTTTTCCTGTTCTGTGGTAGCGGTGGTTACTAGGGTGCGTAGATGTTCAAATTCGGCTACGTCCCGTACCAGTTGTTTGTCGGTTTCTGCTACAATGCATTCCTGTTTTTGCTGTATGCGTCGGCGTTTGCTACACTCCTGCAGTTGCACACTACGGCGGCGGATATTGTCGGTAAGCGTGTGCAGCAGTTCGGTATCGTTATGCAGTTCCTGAAAACGACGACGAACTTCACGACTCGCCTCCCATTGTTCCACCCATACGCGATGCACCTCTAAAAACGCAATACTTTCACTCACGCGTCGATTTTCTTCTTTTGTGTGTATTATATCCTCTTTTAATTTGTTCGCAGTCTTGAGCCATTGTAAGGCGTTTTGGAACGATATAGCTTGAGCTTCTAAACTTTGAATTTGCTCTTGCGCTGTTTTTTTCTCTTTTTCTAAGGCTTCTTTTTCCTCTGCGGTAAGTCGAGGTATATGTGCTAGCTGTTGCTTTTGTTGGTCTATCAGTATTTCAAATTCCGAGAAACGTTGAAAGATAGTTTGCGAGATGTTGCCAAAAAGGTGTGTGTCGGTAAGTTGTTCGAGAAGTGCTGCTTTGACTTGGCTTGGTGCTTTCAGAAAGGCATCGAACTGACTTTGTGCTAGAAGTACCGCCCGGGTAAATTGTTCGTAATTAAGTCCGACGAGGGATTCAATCTTCTCTAAGTAGTCGTTTTTGAACTTTTTCCCCTGTAGTAGGACGATTTGCGCCTCTTCGTCCTTGAGCGTAAGTTCTACCTCTTGGAGCTTACCTGTCGATTTTTTATTGGCTCTTTGTACTCGCCATTGCGCAGAATAGCATTTACCATCCAGAGCTAAAAATAGCACGCGTGCATAACCTTCGCCTGCCCCGCGTCGGAGAATTTGTCGCGGATCGTTGGCATAAAGGACATCGTCGCCCTCTTCTAGCCGGTTATCTAAACTACGCGAAATGGGCAACCGCGGGAAACGATTGTAAAGTGCTAAGCAAATAGCATCCAAAAGTGTGGATTTACCGGCTCCCGTAGCGCCTGTAATGACAAAGAGCCCAGCATCGGCAAGGGGCGGCTCGTCAAAGCGAATTCGGAACTCTGCACGTAACGACGCTAAATTCTCACCACAAATTTCTAGGATCCGCATTCTCTTGTTGCTTGGATGGCATCGCGGAGAAGTGCTTGTAAGGGGGCGGGCATCGGATTATGAAATTGCTTCTGATATTCGATATCGGCTATCCGCTCAGGGTCTAGGCTGTGATAAAAATGGGTAAGCTCCAGTTCTGGGTTTTTATTTTCGGGCGAAAGACTTTGCAATTGTACGGAACCGAGGCGGGCATAGCGGTTCGTGAGCCAACGCTCTAAGTCTTGTTTTAGGTTTGGGAGTGGGGCGTCGGTGCGGATTTCGAGCGATAGTATCGGAGCAAGGTCGTCTGGCACACCTTCGGTAAGGTGTAGGAGTTCGCGAGCGATGTCCTCGTAGGTGCCGGCTATTTTGCGCAATTCTAGGGGCGACACAAATTCGTGTAGGGTTACTTGTGTGCCTTGGGGTTCTAAGTCTACTACGAGATAGCCGTGCCGACGCTGATGCTGAGCAAAAGAGGTAGCTATAGGTGCGCCAGAATAGTAGATATTCCCTGTTGAGTATACGCGTTGATGGAGATGGATGTGCCCCAGTGCTACATAGGAGTAGTCGGACAAATAAGGTTCTAGCGCCAAACCGTCGAGACCTCCGATGATGTTGTACTCTACGTCGTCGTGCTCGTCTATCGTTGCCCCCGAGGCATAGAGATGCCCCATGCAGATAGTAGGGCGCGGATCGTCACGGAATGTTTCGTAAAGTTCTCTGTAGAATGCAGTAGTTGGTGGCGTTCCTGCACCGTCCTGTGGACAATCACTAATCCGTAGAAAAGGAATTGCCAAACAGAGGTATTCGTTGCCAGCTCGGTCGTGGAGTGGGATAGCAAACTGCTGATAATCTATGCTATGCTCAGCGCCTTGCCATACGCTCCCTCGTATGTGAATGTTGAGGGGTGCGAGGAGTTCGCGAGGTGCTTCGAGACGGAGCCCCGAGTCGTGATTACCAGCAGTAATAACAATCTGAAGATGTGGCGACTGTTCTTGAGCTTTGTGCAAAAAACTGTAGAAGAGTTCTTGTGCAGCTGTAGGTGGCGCAAAAGTATCGAACACATCGCCCGCTACAAGGAGTGCATCGGCATCAACCGCGCGTAGGGTTTGCAACAATTCGTCGAGAAAGAGGGCTTGTTCGGTCAGACGCGAATATCCATGGAAGGTAAGACCCAAATGCCAATCGCCAGTATGGATAATGCGCATTCACGCCACAGAGTCTACTTTGTGGTATTTACAATCAGCATTTCTACCAACAAGGGTTCGTAAGGGAGTACTTCGCCTTTCCCTTTGCTACCATAGGCATCCGAACTTGGAATAATAGCTAATAGACGGGTACCAACCTTCAGACCTACGGTTAAACCGCTAAATCCGTTAATCATATCCTTGTCGTCTGTAGCTTTCATAGACAGATATTTGTAGTGGTTAGCATCTTTACTGTTGTAGACTTCATGTGCTTGTGCGACTTCTGCTACGTTCGTATCAAAGAGGAAACCAGTGAGAGAGTATACAGCGTACTGAACTTTGATTGTAGCCTTGGGTCCTACTACATCGCCTTTCCCATTGACTGTAACCTTCCGATAGATTCTATTTTTCTGTTCAAATCCGGTATTTTTTTTAAGATACTCTTCAATGAGTTTTGTTTCTCGTATTGTGGGGAGTGTCATCTGTTCGCGCAGAATAATATGCAATAGAGCCGATTTGTAATTGGCATTTTTCCACAATCCGAGGGTTTTTGCTTGTTCGGAGGTAAGACCAATAACGAGTTCATCGCCGATGTGCCGATTCTGTAACGCTGCAAACATTTCGGTAGCGAAGCCTTCCGACGAAAATACACGAAAACGAGGTACATAGTACACTGCTTTCGAGAAGTGGCTATAGTCCTTAGCACGCTCTACCATACTCGAACCTAGATATATGCCATCGAGATCCGTTGCCCAATAATCGAAACGAAGCCACGATTCTTTCTGGAGTGTCTCCCCACTCGGGTTTTCGTGTTCTACCATCACAAAGGCATGGTTGGGTAGTTGTTGCGCTTTGGGATAATGTTCCTCGCGGAAGGCATCGAGACGTACTAACTCGTCTGCCATGTCGTAGGAAACGCTCTTCTTGTCACAACTTATAAGGCTTGTAGTCAGAATTAATGCAACTATGGGGAAGATGGCAATCTTGGCAATGTTCATGATGTCGGTAATAGGATTTATGCTTTTTCTTTTTTGATAATTTCGTAGTGAAAGAGTAGGGGGGTTTGGCCTGCAATGCGTCCGAAAGGGCGATTCCCGTAGCCGTGGCGAAAAGGGATTCCAAGCCAACCTTTGGAGTATGTGGGTGCAAAGTATTGGATACCACGGTCTATACCATCGATCCAGTCGCTCGAACCCAATATGTAACGTTGTAGTGGGGGGTTGGTTTCGGAATGTAGTCCGCTCTTTTGAATTATGTCGACCTCGTTACTTTCTAGAGCAATTTCACCTGCACTGCTCCCGGTTAGGGCATAGAGTGTATAGCGGATGTAGAGGATATCGCCCTCTACAAGATCTTGCGATATGGCACCTTGCTCTGAAGCGAAGAGGAGACCTTCGTGTTCGATCACACTCCCTACTTGGCGCAAACGTGCTGTGAGACGATCGTGCTCGCGCTCTTCCTGTTCTTTTTCGTGCAAACTAGAGCAACCCAAAAACAGCAAAAAACTGGTGGGAAGTAGTAGGAGGACGTAGAAGTATTGTTTACCTTTCACCGGGTTTTAGCTCCGTGAGTTCTATTTCGAAGATTACGGGGGTATAGGGAGGTACAATGCCTGTCGAACTACCTGTAGCGCCGAAAGCGACAGCAGAGGGCAGAATAAAAAGCGCGTGCTCGCCTTCGCGCATCATCCGTACTGCGCGTTCTACACCATCAATAACTTGCCACTTCTGACCAAGTACAAACTGAAAAGATTCTTTACGTCGTTTGGTAGAGTCGAAATATTCTCCGTCCAAGAAGCGACCTTCAAACTCTATAGTGATCGTATCACCGTCGTGTGGGTAATCGCCACTACCAGGGCGTTTTTGCAAATAAAAAAGACTATCTACAGCATGCGGATTCATACGCTCCTTAGCAATATATTGCGAGAGAAGAACACGTTCGTAAGCACTAAAGTCCTCGATCCAGTGGACAAAAGCCTCCTTTTCGTGCATATAGGAAAGCGAATCTTGCAGCGCCAGTAGCTTTACATCGACGCGCATAGTGGTAGCAGTATCCAAGAAATGTGGTAAGGTGGTTTGTAAAGTATTTTCGAAAAATTTTTGTGGGTTGAGATAAAAACAAGCACTATCGCCTTCTGCCAGTAGAGTAAAACACTCGTCGATAGAACCCGCATACCCCGACGGTTCTATCTGAAAACGCCGCAAGCCGCGAAAGAAAGTAGAATCCTGCAATGTTGCATAGCGGAGTTGCAATGTGACGTAATCGCCAACGGAGGCTTTTTGCGTCCCTTCGCCGAGGGTTTCGAGCCGATAGTAGGTATCTTCGGTTAGAGAAGTATAACCCTTCAGATATCCATCGGGAGTTTTGGTACAACGCACAGAAGCGAAGAGCATTAACAATAACATTGCTAAAAGCCCTACACTGCATAGCTGTTTCTGTATTTTGCGCTGCTTCGTCATATCAAAATCACAGTACTCCAACTGTGCAAAGTAAGTGTTTTTTACAGAAATACTGAAAATGAATTGCTAATGTCGCCCAAATTAATAAACTGCATAGGTTCTGCTTCTTTTGGTAAGTGACTTAACTTTGCATTGGAGTTTTTCAAGTAGTGAGGACGATGCAATCGGGGAAAAATGTAGCAATTTTGGCGGGAGGTACTTCGCAGGAGCGTGTTATATCGCTCCTAAGTGCAGAACAAGTGCAGCATTGGCTTGAGGCTACCGAGTATAAGCCATATATCATCGACGTGCAAGGGGCTAGTTGGCTCTATACTTTGCCGGATGGTAGGAGTGTACAAGTTGACAAGAATACCTTTTCGCTACCATTTCGAGAAGGTATTATCTCCTTAGATCTAGCATTCCTTACAACCCATGGTACTCCTGGTGAGAACGGACTCCTACAGGGTTATCTCGAGATGATGAATATCCCGTTTACAACGGGCAATACCTTCTCGCAAGCTATCTCGTTTCATAAAAGTGCGTGCAAACGTTACCTAAAAGGAGTGGTGCCTCTTTTGCCCTCTATTGATCTCCAACGAGTAGAAGATTTGGATATCGAGCAAGTGTTCCGCGAGATAGGGTTCCCCCTCTTTGTAAAACCTAACGACAACGGGAGTAGTGTCGGCGTTACGAAAGTCAACAACCCCAATGAGTTACATGCTGCAGTACGTGCTGTATTTGAACTTTCGAGCGATGTCATGTTAGAGAAATACTGTCCGGGTACAGAGCTCTCCTGTGGTATGGTGCAGTTAGGAACACGACAAATATCGTTTCCTATAGCAGAGATTATTGCTCCATCCGAATTCTTCGATTTCAAAACGAAGTATGATGGCACCTCTCAAGAGATAGTGCCGGCACGCATCCCCGAACCTACTTCGAACCTTATACAAGCTTATACAGCAGCAGCTTATACACGTCTGGGATGCAACGGATTGGCTAGAGCCGATTATATTCTCCACGACGGAACGCCCTATTTCTTGGAAATTAATACTTGTCCCGGACTAACTTCCGAGAGTATCATTCCTAAACAGGTGGCAGCTCTAGGGCGTACGATGCCCGAATTGTTAACAGAGCTCTTAGATTCGCTGAAGTAAGCATCGCGTATTATTGTTCCAGCGACTCTCTTTGTTTTTTCCGAGGCGATAGTGTTATACCCTAGCTGCTTCAAAAAAGCGCATATTATTGCCTTTGCGACGCCCTTCCCGAATATATGTCGAGCTAATGTGGAGGAGTGGCGCATCGAGAATGTGGATGTCGCCCTGCCCTGCCAAACTGCTGGGAATGGTTTGTACATCGCCTCGCGGATAAACCCATAACGGATAACGGGCAATAATATCTGCACTACGATACCAAGTCGGTAACATCAATAAGGAGTCGCCCCCCATCACAATAGCAAAGCGAGTGTCGGGGTACTGTTGCTCGAGACATTCGAGTGTTGTAATGGTATAGGAAGGGCGTGGGAGTTCGTTTTCGACTTCGCAAAGCTGCAAGCGCGGATCGGCATAATAGGCAAGTGTGGCTTTCAGTGCCGAAGCTCGGAGTGCGAAATCGCTAATAGAATCGGGAGCCTTGTGCGGATTGTGTGGCGAAAGCACAAACCAAAGCGCATCTACAGTGCACGTATTCAGGACATGTCCGGCTATGGCAACATGACCGATATGCAGCGGGTCGAAAGTTCCGAAAAAGAGCGCAACCTTCATAGTCGCCTTACTCTAACTAGGCAAAAGGCGGACGCGCGAGAAAGGCGGCTACTATCTCTTTAAGCTCTTGTTGTGCTTGTCCGAGGTTGTCGTTAACGACTACGTTGTCGAAATGTTCTTTTTGCAACATTTCCCAATCGTATCGATCCAGACGTTTGGAAAGCGAGGCTTCTGTTTCCGAACCGCGGGCTAGTAGCCGTGTACGGAGCGCTTCGCGCGAGGGAGGCGCGATAAAGATAGTAAGTGCTAGATCGCCGAGAGCTTTCTTAAGGTTAAGAGCGCCTTTTACATCTACGTCAAAAAGGACTACCTCGCGGCGTGCCCACAGACGTTGTACTTCGCTGCGCAGAGTGCCGTAGTAATTTCCTTCGTAGACCTCTTCCCATTCTAGGAAATCGCCTCGTTCTACACGTCGGCGGAATTCGCTTTCGGAGAGGAAATAGTAGGAAACACCGTCTGTTTCTCCCGCACGTGGCGGTCTACTACAAGCAGACACCGAGAAGGAGAGCTGTGGGTAGAGTCCGCGTAAATAATTGATAAGTGTCGTCTTGCCCGAGCCTGAGGGGGCTGAAAAAACTAACGCTTGCCCAAGTACGGTATTGCCGGTTGCTTCCATGCTTACAAGATATTGAGGACTTGTTCTTTGATTTTTTCCAGTGCGTCTTTCATTCGAATCACGCAGTGTTGTATCTCTTTATCAAACGCTTTCGAACCTAGGGTGTTGATTTCGCGCCCCATTTCCTGTGCAATAAAGTTTAGTTTTTTCCCTTGCGTAGATTCTGTTAGGAGCGTTTGTTCAAACAGCCGACAATGTTCTGCGAGTCGCTTGAGTTCTTCGTTCACGTCGAGCTTTTGCATGAGGTAGAGGATCTCTTGCTGCATGCGCGGATCGTCGATTTCGATATTTTGTCGATTCTTGAGTTTTTGCAATTCCTCCTCGAGGTGATTGCGAAAGGTTTCGGTACGCTCGTCTTTTATCGAGTCTACAAGCGCGGCGTCAGTACGAATCAACTGAAGTTGTGTTTTGAGGTCTTCTGCCGTTGCTAGCGCTTCTTTTTCTCGAAAGGCATTCACCTGTAGGATAGCCTCACGTAGTGCTTGTTCAAAGAGTTTTAGTTCTTCGTCGGTAGGGCTTTCTTCGTGCAGCCAAATACCTTCGGTCTGCATTACAGCTTGAAAGATAGCATCGTCGTGGCACTGGAGCTTATTTTCGGTGCATGCTGCTTTTAGTTTGTTGACGAGCGAGGTGAATTGCGACCGATTCAGATCACTCATCACCGGTTCTTTTCCTTCCGACCAAACGATAGTTAGAAAGAGATCGACTTTGCCACGTTCAATCCCATCGTAAAGAATCGTGCGGATAGTAGATTCGAAGCACCGATAACGACTCGGGAGGCGTAACGAACTCAGGTCGAGGACTTTGCTATTTACAGTCTTCAGATCTACGGTAACCGACAGATATTCGTTGAAACAGGTCGCTGTTCCGAAACCTGTCATAGAGCGTAACATCGGGGAATATGTAATTTAAGTGTTGAAACAGGAGGCTAATGAGCGTAAACAGGTTCGTAAAAAAGGGGAGACCCAGTCTGTGAAAACCTTGGTCTCCCACATACAAAGAGGATCCTAATTAGAGTCGATCCAACTGCACAGTGAAGTGACGCATGATAGGAGCTTCCCACGTAATTTTCACACCACGGGTAATAGAATCGCGGCGATCGTAAACGTTTTTAAGGGCAGCAGCCACCACGTCCATGTGATTGTTGGTATATGTACGTCGGGGTATCGCCAAACGCAGGAGATCCAAGCCACCAAAGCGGTTCTCGTGCGTCTTCGGATCGCGGTCGGCTAGGATATAACCAATTTCGCAACCACGGATACCAGCCTCTAGATACAGTTCTACAGTTAAGGTTTGTGCAGGGAATTCTTCTTTGGGCACACGAGTAAGAATCCGCGGCGCGTCTACAAAAATAGCATGCCCGCCAGCAGGACGTTGGTAAGGGATCCCGTACTCGTCGAGCTTTTTACCGAGGTATTCTACTTGCCGGATACGCGTGTCGAGGTTGTCGTATTCGGTATTTTCGTCGAGACCGACAGCAAGCGCTTCCATATCTCTGCCATTCATACCACCATAGGTGATATAGCCTTCGTTGACGATACAGAAGACCTTGGCAGCATCGAACCAGTCTTGGTGTTTTGTGGCAAAAAATCCGCCCATGTTAACGATAGCGTCCTTCTTCGCACTCATGGTCATACCATCTACATGGCTAAACATTTCGAGGCAGATCTCTTTGATACTCTTGTCGGCATACCCCTTTTCGCGACGCTTGATGAAGTAAGCGTTTTCGGCAAAGCGTGCTGAGTCTACTATAACCCGCAAACCGTGTTTGTGCGTAAGTTCGGCAACCTCGCGGATATTCTGCATACTAACCGGCTGACCACCAGCAGTATTGTTGGTGCAGGTAACAATCACGAATGGTATTTTCCCTTTGTGGTCGTTAAGAGCTTTTTCCAACTTTTTTACGTCTACATTGCCCTTAAAGGGTACTTCCAGCTGCGTATCTTTTGCTTCGTCTACCGTACAATCGAGGGCGATTGCTCCGCGCGATTCTATGTGTCCTTTGGTAGTATCGAAATGCGAGTTGCCGGGTACTACGGCGTCTTTTTTTACAGTAGCTGAAAAGAAGACGTTTTCTGCTGCGCGACCTTGGTGGGTGGGGAGTACGAGTGGAAAGCCTGTAATCCGGCTAACAGTCTCCTTAAAGCGGAAAAAGGATCTCGAACCTGCATAGCTTTCATCGCCCAACATCAGAGCAGACCACTGCCGGTCGCTCATGGCGCCTGTACCAGAATCGGTTAAGAGATCAATAAACACTTCTTGAGCCTCCAGTTGGAAGACGTTGTAGTGAGCCTTCTTCAGCCAAGCTTCGCGTTCCTCGCGCGTGCTCTTACGGATCGGCTCTACCATTTTAATACGGTACGACTCGGAAAAAGGTAATTCCATGATTATAAAACCCTCATTTTATTCTCTATTCTTCTCTTACCACACAATCACACACTTTCCCAAAGTTAGGCATTTTACCACACTACCGTAAAAATACGTACAAAAGTGAGCTATCGGACCTACTTTAGGTAGACTTCGGTAATCCCTCCGTCCGAACAGGTGGGCGAACTATTGGTAAAGCTTTCTACGAAGGTGGCATGCCGCAAATAATCGTGTAGCAGGTTGCGGAGTATCCCGGTGCCTTTCCCATGCAAAATACTCACGAAGGGGATGCCAAACATCTGTGCATCATCGAGGAACTGGTGTACGAGATCCATTGCCTCCTCCCCGCGCATACCACGAATATCTATATTGGGCGAGAAATTTAAGCGCCGTTGCCGCATAGAAGATTGTGGCGTAACTGTCCGCGATGGGTTCGAGGCAAAAGTATTCTTTACCGATGTGTTTTTAGGCATAAGAGTCACTTCCGAAATCTGTAGAGTAGTCATTACCTGTCCGACGGCAACAACCACTTTATTGCCCTTTACATTGACGACCTGCCCTGTTGTCGTCCCATCCAAAAGTTTAACCGGATCGCCTACTGTGAGCTCTGGTGTGGGTTTTGTCTCTTTCTTGTTTGCGGGTGCTTCCTGTTTTAGTTCTTCTTCTACAAACTCCTGATAGAATTTTAGTTCGTTGCGTAGGCGTTTGGTCGTTTCCTTATCGGCGTGCGTCTCTTTGATGAGGCGAACAGTTTCCTCGATAGTGCGGTTACAATCGCGGAGCATATCCTGAGCTTTGCGACGTGCATCGGCTAGGATTTGTTGTCGTTTCTGTTCCCAGGTGGTTTGTTTTTGGGCTAATTCGGTTTGCAAACGGTCGAGCTCGGCTTGTTGTGTATCGAGAGCTTGTTGTTTGAGTTCCCATGTTTTCCGCTCTTGTGCTACAAGCCGTAGCTGCTCTTCCAACGTAATGTACTCGGTGCCGACTAACTCCTCGGCGCGACGGATCCATTCGGAAGGAACACCCATCTTTTTTGCAATCTCAAATGCATAGCTACTGCCGGGTGCACCAATATCTAGTATGTAGAGGGGTTGTAGCGCTTCTAAATGATAGCGCATAGCGGCATTTTGCATGCCTTCGGTTCGGGTAGCCAGATTCTTTATGGTAGCATAGTGGGTTGTTACAATTCCGTAGGCACCTTTCTGGTAGAGGTCTTCCAAGATAGCTTCTGCCATAGCGCCCCCTGCTGTGGGTTCGGTTCCGGAGCCCATCTCGTCTATGAGGAATAGCGATTCGGGCGAGGCATGCTTGGCAAAAAAGCTCATAGCTTTTAGATGCGAACTGTAGGTAGATAGGTCGTTCTCGATAGATTGTGCATCGCCAATATCGAGCATCAAATTCGTAAAAAGCCCCATCTCGCTATTTTCTTTAACCAAGGGTAGAAATCCACACTGGAGCATATATACGGCAAGTGCGACTGTTTGTAGGGCGACGGACTTGCCTCCAGCATTGGGTCCGGAGATAACCAGAATCCGGCTGTTAGTATCTAGTGTAAGATATAGCGGAATGGGTTCTGTTCCCGCTTTTTTCATTCGTTTCAGGAGGATAGGGTGCTGTGCTTCGCGAAGGAGCAACCGGCATTCGTGAGTTAAGATGGGAGCACTACCGCCAATTTGTAGTGCGTAGAGCGCTTTGGCACGTAACACATCGAGGGTTTGCAGTAATCGGGCACAATCGGAAAAAGAGACGAGAAACGGACGTAGCAATTCGGTGATTTGTGCAAGAATAAGTGCTACTTCCTCGCGTTCGCGTTGTTCGAGATCGGCTATTTCATTTTCTAATTCTAGTACTTCATAGGGGGTAACAAAGAGTGTCTGTCCGGTAGCCGAGCGATCCAATTGTAGAGATGGGATTTTTTTCTTGTGTTGTGCGGCAATGGGGAGTACTAGGCGTCCGTCACGTACTACAAGCTGAGCATTGGCATCGGAATAACCTTCTTTTTGGCAACGGGTGAGGAGTTCTGCCATTTTCCGAGCAATGGCATTCTCACGCGAACGGAGTTGTGTACGAAACTGATAGAGGAGAGGCGATGCATTGTCCTTAATATGCCCGGTGCGATCCAAGACAGCATCTATTTCTCGTAGGGCTTCTTGCGGTAGTTCTACGGCATTAATTAGCGCCCACAAATATTTTTCGTGCTCTTCACTAAACAGGGTTTGAAAATACTGAACCGAGAGGAGTGCCGTACGAAGAGCGCTGAGCTCCTCTTCTTGTAGATTGCGATCTTGCTGTGAGAGAGTAAACAGGGCATCGGCAAGATCTACGAAATACTCTTCGCTGATGGCATGAAAGAGCAGGTAATCCTTTAACTCGCGGAGTAGATTCAAATTTTGTTCGATGGCGTGGTAGTCGGTGGAAAAGCTTGCATCGGCAATCTCTTTTTGGGCGGATGGCGCAACGGCAAGCGACTGGATCTCTGTGCGGACGAGCGCAAAGCCCGTTCGTGTCTCAAAATCGTTTGGGAAAGTAACCAAATTCGTATGGGATTATGTATTGGCAAGATACGGTTCTGAAAAAAGCGGACTGCACCCTAGAGGCACAATCCGCTCACTTCAATGACAAAAACAAATTACTTAATTAATCTCTTAATAGCATTGGCTAAACGCTTTACGCCTTCCTCGTTCTTCTCTTTAGACATGTAGGAGAAATTGATACGGAGGGTGTTTTTCCCAGATCCATCACAATGGAAGGTCGTACCTAGCACAAAGGCCACTTTTTCCTCTATGGCTATCTTAAAGAGTTCCTCTGCATCCATATATTCAGGGAGCGTCATGAAGAGGAAGAGACCACCCTCGGGTTCGGTCCATGTCACGCCCTGTGGCATATACTTTTTGAAGGCGTCGATCATTCCGTCGCGTTTTGCTTTGTAGTTATCCACAATGCCTCCTAGGAATTTGTCGTAATAGCCTTGTTCCATGTACCGAGCAGCAATGCGCTGTACAAATGGGGGTGTACAGAGGTCGGTGGCTTGTTTTGCCATCACGAGCTTATCGATAATTTGGGGATGCGCTATTACCCAACCGATACGGAAACCTGGGGCAAACGTTTTAGAGAAAGTCCCCAGGAGGGCGACACGTCCCTCGTCGGCTAGCTGGTAAATAGTAGGTTGTGGTTCGCCTGCAAAACGGATTTCGCGGTATGGGCTATCTTCTACAATGAGGATGTCGTACTCTTGGGCAACTTTAATAATCTCGAGGCGTCGAGACTTAGGCATTGTAATGCCTGCCGGATTTTGGAAGTCGGGGATGCAGTAGATGAATTTCGGCTTGATACCTGCTGCTTTTAGTTCTTTTAGCTTTTCGGCAAGGAGGTCGGCACGCATCCCTTTGTCGTCTAGGGGGATCCCGATCAGCTCGGCACCATAGTTCGAGAAGGCTTGTAATGCACCAAGATATGAGGGGAGCCCGCAGATGATCTTATCGCCTTCGTTAATGAAGATTTTCGGGATCAGGTCTAGTGCTTGCTGCGAGGCGGTTGTAATCAGGAAATTGTTCGCTTCTACGGCTAAGCCTTGTTTACGATAGCGTTCGATTAGGAGCGAGCAGAGAAGCGGATCGCCTTCCGTAGCACCGTATTGCAGTGCGAGTGCGGCTTCGTTGTCCATTACGCCGTCAATAATCGCCTTCAGCTCTTTCGTGGGGAAAGTCTCGGGAGCAGGGAGACCGCCAGCAAAAGAGATAATATCCGGTTTTTGTGTCAATTTGAGTAGTTCGCGGATCGCGGAACGACGCATCCGGTTGGCACTTTTCGAAAATAAGGGCTCTACATCCTTAAACATCACTTTGTAAAGTTTATTTGTGGAACGGAAGAGGCTCCACGTCGTTATAATCCGAAAGTTAGTAAAATAAAATTAGTTGCTAGTATTTTACAAGGCGCTCGATCCGGGTATCGCCGTTGCTGTGGGTGAGTCGTAAGAAGTAGACACCCAAGGGTAGTTCGTCTGTTTCGATCTGTGTAGTGTGCTCGGTAAGCACTCCGCTCAGAAGACGTTGCCCTTGTAGGGTGAGGAGTTCGTAGCGTCCGGAAAGTGTTTCTACGGGGTTCTGAACGCGTAGGTAATCGTAGAAAGGATTGGGATGGACAACTACCTCGTCCCACGTACTATGGCATACAGAGGAGGTCTCGTCGCCGAAGTGCGCAAAGATTTGGATGGGGGTTGTTACCTTTAGTTTTCCTTCGAAGGTAGTTGCGTCTTTTTTTGTAAGCGGTATAGGTTTCTGTGCCTCTTTTCCTTTGTAGGAAAGGTTTAGTTCTTGTGCTTCGTTCTTTTTTATGAGAGTGATTGTTATTTCTACACCGCGTGGAACATTTCCGGAGATTACTAAGCGTTCTGTCTGACCGGCGAGGGGGTAGGTAATCTCCATGCTCCCTTTGTCGGTAGTAGGCGCAATAAATGTAACCATGACTACGTCTGGGACGTAGCGTATCATGAGCTCAAGCGGTTTGGTTGTTTGGAAAACACCGACCCAGAGTCGTTTGCTTTCGTCGTAGCTGAGGTCTATGGTATAGATTTGCGACTCATCGGTATATTTGTAGGTTACTTCAGGGCGTTTTTTGGGTTTTAGCGAAGTGAGGGTAACAAAGATATTGGTGTTTAGGGGTACGACATCGTTCGATTTTACGGTTTCATCGTTTCCATTCCAGACGTAGAATATGTCAATTTTTCCGTCGTCAATATTAGGTTCTTTGAATGTTATTGTTGCTCCTTCCTGTTTGAATTTTGCTTCTAGTTTGCTAGAAATTATGGGGGTCGTTTCTGAGTAACGGATAAGTGAGTATTTATAAACAATCTTTCCGTATTTGTCTTTACGATCTTTTATTTTGAGGATCCGTTTATCGGTTGTCCCGTCGTTTTTACTATTGTGGCTTATAAGTTCGTTTATCGCATATCCCTTATCTGGGAAGAAACGGATGGCATAATTTTCTCCCTTATTAAGCTTGTAGGGGGGCGTGAGTGGTACAGAGGCTATATCTTTGATCTCGCCTTCGCCATCAAGTACTACTTGGAATAGGTCTATACGACCATTTTCTACAGGTTCTTGTATGGTAACAGGGATAAAATTTTCGCTTCGTGCGACTCCGCCCCATGTCGTAAGCCATACAAAGATGAGCAATAAACTCTTGAACCATCTTGTTTTTAATATCATTGTTGCGATCTCCACTTCAAATTATAGATTTACTTGTTAGCTTATCCTATTTCGGTAATCTATACACATTCTATGCCTCTGCTGGTACACCGGATAAGCATCTATGCAATTATAACCCTCTTCTAGGAAGAAATAGTATAAACCTTGGTTTCTTATTTTTTTACCATGTGCTGCGAATGCTCAGAAATTGAGATAAAACGGACTGGTAAGTTCTCTATATTCTTTGGAAAAGTTTCCGTTGGTATCGCGGATGTAGAGCGCTGTTTTTTTTGGTATGACGGCAGTTCGCTGAAATTCGCAAAGGAGGCGTTTTGGGGGTTTAAAGGGTTGTTCGGCTACTTCCACCTGTTTGGAACAGTATAGACCCTTTTGTGCCGCATACGCAATAAAGAGACTCCCCTCGGCTAGTGGGAAAATAGCTGCAAAACGACCTTCGGGACTTAAGCAAAGCTCTAGCCCCTGAAGCAGATCCTCCGTGCTGAGTGTATCCGCATGTCGCATCTGGTTCCGACGTGCATTGGGCGAATGGAGCGAAGCCGAGTAGTAAGGGGGATTGCTAACAATCAGTTCATAGGGCGCATCGGCTTGTTCGGCATATTCCTGAAAAGAGAGCTGTTGCACGGTCATTTGTTCTGCCCATGGCGATGCTTCGGCATTACGTAGTGCTTGTTCGCAAGCTTGTGCATCTATATCGATAGCGCTTACATGTTTTGCGCCACGCTGGAGTAGTTGTAAAGCAATTACACCCGTCCCCGTTCCGATTTCTAAAATCTGTTTGTCAGCTACGTTACTAACCCATGCACCGAGTAGGACTCCGTCGGTATTGACGCGCATGACGTCGAGATTCTGCTGTACGATAAATTGTTTGAAGCGGAAATAATCATGTCCTTTCGCCATATAGTCTACGATTATGAGGTTAGTATCCGTCCATCGGCTAGGTGGATCTGCTGATCGGCTTGTTGTGCAAGTTGAGGGTCGTGGGTAACGATGACAAAGGTTTGTTGGAATTCGTCGCGTAGTTTGAAAAAGAGCGCGTGCAGCTCTTCCTTATTGTGGGTATCTAGGTTTCCGGAGGGTTCGTCGGCTAGTATAATGCGAGGTTGGTTGATGAGGGCACGAGCTACAGCTACCCGTTGCTGTTCACCTCCCGAGAGTTGTTGAGGTTTGTGATGGATTCGTTCGCTAAGACCTAAGAAATCGAGTAATTCGGCAGCACGTGTACGAATGCGTGAAAAACGAATGCCTTGGATAAGAGCGGGGATACAAACATTTTCTAGAGCGTTAAACTCGGGCAAGAGGTGATGGAATTGAAAGACAAACCCTATTTCCCGGTTTCGAAATCGAGAGAGTTTATTACCCTCAAGATTAAAGATAGAAGTGTCCCCTATGGTCACCTCTCCACTATCTGGGCGAAGCATCGTACCCAATATCTGTAAAAGAGTCGTTTTCCCAGCACCCGAAGCGCCGACAATGGTAGCAACACTAGAGTCCGGAATGGTAAGATTAATATCGCGGAGTACGCTGAGCATCCCGTAGCTTTTAGAAACTCCACGAACAGTAACCAGTGTCGGCATTAGCAAGTAGAATAGTTTTGCGGAGTGTTATTTGTTTATAGAGTCTGGACAATGGTATACCACTTCGCGTAACTCGGCAATAGTGTTTGTGAGATGTAGAGTTTCGGTATTGGGTTCGTTGGAGAGGAGGTACAGCGCAACTTCGGCTGAGGCACTCTGATACGGAGGTTGTATGTAGTCCTTTTTGGCAACGAAGAGGCCCTCGCGTTCGTAAAAGTTTAGCCGGCGCGCTGCTAATTCATTTTCCGGGGGTTCTACCTCTATGAGGATAGGTTTTTCCAGATTATCGAGTACCATACGTAGAATTTGCCTCCCGTAGCCCTGATTCCGGAAGTGAGGCTCTATAGCAAAATGCTCGCCATAGACTACGTGTTCTAAGATCCAGAGGTGTAGCATTCCCACACAACTGTCCGAACGAAATAGTCGGTAAAAGCACACTCTCGGTAATGTTAGATATTGTGCCATACTTTCCACGGTTCTACGTTCGGTAAATGGGAAAGATGTCCGGTAAAGGGTGGCGATATCCAAGAGTTCGATAGGACGTCGGGTGCGTCGTAGTTCGAGATCCCCGACGTGGAGCCCATCTAGGGCAAGTATGCTCATGCTAATCTGCTATAGTTTCTAAAATACTCTGAACTTGGCATATTTCTACAAAGGAGGCACCGTTGGTGACCCCGAAGCTACCACCTAGAAGCAGGATATAGTCGTCCAGTTTAATCTTATCCTTACGAAGGAGTGTTTGGAGAGACGCTGTAATAAAGGCATCGCGTGAGGAGTGCCGCTCCATGTACATGGGTTTGATACCGTAGGAGAGGGAGAGTTCGCGCATTACATGTTCGCGATAACAGATGGCATATACCGGGATCTGCCCACGAAAAGCCGACAGGTAACGCGCAGTACGCCCCGTAAGTGTATCAGCAATAATAGCGCGTATAGGCATACTTTCGCAAGCACGTACTGCAGCCCGTGCTAGAGTCTCGGTAAGTGGATTGCTGACGCGATGGAGCTTTTGGTCAAGATCCTTTGGGATATGTTTTTCAATTTCTTCTGCAATGCGCACCATAGTTTGTACGGCTTCGAGGGGATAGCGCCCGTTGGCAGTTTCGCCACTCAGCATGATAGCATCGGTTCGCTGATAGATAGCATTGGCTACGTCGCTGATTTCCGCTCGTGTGGGTCTTGGATTTTCGATCATACTATGGAGCATCTGTGTAGCAATAATCACGGGCTTTTTACTCTCGATGCATTTTTTCACAATCATGCGTTGGGCGGGGGGGACGCACTCACCGGGGATTTCGATTCCTAAGTCTCCGCGTGCTACCATAATCCCATAGGCGTGGTCGAGGATTTGGTCGATGTTGTCGATACCCTGCTGATTTTCGATCTTTGCAATGATTTTGGCATTACTCCCCTGCGAGCGTAAAAAGTCCTGCACACGTAGAATGTCTTCGCGGGTACGCACAAAGGAGTGCGCAATAAACTCTACACGTTTGGTAGCAGCCACACACAGGAACTTTTCGTCGCGTTCGCTTAGGGTTGGTAAATCGATGGGAACCCCTGGGATGTTTACGCTCTTTCTCCGTTTGATAATACCGTCGGTTTGCGAAAGACAGGTTACGGAGGATATCCCCTTTTCGACGACAAGTAGTTCTAATGATCCGTCGTCCACCAGCACATGAATCCCTACCTGAATAGTTTCCAAAAAGCGATCGGAGGTCAAGTAGAGTTTATTGTCGCGCGAGATGCCTTGGAGATCTCCATAGAGCTCGATGGGTTCGCCTGCACGAACCTCTAGATCGTCACCGTTAGGGACGGTACGCAACTCGGGACCCTTGGTATCTACGAGTAGTGCAGTATTCGGACTCCAGAGGCGGAGCTGATCGATCATCTTGCCCATCTCGTCGGGCGATTGGTGGGCAGTATTCAGTCGAAAGACATCTACTCCTGCTTCTACCAATTGTTTCACAAAACCTTCTTGGGCGCGTAACCCTGAGAGGGTCGCTACAATTTTGGTACGTTTTGCCATTCGTATTTTGCAATAATCCTATTCTTGTGGATCGTGTTTTGCAATACACTGCATCGCCTCTTGTACCATAGCTTTAGAACCAATGAAAAGAGGAGTACGTTCGTGTACCGAGGTGGGTTGAATATCTAAGATGTTTATTCTGCCGTTAGTTGCCATGCCTCCAGCTTGTTCGGCAAGTAGAGCCATAGGGTTGCATTCGTACAGGAGGCGTAGCTTGCCTTTAGGGGCGCTTTCTGTGGCAGGATAGATATAGATCCCCCCCTTGAGGAGATTGCGGTGAAAATCGGCCACGAGCGACCCTATATAGCGTCCTTTGTAGGGTTTCTTCTGTGCAGGATCGTGTTTTTGGCAATCGGCTATGTAGGTTTGTAGTCCTTTGGAGAATTGCTGGAGATAGCCCTCATTTGTGCTATAGATGGTACCGTTTTCTGGGGTTGTTATATTTCCGTGCGAGAGACAAAACTCGCCAATACTGGGGTCTAATGTAAAACCGTACACACCGCTTCCGGTAGTATAGACCAACATGGTCGAACTTCCGTAAATCACATAACCAGCGGCACATTGCATACGTCCGGGTTGTAAAAAATCTTCTGCGCGGGCTACTTCGCCACGTGGAGAGGTACGACGATAGATGCTAAAGATAGTCCCAATCGAGACATTAACATCGATATTGGACGATCCATCTAAGGGATCCATACAGACTATATAATTGCCATTTTTAGCAAGATCTGTATCGAAGATAATCGACTCTTGGTTTTCTTCCGAAACTACACCACAGCACTCGCCGCTATTTCGGCATGCCAGAATAAACTGTTCGTTGGCAAGGACGTCGAGCTTTTTTTGTTCTTCGCCTTGTACATTTTCCGATCCAGCGTCACCAAGGATATCTACGAGTCCGGCTTTATTTACCTTCTTGTTTACGATTTTGGCAGCTACTGCTAAGTGGTAAAGCAGACGCGAAAACTCGCCCGAAGCGTATGGGAAATCCGCTTGGCGATCTATAATAAACTGGTTGAGAGTTATTACACGATAGGGCGATGCCATGATAGTTATGATCTAAGAACTTATGTAGATCAAATGTACAAAATTTACGCTTATCTAAGCATTAGGGGGAGTTTTGCTGGTGGGATGCTTGCCTGAGAGATCGCAGCTACAGTGGCAGTTTGCGCGATGCGGCGTATTACCCTTTATTATATTTATTGTACTCTTTGCAAGAGTACAACAGCTTCCGCAGCAATCCCTTCGCCTCGTCCTACAAATCCTAAGCGCTCGGTAGTTGTTGCTTTGATGCTAACTTGTGCCATGTCCAGATTAAGATCTGTTGCAAGTGTGTTGCGCATAGCATTGATATAGGGTGCTAATTTAGGTGCTTGTAGCAGGATGGTGAGATCGGTATTTGCGATTTGCCACCCCAGCTCTACAACTCGGCTATATGTTTCGCGCAAAAGGATACGGCTATCTATATTTTTGTAACGGGGATCTGTATCGGGAAAGAGGTGACCGATATCTCCGAGGGCTAAAGCTCCAAGCATGGCATCGCAGAGGGCATGTAGAGCAACATCTCCATCCGAGTGCGCCTCCTCGCCATATTCGCTGGGGATATGTACGCCACACAACACGAGCGGGCGCCCGACTGTTAGGCGGTGTACATCGTAACCACTCCCGATCCGAAAAGAGAACACGACTGATCCCTACGACAAGAGATTATTTTCTACTCCGTTTCTTAGCACCCTTTTGCCTATCGAAGTTTATGGCAAGGGAGAAACGCATAGTATTAGCAAGTGGGCTATTGAAGCCGGCACTGGGTATGATGTACGAGGCATCCAAGCCGAAAATATTGTAAGTAACGCCCGCACCTAGGGTAAAGTATTGCCGTCCGCCTTTTTCTTCATGTTCGAAGAAATAACCCAACCGAAGGGCAAATTGTTTAGCATAAGAATATTCTACGCCGCCTCCCCAGTAGATTTCTTGGAATTCTTCGCGAGCCCCCCCCGGCGCATCGTAGAAGGATTGTAGCATGCCGGATACGACCGCTACGTCAGGGTCTTTCCCTTTCAGGATATTGCGATCGCGATCGTAAATAGGCGGTGTCGGAATGAGGAGTTTGGATGCATCGAGAATAGCAGAGATGCGGTTGTAGGAGTCAACGTCAGCAGAGAAACGCCCACCGAGGCGTAAGGTAATCGGGATAAAGTTCTTGTACACATCGTTGTAGGAGAGTTTGGAGCCGATATTGGTAATGGAGAAACCGACAGCATACTCAGCAGGGAAAACTTTTAGCTTCAACGAATTTTGGTAGTAGAGGGCAATATCGGCAGCGTAAGACATCCCCGCCTTGGCAGAGCCTATGCTATTCTGTTGTGAGAAGCCCCCCGTGAGATCAGAGCGTATGACACGGAAAGCAACCGCCCCGCTGAAATTTTCGATAAAGAGTCGCGAGTAAGCTATATCAATGGCAAATTCGTTAGGGTTGTGTGTGGAGAGCTTGTTTCCTCTTTCGTCGGTAAAAGTCATTTGCCCCATAGAAAAATAGCGTAAAGATGCTGAGAGCGATTGCATCTTATCAATTCGGTAGTAACCTACCAGATAGGCTAAATTAATTTCGTTGGTAAGTTTGCGCAACCACGGGATGTACGATACAGCAATCCCCCACTGTTTGGGTATTAGCGCATATTTTGCCGAGT
Organism: uncultured Bacteroidia bacterium; assembly: GCA_963540065.1. GTDB lineage: Bacteria > Bacteroidota > Bacteroidia > Bacteroidales > CAJPTX01 > Bacteroides_D. The sequence goes on from CAUTNK010000018.1 coordinate 30,358, forward strand.
TCCAGTGCTGGCTGTATACGTCGGGTTCAGAGGCAGAACCTGCATCGCCCAAAGAGGAGGAACGCGAATCTGGAGCAATAGAAAGTAGGGGGACTGCCGGATGTAGAATATTGCGTTTACTTCCGTTGATATTGCTCCGTTTTCCGTCGATTTCGTGGATAGAGGTCTCGCCTTTTTGTGCAGAGCTCCACAACGGGAGCAAAATCCCCGTCAGACATAGCACGGGGATATATTTTAGGTGCCGAATACTCATGTCTCTTTAGATTTCTGTTCTAAAAACGCATAGGTAGGGGGCTTATTGTTTAGAAGATTTATGCGTAAGGTTAACTCTTGTCTTTGGTGTAGTACAGAGTGCGTGCTGCCAGAGTTATTTTGTGCAATAGCGTCGCAACAAACGATCTATTTGCAGATGACCGACTTCTTGTGCACGTTGGGCTAACCGACAGCCTTCTACCGTATCGCGGAGTGCAAAGCAGGTTTCGGCAGCATGCCGGAGTAAGAGGGTATCCTGCGGTGTGTGTGTAAGGGCTTCTTTGTAGTCGACCAGAGCTTGGCGGTAGTCTCCTTGCCACACCAAGAGGTCGGCTCGTAGGCGTTGCAGTGAGTTTTGCATTGGCATGTCAGCTAGGGGATAAAGCCTCGCAATGAGGTTTAAGCTTTGTGTAATGCGTTTGCTCGAGGCAGCTGACCATGCAGCACAGTAGAGCGCGGCGGTATCTTGTGGATAGTAGTCGAGGTAGCGCAGTGCCGTGGCATAGGCGGCGTCCGTACGACCGATTGCATACTGTGTCTGCGCTAGAAGCGGTAAAAAGGCGGGGTTGAATTTATCGCGTTTTTGTAGGTCGAGAATCAGTGCTTCTGCTTGTCGTTTATACCCTAGGGTGAGCATAAGTTGTGCGCGGAGCATACCATACCGAACGTCGTGCGAACGCTGATCGGTAGCTACTTCCGCAGCAAGGAGTGCGCTTTTTAGATCACCAATGCCGCGTAGGGCAAGAGCGCGTAGGTAGGCGTATTCGTGGCGTTTAGCATTTCGTGCATACTGACCGTCCAATTCCTCGAGCAGAAGTTGCCAGTCGCCCTTGTAGGCTAGGTATTCTAGATAGTTCAGACTTTGTTGTTCGGAGGTATAGTATTGCTGCCGCCAAAGAGAATCCCAAGCAGGGGTCTCCTGACACGGGCGGAGCAACGTATCGCGCATCAGTTCTTGTTCGGAGAGCTTGTACCGGTTTTGTAAGTAAATACCTAATGAGTTTATTCCCTCTTGAAATTGCTCTGTATAGCAAGCAATCTCTGCTTTTAGGAGTGCATACGCTGGATATTTCTGCAGCGGATACTGTTCCATACGCTTTTGTGCACTGTCAGGGAGCTGAAGCGCTAAATAGCTTTGTACGCTATTGCGGAGGTATTCGGGGTCTTGTCTTTTATCGAGCAAGGAGTCAAAGACTTGTACAGCAGCTTTGTGCCAACCTCGCGTTTGCCACGCTATAGCGCGATGATAAGATTCGGGAAAGACGTGTAACTGCGCGTGAACTGGTAACCCGAAACACAGCGCAACAAAACTTAGAAAGAGGATCCGTTTTCTAGAAATCATATTCTACAATACTGCCATAGGGAGGCAAGTGCATAAAGATGTCGTTATCGAAAGTAGTGCCCTGTAGCATTTGTGCACATAAGTGTATACCGCCGTGCGCGAAGAGGCAGATTTTGGAAAATCCGCGAGCACGTTGCTCGTCGAGGAAATGCTTCAATCGGGCTTGCATATCCACAAAAGACTCGCCGTTGGGGGCACGTTGGGTAAGTTGATGTTCGAACCAGTGACGAACCTCCGCGGAATGATTGTCGTAGATGAAAGTCCATTCCCAGTCGCCAAAGTCGAGCTCCATAAGACGCGGATCGCGCACCGCATCGGCATAACCGCAGTAAGTGGCTAAACGCACACAACGCGTAAGTGGACTGGTGAACACAATATCAAAAGTCGCGCCCACTAATCGCTCTTTAACTTGCGATGCCTCCGCTTCGAAACTTGCTTCACGAACCGGAACGTCGGTCTGTCCGTAGCAGATCTCGTAGGGGACATCTACCGAAGTATGTCGTACAATATAGACTTTCATTCTAACGTAAAATCCCTTCGGTTTGCTTGCTTAATAGGTGTAGGGCGCTGTTGATAATGCCATAGGCCTCAAGAGCTCCGATGCCTTCCGAAGCAGAAAGCCCTAGACGTAGGACAGGTAGGATCCCGAGTCGTGCAGCGAGGACTTCCATTCCCTCCAAAAGTTCCATATGGGTGAGGATGGTATAATCCAGAACTTCCGGCGCTATAAGATAAGCTACGTAGAGTGCGACAAGGATCGGGTAGGAGTCTACGAGCAACGTCATTTTAAGCTCTGCACCCTGTAGAATAACAGCTATGGCTACCAGAAGTTCGAAGCCGCCGTAGTGGAGTAGAATGTCGGTTAGCGACGTGAGGCGTTCTCGCACCTCTACCAGATGTTCGTAGAGCGAGGTATAGGTAATCCCCAGCGGTGTCCATTCCTGCATGCGTGCTTCTGTAAGCGATGCATAAAGGGGGATGCCGAGTAGATGTTCTGCCCAGAGTGCGGCGACAATACGTGTCCCGTGCGAAAGAAACCCTAACGATAGAATATTACAACCCTGTGCTACTATGTTTGTCACCAACTGTCGTCCGTTATCCACACAGCGCTGGAGTTGGTCTATGGTAATGGCATCACCCGAAAAGAAATCAGCTGTGCCATAACCTGCACTTACATTTACTAGCCCAAGTGCCGGATTGGGAGGAGTCGCTAACCCAGCATTGGCTATTCGGAGTGCAAAGCCATGAGTATGGCACAGATAGTTTACAAAGTATTGACCCCGAGCTACTTTTGTTGCCCAGAGAAGCGAGGCGGAAGCTTTGCCGTGACTTCGTGATTGTACAAAGCCATGGTCGGCACTTAGTATCAGGTGATAGGGGACTCGGAATTGTGGTGTTTGGCTTGCCTGGATTTCGGCTATCTGTGTGGCAAGATCCGTGAGCTGGTAGAGGCGGATGTGTTCATCGCGACTGAAAAGCTGTGCGATCTCTTCGGTAAAGACCTCACTCTGAATGCGCGGTGTAAGGTGAAACGGGAAAAGATTGCAGATATCGTAAGCCTTCGTCATAATACGAACAACCTACTCAAAAATAAGCGAGAGGATAAAGATTTGCGAGGTCAGATTTTTGAGGGCTTTGTAGTAATGCTCCTTACCGTCTGCCATTTCTGGCGCGAGGGCGTTTAGGAAACCGCCAGACCATTTCAGTTCGGGAGCCATCTTGAAGTAATAGAAATAGAATTCGATCCCAAAACCGATCTCGTAGGCGACATCAAATTTCTGGAGACGGAGGTACTGTTTATTTTCGAGCTTAAGCTTTTTGAAAGCAGCCATATCGGCACGAATATTAGCACCGGCACATACATACGGTCGTACATTCGAATGGCGCGGTACTGAGTAGCAAAAGAGGATAGGCATTTCGATATACGAGGACTCGATAGGCATTCGGATGTCTTCGGAATCGCGATCTGCAGTACGCCCTACGTTATAGAAGGTTAGATCTCGCTGTCCGAAACAGATTCCGGGTAGGATACGGACGTGCATATTGTTGTTGATGCGAAAACGCATCAGGGCATTCACATTAAAACCCGGATGTATCCGTTCGGTAGTTGCCCAAAATTGTGTAGAATCGTACAGTGGCGGCTGCGATAGGTGCCCAGAGTTGTAGATACGGAAATCCATCACATTGAGTCCGATTCCGATCCCGAAACGAATAAAACGTTCCTCATTGCGAGGACGATTCAGAACCGTCTTGCTTTGTGCCCAAAGTTGGCTAAGAGCGACCAGCAGATACAAAAAAAACAATAAGAGGGAGCGCCCTCCCCAGTAGATGATCCTACGCAGCACTATCGTCCCTTTTTTGAAAAAGACCACAAACTAAGCAAAAAACGGAAAATAAATAGCCTTTATTGCACTTGTCTTACTTCGTCGGATACGAAATGGATTACTAAAACGGATATCCTACGCCGAAGTGTAGGGTCATATCGCTCGACTCATAATCGCGTTCTATGGGGATCCAATGCGCATTAGCACTGCCTTCCACAATACTCGGATCGTAGAGTTTAACGCCCATGTCCAGACGAATCAGAAAGAAACCCAAGTTAAGACGCAAGCCAACACCGTAGCCGATGGCAATCTCTTTGTAGAAGCGATCCCAAGCAAAAACGGCACCGGGACGCTCGTCGGCTTGGTGAATAGCCCAAATATTGCCCATGTCTAGGAAGAGTGCCGACTCAAATTTCCAAAAGAACCAGCTCCGATACTCGAAGTTTAGCTCAAATTTCAGGTCACCCGTCTGATTCGGGAAAGCGAAATGCGTATCCTTGTAAGAGCCGGGACCCAAGTCACGAGCATGCCAAGCTCTTACGCCATTAGCACCGCCTTCGTAAAAACGTTTCTCGAAAGGGAGTGCGCGCGAGTTGCCGTATGGATAACCTATCCCTAGGAAGACACGATTTGCCAGCGAGTGGTAACGGTTGGGGCGATAGAGTACCGAATAGTTGATTTCGCCTTTGACATATTGCGCAAAGGGTAGCCCAAAGATCTGATAGACCCCATCTTTTTTTTGGAATTTTAGCGGTCTACCAAGCAAATTAAGTCCATTTCCTGCAAATTCTATATTGCATCTGAGAAGTGTGGTAGAAAAAATAGCGCGTTTGTCAGCACTCGCATAAGAGAAGCTATAACTTGTTAGTGGAATGATTTGACTGATATAGGAGTTGGCAAGATATGTTTGTCGGATTCGTTCGGAAAATACAGGATCGATGGCAAAGATCTTTATAAAGTCAACCTCAAGGGGGATTATCGAATGAGAGGTCTGTGAGCTTCCGTTCCAGTTGTAGGATAGGTAGGTTGTAACAACAGTTCGGCGATAGTAAGGTCGGCGTTGAAAGTTGTATGAGGCGAGAAAACGGGTTATGGGAGCGTATCGTCGGACAAATTCCTTACTCCGGAAGGGTAATAAGAAGCGCGGGAAAGCGATTGAGACTCGCAATCCGAGATCTAATGCAGTTTTGAAACCGATGGCAGTTTTCTTAAGTATGGCTTCTGCTTGTGCACGGAACTGTATTTCGAGTTGCTCGGCTCCTAAAAATAGATTGCGATGCCGGTAGGTCAGACTCCCTTCTGTGCCTAGAGATCCGGAGGTTGTTAGGAATCCTCCTAATTGGTAATCGTGAAGTTTGAAGCGTGTAAGCCGTACATCGCAGTTAACGGGATAGTAGTGTGCTGCAGTATCTGTCCCATACGGGCGGGGGGAACTGTTGGAAGGACGCAACTGAAAAGAGGCATTCTGAAAGAGACCTAAGTTGAGGAGATTTTGTTGCGATTTGTTAATCTGCGAGACTCGGAGTAAGGAGTCGCGACGCACAAGTAAGAGTGGAGAAAGGGTACTTAATCGAATTCCGGGCGACTTTGGGAAGTAATAATAAAGGCCATCGTGTGAACGGACTTGTAACGAATCTTTATTTCCGGTGGTAGGGGAAAGTGGGTCGTATCGGGTATAGATCTGTAGCGAATCGAGGATATAGCGTTGCATTGCAGAGCGTTGTCGAGCCTGCAGCGTATCGTTCGGTAAGCGGAGTGTAAGTCGTGCACGGTAGGGCGATCCGATAGTATCTACTAGGAAACCGATTTGGTCGGCAGTAAAATTATAAAAGCCATTGTCGCGAAAGATTTGTTCCCAACGTTGACGTTCGCGTTCTAATACCTTGCTATCCAAACGATGTCGCGGCGATATCAGCGATTCGCTTTGGTAACGCATATAAAGGGGGGTAAGAATGCTATCGTAAAGAAGCGTACGAAAGGTATCAATAAGGGTAGGACGATTGTATGTTACAAGGTATTCGACTGCTTGGCGACGCTTACCGTGCGGTTTGCTTTCGTAGCGAACCTCGGCATGGTAGAACCCCCGACTGTTGAGATAGGAGCGGATGTTTTGTACCGAACGTAATGCTTGCCCTTCATCGAAAATAACTGGCGGATCGCCGATGCGACGAAACCAACCACTCATGCCGGTTTCTTTGCCTACTTTCCCCAAATTATAGAGCCAGAGGTTGAAACGGAATAGTCCTAAAAGCTTTGTATTGGGCTGCTGACGGACGTAGATACTGAGTTCTTCGTCGCTGATATCGCTCGGCGGATCTACCACCTTAAAGGTAACCTTATCGAGGAGTTTTTCCTCCTGTGGTACATTTTTTAATGTGTTACAGCCCACCAGGAGACAACTTACCAGAGTTAAGCCGAAAACTACTATTGTCGGTAGGCAGTCTAACTCTCTTCTTACGGACATTCACTCACTTGCTCGGCTTTCTCTGAAACAAAGTTACTATTTTCGAACCGTGTAGATTGGGCAAAAAAATGTTGACGCAAGCCACTCTTAAATATGTTCGCTCGTTGCATTCGGCACATGTAGCTAAGCGCGAAGGGAAGTTTTTAGCAGAAGGTGTACGAATGGTGAGCGAGTTGTTGGACGCAGGCTTCTTGCCCGAACTGCTTTTTGTGTGTAAAGATACAGAGCCAACCTACCAACTACCTATCACCCCTACGATAGTTACAGCACAAGAGATGGAAAGGCTCTCAGAACGCGAATCGCCAACACCAGTGCTAGCTATTTTCCCCAGACGGTATGCACAACTACAACCACCGCGTACGGGGTATACGCTTTTTTTGGAATCGATACAGAATCCCGGAAATCTAGGAACCATTATTCGTACAGCAGCTTGGTTTGGTTTTGAGCAAATTGTCTGTTCGCCCGATTCTGTAAGTATCTACAATACCAAAGTTTTGCAAGCGACTATGGGTTCTGTAGCGCATATCCCTGTAGCGTATGCTAGTTTCCAAGAGTTGAAAGCTCTTTTGCCAGTGAATATCAATATCGTTGCAAGCGATCTTAATGGCGTCTCACTACGAGAAATAAAAATATCGCCCCCTACTCTTTTTCTGTTTGGCAATGAAGGACACGGACTCAGCAACGCTTTGAAAAAGCAAGCACATCAACTCCTAACTATCCCACGTGGGCGCGATGGACACGGTGAGTCGCTTAATATTGCAGCTGCGGTAGCGATTGTCGCATCGCTGACGCTTTGAGTATGAGTTCGGTCGCAGAATGACGCAATGCTCGTATGCTAAGCGCAACGGGCTTTTTCGTATCTTCGTAGTACAAAAGCGAGATCGAAAAGATGGATCCACAACGAAATTTACCCATTGGTGTACAAAGTTTCGATAATATTTGCAATCGAGGCTATGTGTATGTAGATAAAACACAATATATCAGAGATTTGCTGCAGGGACAGGTATACTTCCTAAGCCGTCCACGGCGCTTTGGGAAAAGCCTCTTGCTATCCACTCTAAAAGCTTATTTCGAAGGAAAAAAAGAGCTGTTTAAGGGCTTATTTCTCGAACACGGCGAACCAGAACTAGCTGCTGCGCAAGAGCGCGAAGCATGGCAGAAGTATCCGGTACTGCACTTAGATTTGAATACAGGAGAGTACAAAAATGCCGAAGAACTAAAGAGTGTACTAGTCTATCACCTGCATCAATGGGAAGAATTATACGGTAAATCCACCAGCGAAGATACTCTAACGCTTCGTTTCGCAGGAATTCTCCGCAGAGCCTACGAACAGACAGGGCAACAAGTGGTGTTTTTGGTAGACGAGTACGACAAACCCCTTCTGCAATCTGTGAATAACCCCGATTTGTACGAGCAGTTCCGTTCGTTACTCTATGCATTTTATTCAAACATTAAGACTAACGACCAATACATTCGTTTTGTCTTCCTGACGGGAGTCTCGCGTTTCGGTAAACTGACCATTTTTAGCGGACTTAACAACCTCAAAGACCTAAGTATGGAAAAACAATACTCGGGTATTTGTGGTATTACGGAAACCGAGCTTGTGTCGAATTTTGCGCCCGAGTTGAAAGCACTTGCTGCTGAATTGGAACTCACCTACGAAGATACACTTGCCGAGCTTAAAAAGCGCTACGATGGCTACTTGTTTACGGGGAAGGGCGAACATGTCTACAATCCGTTTAGCATTCTTAATGTTCTGGATAGTAAAGAATTAGGCGACTATTGGTATGCTACCGGCACGCCTACTTTCTTGGTTAGGTATATGCGAGAGCAAAACTTCTTTCTTCCAGACCTAGAGGGCGAGGTAAGGCTTGATGCTGCAGGGTTGAAAACCAGTCCGTTGACTACTAAAGATCCGATCCCGATACTATTCCAAACGGGTTACCTTACCATTCGCGAGTACCAGTCAGACCTTGGAGTCTATCGCCTCGGATTCCCGAATGAGGAAGTCCGTTATGGTTTTTTGAAAAATTTGTTGCAGGGCTATTCTGAGAATGTACTCAACTCTGGGGTAGCAATTGCAAAATTCCTAGAGGCAATACGTGCCGGCGATGTCGATGTATTCATAACGCATCTGAAAGCGATCATCGGCGGCATCCCATACAATACCATAAAGGAGGGCGAGACGTACCACGAACGCGATGGCGAGGTAGCGGTCTACCTAGTCTTTTCGCTCATGGGGCAATTCTCGCAAACCGAAGTACATTGTCCGGGCGGACGTGCAGATGCCGTGGTACATACCGTAGATGCCATCTATATCTTCGAGTTTAAGATAGATAAATCGAGCACGCCGGAAGAAGCTCTTGCGCAAATCGAGGAACGGGGTTATGCCAATCGTTATCTCGACGCTAAAAAGAAGATTGTTTGCATCGGCGTAACCTTTGATCCAGAAACACGGAATATAGGGGCGTGGAAGATGAAATCATTATAACTTCTTGCTCTTTAGACCGACGGTTGGCGTGTAGTTAACTTTACTGACGTGTTACAAAAAAAAGCAGACAACCCATAAGAGGTTATCTGCTTTTTTTTATGGAGGATCTGTTTCAACTACTTCGCGAGCATTGCAGTAAGCATCCAAATCGCTTTTTCCTGTTCTACGAGAATTTGCGTAAGGATGTCGGCAGTTACTACATCGTCAGCGTTTAGTTCTTTAAGAATGGCACGCTCTTCAACAACGAGCATACCGTAGGTCTGTAGGACATTTTGCATCATTTCGCCTTCTTTGATGCACTTACTGCATTGTTCTTGTACCTTCGCAATCTTCAGGTAACTGGTAAAATGCGATGAGGGCTGACCGCCTAGTTGTAGGATGCGCTCTGCGATGTCGTCGATGTGAGTCGCATAGGTATTGTAGACTTCCTCAAAATAAGCGTGGTACTGATAGAAGTCGTGTCCCTTTACATTCCAGTGGAAACCGCGGAGGTTCGTATAAAAGATTTGCATATCGGCTAGCAATTGCCCAAGGGCTTCGACGGTCTTGGCACTCTGTGCAGCGTCGAGCTTTGTATAATCCAAAACACTCATATCTTCTGAAGATTTTTTAAGTATTATAGTACAACGAGCAGACTCGTTAAATGTTCTTCTTTTAGGTGCGAAATTTAGTCAATTCTTAGCATTTCATAGCAAGACAAAGTCCAAGAAGTGTTAAGATACTTAGCGACAATAGCGGAGCTTAGGGTAAATACTAATCTTCATCGGGTTTGTAGTGGGTGTCCCCATGACTTTGAATGTCATTTCTTTGGGTTTACCGATAGGGGGGAGTACGCACTCTTGGTTATCTGTTATCATCTTCGTGTGCTAGGAAGTTTTTCTGTAGCAAGGTACGAAAGATGTTCTAAACACAAAAAAATGGGAGGTAGTGCAAACACCGCCTCCCCGTTATTGTAAGCTTGTAGCGCGATTATTTGCGGATACGCTTAAAGTCTTTTTTTAGAAATCCGTCGCCTTTACTTTTACTCATGATGTGGTAGTCGAAATAGTAAATCCGGTCATCGGCAGCACCGATCAGAGTCTTGTAGATACGAGCTTGTAGGCGTGTCCCTTCCGGTCCTACTTTGTGCAAGTAGATGATGTCTTTTTTGTCGGCAATGGCTTGTTCGATGTCTTCATCCTTAACAATACGAACTATACCCTTGTACACATCGCGGATCTTTACAATGGATCGCATATCGGGAGCAATATCCGCCTCACGCATCCAGAGCTCTTTGTCTTTGAGATCCGGAATATTTCGGTTGTAGTAATCTAGTGGGTTGCTCGAGATGAGGTTCGGGTTCTCGTGAATAAGCTTAATATGCTTTTCTGCAAAGCGTACGAAGCTTAGGAGTTTGTAACCCCAGCTATCTTGGTCGACCGATTCGTAACCTAGAGGGAGGGAGCAGACCTCAGGCATATCTACAACGTCTTTAACCGCAGAGCCGTTGGTAAAGGTCATGAAGTTGTAGAAGGTACGAATCTTGTCGTCTGGGAAACGGAACTTGATCCGCACCAGAAACGATTTGTCCATGTCGCCACGCAGTTTCTCGAATTCCGTTTCGTTGATAAACTGATATTTGGTGAGCGTCCATCCTTTTTCGACGGCATCGCGCAGCTTAACGCTCCATTCCGACATGGGGTTGTTATCGAGCACGACGTAGAGGGGGTTCTTGAGGAAGGTCTCGATGTCGTCCATACGAATGATTTCCTTGGCACTCACGAACGAAAGGCTCAGGAGCACAAGGGTAAGTAAAGATAGTATCCGTTTCATAGTAGAATATTTTTAGCACAGATAATTGTTTGTAACGGGTCTGCACTACAAAGCTAGGCAATAGCCGGCAATAATGGGTTTATTGCACAGTAAACCCTGCTTATATCATTTATTTTTAGTAACTTAGTCCTATAATTAAGGGAGCTAAAATGAAGGAGAAGGCAGCTAGAGAAGTTAGTTTTGTGGAGTTGTGTATCGAAGAAAGGCGCGCGAAACTCTCCGACCACTTTCTCTATAAAATTAAAGAATGCGTCGATTGGGAGCGGTTGCGAAAAACAATCAGAAAAGGCTACAAGAAGAATAAAAACGCCACCGGAAATCCTGCCTACGCCTCTGTCCTCTTCAGCGACGTTATCGATAACGTCGCTGAAGAGATCCAGCGCCCTGAGCGTACGCGTGTTTTCGCCGACAAGGGGTATGATAGTGCCGCCAATCGTAGCTGTTTGACGGATCTTAAGTTACGCGATGGGATTATGCGTCGGAAGCTCAAAGGGAAAGAATTTTCCGAAAGGGAACGCGTTCGGAATCGCGCCATCAGTAAACGACGTTGTTTTGTAGAGCATTCGTTTGACGGTCTTTTCTTAGTGGCGGTCATCCGTTTTTTCAAAAAAAAATAACTCAAAAAGAGGGTTGGTGTGTGGTGGCGGATTGTGCAATGCTCCCCTACTACACAACCCAATCGCTACGTCAGCCGGACAAGATTACCGACCCACAGTTCTCAGGAATTCAATAAAAAATATCCGAATGCTTAAAAGAGTCCGGATATATTTCCGTCGTTATCTATATCTATTTTCTCTGCTGCAGGGGTTGCCGGAAGTCCTGGCATACGCATTATTTGCCCCGTGATAGGGATAATAAACTCAGCACCTGCCGCTATTTCGATATCGCGCACAGTTACTACAAAATTTTTGGGGCGTCCGAGGAGTTCCGGATTGTCGGAAAGCGACTTTTGCGTCTTGGCAATGCAAACCGGCAATTTGTCTAACCCGAGATCATACACCGTCTTAAGAGCCGCTTTCGCCGTAGGCGTATACTCCACCCGCTGAGCGCCGTAGACCTTTTGCGTGATAGTCTCGATTTTCTTTTCAGGAGTCCATGCCCAGTCGTACAGTGGCGCAAACTTAGCCGTACACTGATCGATGACCTTAACCACCGTCGATGCTAATGTTTCAGCTCCCTTACCTCCTGCACCCCATACATCGGCTACTACGCTTACAAAGCCCATTTCCTTGCATTTTGCCTCAATAAAGGTCAGTTCCTCGGGCGTGTCGGATACAAAGCGATTGATAGCTACCACCGGGCAAATACCAAAAAGCGACATGTTTTCGAGGTGCTTCTGTAAATTTTCTATACCCTTAGCAAGGTATTCCAACCCTGGCGTTGTGAGTTCCTTAAGCGCCTGACCGCCATGATACTTCAAAGCTCGTACAGTAGCTACAAGCACTACTGCATCCGGATGCAGCCCTGCCGACTGGCACTTAATGTCCATAAACTTTTCCGCCCCGAGGTCGAAACCGAAGCCCGCTTCCGTAACCACGTAGTCGCTATGGCTCATAGCCATCTTTGTAGCGATTACCGAATTAGTACCTTGCGCAATATTCGCAAACGGACCACCGTGAATAATCGCTGGTGTACCCTCGAGGGTTTGCACCAAATTGGGCATTACCGCATCTTTCAAAAGCGCAGCCATAGCCCCTTCAGCATGCAGATCCCGGGCGTAGATAGGCTTCTTGTCGTAAGTATACCCCACAAAAATATTCCCCAACCGGCGCTTAAGATCGGTAAAGTCCTCTGCTAAGCACAAAATTGCCATCACTTCCGAGGCGGCTGTAATGTCAAAACCCGTTTCGCGCGGAATACCCGATGCCGTACCTCCGAGACCGACTATCGTCGTTCGCAAGGAGCGATCGTTCATATCCATCACGCGTCGCCAGCTCACCGTGCGAGGATCGATACCCAAGGAGCGCGTTTTACTCTGTATATTGTTGTCGATCAGTGCCGCTAATAGATTGTGTGCTTTTTCGATAGCAGCAAAATCGCCTGTAAAGTGGAGATTGATATCCTCCATCGGCAACACTTGCGAATAGCCTCCGCCAGTAGCACCACCTTTTACACCAAACACTGGCCCTAGCGAAGGTTCGCGCAACACTACGGTAGTTTGCTTCCCGATGCGATTCATCCCCTGTGCCAAACCGATAGATACGGTCGTTTTTCCCTCACCTGCCGGAGTTGGAGATATAGCAGAGACTAGCACCAGCTTAGACTTTTTTATTTTCTCCGGATCTAGGTAACGCAACGGGATTTTAGCTTTGTACTTCCCGTATTGAATAATCTCGTCCGTAGGTAGGTTTAGTTGTTCGGCTATTTTGGTAATCGGACGCATGGTTGCGCCGTGTACAATCTCCAAATCTGTCATTGCAATTCGTTTTTTTTCGGATTAGGCTCCTGCTATTCTATTAACTTTGCCTAAAGTTATTTGTTTACTAACACATTGCTATGCGAAGCGTTCGTTTTCTTGCTTGGATTCCTTTTGCAGCGCTCCTATTTCTTCAACAAGCTTGTACACCCAAAAAGCAGGAAATGGCAGCCAATTATCCCCCCGTGCCACGTCTGGATTCTGTCCTCTTTAGTCCAAACGGGATCGATACACTTCTGCACTCCTATGCCGACTGTACCGAACTCTGGGCACAACTCCTCGGTCAATCGCCCAACGAAGAGCCCCGGCATATTTTCGAGCAATTTGTTTCCGATACGCTCATCCGTCGTTTGGAGGACAGTATTCAACACATATTTCGCGGCAAGACCCCCGACCAAGCACTTTACACGGCTTTTGAACGACTCGCAGCACAACTCCCCCATCACCCCAAACCTCGGCTTTACTACTACAATAGCGGCTTTCAAGCCTCGATCTTGGTTGCCGACTCACTACTTGCCATTGGATTAGATCGATTCCTAGGAGCAGCATCATACTTTTATACTGCACTCGGAATGCCTCGCTATTTAGCAACTAAGATGACCCCAGCCTACATAGTACCCACGGCTCTTGAGGTCTGGATCTCGACGGAGTTTCCGTTAAATAACCCAAGCCCTACGATTCTGGATCAGATGATCTACCAAGGAAAGCTAAAATACGCCCTTAAAACGCTTCTAACAGAGTTTAGCGATACTATTATCCTTCAGCGCCCTAAAGCCGAGTTAGAATGGCTGGAAAACGCCGAAAACGATATCTGGACATACCTTTCCGAGAAACAACTCCTCTACGAACGGAATCAACTTATCGTTTCGCAATTTACGCGCCCTGCTCCATTTACCAATGCATTCGGACAAAAATCGCCCGGCGAGGCGGTTAACTGGGTTGGGTATCGCATCGTGAGCAGCTACAAAAAACACCACCCAGAAGTAACCCTCGAACAACTCTTTTCGGATTCGCTACGCAACGAGCTCCTGCTTCAAAACGCCCACTATCGACCCTAAACACTTCCGTAATAGATGTCCAACACACTGATAGCAGAAAAACAGGTGCTGCGGAAAAGCATTAAAGCTGCAAAACAACGCCTAACCTCGGAAGAAAAACAAGCGCGCGCACGCATTGTATTCGACGAACTCGTAAGCCTCCCCGAATTTACCAAAGCAGAAACTATACTCTGTTATTGGGCTTTGCCCGACGAGCTACCTACTGCCGAGTTTATGAACGCTTACGTGCACGACAAACAGCTGCTCCTCCCTGTGGTGACAGGAGATGTACTCGAACTTTACGAATATACAGGTGAAATTTGTCTACAACCACAACCTCCATTTGGTATCCTCGAACCTCGCGGAACTGCTCGTATAGCTCCCGAGCAAGTAGATATGGCAATTGTTCCGGGCGTTGCTTTTGATACCCAAGGCGGACGACTCGGACGTGGGCGTGGCTATTACGATCGACTTTTCCCGCTACTCCCACAAGCTTTTCGAGTAGGGGTTTGTTTTCGCGAACAAATGGTAGCACACATTCCCTGCGAAGCGCACGATGTACGGATGCATAAAGTATTAAACCGATAATTGTCCAAAACTTGAGGCTAATAAGGAGCCTTGCCACAAAAGATATGTAGGGTTGTTGCGTGTGCGAGCATTATCCCAACGTTTCGCATTGAGCTGTAGATACCTACCCACACTTTTTTAATTAATTGGGGAGTGAACGCTTGCTAGTTGTGAGCCGTTAATGGTGCGAGTCTAAAACAGAGGAAAATCCCATGCGGCGAGGGGCAAGACAGTAAGGGGTTGTGTTATTCTATCAAAAACCCATACTCGTATACCTTCGGTACAATCTGCAAGCGCAGTGCTTCCATAGCCTCTTTTAGGTTGGTGAGTAGCAGGTTGTACGTTTCGTCGGAGCTTTTCGCATTCATTTTGCCCTTGTCGTTCCGCCCTTGGAAGTGCTCTCGAATGTCGTAGTACGACGCGTTAGGGTTGGCATCCGGTTGCGCGTGATAGTATCGCCAGAGTTCACGTCCAGCGTCGAAAACAGCGGTAGCTTCTGCAGAAAATACTAGTGGTTCGGAGG
>CAUTNK010000019.1:0-44367 GCA_963540065.1 uncultured Bacteroidia bacterium
AGGAAAGAGTCCGGTACAATACCGAACTCTTTCACAAAGTAATTAGTTAATAACCTGTCCAACTTTTTGGGGTCACTTCAAATTTTCTGAGCTCCTTTTTTACGATGTTCGTGGTTTAGGAATAATTCTGCATGAGGTAATAGATACCTACAATAATTCCTGCAATAAGTAGAATAGTGAAAAAGACTTTTAGTGCACTCACCGGCGATTTGCCATAAACCTTTCCGGTAACTCCATTTACTACTACTTGGTAGATTTTCTCTTTGTATCGATAGGAAGTAACCCAGAATGGGAGTACGAGGAGTTTAAATTTTTTGTCGTCGAGTTGAATATCGAGTGAGTTGATACGTTGGCGATCACCTCCGATATCGCTTGTTACAAGGTCTCGCGTGGTTTCTTCAATTTCTTCGTAGGCGTATTCAAAGCCTTGGATAAAGTTTACGGTATAGATTTGCGTTATAAAGCCCGCAAAATAAGCAGGGTTGTAGACGCGATAGTTTTCGACTTTCCAATCCTTTGCTGCGGTTAGTATTTTCCGGTTGATGCTGTCGACGGCAGGCACCAACACATCGTCGAAGAACTTAGCTACGGTTCCTGAGACGGGATACCAATCGGTAACGGTTCGGGTATTTCCGTCCTTATCGCGTTCTATACGAATTATTCCGCGTTCGCCCGTGTAGTGAGCTTGCATTTGAGCGTCGTAGGTCCAGTAGGGGAGGTAGGTTCCTTGGAAGCGTTGTTGCGAGACTTCAATTCGGCGCGCTTTGTTTGGTGCAAACCATTTGGAACGTATCCATTTCTTGAAATTTTCGGAGCATTTCTTTTGTGAGAAAGCAAAGGGGACTACATAGTTCGGTTCCCAGAAGTGTGTCAGGTGTGCTTCGCTATTTTCGATAGCCGTGCCACAAAAGGGGCATTTTTGCGTCTGTATGTTCGGGTCGAAGGTAGTGGTAGCACCGCATTGTTTGCAAGTAACTTCGAGGACGTTGGGTGTCTCTTTGAAATGTTCAGCGTCGGTCGCCGGAGGTGTACTCGTTTGTTGATCTGGAGCTTTGGTATAAAAAGGGTTTTTCGTTTCTTGTTCTACCCAGAAATCGAAGTCATTTTCTTGAATTTCGCCTTCGGTATGTGGGATTTCGATTTCCGACTCGCAGTAGATACATTTCAATTTCTGTGCTTCGGGCGAGTACTGCATTTGTCCGCCGCAGGAGTCGCATTGAAACTGAAGTTTATCGTTTGATGTCTCGGGCATCCTAGTTCGCTTTAAGTATATTGTTTGTAGTGGGTGGAATTATTGGAGTGGCGGTGGCATCTGTGGGAAGAGCGACGCGAGTGCAGGAACAGTGTTGGCCGCAGCCCATTGTGGCATCCCTTGCATCCAGACCATGGTAGTGGGGGTTAGTTGCCCGGCTTGTACCATTTGTTGGAGTTGTTGGAAATTTAGCGGTCCGTATTGTTGCCCGTTTACGCTAACATGTAGCATAATAGCTGGGGCAGCTCCGGGCATTGGGGGAGGCGTAGCGGCACCCATAGCGGGGGGCATCTGCTGTTGTGGCATTTGTGGTTGCTGTTGGAAATTGCCAGCCATTTGTCCGGCCATAGCCATTCCCATTCCCATTCCCATCATACTTTGTGCCATTTGTGCAGCGGCACCGGGTTCGCCAGTGCCATTTCCCATGGAGTCGGCAAACTGCATCTGGGTATAGGTTCCCATGTTTTGTGCACCGATGATTCCCATGCTTGTACGGCGATCCAGCGCCTCTTGTACGGCGTCGGGGAGCGAGATATTTTCTACTAGGAATGTGGTGAGTTTCAGACCATACTGTGCAACGCTGGGGGTGAGGAGTTCTTGGATTTTTTCGGAGTACTCGGTTAGGTTGCAAGCCATATCGAGTACGGGTACTTTCGATTCTGCTACAGCGTCGGTAAAGCGAGTTACGATGAAGTTCCGAATCTGTACGGCAACCTCTTCAGCGGTAAAATCGGGGTTAGTGCCTGCAATTTCTTGAATAAAGCGTTTGGGATCTTCGTCGATACGGAAGGCGAAACTTCCGAAAGAGCGGATACGGATAGGTCCGAACTCGGGGTCTCGCAAAAGGATGGGTTGCTTGGTACCCCACTTCTGGTCGATGAACTGTTTGGTGTTGACAAAGATGACATCTACCTTAAACGGAGAGTTGAAGCCATATTTCCACGATTTGAGGGTTGTGAGGATAGGCATATTTTGCGTGGTGAGCTGATAGCGTCCGGGACCGTAGACGTCGGCGAATTTGCCCTCGTCCATAAAGATAGCCATCTGCGACTCACGAACGGTTAGCTGTGCGCCGTTTTTTATAGCATTGTCCCTACGTGGGAATTTCCAAATGAGCGTATCGGGCGTGGCGTCTACCCATTCGATGACATCTATAAATTCCCCACGAACAAAATCTAGTATACCCATCTTCTACACTATTGTGGCTGCGCAGCGGGTGTGCAACCGATTAACCCATACACAAATATACGGATTGTGTTTTTTTAGGAAAGGGTTGCAAGCGAATGCTAATCGTTGGGTGGCTATTCTACGGGGATTGCACTGGCGGGACTAGGTATTTTTCGCAGTTTTTGAGTGTCGTTTTGGGGCGATAAGTCTCGCATTTAGGGCACGTGCAGCCAACCAGATTGCCGAGGCGATACCTGCTCCGAGTATTGCGCCACAAAGGACGTCGCCCGGATAGTGTACGCCCATGTATATGCGGCTGTAGGAGACCCACAGTGCCCAGATTAGGAGCAGGAGTGTTGCCCACCGTTTTTGAAGGAATAGGGCAGTTAGTACGGCGATCCCAAAAGTATTAGCAGCGTGCGAAGATACGAAACCGTAGAGTCCTCCTTTGTGTCCGGAGGGGAGGTATACATAGTCGGCAATGGCTGATTCGTGACAAGGGCGGAGACGCTGAAAGATATCCTTAAAAGCGAGTACGGAGATACGATCGGCTAGGAGAATTACGAGTCCGGCACAAACCACAAACCAAAGTAAGCCTCGCCATTGTTGCTTGCGATAGACCAAATATACGATCAGGAGGTAGAGTGGGATCCACGTGAGTTTGCCAGAGACGGCGATCATAATAGGGTCGAGCCATGCAGCGTGTAGGCTGTTGAGGAAGATGAACAGTTGCTGGTCGAGGGCTAATAGCTCGTCCATTGTTTATTCGTCTTTGTGCAGGAGTTTCCAGAGGAGATCTTTTAGGGGCATAAGTCCTTCTCCGGTGATTGCGGAGATGAAGACGTAGGGGATGTCGAGCTGTAGTCGTTGTTCGATTTGTTCGCGTCGTTCGGTATCGATGAGGTCGCTTTTGGATATAGCGAGGGCTTTCCGTTTTTCGAGGAGTTCGGGTTTGTAGAGTCGGATTTCGTTGCAGAGGGTATTGTAGTCTGTTTCGATATCGTCGGAGTCTGCGGAGACCATGAAGAGGAGGATAGCATTTCGTTCGGTATGTCGGAGGAAACGGAGTCCGATGCCACGCCCCTCGTGCGCGTCGACAATAATTCCTGGGATATCTGCCATGACAAAGGATAAGTCGTCTCGGTATTTAACGATACCGAGTTCGGGCACAAGCGTGGTAAACGGGTAATCGGCTATTTTAGGTTTGGCATTGGAGACTTGCGAGAGGAGAGTTGATTTACCTGCATTCGGGAAGCCGATGAGCCCTACGTCTGCAAAGCATTTGAGTTCGAGACAGACCCAACCCTCTTCTCCGGGTTCTCCGGGTTGTGCAAATCGTGGTGTCTGTAGTGTAGGAGAGCGGAAATTCCAGTTCCCCATACCGCCGCGACCACCTTTTTTGAGGACAAGCGATTGCCCCTCTTCGGTGATTTCGCCGATTACGGTATTGGTTTCCTCGTCGATGGCAACAGTACCTAGAGGTACTTCTATCACATGCGTAGCGCCCATAGCGCCTTGGCTGCGTTGTTTACCTCCAGGTTCGCCATTTTGGGCTATTACGTGCTTACAATACTGGAGATGCAATAGAGTCCATTTATGTTTATTGCCAATGATTACTACATCGCCACCTTTTCCTCCATCGCCTCCGTCGGGACCGCCCTTAGGGAGGAATTTTTCGCGTCGTAGATGTGTACTTCCTGCGCCGCCGCGTCCTGAGCGACAAAAGACACGTATTCGATCTATGAAGTTTTGTGTTGGCATGCGATTAGCGTTTTAGGGTAAGAGCTCTTTTGCTTACTTGTGTAAGGTACTACTTTTTGTATAATTTGAGGTATTAGTTGCGATTCTGTAGTGCGTCGCGCGTGGTGAGGATCGCATCCCAAGCTACTAGGGGCGTGAGGTATAGTTGGTGGTATTGGTCTTGGACATAACCGATAGCGGTTAGCAGCTCGTTGTTCGGATAGAGCGCATTTCCGCAGTACAGACGTAGGGCGAGTGTATCGTTTTTTGCACGTTGTAGGATACAGAGCTCGAGTAGGGGAGTTTGTGTCTGTAGCAACGACAGGGTTTGTGCAGATAGTGTATCGGCTTTAAGCAATTCGAGAGCAGTTACAGCATACAGAAAAGCGCTCATCCGTACAGTATCAAAACCAAATGTTTGCTGTTGCTGGAAATCGTATAACCCAACGTGTAAAGAATCGTAAATCTGCACACAGAATGAGTGGGTATCGTTGGCGTTTTTTAGCCAAAGGGTGCTCATATCGCTGGGGCGCTGAAAGAGAGTGGAGTGTTCTATCCAGTCCTCGAGGGTCAGAGATAATTTTTGGAGTGTAGTAGGGGCATAACCTGCTGCCCGAACCATGTAATAGGCATTGTGGTATAGCAGGAGGAGTTCGTTGTTGGCATTAGTACCGAGGGTGAGTTTCTCGTCTTTCCCATGTTCGGGATGTAGGGTAATGTGTATACCAGAATCTTGTAGACGTAGTAGCAGCTCATCGGGAGGTGTGCCGGTTATGGGGAAGAGGATTTCCAACTGTTGGAGGTAGTTGCGGAGTGTTTGGATACGCCGTGTATTGGCTTTTTGCCGAGTTTTTGTCTCTAACCAAGTATTGCCATCTAGGTCGAATGTAATGGTATCGTTGCCGTGTTGTAGGCTGATGGAGGATAGCTGATTATTTAGGGCATGTAGTGGCTTTAGGGTTGTTAGCCAGTTGGGGCGTTTGTACCACCATAGGAGGCTAGCCGCGAGTATTACGACTCCTACAAAAAGAAATAGATAAAAGCGTTTGGAGGCAATTACCTTGGGCATGTTGTGACTGTAGATGTTTGTGGCTAAAGTTGGCGGATTTAACGCAGATCGGTAATGGTTGCGCCTTTCCACTTTTTGAGGTTGGGTTTGAAATGGGCACGTACAGCAGCATTTGCTTCAAATTGGCTGAAGGAGAGGATATAACGACTGCCGTCCCGTCCGATGTACGAGGCTTTTACGGGGTGTAGCGTTTTTTTGTTTAGCGAGAGGTGTATTTGTGAATAGGGTTGGTTGGTATCGCGAGGGTAGAGCGAGAGATCGTAGTAGGTAATATTTTTTTCGGTGCGTTCGCCTTGTAGAAAGATCTTAAAGTCGGAAGTGTATGCGGAAAAGATGCTGAGCGGATTTTCGAGTGGGGAACGTGCGGCTGTATCTATTGTGCTGATTACAACTTCTTTGCGTAGTGGGGCATATTGCCAACGAGTCTGCCCATCCGAATAGATTTCCAGATCCATACCCGAAAAATAAAAGCATCGGTCGCGGACTTCAAGCTTAGCTGTGTACTTGCGGGGAGTTTTTAGTTGTTGGAAGGATATTTCTAAGGCGAGTGTGGTGCGGAAGGACTTCAGACTTTTCATCTTTTTCATAAAACGCTCGGCAACAGCAGCACCTTGTACTTCTTCTGCACTCATCTTGGGAGCGGCAGGTGCTTGAGCATGGGCAACAAAAGCTAGGAATAGGAAAAAGATAGTCCATACAAAAGGCATAGCAGTGAATTTTTCTTTTTTTTTGCACGAGAATTGGCGGCGAGTTAGAGGATTTCGTTCACCTTGTTTACCATGCTTTGTGCGAGTTCGTCGGCTTGTTCTTGTGATGCGGCTTCGGTATAGACGCGGATGATCGGTTCGGTATTGGATTTTCGGAGGTGTATCCATCCTCCGCGCATATCGATACGAATGCCGTCCTCGGTATTAATCCGTTCGTTGGCAAAGAGTTGGCGTACTTTGTCGAGTACAGTATCAGGATTGACAGCGGTGGTGAGCGAGATCTTATTTTTGGACATGTAGTAGGTAGGGTATAGCTTTTTGAGTTCGGAACACGTTTTACCACTTTTTGCCAAATAGGTGAGGAAGAGCGCAATTCCAACCAAAGCATCTCGTCCGTAGTGGAGATCGGGGAGGATCACGCCACCATTACCCTCGCCACCGATTACAGCTTGTACGTCGCGCATTTTAGCAACTACGTTTACTTCGCCTACAGCAGAGGCATAGTGACTCCCACCCCGCAGGATTGTGATATCGCGTAGTGCCGAAGTACTGGAGAGGTTGGAGACGGTAGCTCCGGGTTTTTGCGAAAGGATGTAATCAGCTACAGCTACAAGGGTATACTCTTCGCCGAATAGGGATCCGTCCTCAGAGACAATTGCAAGGCGATCTACGTCGGGGTCTACAGCAAAACCTACGTGCGCATGCTCGGTGAGGATAGTATCGCAGAGTTGTTTGAGATTTTCGGGGAGCGGTTCGGGGTTATGCGCAAACTCGCCCGTGGGTTCCATGTTGATGCCAAATACTTGTGCAACGCCTAAGGCTTCCAAGAGCGCGGGTACAGCGATCGCACCTACCGAATTTACGGGGTCTATGGCAATTGTAAATTGTGCCGCACGGATAGCATCCACGTCGACGTATGGGAGTTGGAGGATGGCGGCAATGTGTTGTTCGAGAGAGCCGCTAATGGTAGTGTACTTACCGAGTTCGTCGACGGTCGGGAAGAGGTAATCGGCTGCTTCGGCAGTTTTTAGGATAGCTTCGCCATCGGCATGCGAGACGAACTCCCCGCGCTCGTTGAGGAGTTTGAGTGCATTCCACTCGCGCGGATTGTGGCTAGCGGTGATAACAATCCCGCCGTGCGCCTTTTGTGCTTGCACTGCCATTTCTACAGTAGGAGTGGCAGCATAGCCGATGTCTAGTACGTCGACCCCACATCCTAAGAGGGTACCTACTAAGGTACGGTTAACCATATCGCCCGAGAGGCGAGCATCGCGTCCGACGACAACTTTTACCTCCGAGAGTCCGCAACGCCCCCGGAGCCAGAAGGCGTAGGCACAGGCAAAACGCGTTATAGTCAAGGGGTTGAGCCCGTCGGTAGTTCGACCGCCCATAGTGCCACGAATCCCGGAAATGGAAGCAATAAGTGCCATAGTCTCTCCTTTCCCTCCATGATGAAGTCCTTTTGCAAAGGTAACGCATTCTATTGTGTACATTTGCATAACGAAAAGTGTCACATAAAAACGCTTATGAAGCTCCTGAACCAGTATACGCCACGCATTCTCATCTATGTTCTGGATCTTTGTATTTGCGCATTTTCGCTGATACTGGCTTATACCCTGCGTTTTGAGATCTCGTATTTCTCTTTCGATCTCATTTACTCGTTGCGCTATCCTTTTCTGTTGGTTTTGGCAACACGGGGACTGCTTCAGTTCTTCTTTCGCACGTATTCGGGTATTATTCGTTATGCATCTACACAGGATGCGGAGCGTATTTTGGTAACAACTACCCTAGGGTTTGCGATACTGTTCCTTTTTTCGACGCTATTTTCGTATCTCGAGGTGTTGCTTATCCCACGTAGTGTATTGCTGATCGAGTATATTGCTACGAGCCTCCTGATGATCAGTTTCCGTATTGTGGTAAAGGCCTTCTACGGATTTATTATTACGGATGCTGGGCAAGCGCGCACTGTTATAATTGGCTCTGAGCAGGATGTTTTGCGGATTAAGCGTGCCTTAGATGCCGATTTACAGTCTAATATTCAGATTGTAGGTTTGTTTTGTACAACTCGACGCACCAAAGGTCTGCGTTTGGAAAATATCCCGATTTATTCTATTCATCGCCTATCAAGTGTACTGCAGCAATTGCATGTTCAGAAACTGATTATGACGGACGAGATTGCTGAGCGTCCCCTTCGCGAAAAGATTTATGATACGTGTATCCGAGCACAGGTAAACGTACTCTCTGCGCCTGACGTACGGAAGTGGCTGGAAGGGCAAATTGCCTTTCAGTCGGTAAAGCAGATAAATATTAACGATCTGTTATTCCGTGAGCCTATAGCATTGAGTACGCAAAAGATAGAAACCTATCTGCGCGACAAAGTAATCCTGATTACAGGAGCTGCCGGAAGTATCGGGAGTGAACTTGTGCGGCAAGTCTTGCGTTTTGAACCGCGGGAGGTTATTCTTTTTGATCAAGCAGAAACGCCCCTTTACGATATAGAGCTAGAGCTGCGCGAGGTGCACCACTACACGGCATTTAGAATTGTGCTAGGGAATATTACCGACCCAGCGCGCGTTCGTGAGGTCTTTGTGAGTTACCAGCCGGAGGTTGTATTTCATGCTGCTGCTTACAAGCATGTGCCGATGCTCGAAGAACACCCTTACGAGGCGGTTGTTAACAATGTGTGGGGAACGAAAATACTAGCCGATTTAGCGCACGAGTACGGTGTTAAGCGCTTTGTGATGGTAAGTACCGACAAGGCTGTACGCCCCAGTAACGTCATGGGGGCTAGTAAGCGGATTTGCGAACTCTATGTACAAATGCTTGCGCAGCAGAGTACTACTCGTTTTATTATCACGAGGTTTGGGAATGTGTTAGGGTCGAATGGCTCGGTGATTCTTCGTTTTCAGCATCAAATAGAGACGGGGGGACCGGTTACGATTACTCACCCCGAGATTCGTAGGTATTTTATGACAATCCCCGAAGCTTGTCAGCTCGTTTTAGAAGCAGGCACTATGGGTGAAGGTGGCGAGATATTTGTATTTGATCTGGGGCACGACGAAAAGATAATAGACTTGGCCGAGAAGATGATTCTCCTTTCGGGGTACGTCCCGTATCGCGATATCAAAATTGTAACGGTGGGTCTCCGTCCAGGTGAGAAGCTCTACGAGGAGATGCTCAATGTTAGCGAGAATACGATTCCGACCTACCATCCAAAGATTTTGCGGGCGAAGGAGACAAGTGAGGATCCAGTACGTTTACGTCCACTTTTTGAAGACCTTCGTCTTGCGACCGAGACGAAGGACGATTTTGCTATAGTACGTACGATGAAACGCTTGGTGCCGGAATTTGTTAGTCAGAACTCTCGTTTTGAATGTTTAGACCATGAATAGAGATTTGGCACGCCAAGCACCACAAACTTTCTTAGCCCCTTACAAGAGTGTGCGCTCGTTGCAGATTCGTTTTTCGGATGTGGATCGCTTAGGGCATGTGAATAATTCGGTACATCAGCAATTTTTCGACCTAGGACGTTTGCACTATTTCGATGGTCTTTTAGCCCCTGTTCCGGATTGGGAGGGGGTTGTGATTATCCTTGCACACTTGGAGATCGATTTTCTACAGCCCATATTCCTGCATTCGGAGGTATGTATTTATACCCGGACGCTGCTTACGTTTAGCGAAAAGGCGTTTACCATGCAACAGGCTATAGTTTCGCCCGATGGGCAACAGATTTACACGATCTCGGAATCGTTAATGGTGGGTTATGACGCCGCAGCACAAGCATCTATAAAGTTACCTACCGCATGGGTTGCGCAGATAGAAGCCTTTGAAAATTGATTCATCACTTCAGCTGCTATTTTTCTATAGAAAGGTAGCGAAAGTTTGCATTTTTAGAAAGCAATAAGCCTTCTTTTAGAAGTGTACACTTAAAGTTCACTCCATCAAGAATTTGTACTCGTAGACCTTCGGCACAATCTGCAGACGGAGCTGTTCCATAGCATCTTTAAGATTAGCGAGTAGCCGATTGTACGTTTCGTCAGTACTTTTCGCATTCATCTTTCCCTTTTCGTTACGCCCTTGGAAATGCTCGCGAATGTCGTAGTACGACGCGTTGGGGTTGGCTCTCGGTTGCGAGTGATAGTATCGCCAGAGTTCTCTACCCGCATCGAAAACGGCAGTAGCTTCTGCGGAAAAGATAAGTGGTTTGGTGGGTACAAAAGACTGCCTGCTTAATAAGGTATTGTTCTTGGCGGCGGATTGTGAGTTGAGCTTTCCTGCTATGAAGTCGGTCATAAAATGGCTTTCGAAACGGGCTTGTGCATTAACTTCTTGCTCGGTAAACGGGATGAAATGGTTGGAGATTTCGCGAGATGTTATTCGGTTTTTGATATGGAAGAGAGCAAAGCTGAGGCAATTAGATTGAAATATCAGATCTGTTTTCCAGCCGTTGTCAGGGTAACGAAATTGGTCGTTATGGTTTTGCCAAGTATGAGGAATGCAAAGGCGTACAGCGAAATAAATGGCGCCTATAAGGAGCGTCGGAGCACTGAGTGGCGAAAATGTAGAATGACGAGTAGCAGTACGCGCACATAGACAGAGAGTTCCTTGATTTTGAAAATCTGCCCCTTGGTTTTGTAAATACCCGATGCAAGGAGTGGCGTCGCACCAATTGTGGTTCCGCCATGCATTAAGATTAGTGTCTAAGGTACTAGTATAAAGGTTTTTATTGGATAGAAAATCTCCGTAATGGTTGTACACCTGTAAGGTCGCGGTGGTGGTGGGTTGTGCGTGTGGTGGAGTCCAGATATAAAAACCGATAGGAAATTCGCCTACGACATTGTCAAATACATTTGCAGGAACTAAAAAGCCTTCACGAAAAGTGGGTTTGAAAGTATTTCGGAACTTTGCAAAGTTCGGATTTGTAATGATTTTCAATGTAGCGAAGTGCGCGATAACGGCTTCTGGTATCTCTTGGCATAAACGGTAGAGGAATTGCGCAAAGAGTTCTTTTACGGCTTGTCCGAGGCTATTCCGCGCTTTTTGATAGATATAGGTGGTATTGGAGATATGTTTCCGATTTTCTCCAGATCCACTTGGAGTTCTTGCATTTGTCGCCTCGGCATACGGTGGGTTGATATACATCACTAGTTTTTTCCGCTTTTCTGGGTCTTTGAGTATGGCGAGTAAATCGGTAGGGAGTTTGCCGCAATCGAACTCATCGTTCAAGAAATCGAACTGAAAGACGTGAGAATCGAGCAAGTTAGCGCCGTTTCGGATGCGATCTTTCATTACGTCGACATCCTGCTGGTCGAGGGTAGACGCCCAGATGTTGTACTTGTTGGTGAGTCCGTTCAACAGGTTACCGGTGCCCGCAGCGCAATCCCAAACGTAGTACTCGTCCTGCCAGTTCTCGCCGAGGACGTCTGCTAAGTACTTTTGCGAGAGGTCTACCCAGATTTTTGGGGTGAAGAAAGAGCCTTTGCGCTCGCGGATGTCTTGTGGTACGAGGAGGTCTCGACGTTTGATAATATAATCCCAGTATTCTTCGCGAGGTGGGCGCTGGTAGAGACTCCAGAATTGCGCGTGTGCCTTTTGCCCGTCTTTGAAAAAGATTTCACTGGATGTAAAAATACCATCACAATCTGTTTTTCGTGCAAAGGTGTAACGATTGTCGTTGAGAAGTACGAAGAGCGCTTCTTTAAGCGATTGGTTATTTTCGGAGAGGAGATCTGCTAGGAAGAAATCGCCGTCGATGATATTACGTTTTTTCAATCCTTCCCAATTAACATCAATGCTCGGTTGCACCAGAGCTAACCAACGTTGGTAAATACTTACAAAGTTGTTTTTGTTGATCTGTATGAGCTCGGAGCCATCAGAGAGATGTACGCGTATGAACTCACGCAGCTCTTTTTCGTGCGCATCATACCGAAAGACATAGGCGGTTCGATCTAAAACATCGCGTACAGCGTCGTATAACAACCCAAATTCGCGCGAAGAGGTGTCAGACGGGGTAACATTCCAGTTGAAGTCGTTGAGCGCGAGAAAGGGCAATATTTCGCGATACGGGAGGAATGCGATTTTCTCGGCATCGAAAGCAGCAAGAAATGGTGGCGGCAAGTAGGTATCGAAGGTGCGAGCTTTGCCGATGGTGAGGATTAGCTGTACGAGTGGTTTGTAGATGTCTGCTACAGTGCCGCGCTTGGCTTCAGCCCAGAGCAATGAGATAATGGGAGTTGCTTCACTTTTATTTGTATTGCGCTGTGTAGAAGGTTGGGTAACACAAAAGTCGATCTTTCCAATACGGGAGTTGCAATCAAATGCCGAAAAGAATGCGTCACCAATGCGTGCTTTGAGCTCTTCCTCCTGCAGGTTACCGAACTTCAGCTGCATGTACGGAATTGTTCGAGATCGTCTACGTACGTGCGGTCATTTGCGAGTCGTGGGACTTTATTCTGCCCCCCCAACTTCCCGCGGTGTGCCATCCAAGCCATGAAAGTACCCTCGGGGAGTGGGTGTAGGATGAGTGGTGCTAGGGTAACATTTTTGGTGCGTTTGGCTTCGTAGTCGGAGTTGAGGTTGCAGAGCTCGGCGTCGAGGATTTGTGCAAACTCGTCGGTATCGTGAGGCGACTTCGCAAACTCGATATACCATTCGTGTGCGCCTTGCGTGTTGTCGGCCATAAAGCGTGGTGCAACGGTATATTCGGCAATAATAGCTCCGGTACGCTCGCAGGTGCGGTGCAGGGCTTGTTCGGCATTGTCGATGATGAGCTCCTCACCGAATGCATTGATATAGTGCTTGGTACGCCCGGTTATTCGCAAAAAGTATGGAGCGAGGCTCGAGAATTGAACGGTATCGCCAATAAGGTATCGGTAGAGCCCCGAAGTGGTGGAGATGACCATGGCATAGTTTACGCCTGTTTTTACGTCTTCCAGTGGCACTACTTGTGGGGTGGTGGATCCGAAATCGGACATCGGGATAAATTCAAAAAAGATGCCGTAATCGAGCATCAGTTGCATATCCGAACAGGTAGGCTCGGTTTGTATTGCAAAGAATCCTTCGCTGGCGTTGTAGGTCTCGAGGTAGTGCATAGACTCGGAGGGGATGAGTGCTTGGTATTGTGCTCGATACGGAGTGAAATTAATGCCTCCGTGAAAGAATACTTCAAGACTTGGCCAGAGTTCGGCGATGTTTGTTTTGTTGGATACCTCGAGTAGGTATTTCAGCATCACGAGGTTCCAAGAGGGTACGCCACTGAGGCTTGTAATCCGCGCGTGTAGGGTTTCTTTTGCAATACCCTCGAGTTTGGTCTGGAAATCTGCAGTTAGTGCTACTTTGCGAGATGGTGCGCGGATGTAATCCGCCCATTTTGGGATGCGCTGGAGGAGGATAGCAGATAGGTCTCCATCGCGTGTTAAGCCGCGTGTCGCTTCGATTTTATGACTCCCCCCTAGGGTAAGTCCTTTTCCGAGATAAAAGCGCGAGGTGGGGTTGTTTTGGAGGTAAATAGCTAGGATATCGCGTCCTGCTTCGTAGTGGCAATGTTGTAGGGCTTCATCTGTTACAGGGATGTACTTGCTTTTGCTAGACGTAGTGCCCGAGGATTTGGCATACCAACGGACACGCCCGGGGTATAGGACGTCTTTTGCTCCCGTGCGCATGGCTTGTATGTAGGGTTCGAGATCCTCGTAGGTAACGATAGGGAGACTACTTGCCCAGAGTTGATAGCTATTGCCCACGCTGCTTTTTAGGTATTGTTGTCCGTAGGAGGTTGCTCGTGCTTGTTGGAAGAGTTGTGCAAGGATTTTTGCTTGCGTGGCGTGAGGTGTCGCTAAACTCTTTTCCAGTTTACGAAATTGTCGATGGGCGATACTGCGCACAATAGCATCGATGGCATTCATGGTAACAAGGATTTGCTAGAAAGCTATAACCCAAATAACTAAAGATAAAGGTGGCGCAGAGGAATGCTGATTTTTTAGAAGCTTTAGAAAAGCGAACGAATCCCGATCGCTTCCCGAACAAGGGCTAGGGTCTGGCGGGCACTGCTACGCGCTTTTTCGGCACCTTGTTGCGCGACGTTGCGGAGTAGGGTTTCGTTGTTACGGAAGTAGGCGATGCGTTCTTGGAGAGGAGTCAGAAAAGCGATCATATCCTCGGCGAGTTGTTTTTTCATATCTCCGTAACGGATTTCGCACTGATTGTACAAGTTTTCGAAATGCGCTACAGTATCGGGGGTTGAAACGAGCTTCATAAGGGTAAAGAGGTTCTCTACGGGTTCGCTTTTGGGTTGGTTGGGGATGCTAGGTGCGATATCGGATACGGCCTTCATAACCTTTTTACGGATTACCTCGGGCGTATCGGCTAGGTAAAGTGCATTGCCGTCCGATTTTCCCATCTTCCCTCCACCATCCAAGCCGGGGATTTTTATCAGTGGCTTATCCGACAAGTAGGGTTGTGGCGCAGGGAAGAGCTCGCATTGGTACATCCGGTTGAAACGTTCGGCGAAGTTGCGCGCCATCTCTAGGTGCTGTTCCTGATCTTTTCCTACTGGCACTACATGGGCACGGTGGATGAGGATATCGGCTGCCATAAGCGTAGGATAGGTAAGTAGCCCGGCATTGACATTGTTCGGATTCTTGCGGAGCTTTTCTTTGAAAGATGTGCAACGCTCGAGTTCGCCCAGATACGCATTCATGTTTAGGTAGAGGTAGAGCTCGATCACCTCAGTAACGTCGCTTTGTACGTAGAGCGTACACTTGTTGGGATCAAGCCCTGCGGCGAGGTACTCGGTTAGGATGTCGCGTACGGCATCCTGCAAATGATCGGGGGTGGGGTGTGTTGTTAGGGAGTGCAGATCGGCTATAAAAAAGTAGCACTGAAAGCATTCCTGCATATCGACGAAATTGCGTAGCGCGCCGAAATAATTCCCTAAATGGAGATGCCCTGTAGAGCGGATGCCACTAACTACGACCGTTTGCGCAGTTGCTTGAGTTTTTTCCATGACAGTTTAGCGGGATAGTGAGTGCCGTAGCTACAGCGTAATAATGAAACAATCGGGGATTTGGCTCTGGAGCGCCTCTTTCGCTTTTTGTGCCTCGTCCTTTGTCTTGTAAACGCCATAAAGGAGCTTGTAGGCGAGGTTGCCTTCCTTCTCGACAGTTAGGACGTAGAGTTGTGTTTTGAGTCTGGTTTGCAGTTCGGCGAGTCGGACTAGCAGATTGCCTGCTCCGTTAAAGCTTCCGACTTGTAGCGCAAAACCTGCGGGAGTTTGTTGCTGTACGGAAACGGCATAGAGATCGTTTTTGCTGGTTTCTTTGACGGTTGCTGTTGGGGCGGGCGTAGGTTCTTGTTCGATAAGAGTAGGTTGTACAACGGGTTTAGAGTCCAAGACGCGCGATGGTTTGGCTGTAGCTATACCACGCTCGGCATCGTTTTTTTTGACCTCTGTTTCTGATTTTTCGGGTTTCTCTGTGTTGGCTTGTGGCACGGGGGGTATTTCACTAGTGATGGCAATCCGGACTTTTACCACGCCCTTAGCAATCATATCGAGGGCTTCGGCAGCAGCACGACTTACGTCTACGATACGTTCTGGTGCAAACGGACCGCGATCGTTCACCCGCACTACCACTTGTTTTTTATTTTCGAGGTTCGTGACCTTGATGTTTGTGCCGTAGGGGAGCGTCATATGGGCACAGGTAAATTGAGCTTTGTCGTAACGTTCGCCCGATGCCGTAGAACGCCCTTGGAACTTATCGGCATAGTAAGAAGCTTTCCCCTCCTGCGAGAAGTTTTTTTGCGCCATCGATTGGCACATAACGAGGAGGCTAAGAAGGAGGGCGAGTAGTATTCTGCGCTGTATCATGTTCGTTTTCGTGGAGTATTAGTGGAATATGTAGTAGTATGCAATGCCGATAGTTTGGTTACGGACATTGGACCGTGGTTCGTCGCGTTTAGGGATTCGTTCCCTCTCGTAGAGGTTCGTGAGTCGGTACCAAGTTCGGTATTCTAGCATAAAATTGCCTATTGAGGTTTTAATGCCGAGTGCGCCACCTCCTTCCATTCCGACTCCCAGTCGGTTGTAGGTAGCAGTATATAGCTTTTGTTCAGCGAGTTGCGAGGCATTGCGTCCGAGGTGTTCTGTAAGTAAGAAATCGGCATATCCGCCACCGAGCAGATCAATATGCAACAAACTTAGGTCAAAGCTAAGATTGAGTAGTAACGGGATTTGCAGCCACGTGTCGCGGGCGTAGAGACTCTCGCCAAGTGCTACGGGATGCTTTGGGCTGCGCGCTGTGTACTCAATGGTTTTATAGCTGGTTTGGGAGTAGACGAGTTCGAAATCGATGCCAAGGTAGGGGATCTTTGCCATGCGGAAGGCGAGCCCCATCTCGATGCCGTTGCCTGCCTCGCGCGTTTGATAGGGTTGGAATGTAATGTTTGAGAAGGCGTATCCCGCTCGTAGCCCAACTGCATACCGCATTGTATCCGACATGCGTTCTTGTGCCTGCAATTCGGTTAGCAAGAGGCAAAGTGTAACAAAGAGCACAAAACGACGATGCATTACGATGGCAAAAGACGAAAGACAAGCGTGAGTAGGCTAGGCTTGCAGTTTAGCCATTTTTTCTTCTACGGAGGCTACTTTGCTGGTCATTCGGTTATCGCGGTCGGTACGGATGTCGAGTGTAGCATTGACGTAGACTCGTGAGCAACCTTCTAGGGCTTTGTAAGCCGCTTCTATTACGGAGAGTGCTTCGGGGAGGGTGGGTGTTTCGACAACTGTACTCATCGAGCCCAGTTGTGAGGGGTAACCCGTAGCACGGATGGCAAGTTCTATTTTGGCGACGTAGGGCGACATACTGCCCGTTTTGTCTGTGGGAAACATCGAAAAGTTAACAAGTACCGACATGGTTTATTCCTCCAATTGTAGATAGTCTACGTCGATATCGTACTCCCAGTTGGCGCGTAGTACGAAGGTCGACTGGTTGGTTTTGCTTTTGAAATAGCGCAAGGGCTCGGGGAGTTTGTGTTCGGAATAGTTTCCGGTGTCCCAAAGTCCGTTGTTGTTAGTGTCGTCTATGAAGCGCATGGTATAAGTGTTGGGCGGCAGATAGGGGATGTCTATGGTGTGCTGCCCTGTTGGTAGGGAGAGTGTTCGGAGGACGGTTTGTTTTTCGTCGGTGTTTAGTATCTGTATTAGCGTATGTTGTGGAGCATTTTGCACAGTTAGATGCACGATGGCGAATTGCGAAGGGTTGAGAGTATTGAAGTTGATATTTAGGGTGTCGTTGGTTCTATTCCATGCGTCGCGAAAGGCACCGGGAAGGATCTGTAGAGTATAGGTTGCTCGCGGTTTCCAATCCCCTTTTACTTGCCACAGACGTGGGCGATCAGCAATGGGGATCACCTCGACAGGGTAGTGCAGCGTATCGCTTCGGAAGCTAATTTGTTGAGGATTCACAGTGGTTATGGGAGCTGAGGTATAGAGTAGTAGGCTATCGAATGCAGGGATACCGTCTTGGGGAGTTGCAAGGTGGAGGCTTAGCGTGGAATCTGTTAGTCGCCGGATCGGGTTCTGTAAGGAATCCTGTGCAAAAGCATAACCTAAACGGATAGTGTCGGTACGCCAGTTTAGCTTTTGTAGGCTATCGGTTGCTTTGTAGCGTAAGCAGAAATGTAGTGTATCGGTAAGCGCAGCAGGTGTATCGGTAAGCCAATAGGTAATGGTATCGCGGTTGGGCGAGTGCTCTACGAACGTCTGAACAGTTGGCAGATTTAACCAAGAGATGCTTACCGAATCGGCAGTGGGCGACGAAAAAATGCATCGTACACACTCGGGTTTAGGGCGTTCGGCGCGTCGTAACAGAAGGGGAGGTTTTTCGTAGGTAAAAAGGTCTAAACGGATGGTAGGGAGCAAAGAGTCTGGTTCATGAGTAGGATATGGGTGGTACAGGGAATCGGTGAATGCAATGCGTTCTTTGGGTTGGTCGTACAGGTAATTGGCATTGGCATCCTCCAGTGCAAAAATCTTAAAGGTGTGTGTCGGGAGATTGTCAAATTGGAAATATCCGTTAGCATTGCTTACAGCTACATAGCTTGGTAGAGTTTTGCGAGGTAGCGAGTCGGTATTTTCGCGGTAGAGCATAACCTTAACGTTTGGGAGGGGTTGGTGGAGTAGGGCGTCACGAACTTGCCCACGCAGCACGAGGGTGTCGAGTGTTGCACCCGTTGCAAAGCAGAAGAGCGAATCTGCGTAGGGGTTACCTTCGGTCAGGTCGTGTATAGCATCGCCGAGGTGGAGGCGATAGGTTACATCTGGTTGCAGGGTGTCGTTGATTTCGAAGAGGAGGCTTTTCCCTTGAAGGACAACACCATATGGCCAACGGAGCGGCGGCGAGAAGTAGGTCTCCTGGGTGGCATTTTTTAAGGTTACGTATTCGTTGAAAGTAAGCTTCAGCCGTTGCCCTTGGAAGTTTGTGGTGCGATTCCGAGGAATGGCACGAACTAGGTAGGGTGCAATGGTATCTTGCACTCCTCCTGTTAATGCAACTCGTCGAGCACATTGCGGGAAGAGGAAGATCCAACTCCCGAGCAATAGGAATATAGCCACGTAGCCGATGCTTTTCTGGCGGGTCATGTCACAAATGTAACAAATCGGCTTGAAAGCTTTTTCTAATTTCTCAAGTAACACAGAAATATGTGGATACTATGACACATCCCCTTACGAAAACTTGTAACGTTTGTCGCATGTGTAAAAGAACGCTTGTTGCTTTCTAAAAAAGAAGAGGAACTCCCCGTTAGGAAGTCCCTCTTCTCCCGCATAACTTAAATCTCGCGATTAACGCGCCACTTGTATTTCTCCTCCGGCTGTAGTAGCGCTCACGTCGCTCCTGTACATAGCTTGGCAGGAGGTAGGTGGTAACTGGAATTTTCCGCGGTAGGAGGCGTTAACTACAAAGTAGAAGGTCTTTGTGGAACCCGCTGCGAGGTCGAAGTAGGTAAATACGCGGTCGTCGCGGAAGTCCTGATAGGTAGCGTGTGAGCTCGAGAAATTGGAATCACCTTCCATTCGGGTGTTACGGAGTTCCCATCCGGAGGGCACGGCATAGGTAAGAGCGAGTTCGGAAAGATCGCCGACATAGCCTAGGTTACGAACTTGCACACGCGCTACGAATTCCTTGCCCTGCGTAGCAACACTGGGGTCGAAGCTATTCCCGTCGAGAGTTAGATAGGAGACCTCGCAAGAGATGTTGTTGGCAGATGCTGGGACTTGACTCGACTCCGGTACACCAATCATACTTGCAGTTACGAAGAGCGCCCCCTTGCCTGTGTTTTTAAAGCTAACATCGGGTACCGAGCGGTTTACCCCCCATTGGTAGGTTTGTGCGACACTGGGGAGTTCAGATTCCAAATTGGTTTGTTCTTTTTGTATGGTGAGCGTGCCTTTAACGCCGTCCGTGGCAATCTTCGCTTCTTTCGCAAACTGCGCGATAGCAAGCATACTGTAGCCGATTTCTTGCGTACTTAACCACGAGTCGCCATTGAGCCTGTCGGCTAAATCTTGTAGCATTTGCACGGCTTGTTCGGTTTTCCGGAGGCGCGTGAGACTCTCAAGCAACATAGCTCTGTCTCTGGTTTTCGATCCGAAGGGCGTGAACTCGTCGGTCGTTACGTTGGTATCCAAAGTTTCGATAAGCTTTACTGCCGAATTTTTAGCCCCTGCGCACTCATAGGCTGTAGCTAATCTCCATCTTGCTGCGAGCGAGAGGTCTTTTACGTCTTTCAGACGGTTCATTATTCCCATCTGTGGGGCTCCGGCAAGAGCAAGGGTGTAGAGTCGGTAGGCTTGCGTGAGATCGGAGTTATCCCAGCTCCGTTTGGGCGACCACCGGTTAGCTTCCTCGCGTTGGAAACGTTTCCAGTTGTTAAGTATGGTTGGCGATACTTTGTAGCCGCGCTGTTTTGCTTCGATTAGGAAATGACCTACATAGGACGTTGCCCAGTATTGTGGCATTGACATATTCGGCCACAGAGTAAATCCTCCAGTTGGTAGTTGAAACTGCGCGATGCGTGCAATAAATGCTTTTACTTGACGCTCGAGGGTATCCTTTTCGGCAGGCGTTACTTTAGCCAATTCGGGGTAGAGCATTTGCACAAAGGCGCGTGAGGTTTGTTGTTCGAGACACGCGTGCGGATAGTCTGTGATGTATGCCAGCTTGTCGCGTAGTCCGATGGCGGGTAAAGAGCTGACTTCGATACGCGCTGCAGATACGGCATCGGTGTTGAAATCGTTAGCTGAGAGATTGAGTGTTTTACCGGGTTCTACGCGTCTGACGACGGTACGACGGATTTCTGGATTTGGGTTCCGCACTTTGATAAAGACTTCGTATTCGGCTTTTTCGCCGTTTCCGTCAGCCACTACTTTGACACGAGCAATCCCCGTCCGCGAGGTAGTACGCAGTCGGAAGTTTACGATTTGTTCGCCGGTGCCACTGAAAGATGCTGTTTCTTGGCTATTGCCGGTATTTTGGATTAGGTCGTTGGTTTCGAGTTTTAGGCTCACAGAGCGGACGTTATCCTTCATAGCAAAGACGGTAACAGGGAGCATGATATCCTCCTCAGGAGCCAAAACGCGCGGGAGGTTGGCTTGTACCATCAATGCATTGCGTACGGCCATAGTTTTTTCTGCCGAGCCATAGGAACCATCGTTAACGGCAACCGCCATTACACGTACTGAACCGATGTAGTTGGGCATCTGGAACGATACAGTTTGCGATTTTTTGCTGTCGATATGGAACGGACCGAAGTAACGGACAATGGGCGTAAAGCGCTGCGAGAGCAGATCCTCTTCCTTTTTAGCACTCTTAGCCATGACATCGTATGCCACTTCACCCCCGACGCTTAGGACACCAGCAATGCGTCCGGCGTAGGCACCGATGATGTCGTCGAACAAGTCCATGGTGTTGACTCCGAGAGCTTGTCGTGCATAGAAGAATTTCCACGGGTCTGGGGTTTGGAAGTTGGTGAGGTCTAGAAGCCCTTCGTCGACTACGGCGAGAGTAAAGGTCATGGGCTTGCCGTCTTTTTCCTTTACAGCAATCTCTACTTTAGACTCAGGGCGCACTTCGGCAGGTAGGTCAATAACGGGCTCTAGGTGCGATTTGGGGTTTTCGACCATGAGGGGGATAGCGCCATACATTCGGAGGGGGAGGTCGTTCGCCGTTTGTCCGTAGGGTTGGAGCAAGGTAACATTGGCATAAACATTGGGTGCCATATCCTCGGTAATGGGGATCTTCACCTTCGTCTCGCCGGCTTGAGCCTCTACCCACTCATTTTTAAGAACTGCCGCGCCGTTTTCTACAGATACTAAGAGTGTACCGCCGAGGGGTGTTGGGATAGAGATTTCGGCAGTTTCATCGGCACTGTATTTATCCTTATCAGCAGTGATGGCTAGGACTTTCGAGTCGGCAAACATTCGGTCGGCTGTACGTTCGCGCGAAGCGGGCCAATCCCAATACACGACGTGTGTGGCTACATGTCCGCTGGTCGTATTTTGCACTCGCACCAGATAACGTCCCCATTGCGGGTAATCGATACGCACGGGGAAGGACGCTTCGCCATTTCGGTCGGAGTATAGGTCGCCATCGGTTATAAGCTTGGCAGATCGTGAGTTCTCGTAGGAGGCGAGGTCGTTGTTGGCGTGTTCCCACCACCAGCCCCATTCTAGCTTGTATACCGCATACTTTAGGTGTTGGTTGGAAACCGGCGCTCCTTCTGCTGTGAGGGCAACTACTTTGAAAATTTGATCCTGATCGGTTTCAATGTAATAGCTTTTGGAAGCGGGTGTTAGGAGTCCGACGTAGGAATCGAAAGGCGAGAGTTTCTTGGAAGTTACATTCATGCTAAATCCGCCGCCATCTTCGTGTACACGGGTACGGAAAGTAGCATTGAGCATGCCCGAAGCTTCCGAAACGTTGCGGATGGGAATCGCAGTACGCAGTTCGCCATCCGCATTGAGATGGGCGGAAAGGGCAGAATATTCAAACGAGAAGAACTGTTTGGTATCGTCGGTAAAGTGGAATTTTTCGTAATTCGGGAAGGTGGTCGGCATGGCTGAAATGCGTACCGTAACGTCTGTTTCGAGGTTACGAGCAGGCGCACCATGCAACCAGTGGCTTTCGATGACGGCAGACGAGTTTTGGTTAACATGTAGGATATCGTCGGAGAAAGATAGGTTTACTTTCAGTCGATTGGGTTTAACAGTTTCGATGCGCAGCGATTTTGTGAAGCGCATTTTTCCGATGGTAGCGGTTAACGTATAGTTACCGGTTGGGGCATCGGTGCCTGTAGCCGGCATAAAGCTGTAAAGGTTGTAGGGGTTTCCGGGCACAACTTTCCGTTCTACAAGTTGCCCACGCGAATTGTGCAGGGTAAATTCTACGGGATGGTTCTCGGGCAGTAGGTGCTGCTTGTCTTCTACGATAAGAGATAGGTGGAGGGTATCGCCCGGACGCCATACATCTCGTTCGCCATAGATATACCCTTGTATGCCTCGTTTTAGCTGATTCCCGCCCACATCAAACGTGGAGTAGGAAAGAGCGTTGATTTGTTGTACAGGCAAGTAGGATCTCTGTGCGCCTTGTTGCGCGATAATAAGGAAGGGATCGCGCCCTTCTATAGCCTCAAAAGTAGCCATCCCATCACCGTCGGAGGTTGCAGTACCCATAGATTGTAGCTGATAGTCGAGCAGTTGTAGTTCTACACCCGAGAGGGGTTTCCCTTCGGTGATGCTGGTAGCAAAAACGCGTAACGAAGCGTTACCGTTTCGTTTGGCTAGGAGTCCGATGTTGGAAACAAGGACGTTGGTCCATTTCTTTCCTAGGTAGACATAATAGTAGTCTGCACAGGGGTTATTACGCTCGTTCCAGTTGTAGTCTATGTCGTAATAGTATTCGTCATAGTCGTTATAACCTTCACCGTCATTTGTGGGGATATTTTCTATGGGAATGAGTTCGGGGGTTTCGTCGCAGGTGTATGTAGACAGACAGCGCCGCATGTTTAAACTTACACGGTACATAGCGCCGGGTTCGAGTTGCACGATTTGGCTAAGGTCAAGGGCGTAGACGTTGTCGGAACGGAGGGTAGCGAGTCCGTCCAGCATGATGGTCTT
Source organism: uncultured Bacteroidia bacterium (assembly GCA_963540065.1). Lineage (GTDB taxonomy): Bacteria > Bacteroidota > Bacteroidia > Bacteroidales > CAJPTX01 > Bacteroides_D. The sequence goes on from CAUTNK010000019.1 coordinate 23,103, forward strand.
ACGGAAGATACGTCGTCCTACACGTCGGAGTCCGTCGATGTAACTACCCGACAAAGAGTTCGTTTGGAAATACTGCCCCATATTGCTCTCGAAGATTTGGAAGACTTCCACGTCCACGCCTTTCAGACTTACAGCGCGGAAGGGGATTTGTATCTTTCCGGTTGCGGGTAGTATGGTTCCTGCTTGTAGGAACTGAATGCTGGGTTTATTGCCCGTAAACGAAATGTTAATATTTTGTTCGGCATTAAGGCGTTCGCCATTGTAGGATCGGATCCCGGAGGCGAGCTGTAGCTTGTAATCGCCCTCTAGACGGGTGCCGAAGTAAATATTCATGAGGTTTCCGTCTACTTTTACACGAATGCCTTGCAGCCCTTCACCATAGACGAGCCCACGGAAATCCTGTTGTGGGTCTAGAGGCTGCGAGAAATAGAGTTGTACGGTTTGTGTCTCGTCTTCTAGTACCTCATGTTTATAAATTGAGAATGGCGATGCCGATGGATAGGAGACCGTTAACGAAAGGTCATCCTTCATATCGAGTTTTTTCCCTTTTAGGGTAAGTTCGCAATCTTGGTTGTTGGCGAGGGGTTCGGATCGGAAACGGAAATCGCGATCGGTTAACCCGGTTTCTAGGTTTATTTCTACCGCTTTATCACCTTGCTTGAGTGTGAGCGAAGCGGCAACGTCGTCCATAGCAACTACGTCGGCGAAGGATATCTCACCTTTTAGAGTAGCCTCTACGTTCGATCCGTGCGCTTCTAGGTGAATGTAAGATGCAGCAAAACCGGCTTGTTGCTGAATGGTTTGCACAGTATAGATAAACTCGCGCGCCTCTTTGGGTACATTTTCGAAGAGTTCTTCGAGGTCAATACAGACTTCGTAGATTTGGTCGGATTCGAATCCGTCGCGCGGTACAAATTCGAGGGTACGGGCATTACTCCACAAGAGCTCGCCTTTTACCGATGGCGACAAGGTAAGGAGATCGGAATCTGCCGCTTGCCCTATTTTCCCTTCTGGGGCGAGATCCTTGGTAAATACCACTTGTATGGTACCTTTTTTTGAGATCATCCCGGAGGTATACGCCGAGATATAGGGTTGGATATCGAAGGAGGAGTGTACGTGTTTGCGCCCCCGACTCTTGTACAGGAGCGCAACTACTACGAAGGCGACCAGTACGAGTCCGATGCCGAGGTAGATTGCGAGCGACCGTTTGCTCAAGTTCTTAATTGTCATCAATTTATCTAGTTTGTTATGTTAGTCTGTCGGTTATGGGCGGGTCGTTTTATAGGAGTTTGCAGAGTTGTTGGGCAATCTGCACAGCGTTGGTGGCAGCACCTTTACGAATGTTATCAGCTACGATCCACATATTGATAGCATTTGTTCCCACGGCTAAATCTTGCCGGATACGTCCTACAAAGACCTTGTCGCTACCTTGTGCTTGGCGTGCTAAGGGGTAAAGGAGTTTTTCGGGATCATCGCAAAGGGTAATAGCGCTTTCGTGAGCTAAGAGTTCTCGGACTTGGTGGGGGGAGATATCGTGTTCGAATTCGACAGAGACAGCTTCCGAATGCCCTCCCCATACTGGCACACGTACGGCAGTTGCTGAGATAGCTAGGGCGGGGAGATGGAATATTTTTCGCGGCTCGTTGATGAGCTTCATCTCCTCTTTTGTGTAGCCGTTCTCTAGGAAATCGTCGCAGTGCGGAATGCAGTTTAGGTCGATGGGGTGTGGATATGCGGGGAGGGTGACGGGGCGTCCATCGCGTTCGGCTTTTAGCTGTTCGATGCCTTTCATCCCCGAGCCACTAACCGACTGGTAAGTACTTACGTGTATGCGTTTGAGACCGTAATCGCGTAGAGGTGCGAGAGCAATCACCATTTGTATGGTGCTACAGTTGGGGTTGGCGATAATGTGCTGCTCAGTGCTGAGATCTTCCGGATTAATTTCGGGAACCACTAGCGGGACGTTGGGTGTCATCCGCCATGCCGAAGAATTGTCTATAACGTAGGTGCCTTTGTTGGCAAACCGCGGCGCATATTCTAACGAGAGGGAGCTCCCAGCAGCAAATAGAGCAATATCGGGGGCTTGTGCAAGGACATCGTCTACACTTTGTACGGTGAGTTCCTTGCCACGGAACGAAATTCTTTTGCCTACGGAGCGGGGCGATGCTGCAAGTTGCAATTCGAAAGGGATACTGAAGAGCCGATCTAACTCCTCACACATTACGGAACCTACCAATCCGGTAGCTCCAACTACAGCGATTTTCATCACGCTCTATCCCCCCGTCACGCAACTACAAAAGTATTATAATTTCTGTAGCTATCTTTGTGTGTAAGTTTTATAATTAAACTAAAGAAATCCCATGTTTAGAAACCGTTTTCGACTCATCGCCCTCTTAGCGATAGTAGTTGCTGGACTGTTTTGGGCGCCTCGTCTACATGCCCAGGATGCAGCCCAGATAGAACAAATGATGAAGATGCCGCTCCCGATGAACCCCAAAGTGAAGTACGGGAAGTTGGAGAATGGCATGACCTACTACATCCTTGCGAATAAAGAGCCTCGTGAGCGAGCGGAGTTCTACATCATTCACAATGTAGGTGCGATCTTGGAGAATGACGATCAGCAAGGTTTGGCGCACTTTACCGAGCATATGGCTTTTAATGGGACGACACACTTCCCGGGCAAAAAGCTTCTGAATTTCCTTGAGCATAACGGCGTGAAGTTTGGTGCAGACGTGAATGCGTTTACCGCACAGGAGGTTACCTGCTACAATATTTCGGATGTGCCTACGACGCGTAAAGGGCTTTTGGACTCTTGTGTGATGGTACTTTGCGATTGGTCTGGCGAGATCTCCTTTGTGGATAAAGAGATTGACGACGAGCGCGGGGTTATCATGGAAGAGCTCCGTACGCGTCGGAATGCAAGTTGGAGGGCGCGTGATGTTAAAAATCGGTTGCTTTTCAAGGGTTCGAAGTATGCTGAACGAGATGTAATCGGTACGCTTGATCTACTTCAGACCTTTAAGTACCAAACGATTAAGGATTTCTATCACAAGTGGTACCGCCCCGATCTGCAAGCGATTGTAGTAGTTGGCGATTTTGATGCTGACGAGATGGAGGCGCGCGTTAAGAAGATGGCGAGCGCTGTACGTGTCCCGAAGGATCTTACACCGAAACCGAAGTACGAAATTCCGGTGGCTAAGGGGATCGCCTACGGGACGTATACAGACCCCGAAATGCAGATGCGGTCGATAGATATCTACTTCCGTCACGAGCCGGATTTTGATAAGCCTAAGACCATGGAATATCTCTACGAAGATTTGGTTCGTGCAGTGACCTATTCTTGCCTTAATAACCGTTTCAGAGAGTTGATCCAGTCGGGGAATGCGCCATTTGTTAATGCGCAATCGTATTACTACAGTATTGTGCATCCGATGGATATTTTCGGGCTTACGGCAGTGGCAAAGCCTGGTATGATACCTCAAGCGTATGAGGCGCTAGTAACAGAGGCGCAACGGGCGGTACAGCATGGTTTTGTGGCTTCGGAATTGGCACGTACGGTGAGCGATTATGTGCGTACGTATCAATCTCGGTTTGATGAACGCGAAAAGCAATCTAATAGCTCTTTAGTGTGGTCGTGCCTAAATCACTTCACGCAGAATGAGCCGATGTTGGGTATTGAACTCGAGTCGAAGATTGCCATCTCGATGTTGCAGGGGATCGAGCTTTCGGAAGTGAATGAGATGATTAAGCGGATGATGCCCTCACGGGATCTGATGGTATTTATCTCGGCACCAGAAACGGAAAAAGCTAACCTCCCGACAGAAGCACAGATTAGCGAGACCTACAACAAGATTTGCGACAGCAAGCTCGAGCCTTGGGTAGATAATGTAAAGAACGAACCCCTGATTGCCGAACTTCCTAAGCCGGGTGAGATCGTAAAAGAGAAAACCAACAAGAAGTTTGGATCGACCGAATGGACACTCTCCAATGGTATGCGCGTAGTGTTAAAGCCGACAGATTTCAAAGATGACGAAGTACAACTGTATGCAGTCTGTCAGGATGGGTATGCCTCGTTAGCAGCTAACGATATCTACTCGGCACAACTGATGGCAACCTTGGGCTCTATGAGTGGTTTAGGCAACTTTGATGCTATCGAGCTCTCGAAGCTTACGGCGGGCAAAATGGTACATACCTCAGCAGGTATATCCCGTTTCCTATCTGCAGTAAGTGGCGAAAGTTCTGCGAAAATAGAGGAGGTAGAATTGCTTTTCCAGTTGGTATATCTGAGGTTTATGAATCCGCGGTTTGACGAAAAGGCATTTAATACGATGCTGGATCGGGTAAATACGGTTTATGCGAATAAGGAAAAAGACCCGAACTCGATCTTCAGTCGTAAGCTTGCTCTGCTCATGAATTCGGACAACGAACGCGCAGAACCGCTGTCGTTAGAAACCCTTAAGAAGGTAGACTTCGAACGTATGAAAGCGATCTACAAGCAGATGTTTGAGGGAGCGCAGAACTTTACGGTGTACATGGTTGGAAATATCAATCTCGAGCAACTAAAACCGCTTGTAAAACAATATTTAGCATCAATTCCCAAGGGAAAAGAACACTCGTGGAAAGACGACGGATTGCATTACCCAGAGCAGGCGCGTACGAGCGATTTCCAGCAAGATATGGAAACACCCAAAACGCGCGTAGCTATGATCTATGGTGCTCCTGCTAAGTACACGCTTGAGAATCAGGTCTATGTAGATGCTATTGAGCATGTACTCGGGCTGCGCAATACGGAGGAGATTCGCGAAAAAGAAGGCGGTACCTATGGTGTGTCGAGTAGCGGTATCCTGTCTTCGCGTCCTAAGGGCTTTGTGCGCATGGTGATGGTCTTTGATACGGATCCGGAGAAGGCGGCACCGCTAATTCCGAAAGTAGACGAGATCTTCACAAACCTGAACCAAGAGGTGAAAGATGAGGATGTGCTAAAGGCGAAGTTGCACTTCCAGAAATCGCATGCCGAAAATATTCGCAAAAACGAATATTGGATGAGTGTGCTAGAGGAGTTCGACGAAACAGGCGTAGATATGCACACCGATTACGACAAATTGGTGAATGGGTTGACGGCGAAAAATGTTCAGAAAGCGTTTAAGGATATTTTTGGTAAGTCGGTACACGTTCGTCAGGTGATGCGTGGTTATAAAGCGCAATAAGCCTAATTGCGAGCCATAGATATAAAGAGCGTTCGGGGTGTTAGAGCCTCGAACGCTTTTTATTACCTTCTTACGAACACACCGCACGTTTTTACAAGCGCGTGCGGCATTTTTTACAAATGTGTTGTAATTATCTCTTTTCTTTTACGTAGAGCTCTTCCTTCCACTCCTTTATATTTCGAGTCTCTGGGTCAAAGGTTACGCCGATGCAAACGATTTTTTTTCCCGTGCCGAGATAACGCGCAGCATAACCTCGCTCTTCGATTTGTGCTAATGCCTCTTCTGGCGTCCCCGTGCCTTCCAGCTTAAACTCAAAAACGTAGATAGCCTCAGCAGTATGTACTACAGCATCTGCGCGTCCGCCGGGACAATGTACTTCTGTTTGCGCAAACTGTCCCATGAGCGAAAAGACCAAATAAACCGCTACTTCACCATCGCGTTCATGATAGGTTTCGTCCTCTTTTATGGTATTGTAGGGGATGCCGCCAACGATTGCTTTTAAGCGCGTCATGAAGGCATCGACATCGCTGGCACGTATCTCGCGAAGGAAAGCTGCAATCGAACTTCCAGAGCTTTTTACCACAGACGAATAGCCTTGTAAGAGGTTTTTCAGGAAACCGTACCTGACCTCTTCGTTGGGGAACCCGAGACGGTAAATATTTCCGTCAGCAATATATTCTTTAATGGTCAGATACCCCGCTTGGAAGAGGATTGGGATGGGCGTATCGGCTTCTATAGGGCACACTTGTAAATCCTCTTTGTTCATCATCACCTCGCCGTCCAAGTCTGGCAGAAAGAAATCTATCTTTTGCAGATATTTAACCAAAAAGGTGGGAGTGCCGGTGGCGTACCAATAGTCTTCTATTTCTTTCTTTTTCAACACATTAAGCAAACTGAACGGATTATAGACATGTTCCCCTGTTTTTGCAAACAGGTAGCCGTCGTAGCGTTTTTTGAGTTCGGCAAGCGTATCCTCGTAAGAGCATTCTAATTTAGTAGCAAGCGTCTCTAATTCAGGCGCAAAATTCGACGCAAGTTCACTTTCCGTAATACCGCAAATCCCTGCATAGTGCGGATCCATACTGATGTCTTCGAGGTTGTTGAGACCGCTAAAGATGGTCAGTTTACCGAAACGCGAGACGCCTGTTAGGAAGACAAACCGGATATACTGGTCGTTGCTCTTAATATTGGAATAAAACGCATAAAGTAGCGAGCGGAACTGCTCGTACAACTCGGGGTTATTCACTGATTGCAACAGTGGTTTGTCGTACTCGTCTACCAAGAATACGACTTTTCGCCCCGTCTTTTCGTAGGCTCTGCGGAGAATGCCAGCAAAACGAAGGGCTAGTGAATCATCGCCTGTGTTTTTACCATACAATTCTTCCCAAAGGTTTAGGTGATAGACTATTATACCCTTTAGTTCTTCGGCATTTTTGTATTCCCCAGTGTTCAAATCTAAATACAAGACAGGATACTTCACCCATGCTTCGCGCTCTTGTGCTTTGGCGAGTTCGGGTTCTCCGTGTTCGAGAAAGAGCCCATTAAAGAGCTCTTTTTTTCCTTCGAAATACGCAGCTAGAGTAGAGAGCATAAGGCTTTTGCCAAAACGACGGGGGCGACTTAGGAAGTATACCTTGCCGCGCACCAAATCTCGTACATATTGCGTTTTGTCTACGTAGAGAAAACGCCGTTCTCGTAAATCTTCAAAGTTCTGTACTCCGATGGGTAAATCGCTCAACAGGTTCATCTTCTCGCCTTTTTTGGTAGTACGAAGATAAAAAAAAAGCCCATAGCACTCGAATGGGCACTAAGGGACCGTTGCATAATTAATTATCCGACAGTATTTAGAGATTTTACCTACTGCTTAAACAATTCAATTCGTTGATTATCAATATATTTATTTGGACGTGGTAGGCTACGTCTCTACAAGCGGCTACGGTAATCTATATTGATTGGAATTATGCAATATCCTCACTAAGGGCGATACCATTGTGATATTTAGGATATTCTCTTAGCTGTCTGGCGAAACTTTTCGGTGAGCTGTTGTGCGATAGTGAATCTTGCCACTACGCCAGAGAAGAGAATAAGCCAGCTACCGGGAGTACAAAAATGAGCGAATCGAAGCGATCTAAAAAACCACCATGCCCCGGCAAAAAAGCACCAGAATCTTTTATCTCTACCGAGCGTTTCAACTTCGACTCAACCAAATCGCCCAGCACTGCTACAAGACCGACTACTAAGCCTAGAAGAGCTCCAAAAAGTGGCGTACGAAAATCTACCAACCAAGCAATTAACGCTCCTCCGACCATCGAAAATATCAGTCCGCCTACAAAGCCCTCTACGCTTTTACCCGGCGAAACACGTTCGATGAGTCTATGACGCCCCAGAGGTACTCCCACACAATAAGCGCCCGTATCGTTAATCCATGTTAGTATGAGTGGAAGTAGCAAATACCACGACACATGCCTATGAGGCGACATAACACTCAATGGTGGAACTAGCATAAAAGGCAACACTACGTAGCAGATCCCTAAGAGCATCTTTCCCCAATCCAAAAAAGGATTCGGACGACGGCTCACCACTACATACCAACCGCCTACAAAAAAAAGAAGGATTACCGCAAACGCCAGTAAGACTAGCGCAATATTAGTTGCTACCAATATCGAAAACGTACGAAACGGATACACCCAAAAGGCACTCGACATGTAGAGCCCAAAACCAGCTAAAAGCCCCAGCCATTGCAAAAAAGATGGGGGTGTCTGTTCTTTATGCCAGAGAATCTGGTAGAGTTCTCGTTGTGTCAGAAGTGCATAAATCAAGAAAAGCGATATACTAAAGGAAGCTCCAGCCAAGATAGAACCAACGGTTAGCACTATAAATGTAGCACCACTGAGCGTACGCTTAACGACTGTTTTCATTCACAAAGAGCATTTCTATCACTTGTATCGCTGGTTCCAAATCCTCTTTTGCGACAAGAAGCTGCACCTCCCCCAACATCGGATACATGCGATCGCGCTGATCAAGACGAACCGATGCAATACCCCTCTCTTTTAAAGCATCCTCTAGGGCAAGGATGTCCATTTCGCTTGTGGATCGGAAAACGGCAACCCAGTCCTCCGATTTACTCATCTCCCTCGGTTTGCTCATCAGGTTTAGTACTTTGTTCGGGATCTTTTGACGGTTGCGCGTTGCCAGATATTTCTGGCGAAGTAGTTTCTGTAGTATCCTCTTCTAGGTCGAGCGACTCAAAACGAGTATGTGAGGCACGTTTCCCGTAGATACGTTCGAGATCGTCGGAAAAGATTACCTCGTCCTGTAGGAGTCGCTCCGCGAGTTGGTTTAACTGCTCCCGATGCTGCGCCAAGATATCCAATGCTTGTTGATAAGCCGTATGAATCACTTTTTGTACCGCTTTATCGATGGTATAGGCGGTATTTTCGCTAAAGGGCTTGTTGAACGAATATTCCGAACTCCCGGTAGAGTCGTAGTAACACGAGTTGTAGAGCTCCGGTTCCATACCATAGTACGCCACAGTAGCGTATGCTATTTTATTAGCACGCTCGAGGTCGTTAAGCGCTCCTGTCGATACTTCGCCAAAGACTATTTCCTCCGAAGCACGCCCGCCCAGAATAGCACACAACTCGTGGAACATTTGAGTCTTGGTTGATATCTGCCGCTCCTCGGGGACATACCAAGCAGCGCCCAATGAGCGTCCGCGCGGTATTATCGATACTTTTAGTAACGGACTCGCATATTCCAACAACCAACTCACCGTAGCATGCCCAGCTTCGTGGTAAGCGATGCGTTTCTTCTCTTCGTTTGTAAGGATCTTACTCTTACGCTCGAGTCCGCCTACGATACGGTCTATCGCATCCAAGAAATCCTGCTTTTCTACAAATTCTTTCTCTTTGCGTGCTGCGATAAGTGCTGCCTCGTTACACACGTTAGCTATATCGGCACCCGAAAAGCCGGGAGTCTGTTTCGCTAAGAAATGAGAGTCAAAGTCTGGCACAAGTTTTAAGGGCTTAAGATGAACTTGGAAAATCTCGTAACGCTCCTGCACATCCGGGAGCTCGACATGTATCTGTCGGTCAAAACGCCCTGCACGAAGCAAAGCACCGTCCAAGATATCTGCTCGGTTGGTGGCGGCGAGTACTATCACGCCCTGATTGGTAGAGAAGCCGTCCATCTCGGTTAGGAGCTGATTCAGGGTATTTTCGCGCTCCTCGCTACTCGAATATCCGACGTTTTTGGAACGTGAGCGACCAATAGCATCAATCTCGTCTATGAAAATGATGGCAGAACCTTTCTCCTTCGCTTGCTTGAAGAGGTCGCGCACTCGTGATGCGCCGACGCCAACAAACATCTCCACAAAGTCTGAGCCCGAAAGACTGAAAAATGGCACATTCGCCTCTCCAGCAACTGCCTTCGCTAATAAGGTTTTGCCCGTACCAGGAGGACCTACCAACAGGACGCCCTTGGGGATCTTCCCACCGAGTTCGGTATACTTGACCGGATTTTTAAGGAAGTCCACAATCTCGCGAACCTCGATCTTAGCCTCCTCTAAACCAGCAACGTCGGAAAAATTAATATGCACGTAATTCTCTTTGTTGAAGAGCTGCGCTTTGGACTTCCCGATATTGAATATATTCGCTGCTCCACCACCATTGGAGTTACCGCGACTGATAAGCCGAAATATAAAGAACCATAGCCCGAGGATGATCAAAAACGGTACAATCCAAGTCAGGATACTCGAGAAGTAATCGGGGCGTTCTTCATAAATGGGATAGATTCGCTTCTCGGCAGGTATATCGGCTTGTGCCTCCTGTAGTTGTCGCTCGAAGGAATCTACCGAACCGATAGTAAAATAGAAATGCGGTTCGTCAGGATCATAATTCGCGGCAGTACCTAGGCGAGTCTTAAAATGTGTAACCCCGGCGTGCGTGAGATATATTTCGACAATCCCCTGATTACGAATCGCAACAAGCTTAGCTACGTAGCCCTTAGCAAGCATCTCTGTGCTTACTTCCTGCCAGTTCGTCTCTACCTTATGCGAAGTATTATAGAAAAAATTAATACCTACAATCCCCAAAGCCAACAACAGGTAAAGCCATAGGAAATTGAAACGCTTTTTGGGTTTGTTGCCCGAAGAATTGTTATTTTGTAGATTATCCATGTCTTAAATGTAAAAGGGGCTTTGCTTTTTAATCTTCGTCGGCATACTCCTTGCGAGGAGCATCGCCCCAGAGCCCCTCCAGATTGTAGAATTCGCGAGTCGCGGCTAAAAAAATGTGTACCATCACCGAGAAGTAATCCATCACCACCCACTCCGCGTTGGCGCGTTCGGAGGTTCGGAAAGGATACTCGCCGGTTGCTGCTCCCACACGCTCTTCAACTTCGTCGACCAGAGCCAAGATGTGAGGTGAGCTATCGGCATGACAGATAACCATGTAGTCGCATACCGACGAGTGCACCGGACGCATATCCAACTCTATAATATCGTGCCCACGTTTGGCTTGTAGTGCCGAAATAATCTCCTGACGGATAGTATCTTCGAGTCCCGCTTGTGCCATATCCCCTTGCCTTGTCTATTTCTTAGTCGAATCTACAGCGACCAACGAACAAAGTTACGTTTTTTGCAAACTTACTACACTTTTGGTGTCGTAAGCCTTGTACTGCTACTATGCTTGCGCGATCCAAAAGGCTAGCACCGGATCGGTAAGTGTCAGCCGCTCGTTATACACTTCGAGAATATCGCGTTTGATGAGCGCTTTCTTTATTGCTATAACATTAGCGGACGAATTAAGTTTATATTTTGCTATTGCCCCTTGTGTGGTGAGTTTTTCTTCGCCAGCAATCACCGCTTTTAGAAAACGCCATTGTGGCGCAGTGAGATGGCTGGTTAACTCTTCGAACAGCGGCGAGTTTTGCGCAATGAGATCTGCTACTGCATTTTCGATGCTTGCGGCAGTAACCTCTGTTGTGGTATGCAGCCATACGAGCCAAGCGAGTTGTTGTACGTAGGAGGAGTGATTTCCTACCGTTTGGCAAATCGTTTGAGCTTGTGCGGGCGTAATACTCTTTCTCGAATTTTGAAAACGTGCGACGATAAAGCTTACCCATTCTTCGGTAGGTATCTTGCTCAGGTATATGATGTCGCCGAATTTGTAAAAAGGCAGACTTTTACTCGTAAAGAGCTGTTGCATAAGGTGTTTTTGGCTTCCAAAGAGACAGTACGACGTATGCGAGTGATGTTGCCACGCCGTGCGAAGAAGTTTTTGAAAACGCAAAGAATCTTTGAACTCCCCTATTTGTTGGAATTCGTCAATGCAGATGACAAACCTGCAGTGGAGTTTTGCGGCTAGGCGATCGGGTAAATTGAGAATCTCGTCGGGGGACTTTTCATCTTTTTTAAGATCGAGAGCTATGCTAAATTCGTGGGCAGGAGACGGACTGACGCTTATTCTGGGCGCAATTTGAGTAAGGAACTCCGCTATGGCTTGCAATCGTTGTTGCCATTTGGGGAGCGCGTCTCTTAGTAGTGTCTCTACGAACAACTGAAAGAAGTCTTCCGGCTCGCGACACTGAAAGATATCGATGTAGATAATCTTCACCTCCTCTGTTGCGGCGGTTTTAGCCACCCTTTTTACGAGCGATGTCTTTCCCCACCTTCGCGGCGAGATGAGGATGGTGTTGATCCCGTTCTGAAAATTTGCCAGTAAGCGAGCAGACTCTTGGGTGCGATCTGTAAAGAATTCGTCGCTAATCGCTCGTCCGAATTGAAAGGGGGGATTCATCTTTGCTAAGAATTGGTTAGGTAACCACACGCTTAGTAATAACGCTCTTACTAGCTATAAAGTGTATATGTGCTCTTTTACAAATAGGAAATGTTGCACAATTACAATCAACACAGATTACTGTAGCAACCTCGAATAAATAAGCGTTGCTCCCGGATGCTGCGATACCGAATGAATAGAGCATCCGCACTCAACGCGTAGCGAATTTCTAGAAAAACGGGTCTTCCAAGTATATCCCCCTGGTGCGAACCGGGGGGGAGTAAGAAGGTCGCACTCAACGCTTGTCGCTCGTCTAGAAAAGCACCTTACACCCCTATAGAAATCTATGTTGATTGCAATTATGCAATATTCGTAACATAGCTACTAATTGAATAGGATAGAATGTATTACCTTCGGCGAGATCGGGGGGAGCGACGGAGGTAATCAGCTACGCCTGCCGCCTAACACAGATTGAGATGGATAAAGACAATGTTGAGCGTTTTCTCTCCGCCTTCAACAAAATAGAAGAGTATTTGGCGCGAGAGTTACAGAGCAGTGGGCACGTACCCTTTACGGCGATGTTGGATCACTTGGTGCGGCGCAATCCGTTGGTACGGCAATTTTACAGCGAGTTGGTGCAGTTTGCGCGCCTTCGTAACATCATCGTGCATACGGTTCGGGATGGTTATTGCATGGCGACACCGCACCAGTTAGCCGTCGAGCAGATAGAGAGTATTGCCGAACAGCTTAGTAATCCGCCCATTGTAGCAGATTTTATGACGGAGAAACCCTTTTTTGTGCGAACTGACGATACGCTAGCGCGCGTAGTGCAAGAATTTCAGCTGCGGGGCTTTATGCGTTGTCCGGTATTGGACGATCGGGGGATTATAGGACTAATAACTGCCAAGAGTATCGCGCGTTGGTTTGCTACAGCAGGGTACGATGCGCAGGAGCAATACCTATCGATACGTGGGGCCTTGCTGCAGCCGGTATCGCAGTTCTTGCAGTATTGTGCTGCGGACGAGTTCGCGATAGTTCCGCGCGGATTTATGCTCCCGGACGTGTTATATCTTTTCCAAAAGAGTATAGAGCGCGGTAAATTCTTACAAAGTATATTGGTGACGGTGGACGGAACAGCTCGATCGCCCTTAGTTGGGATTATAGCACCGTCGGATCTGCCAAAGTTTTACCGGTTGCCTAACGAACAGAACGATCGTTAGCAGATTATGCCAAGGAGGATTGAAGTAATATGCGTCTTGGGGTATTGAGCTTTTTAGGAGTGTTTCTTCTGTTTAGTGCGTCGTGTCTTACACGGAGAGATGTCCCGCCAGAACCACCCAAACGTACGAATGCAGCCCTTAAAAAGGTCTTTGAGCGTGCGAATAAGCTGGACGTTGCGCACGATGATATGCAAATTCAGGGTTACATGCGTCGGAATGGTTTGGATAGCATGCTACACGATGGGCGCGGGATGTACTACAAGGTGTGGGGGAAACCGCTCGGTCCGTTACCTCGCGAGGGTGTGCATGTGGCGATTGCCTATCGTACCGAACTTTTGGATGGGACGTTGTGCGAGCGCTCAGATACAATTTCGCCATTGGAACTTATTGTAGGTAAACGCGCGGCGACCATTGGATTGGACGAATTGCTTTTGCATGTAGCGCCAGGGCAGGAGGCTATTGCTATCGTTCCGCCGCATCTCGCCTACGGAATACCGGGTAAGGGCAATAGGATTCCATCGCAGGCGACTATCGTTTACAGAATTACGTGGTTGCGTTATCCCAAGCAGTAGTAAGATGCCGATATATCACAAGGGTCATTTGGAACGTTTTTACGAGAATATCGGACCTAGCACTTGGTCCGTGCGCTTAGGTCGTGGTGATAGGAGTATGCGGATTAGTTATCGTTCGGCGGTCGCTATCCAGAGTATGACAACTACCCGTGCGGCAGACGTGGAGGCGACTGTGGAAGAGCTCTCTCGTTTGTGGCAGTTGGGCGCTCCGATAGTTCGGGTAACCGCCCCTACGCTTGAAGATGCTCGGGCTTTTGGAGAAATCGTTCGCTTGTTGGAGCAGGGGATCTGTTCCGAAATCGCAGGAGTAAAAGTACCGCGTCGGATATTGGTAGCGGACATCCATTTTTCGCCAGAGGCAGCCCTAGAAGCCGCGAAGTATGTAGATGCCGTGCGAATTAATCCGGGTAATTATCTCCCCAACCATACCCCCCACTCCGAAGCAGAAGCTGCCGCACTCCAAGCACAAATGCGCAAACGCTTGGGAGATCTCGTAGCGGTTTGTAAGGAGCATAGGGTTGTTGTGCGTATAGGAGTTAATCATGGCTCGTTAGCACCACGCATTGTAGAAAAATACGGGGCGGGGATAGATGGTATGGTAGCCTCGGCGATGGAGTTCTTGGAGGTGTGCCGGGAGTTGGATTTCGAGCGTCAAGTTGTGGTATCCTTAAAAGCAAGCGATGTACGTACGATGGTATTTGCCAATCGTGCCTTTCGTTTTCGTTCGCTGTTGGAAGGCGGATACTACAACCCGCTACATTTGGGCGTAACGGAAGCTGGGGGCGGAGTCGATGCGCGTATTAAATCGGCAATAGGTATCGGGAGTTTGCTTGCAGAGGGTATTGGAAATACGATTCGGGTCTCGCTAACGGAGGATCCAGCGAATGAGATCGACTTCGCGAATGTGATCCTTAAGCAAGTAGCAACGCATCGCCCATACAAAGTAACAACTCGTAGGAAAATAATTAGGCGCGATCATCTTACCCCACCCACTATTTGTGAGCGTACGGTGCCGGCGCATTTACATGCTTTCCGGAAAGGGTTGATTCTAGCCTTTTTACCAGAGAAAGAGAGGATATCCTCGCAACTCCTACTTCGTTATGGCTTTACGCTTTCGGAATCGGGCACGTGGCAACATACAGTGGCTAGTGTAGATGGCTTGCTCTGTTCGGCAGATACCGATTTGGGATCGCTTCCGGTGGAGTTACACCCGTATTTTTTGCAGCCTCGTAATGGCACTAATTATTATGCATTGGACGATTCGTGGTTTGTATCGATAGTCGAGTTCTCGCTATTTGAGAGTGGCATAATACGGCTAAATTTACCCGAGGATCCGCAACAGGTACTGATCTTGAAAGATGTAGTGCCGGGTATCGCTCGTCATCGCTACATGGGGGATGTACTTTATAGTAGACCTGTAAGTCAGAGTATTGTTTTTTGGCATGCGAATCACGAACAGTTTTCGGGCGAGGAATTGCAAGCTGCCATGGGCATCGAGTACGGCTCGGTGCTTTTGGACGATTTGGGCAATGGTATAGTGGCATCCGGAGCGGAACCGACGGAGGCACTGCGTAATGCTCAGAGTATTCTACAAGCATTGGGCTTGCGACGAGTTCGAACGGAGTTTGTAGCGTGTCCGGGTTGTGGTCGTACGCTATTCGATTTACAGGAGACCTTCGAAAAGGTACAAGCAGCGCTAGGACATCTCGCGCATCTTAAAATCGCGATTATGGGCTGTATCGTAAACGGACCAGGCGAGATGGGAGATGCCGACTATGGGTACGTGGGTTCTGCTCCAGATAGGATAACCCTCTACAAACGTGGCGAGATAGTACGGCGCAACATCCCTACAAAAGATGCCTTGGAGGCTCTTATTGACCTGATTCGCTCGGAGGGAGATTGGCACGATTAGATTTTTTGTAGGGCGCCTGATTAATAGCGTCTGGGGATGCTTTGGGAGTCCATTTATTCGCTTTGAAGTGGGAGATAATTATGCGCTCTAGTTGCTCTTGCGGTCCGGGAGCCGGCGAGAGGACGATTCGTCCGTCGGTATCCAACAAGAAATAGGTAGGGTAGGTACGGATATCGTAGTCGATTAGGAGCTGTGGGGCATCGCCATAGTGGAGGAACGTCCACGGGTAATGGGTGGCTTGTACAAATCTGCGCATGGTGTTAATATCTTGATCTGCACAGACACAGAGGATCTGTAGGTGTTCGCCATAGAGCTTTTGGAAACGGGCAAGGAGTTCGAAATCCTGCAAACAGCTGTAGGAGGTAGTAGTACAAAAACAAAGCAGTACCATTTTCCCACGGAACTCTTTCAGACTTACTCGTTTGGAGTTGGCATCCTGCAGCGTGAAGGAGTGCGGAATAAAGCCTGGTAGTAGTTTGGTAATTCGTTCGCGGATTTGCTGTGCGATGTTGGTATGTTCGGCAATTTGCGTTTCGTTGTTAAGCGATTCTAAGATAGCGAGTAGGGCACTGCGCGAGAAATTAGCACTGTAGAATTCGTCGTACAGTCCCTTTAAGATAACGAGCTCGCGCAAGGAGTCGGCAGCAAGGTGGTCGTTTTGTATGAGGATCTGCTGTAGCTGTTGGTAGTCCTTGTTTTTTGAGACAGCTTGGTAGATCTCTTTCCCGTCTTCGGTTCGTCCGTGGTAGAGGAGGTATTGATCGTAAACGAGGTTGAAGAGATCCATGTATGCGGGGTTGCGGTGCAAGACGGTTTGGTTTTGGAAATATTTCTTGGATAGGGCTTGTACGCGTTGTGTGGAGGTCATGTAGCGCATGAGCCCGATGCGGTAGGTTTTGTATTGGTTGGCAAAGAGGAATCGTGAGGGTATGGAATAGTTTTCGAGCTGCTTGATGAGCTCCGTTGCGGTGTACAGGCTATCGTGTGCTGCGATGCGTGGGAAATAGATTTGCGAGAGCGAATCTTGAAAGGCGTCGAAATGTGCTATCTCTTCGTTGGTTGAAGATCTGCTGGAAGCGTTGAGGTCTCTAAACTGTAGTAGGATGGGCGTGAAATACGGGTTGAGTCGTTCGCTTTCGGTTTTGTCGCGTAGAGGGGGGAGCGAAATTTGGTAGGCTTTGCCGGGTTCCATATACATGTAGCAGGAGAAGACGCCGATCTCGAGTAGTACGAGTTGTGTTTCGAAGAGGGGAATTTCCAAGGAAAAGTTGCCATTGGGTTCGACGATGGTCTTAGCGAGGGTTTCGTTTTGCTGGGTGATGTAGTCGCTACGCATAAAAAAGAGAAGCTCGCGCCCGGCATACTCCGGCGCATTGCCGCTAACGATGGCTTTCTGACCCGTAGGTAACGCAAACGTAGTGCTCCATGACACGAAGCAGAGCAAGCAGCCCAGAAGTGCGAGACGCATGCGGTTAGAACTGCTGGGGGGTTGTGGGGAGATATTTTGCGATATCGATATTCGGGGGTAGGAATTGGCTGGCGTCGCCACCGTGTAGTAGGATATCGCGAACGATGGTAGAAGAGATTGCGGCGTGCTCGGGACGCGTCATCAGAAAGACGGTTTCTAGTTCGGGAGCAAGCATAGCATTGGCTTGTGCGATAGTTTTTTCGTAATCGAAATCAGAACCCGAACGTAGTCCGCGTATCAAGAATTTAGCCTTGTGTGCTTGGCAAAACTGAGCGGTGAGCCCGTTGAAGATACGGACTTCGAATCTGTTTTCTTCGACCAAAGCGTCGTGGATAATGGCTTTTCGGGATTGTTCGTTGAAGAGGCAGTGCTTGCTAGCGTTTACGCCGAGGGCAATGATAAGTTTGTCGAAAAGGGTTAGTGCACGCTTTGCGATGTCGAGATGTCCGCGTGTAAAAGGGTCGAACGACCCAACAAAGACAGCAATCCGTTCCATGATATCTAATGCGATCTATATAAATAACGTAGGGATGCGCAAAAACGTACGGAGTGTGCGATCTTCTGAAATGTGTTACTTTGCAGTATGTTTTCTGCCGCAAATGAGACGCGGCCCTTTCTGAGCCGATTGGAAGCGGAACTGTTGCGTGGCAAGGCGCTTAGTATAGCGGATGCGCATCGGTTGTTGTCGTTGCCCGATCCTGAGCCGATTTATGAGTTAGCGCATCGGGTTACGGAACATTTTATGGGCAATGCCTTCGATACGTGTACGATTTGTAGTGCGAAGCTCGGTAATTGTCCGGAGGATTGTAAGTGGTGTGCGCAGAGTTTGCATTACAATACGGGTATTGTGCGCCAACCGTTGGTGTCTGAGTCTGCAGTCTGGGATTATCTTCGAGGTATCGCGCAGTGGTCTATTAATCGATTTTCGTTGGTGGCTAGTGGACGCCGTTTAAGTGTTGGCGAGGTACGGAAACTTGCGGCGATATATAGTCGGTTGAAACGCGAATACCCAACACTGCATTGTTGTGCGTCTTTGGGGTTATTGTCCTCGGAGCAGTTGGCAATTCTTCGCGATGCCGGTGTAGATACGTATCATTGCAATTTGGAGAGTGCGCCTTCGTTTTTCCCGAGTCTGTGTAGCACCCATACGCAAGCGGATAAAGAGGCAACGATAGAAGCAGCGAGAGCACTCGGTATGGGTATCTGTTGTGGCGGGATTTTGGGTATGGGCGAGAGTGACGAGCAACGCATAGAGTTTGCGTATTATCTGCGGGAGATGGGCACGGAAAGCATACCGCTAAATCTGTTACAACCCATTCCTGCGACACCCTTAGAGCATGTCGCGCCGCTTACGGAACGAGAAGTACTTACGAGTATTGCACTTTTCCGTCTGATACATCCTCGGGCGTGGTTGCGTTTTGCAGGCGGGCGAATGCAGCTCTCGTATGCACAGCAACAAAAGGCTATTTACGTAGGTATCAATGCAGCGATTACCGGCGATTTCCTAACCACGACCGGACAAAACATTGCGATCGACCTAGAGCTGATTGCTAAGAGTGATAAGCAGATCCTTGCTAGACGTTCGCTACGCGTTGAGAGCGATGGCGCGATACAGAAGCTGCGGTAACCCGCATCGCGGGTCTTCCGAGTATATCCCCCGGTAGCGCTGGGGGAATCTAGAACGCTCCTAACTACCTCTTTCTCAATTTATTGCAAATATGAAACGTTTTTTTTTTGTTTTGAAACACTCTTTTTACTTTCAACAATGATATTTGTCTTGCAAAACAAAAAGCAAATTGATGATGACGAGAAAAAAGAGTTTACGCCTATTAGCCCTATTGGCGATAGGCATGTTTGTGTGGCTGTTGCCGGCTAGTGCATGGGCTGGTGGTTGGACTAAGGATCTGGCTCTAACTTTTGACCCCAGTGTGCTTTATAGTATAAACATTAAAATTGAAGGTGCGGGATCGTTATGGAAATCAACGGATGGGGAGAACTATGAGGAATTTGCTTTTAACAATTGTGATTACAATATACCCCTTGAAAAAGGGCAATTTTTTGTATGTGGATATTTTAAGAAAGTTAAAATAGACGTGTCTGCTCGTTCTAGTGAAGCACTTAAAACAGTGGCTCTGAGAGGAGGTCCTGAATTAACCTATTTTGAACTGAAGGATGGTAATGAGCTCTCGGAGTTAGTGTTTGAAAATTGTCCGTTGCTAGAAACTCTGCAATTGGACGGTTGCTATGGTATATTATTGAAGGCTACCAACACTCCCAAATTAAAAACTCTTGGGAATAAGCCAGAAAGCTTCGAGTCATTGGAGCTTACTAATACGGGATTTGAAACGGTAACAGGCGACAATTTACAGACAGTAAAGCTTAACAATTGCAGTAGAGTAGAGAATATTGTCGGAGGGAACGCCTTGCGTACCATAGAGGCTATCAATTGTGCAAGGTTAGAGAAGCTCCAAGGCTGTAGTGCGTTACAGACCTTAGACCTTGAGAACTGTGCCGCTCTAGAGGGGTTAAACGCCATAACTTCCTTAAAGTCGTTAAAAGCTAAGAATTGCGCGAGGTTAGCAACGCTCGAAGGCTTGAGCGCTTTAGAGACCTTGAGGTTTGAAAGCTGTGGTGCTATTACGGCATTAACAGCTGGGAATGCTTTAAAGTCGTTGATGGCTAAGGATTGTGGCAAACTAACGAAGGTTGAAGCTAAGGGTGCTTCCCAATTGACGAAAATAGAACTCTCAGGGTGTAGTGGTGTGGCGCTAACCGCTAACAACTGTGCTAAATTATCGTCGCTCGACCTCGGGAATAGTGTAACGACCTTAACGGTTGAGAATTGTAGTCAATTAACAAGTCTCAATGGCGGGAGTAAGGTGCGCACACTCACGGTAAAAAATTGTGACAACTTGGCAGCTCTCTCCGCGGGCAGCGACTTAGAGTCCTTGACGCTGTCTAACTGTAGTAATATAAGCACATTAGGCAACGTTTCCAAGTCCAAATTACAGTCGTTGACGGTAACGAGCTGCGGCAAGATCACGGATATCTACTTTCCGAGCAACTCCAATATAGAGACGGTTGTCGCTACCAGTTGCACTGGACTTAACAAGCTAGATGTGAGCGGTTCCAAAAAACTAAAGTCGGTAGAGGCGAACCCTTGTAAAGAGGTTAATACTGGAGGTTGTTCGGAATTAACGACACTTAAGGTAGGAAACAACCTCCAGAAGTTGACGACTAGCGAGTGTAAGAAGCTAACGAAGGTAGAGGGCACCCTAAGCGCCTTGACTACTTTTACCTGTACTCAGGCTGGGTTTACTTCAGACTTCCTGAAGGGGGTATTCGAGGGTACGAAGGCGCCTAACCTACAGACTTTTGAAGGGTATGAGCTGAACTTACCATCGCAACTCGTGGTGAAAAGTTCGACGTTGAAGAAATTGGATCTCTATAAATCTAAAAATCTTACATCGTTTGCCGTGCAAGGAACTTCGGTTCTAGAAGAACTAGAACTTCGGGAGACAGAGACTTTGAAGGATCTCAATGTATTGCAGGCGAAAAACCTCAAAAAGCTAATTATCGGCTCTACAGGTGTAAAGAGAATTAGCTTAGAAGGGCTGAAGAAGCTTGAATATGTGAGTATGCCAGGTGGTTACCCTGCTCGCCTTCTCCAAGAGTTGATTTGCCAGCTTCATACCCGAGTAAATTTGAATCCAGGTGAGTTTAAATATATTTTCTCAACAGATGAGAAAAAGCTTGTCAATGGTACAGTGGCGAGTGGTAAAAACTGGAAGATTATAAGCATTAATGAATCTGGTAAAGATGTTACTTCGGAGTGTACCTCTACCGTTGCTTGTAATGAAATAGCCTTGCCTACAAATCCAGACAAGGTGTCTCTGGAATTAGCAGGTAATACTACCGTCAAGTTTAAGGTAGAGAAACCTACTACGCTTTGGCAAAGTAAGACGAGCGATATCGCCCAGTTCTACAATAACCAATATTATTCAACGGGCGAGCATCAAATTGAGGTAAAGGAGAATGTCTATCTCTTTACACAACCCAATGCACTGTCCGAGATAAAGATTGAAAGTGCTGGTAACGTAAAAGGAATAG
>CAUTNK010000020.1:0-40642 GCA_963540065.1 uncultured Bacteroidia bacterium
GTACTTCATAAAAACACCCCAAAAGTTTTTTGTCCAACTTTTGGGGTGCGGTTCAAAATTTCAGAGCTCCTTTTTTTTTTGCAATCTCCTGCTATTAGCAATTACCGCTCGTTGGTCATTTGCAACTCCTCAAACAAATAAGCAGCATTGAAATACTTCTCGATCACGAAGAGTACATAACGGATATCAACCGTAATATTCCGGCAGCGCTCTGGATCAAACATCACATCACTCATGGTACCTTCCCAAACACGGTCGAAATTCAAACCTAATAGTTCGCCGCGAGCATTAAGCACCGGACTCCCCGAATTGCCCCCCGTAGTATGCACACTCGCTATAAAACAAGCCGGTACCTGACCATTAACCGCCCACTGCCCATAATCCTTACGTGCAATCAGTTCTGCAAGGCGTGGCGAAAGTATATAATCGTGCGCACCCAATTTCACCTTTTCGAGCAAGCCGTCGAGAGTTGTAAAGGACATATAACGAACTCCTTCGCGCGGAGTATACCCCTCCACTTTCCCAAAAGCTAGGCGAAGCGTTGAATTGGCATCCGGGAAAAAGACGCGCGACGCATCCCATTCTTGCAAACCTTTGATATATCGCCCGTAAAGCACTTCTGTTTGCCGCTGGATAGCTTTTAGCGGTAATTGTATCTTCTCTTTATATTCCGCGCTTATATTCAACGCTAGGGTGCAAAGCGGGTCTTTCTGGAATCGTTTGACAACATGCGCATCGGCTAAGGTCTTTTCCCATGTCTTGGCTTGCGTAAAAATAGAGCGCTGCATTATTTTTTGTTGAAAGCGTTCGATCTGTTTCGTATCACTCACCTGGGCATTGAGACTCTGCAAACGCTCCTGGGGGGTATTATCGCGCAGATAGGTGGCTAGTATCTTTTGTGCGAGAGCTAGATCTACACGCAAGTCGTAATCCTTAAAAAATTCCTCGCCTGTAGTTTGTAAGGTTTTTAGCTCCTCTTTGTTGAGATCCCGCTGTTCGGTACGGGCTTTTTCGGTTTGTCGCACCACACGCAGAGCAAAAGCTAACGACTCAATCCCGATCAAGTTTTGTGTATAGTAATCGTTCGATTTCAGTAGCGGACGCATCTGCGCCTGAAGCGAATTCAATGTTGGGAGGACATTACCGTATTCGCGTTGTAGCTCGGGGGTACTTTGTACAAAATCGCCAAATGCTTTCTCTTGTATCGTCTTTTGCTCGACTGCCGCCAAACGATCCAAACCCTGCGACTCGCCAATCCACTTCTTCCATGCATTCGCAACATTAGCATGCTTTGCAGCATATTTTAAGCGTAAGGTGTCGTTCACATTCATAAACTGCTCCATAACATCCAAGCGTTCGCGACGGAGTGCTACCCTTCGTGGGTCTTCTTCTTTAGCGATAGAAGCGACTGCCGCCGCAGTAAGATATTGTTGCGTACGACCCGGATAGCCATAAACCATCACAAAATCACCCTCCTGCGCACCACTCGTATTTATCTTTAAAAACTTCTTGGGATGATACGGAACATTCGACGCACTGTAAGCAGCCGGAGTATTCTGAGCATCGGAATAAATACGGAAAAGCGTAAAATCGCCTGTATGACGTGGCCACATCCAATTATCGGTATCGCCTCCAAACTTACCTATACTAGCCGGCGGCGCAACTACCAACCGGACATCGCGAAAGGTTAGATAGGCATAGAGCATGTACTGGTTACCGTAGTAGAGTGGTTTTATTTCGTAATCCAAACTCGCATCTTTCGTCTTTCGTGCATCTATAAGCTTCTGATAGCGCTGGCGAATAGTATCCTCGCGGAGCTGTAAGTCGTCAGGAAGCGGTGTACCTGTAAGGATCTGTGCAGAGACATCCTCCATATATTGCAAGAAACGTACGGTAAGTCCCGGACAAGGGAGCTCTTCCGAACGACTCTTCGCCGCGAATCCGTTTTGTAAATAATCATCTGCCACCGTCGATAGCGCTTGTACATATTCATAACCACAGTGGTGATTGGTGAGAAGAAGACCATCTGCCGATACCACCTCGCCCGTACAGCCATTGCCAAAACGAACTACGGCATCTTTAAGCGAGGCGGCGTCCTCCGAGTAAAGTGCCTCGGGCGGAAGCTTACAACCCGCCTCTGCCATCCGCGTGGCACAAGTCTGTTTCAATTGATTGGGCAACCACATACCTTCATCAGCAACTACTATCTGACTCAAAAAAATGAGGGAAAAGAATAAACATACTGCTCGTATCATCGTGTTTAGGATTTTACTCGATCGTAAAGATACGAAAACAAAGCGGCGCCACAGTTCATACACATTCTTACGTCTGACTCCCCTAACGCGGAAATCCGTAGCTTTGTAATAGCAAAAGCTAACACAAAAGGGAAGTGAAAATATGTTTTCAGGAATCATAGAAGAAATCGGTATCATACGCGATATAAAACACGACGGCGGCAACGTACACCTCTCGGTAAGCTGTTCGTTTCTGAGCGAATTAAAAATCGACCAGAGCATGGCGCACAACGGCGTATGCCTAACCGTCGTAGACCTACAACCCGACCACTATGTAGTAACCGCTATAGACGAAACGCTGCGCAAGTCCAACCTCGGGTTACTCGCACCGGGTAGCGAAGTTAACCTCGAACGAAGCATGAAACTAGACGGACGCCTCGACGGGCATATCGTACAAGGACACGTAGATCAAACCGCGCGCTGCACAAACGTAGAGACTGCCGACGGAAGCTGGATATATACCTTCGAATACGAACCCAAGCCCGGAATGCTTACGGTTGAAAAAGGATCTATTACCGTCAATGGCGTCAGTCTTACCGTTGTTAATTCCCGACGTGGTGGGTTCCAAGTAGCTATTATCCCCTACACACACGCACACACCAACTTCCATACCTTTACCGAAGGCACTGTCGTAAACCTCGAATTCGACATCATCGGGAAGTACGTCGGGCAGTACATGGAAGCGCTGAAACAATAACCCCCACCGCTCACACAACGCGCCCCATAGCCCTATGCGTGCTTTCGGGAAACTGTATCTGATTCCGTCGCCCATCGGTGCACAAACTCCGAGTCTGTCGCCCGAAATCTTACCACTCATCCACGCACTGCGCGATTTTGCAGTAGAAGAACCCCGTACTGCTCGCCGTTTCTTGTCTACGCTATCTATGCCCATACCTATCGCCGACCTCAACCTACTTACCCTTAACAAGGACTCCGGCACAGCACCCATCGAAGCCTCTCTCTCTCTTCTACGACAGGGGAACTCCCTCGGCGTCATCAGCGAAGCAGGCATGCCCGGAGTAGCAGATCCCGGTGCCGAACTTGTAGCACGCGCACACGAAATAGGTATCGAAGTACTACCCTTAGTGGGCGCAAGCAGTATCCTCCTAACCCTCGCAGCTTCCGGACTCAACGGGCAAAGTTTCGCATTCTATGGCTACCTCCCTATAAAAACCGACGAGCGCCGCACAAAACTCCAAGAACTCGAAGCCCGTTCGCGACACGAACAACAAACACAACTTTTCATAGAAACCCCCTACCGCAACGAAACCATGCTAGCAGAGTTGCTCGCGACCCTCGCTCCCACTACCCTACTCTGCGTAGCCAACGGTATACACTGGGAAGGTGGTTCTATCCGCACACAACGCATTGCCGAGTGGCGCAAAATGTCCGTTACGTTAGGAAAACTTCCCACCGTATTTGCTCTACTTGCCCAAACACACAAACCCTACCCACACCGACACTAATACAAGACCCTAATATATTTGGTAGATCCGCTACAAAGCACTACCTTTGGGCTGTTTTACAGGAAATATAGGTACAGTGCAATGTATGCAGTGGTAGAGATCGCAGGTCAGCAGTTTAAGGTTTCTGTTAATCAGCGTTTGTACGTTCATCGGTTGGAAGGCGAAGTGGATAGCTCCGTAACCTTCGATAAGGTCTTGTTGGTTGAGAACAATGGAGCGATTAACGTAGGGAAACCTACACTAGAGGGTACTAACGTTACCGCGAAAATTATAAACCATGTAAAAGGCGACAAGGTCGTCGTCTTCAAGAAGAAACGCCGCAAAGGGTATCGCGTAAAAAATGGTCATCGTCAGAGCTTTACGCTAATTGAAGTGAACGCGATTGGCTAACCAACAGTAAAAAGAGGAAAGAAGCAAGATGGCACATAAAAAAGGTGTGGGGAGTTCGCGCAACGGACGCGATTCGCATAGCAAACGTCTCGGTATTAAACGTTTCGGAGGACAGAGTGTACTCGCTGGTACTATCCTCGTCCGTCAACGGGGTACTAAGGTTAAACCCGGTGAGCACGTAGGAGTAGGGCGCGACCATACGCTCTATGCACTCGAAACCGGACTCGTAGCTTTCCAACGCAAAGCAGAAGGACGGGTCTACGTTTCCATCCAACCACAGCAACTAACGGCACAATAACCCAAAGGGGTGCAAGAAAAGGAATACGCGATTTAATCGCACAAAAAACGAGTCAATTTTTTAATTGACTCGTTTTTTTTTATAGAGTAATGCACTAGCTTCAATATCTATACACATTCTCTGACTTCAATTCGGGCGTCTTCTCCAGATTAAGGCTAATAAGCGGATTATAACGGCAATATAGATGCGTCAGGCGATACGAATTGCTCAAGTCTAGTTCTCTAATTTCGTTCTTTTCGCAATCCAAAAGCTCAAGCCTCCAGCGTTCAGGGATTTCCAATTTTTCTAACCTATTATTCGAACATCTCAATTTTTTAATACCACCTACTTGCGAGAGATCTAATTCTCTTATACGATTATTGCTACAATCCAAATATTGAAGAGAAACAGATCTAAAAGCTAGTGTGGATAAATTACAATCCTGACAGCGTAGCTCTTCTAGAAAAAATTTGTTTCCCCACACAATCTCAGATAGATTCTCGTTGTACGAACATTCAAGCTCACGCAAATAGCTATTCTTGCTAATATCCAGAGATTTTAAGTTACTGTGCATGACCACCAAAATCTGTAACAACAGACTAGCTTGAATATCTACCGATTCCAAAATTCCTTTTTCGTCTAAATCTGTGTCGAGATGCAGAAACTGTAGATACAACAATGACGGATTTTTGCTAACTATTTTACGTACCAATGTGTGATCCAGTTGACAAAACGCTACATCTCCATAGATGACCATAGTATCGCCATCAGCATGATACTTTTTTAGATCCAGTTCTCCATTATTCAGCGCCATATACAGCGTATCGTAATAAAGCATCTTCCCTGAAACGACCCGAATCGGCGTACCATCGCTTACTGGAAAGAATCGCATCGGTATCAGCTCGCCACTCTTTACAATAAGACGGAGCTGGCTTTCGGGTGAAGCTTCGCCCACATTTCTCTGTCCTTCACGACACGATACCAACAAAATAAAAGAAATGCTCCACAGCACCCCTAAGATTAAAAGAAACAATCTGCGTCGCATCATCTTCTCTTACACTCCCTATTTACTCAATAACCTACCAGCCTAAATAATCGAGCACAAGCTCTATCTTCTTCGCATAATTCAAATCGGCATTAGTTTTTGGCGCCATCCCCGTCGTAATGCCCACCACTTCGCCATACTTATTCAGTAAAGCACCGCCACTACTACCCTTATCCATGGTAATATCAATCTGAATCAGATTGATAGGGCGAAATTGCGAAACCCTTCCCATCGAAAACGAATTTTCCAAACCTCGTGGCGATCCGATAGCATATACCCTATCCGTTATTTCCACTTTCCGATGCGAGAGATGCAAATACGGAACTTTATCCTTTACATTAACACGAAAAATCGTCACATCATCCGTTGGGTTGGTGTACAAGATCTGTTGCACGTCGTAACAGACGCCATTCTCCAGTTTTATTTGCGCGTTTCCTTGACTTAAAACATGATTGTTGGTAACTGCCAGCCCGTCCGACTTTATAAAAAAACCGGATCCTTGTTTCTTAGGAAGCTTTATCGTAAACACTGCCGGACTGCATTTCTTGTAGAGTTCCTTCGGCGTCAATACCTTCCTATCGTTATTCCTCTTGGGTTCTTTAATGCGCCCCGTTGTATCCTCATCATCTTCATCTTGAGGGGTACTACGCCGACGACCCGAACGTGAAGCCCCCTCATCCTCATTCTGGCGGACGCTGTGACGATTCGAACGTGCAGAGCCATTATCATCTATATCTTCATCGTCACCTCTCCGAGAACTGCGACGACGCCCCGAGCGTGCAGGCTCTTCATCATCGTCCTCGTCGTCATTCTGGCGAGAGCGCGACGAAGAATCATCCTCATCCCTCTCATTCCTCTCCTCATCATCAGGAGCATCCTTACGAGTCTCTCGCGAAGGCGCCTCACGCGAAGTATTAGGAGGCGTTTTCCGTTTATAACCGCGCGAACAGCTATAACTCGCAAACAACGAAAAAAATAAAGCCGACAACAATAAAATGACAAACGTACGCGTCCTCATTGCGCTATATGTTTAGAAAACCTTTATGAGCGAGTCGTCACACAAACGACCCATCATTCTCCTCTTTTCCTTCAAGAAGCAGTGCTAAGTAGTGGGTCTGAAGACGCGTAGCTTCCAAAAGTGCCTTAAAATTCTCTTGCAGCTCATTGGTAAAATGCGTGGCACTCTCCGCTGCTTTTTGTTCTACATCCGAAGTAAGAAGCTTTTGTACTGCCGCCAGACGTTCCGTATAAACCTCTTGCATCCGCTGCACCTCTTGTAGATATTGCTCTTGGAATGTAACTAACGACCTATTCCACTCCGCAATCCCCGCTTCTACACTCGTGCGCATATCGTAACGAGCGCCGTCCAGCGCCTGATTGTGCCGCTCTATCTGGTTAACCGCTTGCAAGAAATAATTACCCATCTTCTCGAGGGCTTGTGTCCGATTTTCATGCTCGTCCAAACGCTTAGCAAGGTTGTTAAGTTCGGATAAGTAGTGATTGATGCTCATAAAGAATGTTGAGAACCGCTGCATCTCTGGCAGAATCTTTTGCCACTCACCAAGCATCTTGGCATTACCTGCCACCAACTCGTCGCTATGCAATGTACAGATCTGACCCACCAACTCTCGTTGCTCATCAAAGACCTTTGCAAAACGCGTCATAGACTTTTCCAAATTTGCCGTATTCGCGGTCAGTTCGCCGTTGAACTTTGTCATATGCTGTGCAAATTGCGACAGAACGAGCCCCAGATCGTTCGCGACCTTGGGCAACAGGTAAGTATGTATCCAGTTGTAAAATGCGCTCTTATCGTTCTCTAACTCTATTTTATTCTTGCGCAAATACGAAATACTGATAATAGTAAACAACCCGCCCAGAACGACAAGCAACAATAACAATAAAACACCCAAATCATGACTCCAGAAAATAAGCAAAGCGCCTACTGCCGAAAAATACAACGGATACCAAACCAACGATTGTAGATGCTGTTCGTAGGCATGTACCGAACGCTCTACAATATCCTTCATAAAATTAAAATCGATCAGGCTCCCTTGGTTGTTCGTAAAGTAGGCATTTATAGACGAGAGGAGTTGTTCGCGCAAGGGGAACTTAATGCCCGTACTCGCTACTATATAGAAAGAGCCGTCACGCGGCTTTAGTTCCCATTTCTGCCCGAGTAAGTGACGATACGATTTGTTAATCCTACCCATCACGCTAAAAAAGAAAATGAGTTGCAACAAAAAGAGAACGAGCCCCAATCCTATTACAATACCCTCCATCTCACATCACGCTCCTTACTACGACATGCGTAAGACTATTGGCTCCTCTACTTTCCAGATGCCATCGACACAAATAGCAGTGCCCTTTGCTAGCCTAACATCCGCTTCGCCATCTGCTCTGAGTTCGCAACCGTTGGCAAAATAGCTCCGAGCATCCAATAGCCAGAACGAGGTATAACGCGACTGCATATTAATTGCAAACGTAGCGCGTGTAGGATCCTCCGCAGTGGTGGTAAGCAGATACTTCTTTTCGTCCGACAACTGTTTCCCGATCCGATAGAAAGCCCCATTACTCGAAATTGTCTCTGCATAGAACTCCTCTATCGGGAAGGTGGGCGCAGGAGCTACAGGAGCTTGTACCGGCACTTCCTGAACTGCTTCCGACGCCGCATCTGTTATAAAAGGCACCTCTTCTGCCTCTTCCGGATCCTCTACCTCTACATAGCTCTCTTCTATAGCATTGCTATGCGTTGGTAGTTCTATTGTCGTATCTCGCGAAACCGGACGCCCGTAGGCTTCCGCCCACCGCAACTGCCGCTTTGTTTTCCACAAGAGAACTCCCAAGAACAAAATAGTGGAGCCCAACACAACTGAAATAAGAAGGAACCATTTCGGCCAGGCGCTTGTCTCTTGGCGCGCCTTACTAAGTTCCTCTCTTGTATCAACGAGCCTAGTATTAAGACCTCTTAATTCGCTCTGTTGTTTTTCATTTTCCTGACGAGCCAAGCGGAGCACCGCCTCCAGCTCTGCACATTCCGTCGCCAATTCTTTCACCCTCTCCGCACGACTCTCAAGTTCTCGTCGTAATTTTTCATTCTCATTTTTCAAGCTTTCGTACGACGAGTAGGATACCCCCCTATTGTAGCCATACGTCTGCTGACGCACGAGTGCATTATAGTCTTCCTCTATTTTTAGCAACCGGCGATGTTCTGCCGTCGTAATGGCTCGCATCGCGCCCTGTGCCTGCACCACTACCGTACAGACAAACAGAAAAAATAGGAAACAGGCAACTACATACCCTCTCCTTGAATAGGAAAACGAAGCCATTACACCAATCGGAAAGAAAGCTTTTTAATCACATACCATTTCCCGTTCTCTAGGATAGCTTCACCCTCTTCTACTATCTCTATCTGCGAACGAACTTCCGGAAGGCGCCCTACAAGCTCACAAGCCTCATTGAACAAATACTGACTCGGCTGGGCTATCCACTGCGTCTTTTGGTTCGACTGTTCGTTGAGTGCGAAGGCAGCGCGCGTATCGCCTTTGGCACGTAGTTTTAAAACAAACTTTTTGTAGTCGTTCCGATTCGAATCCACCCTATCAAAAGAGTTATCGCTCCGCAGACCTTCTGCAAAGAGGAAATGCCCATAGGCGACTTTCGGTTTTGCTTGTTGGGGAGATGTCTCTACTACTGGCGGACGATGCTCCGTAACGGAGGCTTTCGCCTTTTGTTGCTGTGATGACGACTCTACTGGCTTCTGTTTCGCTTCTACAACAGGCGCGCGATGCTCTGTAACAGGAATATTACGTTCTTCTGCATGTCGCTTTTCTTGCTGTTGGGAAAAATGTACAAGCGTTTCTTGGAAACGCGCCTCCCAATCTGCCAAAAGCTTTTGGATAGCCTCTACTTGTTCCTGTACTACCTTTTGCTGTTCCTTCTTTGTAAGCTGCGGCGCACCTCCCTCTGCGGTTCCGACCATAGGCTTCGCGAGCTTACGTATCTTCGCGCCCTGCAAAAGCAGCAATAACACAACCAAAAGCACGCCGCCCCCTAAAAGTAGGGTTTGCCAACGAGTGTCTACGCCAGCACTAGTAGTCTCTTCTTCTGGCTTTTTCTTATCATCAACTTTGCACTGTTTCAAGAGCTCCTCTTTCTCCGCTAACTGCTCTCGTAGAGTATTAATATTGTCTCTTAAAGACTCGTTCTCCTCCTCAAGAGATGAATCGCTGGAGTTCGCATCATCGTCCTTGCTGCTTTCTAACGCCGTTACTTGCTGATTTAATTTCTTATTCTCCGCTTTTAAGCGCTTTATTTCCTCATTTAATTTATTAATAGTAGCAGCGTCTGTTTCATTTTGTTTCTTTCTCTGTTCACATTCCCTTCTCAATTCCTTCTCCAGATCTTCGCCTGTCAACTCTCCATCTTTTTTTTTGCTTGCACGCCCTTCATTAGTAGTATTGGTCTGCTGAGTCTCGCTTTTAGCCGTATCCATCAAACTCACAAAACTACTACGCACATCTACCCCCGCCACGTGCGAGCTCTGCAAAAAGAACCAACCTAAGGCACAGAAAAATAATATCCCGTAAGCTCTCATCCTCGTTCCTCTTAGTAGTTATTGCTCATAGCAGCATCTGCCAATCGGTCGGCTATACGGCTCAACGAACCCACAATCGGGAAGAAGAAGAGCGACTCACTTACCTCCTCTTCTTGGTTCTGTCCTGCACGTTTCTTAATGATGGCAACTAAGTCTTGCATTAAGAATTCGCTGCCTTTTTCCTTACCAAGCTGCTCTACCAACGCCTGACGGCATTCCTTCGAAAAGACTCTATCAAAGCTAAAACGCCCACCCATATTCGAGATCAGCATATCGTAAAAATCCTCTACGTTGGCTATTACAGCCTCGTAGTGCTGGTCGGTAAGCTTCTCGTAGTGCAGCATATCCTCATCCTCGGTAATAGTGGTTAACTCTCTATCGCCTAACAGGATTACTGCTTTCGAACGCTCTACAAGCTTATCTACCGTACGCGTAATTTCTACCGAATCCTTCGCATGCTTCATAACTTCCAAGCCACCCGCACAGAGTTCCTCTTTGGGGTTGCTCCGAAGGATTACTCTATCAATGGGCGCATTCTCTTCCAGCACATAGCCAAAAATGCTCTGTATAAAAGCTAGTAAATTCCGGTGTTCGCGGGTATCGTCTAAAAGATCAAACGACTTCGCTCCATTCCCCGAAAAGGCAATGTACTGCGGGGTATAATTCTTCGTATCCTGCCCCTTACGCACCTTAAGCATTTGCGCAATGTGGTAGATTATCGCACCCAAGTACACTACATAAACTGCAGCAAACTGTGGCTTTTCGCGCAGGAGGGTTACAAAGTCTATCACACCGCTGGTTCGCTTTTTCAACGAGAAGAAGAAATTGATCATATCCATCGTATTCCTCTTCAGCTGAATCTGCTTGTAGGCCAGATGTATATCGCGCGAAATCTCGGGGTGACGCACGTAATCAATATTATTGATAGCATCTTCTATCGGCTTTTCGAAATACTTCACAAAGCCTCGATACTCCCGATGATCCTTACCGTAGAGCGCACCCGAAGCAAAACGGAAAGAAGATACCATGAGTTCGCTATCGTCGTTGTTATCCCTAGCATAAAGGATATCCGAGGTCTCGCCCCCAACATCTATACAGAGCGTACGCCCATTGTATTCGTTTTTGTACCTGTAGTAGGGTGCCAACGATTCGAGCATATTTACGAGTACACCGCCATTCGGATTGTTGCCAAAGTATTTCCGATACAACTCCGACCAGATACGCTGCATCAGACTCCTATGAAAACCGTCCATACTCTTCGGGAAAAAGTACAGGATATTCGTCTTTTCAATTTCTGCATCGCGCATCACCCGAGCGCGCAACTGATAGAGTAGCGACGAGAGGAAGGCTTTCATCTGCGCCCCCGATTCCTGCTCCGTATTCCACTTCAGGTTGGTAATGCTGTCGTCATATTCCAGAAGCTTGTATTCGCCATAAACGTACGGTAAATTGGCTTCTGCAAGCGGCGCAATATGGGGCTCTGACCAATGGATCGATTTCCCCCACGAAAGCACTGTCCGCACCGGGAAAACATACTTTTTGCCCATACCTTCCGGAAAAGCATCGTATGCCATAATTTGCCGCAGACGGTCCTCTGCCTTAAAATCTATTTGGTTGGCAAACTGAAATGCCGTATTCTCCAAAAGTTTTGCCCCTAGGAAACTCGCCTCCTCATTCTTTACAAAGCATTCCACGTGCGTATTGGAAGTCCCGAAGTCTATGGCAAACGTGTAGGTACGCTGCGGGATAGCATCCTCCCAAAGCGGGATCAACAAACCCTTGATATCGTTATTGATAGCCACGCAGATGTATTCAAAAGTATCCTCCACTACATAGGTTTGTGCCACGGGGAAGATCGGATCATACGTAGCATCGCCACCACGTTTATTACGCTCCACCAACCTGTTAGGCACCATACCGCGCAACTCGCCAGTACGAACTACAGCCTGGTCGGTATAGAAAGACGCATTCAGTGGCAGATCCTCCGGACTCGAGAATGCTCGCGACAGAAAGACACGGTACGAGCGATCCATCTCCTCTGCCTCGTCTTGGTTCTTCTGCGCACGATGCTGCAAATGCACAAACGGATACACACCGAGTACAAAACGCTCTACACGCACCGCACCTCGGAACTCGCCTTCAAAACCTTCGGAAGTCCCTGCTCCCTCGTATATTCTTTTGTAGCGAACCTCTTCGCCATTCTGGATCGGTATCCGCAACGAGACTTCCACCCGGCTCGCCGCACGCTCATCACGAACCAACGATATCGTAAGGAATCTCTGAAGATCCTTTACCGTAAAATATTCAAAGAACTTCTCCTTGATAGGTGGCAAAATACAATACGCTGCATCGTTCGCACCTCCGTAGAAGAAGTTTGGATCCGGCGCATAGTCATTCAAAATAATCGTATCGTAGAAGAAATCGCTCTCCGTCAGGAACGGATATTTTGTCGACTCCCCGGGTAGTCTCCGCTCTTCCATCGGTGTTTTTACAAAGCGAGGGATAGGCAAATTCCGGTTAAACTTCGACTGCACATAGGTCAGATGCTCATACTCTCCTTTCTTATCCACGGGGAGCACAAGCGGCAGTACACTCAGCGCCCGACTAGTGGCAATGGTAAACTGACTCATAACCCCTACTTCCAGTTGCGGTGCTTTTTTCAGGTAAAAGCCATAGAAGGGTTCTACTTTTTCGGGTTCGCGATGCCGCGACACGGTAATTGGCTCCATTTCGGTCCAGTAGGCAAGCAGTTTGTCCTCATCACGGTTTACCTGCAATTCCAGTGCGAGGTTATGATCCTCCTGATCCAGTACCTTATGCACGAGATCGAGGTAAGCACTCAACTCTGGGAAGGTACTCGCAAAAGAACCATCCGCCTCTGCACATACCCCCGGATTTTGCCAATAATTCTTTAATGCAAACCAGAACTTTATGTAATCCCGATTCCGGTGATGCAACGGCACAGGCTCCACACCAAAGGTTCGGTACGAGCCATGAATAAAATTAGCGCGCGATTTATCGCCATCTGCCGAAAAGAACAGCGTATAGGGCGAGGTACCGCCTAGGATCTTCATCCCCGAAGCGCCCGCTATATCTTTACAGTTAAGGAGATAGATATGCTTCAGTGGTTTCCACTTCTCATCGTTCACAAAGCGATCTAAGGCTTGCCCGAAATAGGCCTGACGGGGCGTCTGTTGCAACGCTCGGAGGTCATCGCGTTGCCACTGCAGAATAGAGATCTGCTCTTCGTACTTATCCGAATAAAAGAACAACTCTCCGATATCGAAGCACTCCGAAATCAGCATATGGTCTGCCGACTTACCCTCCAAGACCTCTTTCGGGCTATATTTTTCGCTCATCTCGAGGATGTACTTAAAGGCAAGCCTTGTCAATTCCATCCTATTGAATGGCGTGGGAGTCGTTTCTATGGCATCCAACTGTTGCGAACCGAGTTGTAGCTTTAATTCGTTAATCGAGACTTCGTCATAGGGCATCGAAGCGCCCCAACCTGCTATATTTCCAGTCCGTACCCGATTCTTGTCATCTTTCACCGGACGCATAATCGTTCTCTCGAGCGCAGCAGCATTTACTACGCTTGGTTCATTCTTTTTCCCAAACATTTTCCTTGCTCGTTAGAATTGAATAAATGCATCTTTGCCCTGCACCATCTGTCGGGTAGCCGACCAGAAGAGCTCGAGCAATGCTAGCGGCAATCCTCGCTGCGTACTCACTTTAGTCTTGTTCAGAACGTGATTGAATTTCTCATAACCGCGGATCTTCTTCCGCTCCTCAATCCCCATCACAATCGAGAAGGGGAAATCGCCCGGCATGTCCAAATTAAAGGGCATAAACGCTCTCGTATTCCGCTCCATTTCCGAGAGCCATTCGCGATAGAATACGCCCAACTTATCTAGTTCTTTGTAAAATGGCGTCTGGAAAACACTCCCCAACTCGCTATCCTGATACCAAGCGCACGTACGAAAATTTACTGCCTTGAAATAGTTGAGCATCAGCAAGAACTGCGTCATGGGGCGAGCCACTAAATTGTAGGTACTCACGTCGAGTTCGCGAAAAGTTACAGACCGGCTATCCAACTTCCCCGCCATCCCATACTCGCGAGCGTGACTGGTAAAATCATCCAACGCGGCAAAATCAACTATCCCCGTAGCAGCCAAGAATTCTAACAGATGAGCATCATTCTTTTGTAAGGCACCACCATCGAAATTCTGATAAGTACGCTGCTCGTAATCGCCTAGGTAATAGATTACATTCTGGCGGTTGGTTTTATCTTCTAATGATTGTTTTTCAGCAATTCCGAAGTTCAGATTCTTATCGTAATAGCGCAACGAGGTCAGCATCTTCTTGTTGAAGGTTCTACCATCTATAGAACTATCATCCGACGGATCCACTTTGAAATACGGGAACAAGACCATCGCACCCTTCGGTGCTTCCTTAATAGCCTGTGCAGCAGATACCTCGTTGTTCAGCCCCGTAAAGAATGCCTTCATTATAAGCGGGAAAGCGCTGGCACCCGTACCCCCAAAAACAGAAGAAACTACAAAGATCCGATCCGTACCCACGGTAAAATCGGTAAATATGCTCTTAAAGCCCTCAGAGCCCAAGAACTTCATAAATTCGATAGCACCTACATGCTGCCGCCCCTTAGAACCTACAGTCAAGTTATCCGCACGTTCTACATCAGAGTACAATGCCTGAAACAGTGCCTGATTCTCGAGCGACATATCGTGCTCATTAAAAGCCTCCGAAAGCGTCAAACCACGCTCATCGCGCGCAGCACCTCGCCCATCACGATCCAGTGCTTCTACGCCCGTAACAAAGAAACCAGTAGGCAACGCTGGAACAATCGGCGTACTACAAAAACGATTCGAAAAGCCCGAAATCTGACGCAAATCGTCATGAATTCGCTGATAGCTCTGCAACAAATTGCTAGTACGCGACACATCGCCTCCCGCACGATCCGGATCTATAATTAAAAGGCGGATCTCAGAGACATTGATCTCAACACCCGCACTCAAAAGCATCACGAGCGACTTTACGACACGACTCCCCGTCCCGCCAATCGCAAACAGGTATAGTTTAGACATAGTTCGCCACCTCCCTTATTTGAATGGTATGTAGCGACAGCTATAGCTGAAACGCTTAAACAGTAATGAAAAGAGGAAATAAAATATGTAGGTAAGTATCAATTGCGCCGTCGCGATACCAAAAATATCAAGCAGGTCGATCAGCTCTTCACTCCCCTTGTAGGCACACGTATAAAGATACGTACCCTCGGTCGTGAGCTGATCCCACAAGATTCCCGCTGTACCCGTGAAAATTACCAAGCTAATGAGCAAACCCCAAAGGAACCAAATCCAACCACGCGCCCAACTATCTTTATCTATCACCTTGTAGTAAAGAATACTAAAAAGCGCACCTGCCAAGATCGCCACCAACCAAAGGATCGGAAACGAGCTTGTGTTTTCGATCTCACCCGAAACAGTTGTACCTGAAAGGTAATCGCTCATCTCGCCACGGTAGAGCCACGACGAAAAAAGAAAATCATATACCTGCTGTAAAAAGCCAACGAAACTACTCCCGGATTCCATGATTCTTATTTTTCTTTTACTTCTATTTCCATTTTCGCGAGGTACTTGCCATAATGCTGCGCATACGCACTATGGATACCATCCACCAAATAGTTCAACCCAAAGGTCTTCCCCACTATCGGCTTAAAACCCTGATTCTCCGAACAAGAATCTACCCAATCCGGCAATGGCCGTTTCAGCGCAATTGCGATCGTCTCGCGAGGTACCTCCACGCCTTGCTTAAGCACTAGATACAAGTGATACCGATACGTATCGCGCTCTTTTGTGGACTGAAGCTCCACAACCTCGTAATCCGAAGGAGTTGCCGTGTAATTCTTCGGATCGCACAGATATTCTGCATCAACAAGATCCGAGTCCACCGTAAAACCTACTTTAACCTTAAACTCATCACTCACGACATCGCGCAACTGAAGTTTAAATTTCCCTTCGTGCCTTACCACAGAATACGCTCCCGAGTTATTATCCAACAAACTATAGGTAATCGGCAACTCGCGCACCCCTAGGTAGGTTCGCATTTCGCAACTATCCAACCCGTGGAGATCGCGCACGAATTTGTTCCCAGCAACTGCCGACATATAGTGCGGATCGCCCAGCACCCAACAGCAATACGGACGACGCGTCTTATACACATACCGAGTGTTGCTCTTCGGCGGCCAGTAGATGCCATCGAAAAACGACTCGAGGTAGAGAAACTTCATATCTATCGGCTGTTGGGTAAGCAGATCGGCTATCTGCGATTTAACATTTACTGCCACTCGCCCCACATCGTTACCCTTCGAAATGAAAATACCATCGGTAAAGAACAGCGAAACGACATCCTTCTCTTGCTGTGCGAGCAACTTCCGGATCATCGTGCCTATCGCCGACTGCGTAGTCTTAAAATTCTCTTTACGTAGGAGCTTTACCACATCCTTATAAGCACTAGAATCGCGATGGGGCACAGAATCCAAAAAATAGAACTCCACGTCGCGACAATAGACTCTATTCGTGTCTATATTTTTCGAAAACGTATTGGCTATCGAGGTTACGTAATCGCTAACAAACGCTACAAAATCCGTCGCGCCATTCACATACCCCTGCATAGACGCAGAGTTATCCAGATAAACCCGAAGCGTAAATGCTGCCCGATTATTTCTTGCAGAATCTATCTGCGCAGCACTTGGTTTATCGCCACCACCGTTGTTACGATTCCTACACC
The DNA here is from genome assembly GCA_963540065.1 of uncultured Bacteroidia bacterium. Lineage (GTDB taxonomy): Bacteria > Bacteroidota > Bacteroidia > Bacteroidales > CAJPTX01 > Bacteroides_D. The sequence continues at coordinate 16,874 of CAUTNK010000020.1, forward strand.
CACTAGCCGCCAACAGAAGTGTTGCCGCTAGCAGCACCCATAACCCCCACCTAACTCTCATTATGCTCTACCCTTAATTCGCAAGTGTTTTAACCCTTCATCAACAAAAAAGGTCGATTTACCGATCCCTACTCTTGCTAAATCAACACACAAATGTATGCAAACAAGTAATTACTTACAACACTGCAACTTAGATAAATATTCTACAACGCTTACCATCAATAAGTTATAGTTTTTTTTTGTTTCTTAACATATCTATAGTGTTAAGTATTCACGAAAAAAGAGCACACAATACTTTTTTTTCTGCATGTATTGGAGGGGGGGGAGGATAGAGAATGTCGCATAATTCCAATCAACATAGATTACCGCAGCTGCTTGTAGGGAGGCTACCTGCTACGTCCGCCAATAGTTATAGCCTACTACGTCCTCAACGCAACATATTGACTATTAAATTCTCATTTGTGTGAGCAGACTACACGCCTAGAGAATCCTATGATAAGCTGCCGATCAGAATTATGCAACCTCCTCAACGGCGTCTTAGTTCTTTCAATTTGTTTTCTTTCTACTAATCAAATGAAAATACTGATCTTTTTGCTAAATTTCAGAGTCGAAAAACAAATATTTTTACATGAAACGTATCTTTCTTTTACTTATGCTCTGGAGTATCGGGATCGCTGTTAGTGCCCAAGCTCCTATCCGTTTCGGAACTCGCGAAGTATACCTCGAAACCAATGTATCGCCTACTATGCGAACGCCTATTCAACAAATATCAAGTTTGGAGTTCGGGTTACCCACCGGAGAAACTATCAATGTATTAGTTCAATTTAGCGACGAACAAAATCGGCAAGCCCTCGAGAAAAGAGGAGTTAAACTAGGCGATTATCTCGGTAACAACGCATACTATGCCGAAGTGCCAGCCGGTAGCCGCCCCAGCAATTTTGTCGGCACTGGTATCCGATCCATTACACATATCCGAGGGGAGTGGAAACTACCTACAGACTTTGTGCTAGGAGCAGAAATCCCAGAATGGGTAAAAGCTGGCGAGAGCTTCAAAATGTCCCTCGCATGGTTTGCAAATACATCACAAGAACAGGTAGAAAAGATACTTAACCAACTGAATATACAATACCATAGGCCCTTTGCTATATTCAGAACTATCGAGATTACGGCAACACGCGAACAACTCGAAAAGCTTTCCGAACAGGAAGGTATAGCATATATCCAATGGTGCGAACCGCCACGTACGACACTAAATCGTGGAGCTGCACAACTCAGTGGAGGTACCATCTTACGGATCCCCACCGCACTCAACGGTAGAAACCTTACTGGAAAAGGGGAAAAGATTGGAGTATGGGATAGCGATGTTGATGATCATATTGACTACGGGAATCGCATCCACCGCATGGAGTTTGAAATGATGCAGAACGACTACCACGGAATGCATGTTACGGGTACTATTGCTGGAGCGGGGATCCTTGACGAACAAGCAAAAGGTATCGCGCCAGAAGCCGAGGTATGGACTAATAATTTCGATGTCCAGTCCAACGGACGTATTACAGCACAGGAGATGCTCGACCTCTGGGATGATAAGAAGATATCCCTCACTCAAAACTCCTATGGAGCGCCTTTTAACTGGTTTTGCAAATATCTGAATCGCCTCTCCTATAGTTTTTTTAGAAATCAGAATTTCGACCTCGTTTCGCTCTATGCACCAACGCTCACCAGTGTATTTGCACTAGGAAACGAACAAGGAAAATGTGATATAACCTACGGTGCGCTCACCAATAACATGAAAAATGTCATTACCGTGGGTGCGCTTGATATTTTTGGGAACACTACAGACTTCTCGAGCTATGGTCCTGCCGACGACGGACGTATCTTCCCCACTCTCTGTGCCCGTGGTTCGTCGGTATACTCAACAATCGTTAACCAAAAATATGCACGCTACAATGGTACTTCTATGGCTTGTCCGACTGTAACTGGGCATTTGGCCCTACTCACACAACGATATCGCCAACTTAATGCAGGCACTACGCCTCTCAATTATTTCCTAAAGGCAGTTATAGCAAACTCTGCTCGTGATGCCGGGAGACTCGGACCAGACTATCAATTCGGTTTTGGGATTCTGGATGCAGAGGCCGCTGCCCAGATTATCGAAAATAGATGGTATCAGCTAGGCGAATTCCCAAGCAATAAGCAATATAGCATTAACATTCCGGCAGGTGTAAAAGAACTTCGTGTAATGATCGTATGGAACGATACATTAGTTCGTAAAGAATATGCACATGGCGAAAAGGCACTCATTAACGATCTCGATCTTAGCATAGAACACAATGGAGAAATAGTGCTCCCGTGGATACTCAAGAAAGATGCTCCTACAGAAAATGCAACTCGCGGACGCAATGAGGTGGATAATATCGAACAAGTTACGATAGGCAATCCCACTGCTGGAAAAGTTACTGCTACTATTTCTGGCGATCTAAAAGTGGGTAGTAAGCAACGTTTTGCACTTGTTTGGTACTTCGATTATGGACGTCCGGAACTCTGTGCACCTCTTGCAGGTGATATCTACGAACCTCGTGAGCTCGTCTACCTACGTGCTGAAAATATGAAATCACCGGTACAAGTGGAACTTTCTGTGGATGGTGGTAAAAATTATCAAATATTAGGACGCTACAACGCGAGAGCTGGTATAGAGCTTCCGAATGATATAAAACCCACTCAAGAGGCGATGTTACGCGTTTCTGATAGCGACGGAAACGTTGTAACGACTCAGGGTACCTTTACTATTGCAGGACGCGTAAAGAACTTAAAGTTAGAAGATAAACCTTGCGAAACGAATGCATGGAAACTCTCTTGGGCCCCTGTAATTGATGCCGAGCAGTACGAAATTTTGCGCTACGATCCTCAAACAGAAAATTATCTGTCCGTAAAAAAAATAGCTAAAACAGCAACGGAGTATATTTTACCTATTACCGATATCAAAGACGAGCGCAATATTTATGCTGTAAGAGCTATTAGCACAGATGGTATCGTCGGACGTCGTAGTACGGGTGTTATGGCACAAGCACCTGCAGCAGGACTTACACTCAGCGATGGCGATCTCCCATACTTCGAATCGTTTATCGGTAAACCACTCCCACATACCATACTCTCGGCAGGCAGACAAGTCGCTTTTGCTATGACTAGTGCTCCCGCCGGCATCGGCTTAGCGCCAAGTTCACACATTTGCCGATTTGGTGCTGCAAAACAAGCGCCTAATTGGGATAAGCCCTTCGAACAAGCTGCTAACAAAGCAAGTATTAGTCTGTGCGAACTTGATCTGACAAAGATATCGCCCGATAAAAAACCACAACTGATTCTGTACGGAATGCTTACTACAGATGCCGAAAAAGAGAACAGTTCCTTATTACGCTTACTCATTGATAATAAGGAGGAAGCAGATGTACTAGGTAGAACGCAAATAGTAGGAGACGGCGCAGAACATACCTATACTTGGGATTTGACTCCATACGTGGGAAAGAAAATAAGACCTGTATTTGAAGCTGCACTTTGGGATCGCGATAATCAATTCTACGTTCTGTATTACGAAATTACGCCTCGCATCGAACGCCACGAGATTGCTATTCAAAACATTGATGAGATTCCTTCCCGAACGTATATGTCTAAGGAGCCGCTTACTTTTAATATCCGAAACAATTCGTCGCTTGAGGAGAACAATGTCCCTGTAAGCGTACTCGTAGACGGGCAAGTAGCCTATGCTAATACCCTATCGTTTAAAGCGTTTGAGGATAAAACCATAACCTGTAACCTAGACCTTAGCTATAATAGTAGCGAGGGAAAGAAATTCGAAGTTGAGGTAATAGCATCTTTAGAAGGTGATGTAAATCCGAGCAACAATAAGTCTAGTATCGAAGTCTATAATAAGGGTTCTATTCTTCCCATGCCTCCTGTACGATACGCACTGATACAAGGAAGCTGGCTCGATATCCCCCCTCACGACTCTGTTCGTGTAGAAGGTAGCGTACGCTTTACAGATATGGGCGGCGCGTTAGAGAATTACAAAGCCGCGGAGAACGCGATATATCAAATCCTCCCCAAAACTCCTGGGCATGTAATACAAGTTACTTTCCACAAGTGGGAATTCGGAAGCGGTGATGCACTCCACGTTTATACTCAAAACGTACCGAGCGATCTCAAAAAAATCGTCGATAACGATAATGTGCCTACAATTCCGGCAACTAGCCAACTTGTAGGGGAAAGCGATAAGCAACGAATTTTTGTCTCTAATGCACAAAATGGCGGAATCACTTTCGTACAAAATAGTACTAGCAAAGAACCCGGTTTCGGTTGGATTGCAGATATCGAGGAAATTAGAGTCCCCAATCAGTGGGCACTTACGGGGATAAAAGATGTTCCGAGCGAAAAAGAAAATCACAGAAAGATAGAAGCTAGTATCAAAAACTTTCGCTCTGTGTCTTTCCAGAATGTGAGTATAGCGCTTACTGTTGCAGATAAAACCAATAACTACCTAATCCCCGAATTGGGCGCAAATGGCGAGACAAGATTTACTATCCCCGAAGAGATTGATTTCACTGAACCAAGAACAGATATCTCCGTCTGTGTCGTACTAGCCTCTGACGGAGATGAGAGCGACAACATACAAAAGAATACCTATCCTGCAAACCACTTCTGGCACGAGGGAGAAATAGTTGATGCCTCGGAGAGCGGAATCGGGATAGAAAGTGTCCTGCCGCTGGGACAAAATAGAATCAGTTGTTCGCCATCCAATCATATACAGTACCGTCCGGATGTTAAAATCCCCATATACAAGGGGATGAATCAGATTAACGTAGAGCTCGATACAGAAGATGACGAACGGCTAGATAATGCTCAACTCTGCCTCTGGATAAATCTTGACAAAAACGATAAGCTAGAGGATCAAGCTCCCGATTTCATGTCCACTCCTATCAATTGCAAGGATGGTACCAGCTCGTACGATTTCAACTTTGACTTAGAAACGAACGAATACCTAAATGCCGAGGGCACTTGTTGGCTGCGACTTATGTTAGCCTCCAGAGACGATTTTGCTAAGTTCAAGAAAGGCGAGAAGATTCCGTGGGGGCACGTAGTAGATTTCACTGCAGAATTAAAACCATCTAAGAACCCGCTACAGTGCGATCTCGCACTTGTAAGTATCGAGGACTTGAAAAATAGCACCACCCTCACAAACGATACCAAACTTAAGCTTAAAGTGAAGAATAATGGCTTAATACCCGTTACAGAATTCAAGCTTAAATATCAAATAAATAATGGTGCCGAAACTACATCTACGTTTACGCAAGCTATTCAACCTGCACAAACAGTTACAGTAGAATGGGATGCGCACATCGATTTCTCTAAGATCGGGAAGTATGACATAACCGTATCTTTAGACTATAAGGATGATCTAATTCCGAAGAATAATACCCTGCGCAAGACCATCTATCATTTAGCGCCACCTACCGATAAGCTCTATAGTATTGCTTCTAATACCTCAGGTACTGTTAAGGAAGGGATAGAATGCTCTGGTATCGATTTCTATTCCAACGATATTACTATCGAAGGGTGGTGGAAATTCGATAAAGTGCAGATGCAAAATATCTTCGAAGGATCCGACCTTAGCATTGCTGTCCCTTATCAAATACAAGGTGTAAAAGACAATTCTATTGCAATTATTGCTGGTCAGCGACAGCTTATTACAACCAACGAATCGGTTATTCAGTATGGGAAGTGGCACCATATTGCCATAACACTGCACAGAGAAGGGTTTGGCGAGCAATCTCGTACCGATGCCCAAATTTTTGTAGACGGGACAAAATGCGATATAATTTCCGATGCGGAAGGTGGCTTTGGATGGGGAACGTTTCGTATTAACCCGACCGTATCGGGCGAGTTAGGAATGTTTCGTATATGGAGTAAGTTGTGTGCGGAGAGGGATCTAAAGGACAAAATGTTTACATCTGTCCGTACCGGCACAGGCACATTAGAAGCAAACTGCGAAGCGGAATTTATCTTTACAGAAGGTCAGTTACCTTTTGTTGCTTCAGGAAGCGAGCACTTAGGAATTATCCAGCGTAAAGAGTTGAACGAATCGTGGGTTCTCTTCAAAAGACTAATACAAACGGTTAGAACCGAAAAAGCAGTCTTTGATGGGTACTACAACTCCGACGGAAAAACAATTACCGTACTCATGCCAACAAACTTTGCCTCGTGGAACGATGTTAAGTTACAATTTGTAGATATCTGGGGGAAAGCTAAAATTTACAAAGCCGGTACCAACTCCGAAGTAAGCGAAAGCACACCGTTAGATTTTAGCGCAAATAACCACTCTATGAACTTTGATGCTAAAGTTAGCCTCTTTGGTAAAGAATTAGAGCAAGAAATTACGGTAGTGCTGCAGAACGACCTCTTGCCCGAATGCGATCTTAAAAAGGTTACCGTTGCTAAAAGCAATAATACGAACCTAAAAGATGATTTTGTAACCGATTCACCAACACAAACCATCGAACTCGCACTTGTAGAAGAGCCCAACAAACAATTAGACCTAAAAGCGCTAAACGTATCTTTCGAAATTTCCAATGGCGCTAAGCTTTTTGATCAGGATAAAGAAATTCCGCTAACAGGCGCTATGCAAACTATCGACCTAAGCCAACCCAAAATTCTCTGCGTAAAAGCAGCTAATGGGCGAAATGTAAAGTTCTATACTTTGGTTGTAACTCGGAAGCAGCCATTAGAACTCAAAGACACGCAACTCACGCTTACCTTTGGCGAGACAAAGAAACTCGCGATAGAGTGTAACTCCAATGCGCAATTGGTTTATACCTCAACGAAGCCATCGGTAGCAACTATTGATCCTAAAGGCAATATAGTTGCAACAGGTGTGGGCACTGCCGATATTATAATTTATGCTAAAGCGACCGATGGGTATGCAGCTAGCGAAACTAAGCAAATGCAGGTAAGGGTAAATCCCTTCCCCGTTACCATTGACGTGGCGGGTAGTATGCCACAAGGGGATACATACCCGGACCTAAGCTTTACCTATGACCCCGAACTTCCCCCATTTGATGGGATAGAAGAACAACTCGAATGGGAATACATGGTTAAAGCAAATGGAAAAGTTTGGAATAGTACAACCATGCCGACGCTCAAACCTGCGGTATACGATCTCGAGCCTAAAAATTATAGCGAAAGCGCTTACGTACAGGGTAACTTCCGAGTAATTCGAAAGAAGGGGAAACTTACGGTAATTGCAGCAAGCGTTGCAAAAGCTGTTACTTTCGAGATTAAAGACAGCGAAGGTACTCCACTCAACAATGTAACACTACAAGTTGGTAAACGGAAATACGAAAACGTAAACGGCCATCTGACCGACTACTATCAACAGGGTGAGTATAGCGTACGAGCATCGATCAATGATGACTACACTACCGATACAAAAATGTTTGTGGTAAAAGAAAGCGAACAAACGGTAACCTTAACCCTCAAAAAATACGCTTATACCATAACATATAAAACCGACGGGAACGGGCAAATCCTAGGAAAAGCTTCGCAAAAAGTACCTGCCGGCGAGAATGGAGAACGAGTTATAGCAACCCCCAATAATTTGGAATGGCGTTTCAAAGAATGGAAAGATAACCATGACACTTCTCCCGCACGTACTGAACAAAATGTAACGGCAGATATAGCAAACATCGAAGCGACATTCGAACCTAATACCTTCCCGGTTACCTATCGGGTTAGAGGAAAAGGCGTCGTGGTCGAGAATAATGCGACAGAGATCACCAAAAACGTCCTCTACGGGAAAGATGCGCCTGCGATAACAGTAAAATCGTCCGACGCTAATAGTATCTTCCTTTGCTGGTCGGATGGCAGTACAGAACTTACTCGTACCGAAAAAAATATTACAGAAGCTCGAGTACTAGAAGCTATCTTCATGGAACCCGAACAACTTACTTGGAAAGAGAATTTTGATTTTGGCGATGAGCTAGAACACTGGTATTTGGATACTCCGCCCCTCGGTTTAGGCTGGACACTGCGCCCGAAGAATATGATTCATAGAATGAATACCGGTGAGGGACGAGTATTGATGATAGACCCCAAAACGGAGGAAGTACTCTATACCAATGCTACTGTAAACAGCCCATGGTTAGCGCTTAAAGATCTTACAACTACATCTAAACTCACCATTAGTTTCCGCTCGTGGTACGGACGTAGTGGTAGTGCGTCGAGTTCGGTTAAAGCACGACTCCAATACCAATTCGAAGATAATATGTGGGTAGATGCCAAAACATTTAAGTCGACCGTTGATGGGAATGAGAATAGCGATGCGAAAGACAAGATCGAGGGTAAAAAAGAAGAAGTCTCGTTAGAGTATGCAAAACTAAATACCCACTCCCGCATCCGTTTCCGTTGGGTATTTACCAACACGCTGTTCCGTACCAGTTGGTGGGCTATCGACGACATACAAGTCGATCTCAATACCTCTACATCCGTCATACGAACGTATTTTGCTAGCGAACATGGTTATATTCGTAGAGCGACCGAAACCGAGCTAAAGAAGATTGTTAGGCTCAGAGATAACGAAGCGGTGCCGATTGTTGCAGTCCCTGACAAAGGCTATGAATTCTTGAAATGGAGCGACGATAGGGAGGGCGAAAAACGTAGCGATACCGAAGCTATTGAAGTTACGGCTATCTTCAAGGAAAAAAATAAAGAACAATTCCGTGTAAATTATATCGCTCAAGGTGAGGGAATGGTAAATGGTAAGAAAGCTATCTCTCTAGACCTTGCTCCTGATGTTATTTACAGAACAGAAGCACAGCCTAACGACGGGTATGTCTTCTTGAAGTGGAAGGAGGATAATCGTACCGAAAACATACGAGAAGATAAGATCACGCACGCGCTTCTGGATGGGAATAAGGAGTTTACACGAACGGCTCTTTTTGATAAGAAGACTCAGACCTATACCCTTAGCTTCGATAACCCTACTGGAGGTCGTATAGAGGTGCATCGCAAGGGTAAGAGTAAAAAGTATACGAGTGGCACAACACTTACTACACGCTGGGAATTGGTTATTAGTGCTATACCCGATAAGGAGGCAACGCTAGAAAAATTAACCGTCAATGGCGAGCCGTTTACATCTGGGAATGAATATATTGTAACGGGCGATGTACACATAGAAGCTGTATTCTCTTCTCCCAGTGCTGTAACGAATGATGTGTTTACGTCGATAGTTGTAGCTCCCAATCCATTTACCGAGCAATTACGGATTTCGGGCTACGAGTTACAAGGGCACTACGAATTGTTAAATACCTCTGGAGAACGAATCTATACCGGTGAACTACAGAAAGGCGAAACAATCATTCGTACGGAGACTCTCACAGCAGGTGTTTATTTACTACGTATTACAGCAGGAAACAATACCAAGGTTCTGAAAGTGGTAAAGAACTAGTTAGAACCATACTCAATTTTTAGATTAAAAAGGTGAGGCTCCCACACATGGTATGGGCGCCTCACCTTTTTCGAGCATTACTCCGCCAATAAAGCGAAAAACTCCAAAAGACGGACAACAAAAAACTCGCAATTTTGTACTGCGAACAGAAACGGATGGAGATCGAGAAAGATGCACTACAATAACCTGCAGGAAGAGGAACTAAAAATTCGCATTGCCGAGCAGTTTTTTGCTGGCTTCGACTGTGGTGCGCGCATCGGAAAGATCGACTTCTGTGTTACCCAACCTCTCACACGGCACAATGCCACTAAAACAGAAACTGCGCCTATTGTTTCCCTCCTCTGGGCAGAAGCCAAGCGCGGTACCGTCTCCGATATCTACAAACCTCTCGTACAGCTAATCCTTACCATCGGACGAGCTCGCACGTTCGATACCTACCTGCCGCCGCCATTTCTCGCGGCGTTCGATGCTGAGAAAATTGCATTCCTACCCTATCGCGGGATATTGCCCTTTTTGGCGCTTAACGACTTCAACTGGAATGTTACCCCGTCTGATGACAAAACTCGCGAATTTGGGTTATTGTACGGCGCTGTACGCGATGTTTTGGATCGCACGGCGTATGTCTTTCGATACGATGTGCACGAAAAAGAGCTGCGCGAATTTATTAAGCAGCACTTAAGCGAAAGCTCAACGCTAATTCAGATCAACAAAAACAACTTCGTGAGCATCTACCAGCGTTGGCTAACCCTTGTGCAACCGAGCATCGACGTGAATTGGGATACGCTCAAAAAGCTCAGCATTATTGACGGCGACTTTTTCCTAGCTGATCTTCTATCTTCTGAGAACCAAACTATTAAAGAGGCTCTTTTTGTGCTTCTGCAGGACAAACGTTACGTACTTGATCGTAAAAAGAACCTAGCAGGGGTTTTTACTTCTAGCGAGGTCTTTTTCAAAGACGGGCAAAAAGCTCACTCGCAATTCTGGTCTCTCTACCAACGCCCTCCCCGCGAAGAGTACTGGGACTACATCATCAAGCGGCGAGACCTCCTCGTACCGCAAGACGTCCGCGAACGCAAGGGTTCGTTCTTCACGCCCAAGATTTGGGTAGACCTCTCGCAAAAGTACTTAGCCGACGTCTTGGGCGAGAACTGGCAGGACGAATACTACGTTTGGGATTGCGCTGCAGGCACAGGAAACCTGTTGAATGGACTCACAAACAAATACAACATCTGGGCATCTACCCTCGATCAGCAGGACGTCGACGTGATGAAAGACCGCATTAAAAATGGTGCAAACCTTTTAGAAAGTCATGTCTTTCAATTTGACTTCTTGAATGATGAGTTTGATGGTGGGAAACTGCCAGACGACTTGCTCGCCGTACTAAAAGACCCAGAAAAGCGGAAAAAGCTAGTGATCTATATCAATCCGCCGTATGCCGAGGCGGGAAATGCAAGAACAGTAGTCGGAACCGGGGAGAACAGATCGGGAGTAGCCAAAGAACACACCATACACAAACGATATAGGGAAAAAATAGGAAAAGCTTCTAACGAGCTTTTTGCCTTGTTTTTAGCTCGTATCTACGACGAAATACCTAATTGCTGGATTGCAGAATTTTCAACTTTGAAAATTCTGCAATCCAGCAATTTTTCCGATTTCCGAACTTTTTTCCGTGCCTCACTCACAACTTTTTTTTTAGTCCCTGCCACAACCTTCGATAACGTCAATGGTAATTTTCCCATCGGTTTTCTCATTTGGAATACGGCACAAAAAGAACAATTTACGCACCTCAACGGTAACTGCTACGATCACGAAGGTAAATTCCTAAATACGAAACATCTTGCAGCTCTAGATTCTCAAACACGCATCAACGCTTGGATCACTCCATTTGACGATAAACTCGACACCTACTGCCAAACTCTCGGTTATATGGGACTACCCAGTCCTGATTTCCAACATTGTTTACAACTTTACATAGCAGAGAAAAAAGGTCGCGAACACTTTACTTTCCTACGACTCACAGCACAAAATCTTACTATCTGTAGTGTCTATTTTACAGTACGCCTATGCATTCCATCAACTTGGTTCAATGATCGCGATCAATTTCTTACACCCAATGAGCGTTGGAAAAACGATCAAAAATTTCAGAACGACTGTTTGGTTTTTACACTTTTCCACGGACAGAATCGGATTATGTGGCGCAAAATCACCAACCACTGGATACCCTTCACCGAGGAGGAAGTTAATGCTCAATCGCGCTTCGAGAGCCACTTCATGACCGACTTTATGGCTGGGAAACTAGGTGAATCCGGTGATAATCAATTCATAACGGGCGGATCACGTTCCGCCCCTACGAGGGGAAATATTTTCGTTGAAAAAGAAGCGCCTTTTATCCCCTCCGAACCACTAGTATTTTCTGCAGAAGCTAGTGCTGTTTTCGATGCCGGGCGCGAACTCTGGAGATACTATCACGCTCAGCCCAATGCGACCCCCAATGCCTCATACTACGACATCCGCGAGCATTTTCAAGGGCGGAACGACAAGGGAAAGATGAATTCAAAAAGCACCGACGAAACCTACAACCAACTGTTAGCTAACTTAAAAGAGGCGATGGAAGCACTGCGACAAAAAATAGTTCCGAAAGTATACGATTATGGGTTCTTGAAGGAATAATTTTATAAAAAAAAGCTGTAGCAAATGTTCACTACAGCTTTAGATTTATTGCTTCTGAGTGCGTGCTAGCAGGCACTATTATTCTTTCGTTCGGGGAAAGGACATCCAAATCGAGTAGCGAAGAGATCGTCCATTTCTGCGGCTTTTTCGGCGATATCCGAGAATTCTTTCATAATCCGCTCTCTGTGGTTAGGGTTCTGCAAATCGGATAGGTGTACGCAATAGTAGAGGACGATATCGTTATCCTTGGTACCAAGCTGGTAGGGCGGTATAGGATCCTGCAAGAGGTACTCAAAAATCTCGTTAAGGTTCTGTTTCGGCAGTAGATTAATATTCGAATAAAAGATCAGGAAATTGTGGTTGTAAACATAGCCAATAAGTAGAGCTCCCTTATAGTAGAATTTCCACTGCTCGTCGCCGTCACAAGCAATCATCGGGTCGAGTCCCATACCTTCTATAATCTTTTCTACACTTTCGGTAAGATCCGTTTTCGATACTTCCTTGAATGCTTCTGGAGGTATTTTAGCACCACACGATTCGCAATATTCGGTCATTTGCGTAATCGGCTTCTCGCAACCTGGGCATTGGAAATGGAAATGTGTCTCGCCCTGAATAGCGTCGAGGGTTTCTAGCACTTTCTTAATATCTGCAATGGGAATACCGAAGCCGATATTCTCAGCATTTTGCATCTTACTAACGGTTACCGCACAGATCTTCCCCTCCGAATTAAACATCGGACCGCCAGAGTTTCCCGGATTAACGGCAGCATCGGTTTGTATCAGGAAGCGCCCCGAAACTTTCTGACGCGGCGCCGACACAATCCCCTCTGTAATAGCAAACGGGCGCCCTAAGGGGTAACCGGCTACGACAATCTTATCGCTTAGTTGCAACTCATCGCCATCGCAGAACTGTGCAAGCTTCCAATCGGAGAAATCTCCATCTACTTGTAAAATAGCAAGATCGAGGTGCTGACTCACAAGGAGTACCGAAGCTCGGTATCGTTCTTCGTTCTGTAGTTCTATGGTTACAATCCGGTGTCCTTCTACAACGTGGAAATTGGTCATAAGTAGATTCGGGTGTCTAAAGAAGAACCCTGAACCCGAACCGTCGTAAGTGATAACTTTTACGACAGCGCTAAAATCTATTGTATTATCCATATTGGTCAGAATCGTTTTTTGGGTGTAGGCGGATTAATTTATGTGGTCGTCGGGCATATTCCCCATAACAACTTTAAGGCCCTTTATGAGGATATTAGCAGCTTCGCCAAAGCTCTTGTTTGCCGACTTTTTCAGAATACTCGTAAATATCTGATCTACATCGTGTTGTAGATCGTTATAAAAATACACTCGATAGATCATCAGCAAACTACGAATGGTGCACTCCTGCGAATCGCTAGAATAGGCTTTCAGGGCAGATTCAAAGGGTTCGGCTAGGTTAGCACGCAGATTGCCAATATCCGAAGCACGACGCGGCGAACACATTATTTCTACCTTGTAGATAGAGGCACGGAGCTCGTCGTCGGATCTATCCAAGAGCTTTTGTAGGAATTCTTTCCCCTCTCGGACTTGTACCGGTGTATCGCCATCATCGTCCCAAGCATTGCGTACTGCCTCGTCTAGTTCGTTATCGAGAACTCCTTGTGGACGGACGAAGTAGCTAATTTTGAAGAGTCCGATAGCAAGACAGTGCCACGCAATGCCGTATTTCCGCTCTTCTTCAAATTCGTTGATAACCTCGATCGTCTCTTTACAGGTATCGCGAATGCCCTGAATCACGCGCTTGAGTTCCTTTTCTGGGAATTGTGAAACGATGGGAGTATACAGACGTTTAGCCCCGAATTTGGTCACAAACTCGTCGTCGTACTTATCGCCATTAAGACAAACCTCCCGGAACATATACTGTATTTTGTGGGGATGCGCCAGCTCCAGTGGGCAAGAGAATTTGTAATACAATTCGTCGCCTTGCAGCACCAAATGTACTAAATCGAGCTGCGAAAGATTTAACTCGCACACCCGACGCAGTAAGGGAATCCGTTTACTATCGCGTGGAACCAAGAGAAACGGTGCCGAGACATTAAGCTCGGTATCTGTAATCTCCACATTCAAAATAATAGAGCCGTGAGGGATAGTAAAACTACGCCCCGAACCATATTCTCGCGGTTTGTTAGAACCAAAAATAGATGCTAGAAAGGATTTTTTTTCGGGCTTTTCGGCAGGCTTCGGGAGTCCATTATCGTACTTAAATCGGAGTTCCGGATTAAAGAAATCTATAATGGAGTGTATACTTTCGATATAACGTTTATTTTCAAAAAATTCTCGACTAGTATCGTAAGCGTTGAAATCCATAGTAGTCGCGGTATCTTCGAGAAGCCGCTCTACGTAGCTAAATGTTTTTTTCATAAGTAGCCAATCCGATTTTGAGTATTTCAGTCACTCAATGGGGTCAAAGGTACAAAAAATGCGCACGTTTTTACAAGTACCCGCATTAACAAGAGACATAGATTGTAGGTTTTGGAAGTAGAGTGGCGCAGTAGCTTGAAGTTAAAAAAGGAAACGGATATCCTTAAAACCGCAATGATACTCTTCGCCCAATTCGTCCTGCAGATGCAATAGACCGTTGTCGCAAACCGAAACAATCTGTGCCAGACGGTGCTCGCCCTGAATCAAAAACGGATGCAAGCCTTGATTGCGGAACATCTGTTCCCAATAGCGTGCCCGGATTTGTTGGGCTTTCTCAGTGCCATAATCTTTAATAGCGGTTAGAATACGATTAGCGAGTTGTTCGCTGGCGTCTATAGGGTCAAGCGCGAGAGAGGGTTGCAGATTAGCCATAGCTGTAGCAGGAGGTTGATAGTGCGCCGGACTTTTTAATCGCTGCATAACATTAAGACCGACTCCCACGGTAGCGCTCCGAAAAACGCCTCCCTCTATATGGGTCTGAATCAGGATTCCGGCAATTTTTTCTAATCCAACCAAGATATCGTTAGGCCATTTAATCTGGGCAAAGATGGCGTACTCTTGTAGAAAATCGACAATCTCCAAAGATACAATTTGCGAAAGGACAAAAAATGAGGTAACCGGTAGCTCATACAACCCTGTATAAAGGGTAAATGTAATATCACCACGCTGCGCATCCCACCGGTTGGATCCTTGTCCTCTACCATGCCGTTGACGATAGGCCACTACCAGACTCGGTAGTGGAAGGTGCTGCTTACGATCCTCCACATACTTATTAGTCGAATCTACAGAAGCAAGGATAATACGGTGCAGCATTCTCTAAGCAACGAAGACTTGAATAGGTATCCAAGTTCCTATTCTCTTTCTCGCAAAGCTTTAAGTTTTGTTTCGGTATCTGCCAATTTTTTCTTTTCGGTAAGCACTACGTTTTCCGGAGCTTTGTTGACAAAACTGGGGTTTGCTAGTTTTTTTAGAATTATGTTGCGCAAACCTTCATAATACGCAATTTCTTCTGCCACTTTTAGCTTTTCTGCCTCGTGATCCACCTTATCGCCGAGGGGGAGGAAAAATTCCAACGTACCTACCATAAACGACGACGACCGTTCGGGTACAACTTCTACCTCCCCACTCCATTCTACAGAAGCAAGCAACGCAACAAGTTCTTTACCCCGTTCGGTAATGGTTAATGCTCCCCGGTAGAGGAGTTGTAGCAATTCGCGATTGGGGAGTCCTGCCGCTTGTCGGATAGCACGTACACCACTCACGATATCCTTTAGTAATTCAAATTCAGCAACAAGTTCTGTATCGCAAAGCTTGGTTTGTGGGAGTTGCTGCGCCATAATACTCACTTCAGCACGCGTCTGCATATTTCCGAGATTATGCCAGAGCTCTTCGGTTATGAACGGCATGAAGGGGTGTAGCTGCTGTAAGAGGAGATCAAAAATATGTTCGATAGCTTGGTAGGAGTCTTTGTCCATTTTCTTGCCATCGCGAGGTTTTACGAATTCGAGGAACCAAGCGGAGAAGTCGTCCCAAAATAGTCGGTACAATTCCAAAAGCGCTTCCGAGACGCGATACTCCGCCATTTGCTCTTCTACACGTGCAAAGACTTGGTACATACGAGCTTCGAACAATTCAATGGCATGCTTACGTACGGGGTCGTCCGTTTCTACGAGATCCTCCTTCCAAGTCTGCACCAAACGAAACGCATTCCAGATTTTGTTACTAAAGTTGCGACCTTGTTCGGTGAGCTGTTCTTCGAACATCAGGTCGTTCCCGGCTGCGGAACAGAGTAGCATACCTACACGGACTCCATCGGCTCCAAAACGATCTATAAGCTCTAGGGCATCTGGACTATTCCCGAGCGATTTGCTCATTTTCCTACGCTGCATATCGCGTACGGTTCCTGTAAAGTATACGTGTTCGAAGGGTCGCTTACCCATATATTCGTAGCCCGCCATAACCATACGTGCTACCCAGAAAAAGATAATATCGGGCGCTGTAACCAGATCCGAAGTCGGGTAGTAGTAGCTAATATCCGGATTGTCGGGGTGCAAAATACCATCAAAGACAGACATTGGCCAAAGCCACGAACTATACCAAGTGTCGAGTACATCCTCATCCTGACGGAGGTCTGCGAGGGTTATGTCTTTATTTAATTTTTGTGCTTCCTGTAGGGCTTCTTGGGCGTTTTGTGCCACGACTACATCGCCTCCGGGTAAATACCATGCCGGGATCCGGTGTCCCCACCACAATTGGCGCGAAATACACCAATCGCGCGAGTTTTCTAACCAGTGACGGTAAACCCCAATAAAACGCTGCGGTAGAAATGCAATCTCCCCCTGCAAGACGGCATCCAAAGCCACTTTAGCAAGCTTTTCGACCTTCAAGAACCACTGTGTAGAGAGTTTAGGTTCTATCACGGCTTTTGTCCGTTCGCTGATACCGATCGTATGGTTGTAAGGTTCTACTTTTTCGAGTAAGCCTGCTTTTTCGAGATCTTTTTCAATAAGTTCGCGTACTGCAAAACGGTCCATACCCTCATAGAGTCCGACTCCTTCGCGGATAGTCCCCTTTTCGGTAAAAGTATCGATAACTTCGAGGTTGTATTTTAGTCCGATTTCGTAATCGTCTATGGCATGCGCTGGTGTAATTTTCAGGATCCCCGTACCGAAACTGGGATCTACATGTTCGTCAGTTACAATCGGGACTTTACGATTTACCAGCGGGACGATAACCTGCTTATCCAACAAGGGCTTATAACGCTCGTCGTCGGGGTGTACACACAGTGCTACGTCGCCCATAATAGTTTCCGGACGTGTAGTAGCTACGACAAGGGCTTGTTCGGAACCTACAATCTGGTAACGCAAGTAGTAGAGTTTAGAGGTCTCTTCAACGTGCAGTACTTCCTCGTCACTCAGGGCAGTTTGTGCCACGGGATCCCAATTGACCATACGCGCACCTTGGTAGATCAAACCTTTCCGGTAGAGATCTACAAAGACGTGCAGAACGCTTTCGCTACGCGTCTCGTCCATGGTAAAGGCCGTTCGCTCCCAGTCGCAAGAGGCGCCGAGTCGTTTCAGCTGTTCGAGAATAATCCCACCATGTTTACGCGTCCACTCCCATGCATGCTCGAGAAACTCCTCGCGAGTTAGCGAACGTTTGTCGATGCCTTCTTTACGCAATTTTTCTACAACTTTTGCCTCTGTAGCAATGGAAGCATGATCTGTTCCGGGTACCCAACAAGCATTAAAACCTTTCATCCGCGCACGTCGCACCAACACATCTTGGATGGTATTATTAAGCATATGCCCCATGTGCAGGATTCCGGTTACATTAGGTGGCGGTATTACAACGGTATACGGCTTCCTGCTATCAGGTTCGGAGTGAAAAAGTCTTTTTTCCAACCACCAAGCGTACCATTTGCGCTCGATATCTTTAGGCTCGTAACGTGTGGATAACATTTTTGCTACAGCGTGTTTTTATGGAGGAAAGAGCTCGGCGTGTTCTTCTGCGTAGGACGAGATTTAGTTGCGTTGTAAACGTTTGCGTGCAGTCTCGTCGAGTTCTATTTTACGGAGGCGCATGGCGTGAGGCGTAATTTCTACATACTCGTCGTCACGAATGTACTCAAGGGCTTCTTCTAGGGAGAATTTTACAGCGGGAGCTAAAATAATCTTATCATCACTCCCCGATGCACGCATATTGGTAAGTTTCTTGGACTTGCAGACGTTTACCGTAATATCGTTACCGCGAGTATTCTCGCCAACAATCTGACCAGCATACACCTCCTCGGGTGGGTCAATAAAAAAGACACCACGATCTTGCAACTTTCCGATGGCATAAGCAAAGGCAGTCCCCGATTCTAGTGCGATAAGCGATCCATTGCTCCGCGATTCGATATCGCCTCGGTATGGTTCAAACCCTTTGAGGATGTGTGCCATAATTGCCTCGCCGTTGGTAGCAGTTAAGAGCTGATTGCGTAAGCCGATAAGCCCACGGGAGGGGATATCAAATTCCATATGTGTGCGATCGTCGACCTCCTGCATCGTGAGTAACGAGCCTTTGCGAACGGTAGCCAACTCGATCGCTTTACCGGCGAATTCGGTCGGCAGATCAATCCGTAGGGTCTCTATAGGTTCGCACTTTTTGCCATCAATTTCTTTAATAACCACACGTGGTTGTCCTACTTGTAGCTCGTAACCTTCGCGCCGCATGGTTTCGATCAGAATGGAGAGATGCAAAATCCCACGTCCGAATACTATAAACGAATCGGCAGTAGCTCCGGGTTCGATGCGCAGGGCTAGGTTCCACTCCAATTCTTTTTCGAGACGTTCGCGGATGTGTCGTGAGGTAACAAACTTTCCGTCGCGTCCGAAAAAAGGCGAGTTATTGATGGTAAAAAGCATACTCATCGTCGGCTCGTCCACTTTAATAACGGGGAGTGGTTCTGGGTTCTCTGCATCGCATACAGTCCCGCCAATTTCAAAACCCTCCAAACCGACAAGAGCACAGATATCGCCTGCTTGTACTTGGTCTACGGATCGTTTGGTAAGACCTTCAAAGATATCTACCTCTTTTACTGGCATTTTACGAATAGAGCCGTCGCGCATGGAAAGGGCAACGGTCATCCCTGCATGCAATGTCCCACGGCGTAGCTTCCCCACTGCAATACGTCCTACGTACTTCGAATACTCAATCGCGGTGATGAGCATCTGTAACGACCCCTCCTCTACCTGTGGAGCAGGTACGTAGCTTACAATCGCTTTTAGCAGCGGTTCTATATTGTCTGTAGGTTGATTAGGATCTGTCGACATCCATCCCTGCTTAGCGCTTCCGTAGAGAGTTGGGAAGTCCATCTGCGACTCCGATGCACCAAGACTAAACATGAGATCGAAGACGTCCTCCTGCACCTGTTCGGGTTTACAATTAAGCTTATCGACTTTGTTAATAACCACTATCGGTTTCAATCCTAATTCTAGAGCCTTCTGCAGAACAAAACGCGTCTGTGGCATAGTACCCTCAAAAGCGTCCACCACAAGTAGAACACCATCTGCCATATTGAGCACTCGCTCTACCTCGCCACCAAAATCGGCGTGTCCGGGCGTGTCAATAATATTGATCTTATAGCCCTCGTATTGCATCGATACGTTCTTACTCAGAATCGTAATACCACGCTCACGTTCCAGTTCGTTACTATCCATAACGAGCTCGTTATCGGGCAGTTTTTCGCGACCGAGTGCCTTAGTATAGGAAATAAGCTTATCTACTAGTGTAGTTTTACCATGATCAACGTGCGCTATTATTGCCACATTCCGGATCTCCATCCCTCTTCCCCTCAAATTAGGGTGTAAAGTTAGAAAGAAAGTAGCAGGGCGCCGTTAGAAACATTATAAGAGTATTGCGCACGAGCATTCGATCAATATTGTTTTGCTGTAAATTACTTCAATGGGAAGCTCCCTACTATCACCCTAGAGAGTAACTTAAAGGAACTTTGCAAGTGCGTCAGTCAGGCGGAATAAACAGCTAATTCTGCCTCAAAATCGTAATCCAAAACTTTTGTAAGGCGTACAGGTAACAACTCACCCACAGCTAACGAACGATGCGGTGATGTTATATGTACCTCCCCATCAATTTCTGGTGAGTCGTAAGGGGTACGTCCTACCCAAAGTTGCGAAGTCATCGCTGCATCAATAAGCACCGGAACCACAGTACCCACACGACGGGAACGCACTCGTTGTGCTATACCACGCTGTAAACTCATTAGAGTATTGTAGCGTTGTTGCTTTTCCTCTTGCGGGATGCAATCTACAAGTGTTTGTGCAGCATAGGTACCCTCTTCGCAGGAATAGCAAAAAGCACCAAGATGTTCAAATTCTGCCCAATGTACAAACTCTAACAATTCGCTAAATGCTTCTTGCGTTTCGGTAGGGTAGCCGACAATGAGTGTGGTACGGAGTGCTATATCTGGTATTTCGCGTTTTAGCTTTTCTATCAATTGCAGGGTTTGTGGGCGATTGTGACTTCGGCGCATGGAGCGTAGCACAGTATCGTTGATATGCTGTACCGGAATATCGAGGTAATGACAGGCTTTCGGTTCGTCACGCATCCAAGCTATTAGATCTGGAGGGAAATCGTGTGGATAGGCATAATGCAGGCGAATCCAAGCGAGATCGTCGATAGCTGCTATTTGTTCTAGGAGTGCAACGAGCGCATTCTTTTGTCCGAGGTCAGAACCGTAATAGGTGAGTTCTTGAGCTACGAGAATCAGTTCTTTAACGCCATAGCGAACGAGTTCTTGAGCTTCTTGTAGAAGACGTGGAGCAGCCTCCGAACGAAAACGTCCTCGAATAGTAGGTATAGCACAAAATGCACAGTGGCGATCGCAACCTTCAGCGATTTTAAGATAGGCAAAGTGACTAGGTGTAGAAAGACTACGTAAACTCGAAAGATTAGTCGTTGAAATGCCAAAATCGGCTATAAGTTTAGCTTCTTCGCCAACACCGTACCAAGCATCTACTTCAGGAATTTCATGGCTGAGCTCCTCACGATAGCGTTGTACCAGACAACCCATAACCACAACACGTTGTAAAAAACGCTCTTTACGCAACGCCTCTGCTCGTAAAATATAATTTACCGACTCCTCTTTGGCATCGCCAATAAAACCACAAGTATTGATAACAAGAGCATCGCCTCGTCGTGGTTCGCTATCGTAACTAACATCCCAGTGTGCTGCACGAAAATAAGCACCCAAATGCTCACTATCGACCACATTTTTAGAGCACCCTAAGGTTACTATAACAACGCGCCGCACACTACCTACCTCCACACAATAGTACTAATCTGCAAAAAGGGATGCAACAAAAGCCTCGCGATCAAAATCTTGCAAGTGATCAATCCCTTCGCCAACCCCAATGTATTTAATGGGGACTTGTAATTGGTCGCAGATACCAATGGCGACACCTCCACGTGCCGTCCCGTCGAGTTTTGTAAGGGCAAGTGCTGTGATTTCAGTAACGCTCATGAATTGTTTAGCTTGTTCGTAGGCATTCTGTCCGGTTGTTGCATCAAGCACAAGCAGTACTTCTTGAGGTGCATAAGGAAACACCTTTTGTATAACTCGCTTAATTTTAGCAAGTTCGTTCATTAGATTTACTTTATTGTGCAGACGCCCTGCAGTATCTATAAGCACTACATCGTAGTTTCCGGCTTTAGCAGATGTCATTGTATCAAAAGCAACAGCTGCAGGATCTGCCCCCATCTGTTGCTTAATAATAGGGCAGTGCGCTCGTTCTGCCCAGATAACCAATTGATCTACAGCAGCTGCACGGAAAGTATCGGCAGCACCGATGAGGACTTTTTTCCCTTCCTGAGCGAATTTATACGCGAGTTTCCCGATAGTAGTCGTCTTTCCAACACCATTCACACCAACCACCAAGATTACATACGGTCGTTGTGGTGTATTTTCTGCTTGCTCCTGCGGACGCATTTCTAAAAGCTCTGCTACTACCTCTCGGAGGTAATGCTGCAGCTCCGCGGCGTTTTGATAACGATTCTGCGCCACACGCTTTTTGAGCATCTCTACTATTTTAAGTGTGGTTTCTACACCAACATCCGACGAAATGAGAATCTCCTCAAGTTCGTCGAGCATATCGTCATCTATACGTGAGCGTGCAGTAAGCAAACGCGCAAATTTGGAAAATAACCCCTCCTTGGTCTTTTGTAAACCGTTAGCGAGATCGGTTTGCTCTTTTTTCTTACGTGTAAAAATCCCGAACATGTGCTTAGCTAGCTAAAATAAAATCAAACGCAAAAAGCGAATTACTGATTATTAGTTACGAAGATAGGAGAAAAGGAATAAATACATAGATTAAAGAGGGATCCGATACGTTGGTTATACTCTCTCGATGCGCAAAACGCATAAATTGTAAAAAAAAACCGAGCCATACCACTAAGGCGACTCGGTTTAGCGCACACGCGCATAGGTTTCTATTATACTGCTCTTTTCGTGTTAAGCCTACTTCTTATTTGCGAAGAAAGCTTTTACCTCTGCATTCTCTACCATCTCTTCTTTAAAGACAAAAGCGCCCGTTTTTGCCGAACGTTCCATCTTAATACACTTGGTTCGTGTTCTTCCTTCTCCTTTTTGCAAGGATGCCACTGCCTTTTTTGCCATCTCGTATTGCTAGCTACTTAATTTCACGATGCACTGTTACCCGCTTCAAAATGGGGTTGTATTTCTTCCGTTCCAAACGGTCGGGGGTGTTTTTCCGGTTCTTGGTGGTGATATAGCGCGAAGTTCCGGGCATCCCAGATGCTTTATGTTCGGTGCATTCCAAGATAACTTGTACGCGCGCCTCTTTGGATTTCTTAGCCATTTTTAGTATCTATCTCCTTGCTACAAGCACTTCGGTGGGTAAATTTATGACAGGAAGCCTGCTTTTTTAGCTTTTAACAATGTAGCTTTTAGCCCATTTTTTTCGATCTCGCGGATTCCTGCTGTTGATACTTTGAGTTGTATCCAACGGTTCTCTTCAGCCAAAAAAAAGCGTTTTGTGCGTAAATTCGGCTCAAAGGTACGACGAGTGCGACGTTTTGAGTGCGATACATTATTTCCTACACGTACGCGGCGACCCGTAATCTGACATATTTTAGACATCTCTCCACACTTTTCCCAAAAACTACCCGCAAAGGTAGAGAAAAAAATTACAACCCGCTTTTCTAGAAATTCGCTACGCGTTGAGTGCGATTGCTCTATTCCCCCCCCGGCGTTACTTTTCTAGAAATTCGCTACGCATTGAGTGCGATTGCGCGATAGAGAAGATGCGGGTACTTTCTAGACGGGCGACAAGCGTTTTGGCCCTACAAAAAACTACAGTAATCTATATCGATTGTAATTGTGCAACATTCCTCTGATAAAGGAATCCTAACAGTAGAACTCTAACAATCAATATATTGTGCCTGCGAAACAATAAATTGTTTATCTGACACACGCACACCTACAGAATATTATAAGTTTGTAAAAAGAACCAAAATATTAGAGAAAATGATGAGAAGGAAACTACAAACTATGGGGTGGATGGCTGCCCTCCTCTTGAGCGCGGTGCTATGGACAG
Organism: uncultured Bacteroidia bacterium; assembly: GCA_963540065.1. GTDB lineage: Bacteria > Bacteroidota > Bacteroidia > Bacteroidales > CAJPTX01 > Bacteroides_D. Next base: position 40,609 of record CAUTNK010000020.1, read on the forward strand.
TGCCCGCAATGGCAGAAGAAGTAAAGTATGATCT
>CAUTNK010000021.1:0-40230 GCA_963540065.1 uncultured Bacteroidia bacterium
CGAGTCGTAAGCAGATCATGCTCATCGGTGCTAGTTTCGACTCGTGGCGACGCAATCTCCGTACTTGGAAAACCGAGATCTTAGAGCGTAAAAAATAGCAAAACTGCAGTTCCACAACCGCTGCTAATACCCTCCAATCACATCCCCCAAAAAAAATATTACCACGCCCTTCTATCAAAAAAATGCTTAGTTTTGACTACACAAATGCCCGTGTAACACATCCTTAACCCATTAACCCAATTTCGTACGCCCACAACACTTAAATGTTAGATCTTGCGACTATTTTCGAGACCTTCCCCGTTGCGATTACAATTACCGATCGCAAGGGCACCATCATCTACATGAACGAAAAATCGGCAGAAGTCAATGCAAAAGCTGGCGGTAAAGCACTGATCGGTAATCAGGTTCGCGACTGCCACAATGCCCGTTCTAAAGCCATTATAGAGCAACTATTTGCCGGAAACGTCAATGCCTATACCATTGAAAAGCAAGGCGTTCGAAAACTCATCTACCAAGCACCTTGGTCAGAAAATGGAGAAGTACACGGACTCGTCGAACTCTCTATCATCCTCCCAAGTGCCGAACTTCCGCACTACATACGTAGCTAACTATCAATAGCATACATAAACCCAAAGCAATATGAAACTCCGATTTTCCCTGTGCCTCGCACTCTGCTTCATTGCACTTGCTACAGCGTGGGCTAGTCCAACCTCCCCACTATGGCTAGTATCGCCTAGCATATCCCCAGACGGCACACAAATAGCCTTTTCCTACCAAGGCGTGTTGTACTTGGTTCCAACAGCTGGCGGGGTTGCACGCCCACTAACTACCGGAAAAGATTACACTTATAAGCCCGTATGGTCGCCCGACGGAAATAAAATCGCTTTCGCAAGCGACCGTTATGGCAATTTCGATATCTATACGATCGACACCGACGGTTCCAACCTGAAACGCCTCACTACGATTTCCGCATCCGAAGTCCCGCAAGCATTTACACCCAACGGAGATAGCATCGTTTACGCCGCGCTTTATCTCGGCTCGAAAGAGTCTGCGGCATTCGTAGGACGATGGAACCCTTCCCTCTATCGTATTGCAGTAACAGGGGGCGCCGAAAGTCTGTTGCTACCAGCTCCGGTACAGAATGCAAACTTTGCGCCAGACGGCAACGCGCTACTCTTCGAACAACGCACTAGTGTTGAAAATGAGTACCGGAAACACCATACCAGTTCGGCAAGCCGCGATATCTGGCTCTACACTCCCACAGACAAAAAACTAACCTGCCTAGTAAGTCGCCCCGGCGAGGATCGCTGCCCTCGATTTGCTCCCGACGGAAAAAGCTTCTACTTCCTAAGCGAGCAAAATGGCAAATCCTTCAATGTGTACGAGCAAGAAATAACTGGCACCACTGCCAAACAGTTAACAAACTTCGAACGCCTACCCGTGCGCGATCTCACCATTGCAAAAAACGGACTCCTCTGCTTTACATACGACGGCGAAATCTATACACTAAAAAAAGGTGATACCCCAAAAAAACTCCACATAGACCTGATTCCACTCGCCGACGACCTCGAAAATAAACCCCTTACCTTCCGCTCCGGAGTCAGCGAAGCTACCCTATCGCCCAACGGCAAAGAAGTCGCTTTTGTGGTACGTGGCGACATTTATATAACCTTCGTGCAACACAACGATACCAAGCGCATTACAAATACCCCCACGCAAGAACGCTCCGTAACGTTCGCACCCGATGGCAAATCTATAGTCTATGCCGGCGAACGAAACGGAAGCTGGAACCTCTACCAAACAAAAATCGTCAGTCCCGACGAAAAATATTTCACCCTCGCTACAGAACTAAAAGAAGAACCCCTACTAACCACACCGCAGCAAACATTCCAACCCGTTTTTTCGCCCAACGGAAAGGAAGTCGCTTTCTTAGAAGACCGCACAAAACTTAAAGTTATTAACCTCGATACAAAGGTTGTGCGCGAAATTACCAACGGCTCCAAAAACTATTCCTACGCAGACGGGGATATGGCTTTCGATTGGTCGCCAGACGGAAAATGGTTCGTACTCCAGTACATCGATAAGCACCGTTGGCCAAACACCGACATCGGACTCGTAAGTGCTGCAGGAGGCGCGCCCATCACCAACCTAACCATGAGCGGATATACCGATACCAATCCTCGCTTCATGATGGACGGAAACCTAATCATCTGGAACAGCGACCGAAACGGTCTGCGTAGTCATGCCAGCTGGGGGGCACAGGAGGACGTCTACGGCTTCTTTATCAACAAAGAAGCTTTCGATAAGTACAAACTCTCCAAGAGTGAATACGAGGTGCTAAAAGACGCGGAAAAAGATTCCAAAAAGGAAGAAAAGAAAAGCGATAACAAGGATTCCAAGAAAAATAAAAAAGACGACCCTACCGTAAAACCGCTTAACATAGATCTAAATCGCGTAGAAGACCGCATCGTACGCCTTACCATCCACAGCTCGGATCTCTCCGACGCTATTGTAACAAAAGACGGAGAATCGCTCTACTACCTCTGCGCATTCGAAGGACGCTATAACCTCTGGAAAACAGATCTCCGAAAAAGAGAAACGAAAAAAGTCCTAGATCTCAATACCTCACCCAGCTCCATAACTTTGGATAAAGATGAGGCAAACATGCTCGTAACAAGCTCTACGGCAATGACGGCTATTGCAATCGCCTCCGAAAAACAAACCCCCGTCTCCTTTACTGCAAACTTTGACTGGAACCCAAGGGCAGAACGCGAATACATCTACCAGCATGTGTGTCAGCAAATTGTCGACAAATTCTACCGCACCGACCTCCACGGCGTAGACTGGAAATTCTACACCAGCGCTTACGCTAAGTTCCTACCACACATCAACAACAATTACGACTTCTCCACCCTCCTCAGCGAACTTCTCGGCGAACTCGACGCTTCGCATACAGGTTCCGGCTTCCGCGCACCACAAAACGCCGAAGCTTGGCAAACTAGCTCCATTGGTGTCTTCTTCGATCGCAATTACAAGGGCGATGGCGTGAAAGTAACCGAAATTATACCCACGGGGCCTTTCGATCAAGCTGCTTCGCAACTGAAGCCGGGAGATATTATTACGCATATCGACGGCGAACCCGTAGCAAATTACGGCGAGTTCCCACGCCTCCTAAACCGGAAAGCAGGTACCCGCACTCGTGTATCTTTCTCGCACAATGGCACCACCATCAACGAAGTTATAAAACCCGTCTCCCTCGGACTTTTGCGCGAAATCCTCTACGAACGATGGATAGAACAACGACGACACGAGGTCGACAGCCTTTCCAAAGGTCGTTTGGGCTACATCCACATCCGAGCCATGGATAGCGAAAGCTTCCGAACCATATACTCCGAACTCTTCGGACGATACAACGATCGCGAAGGAGTCGTTATCGACACCCGCTACAATGGTGGCGGGCATCTCCACGAAGATCTAGAAGTCCTTTTCGGCGGAAAAAAATACCTCGACCAAGTACCGCGCGAACAATGGGTCGGCGAACAACCCCGCAAAAGATGGAAAAAGCCGAGTATCATGCTCGTCTCCGAAGCCAATTACAGCAACGCCCACGGTACACCATGGGTATATAAAAAGCTCGGAATCGGCAAACTCGTAGGAATGCCCATACCAGGTACTATGACCTCCGTATGGTGGGAGACACAAATAGACCCAACTCTATACTTCGGTGTTCCGATTGTTGGTTATATCGATGCCTCCGATCACTACCTCGAAAACCAACAACTCGCACCAGATATCCAAGTCCCACTCGACTACCTCAGACTCGAGAAAGGACACGACTCGCAAATTGAGCGCGCCGTACAAGAACTTCTCAAGGAGTGCGATGCCGAGTTGGCAAAAAGTCCATGGCCTGCCATCGACAAGAAGTACACTAAATAGCAAAACAATACACTGATACTCCCGCACCTCGCTCCCCTAAGTGCACAGTGAAAAAAGAGAAGATATTGATTTTTAGATCTCTCATACTCCTTTTTTCGCTATCAATAGCACTTAGGGGGGCGAGTTACCTTCGAGCACAAACCCTAACAACACTCACTCCACGTACAGATTCAACCGACCTACCCACTCCCTACTACACATCCTTCGCCACGCTTACCTCATACACCCTACACATCCTTCGCCAATTACAAGATTCCGGTTACCTCAACGCAACTCTTGATAGTATCCGTTGCGCCGATTCCGCACATTGCCGCATTTACCTGAATCGCGGCAGACGCTACTATTTGTACGCCACTCCTCACGATTCTATCCCTTGGACAAACAACGCACTTACAATCCTTGCGCACGAAAAAGCCCAACAACTTCGCGACTCTGCAAAACCCGAAGACCAACTCCACCTACAGCTCACCAACTTCCGACAACATTCTGCCCAAGTACAGCTCCGCACCACAAGCTCTGCACTGCCTCTTGCTGCTATCGAACATCACGGCAATTTCCGTATCCCTATGCAGCGTTGGCAAACCCTACTAGCACTAACCACCGGACAGGAAATCCAAAGCAAAGAGCTACAACGTATAGATCGCACGCTCAACCAAATTCCGTACTACCACAGTACAGCACCGGCGGCTCTAGAACTCCTCGATACAGGCTCTGTACGCTTACACATCTTCGCAGACAGACAAAAGCGGAACTACGCAGAAGGACAAATCGGTTTCCGCCCACAACGCGAAAAAGTCCAATTCTGGGGCAATGCACACCTCTACATACTCGACATCTTCCAACATGGCGAGTCGGTAGATTTGCAATGGATCGGACGTGGTAAAAGTTGGCAAGATTTTCACCTCGCACTAACTTACCCCTACCTCTTCGACTCGCCTTGGGGGATCCTCGCGCAAGTCAATGCACAACTCCGCGACACCACTACCTACCGTTGGTCGCTGGAAGGAGGCATATCCTATCGCCTTACCACTTTTCAGGATATCTGTCTCTCTATCGCAACCACCCGTGCGCAGTGGCAAAATGCGGATGAAAATGTGGGAGAAGACCGACTATTTACCTACCTTACCTACCAATACCATCGCTTGCACGTACAAACTAAATGGCAAGACGGACTTACACTACACGCTCGCCTCGGAATCGGGAAAGAACACAAAACTCCCAAAAATGAACGCGTAACTTCCAAATACAGCCTCGCATTTCGCTACTTCCGACCTATAGGGCGTTATCTTTTCTGGGGCATAGACGGATCCGTTAAAGGAACCCTACAAGCACACAATGCTACATGGTCGCAACCCTTCCCCGACGAAACCTTCGGAGGCGCTAACCATTTCCGCGGATTACAAGAACAGCAATTACCCACGCAGCACTATGCCTATACTTCGCTACACTTCGGAGGATTCCTAACCCCGGCTTTCCGAATCGCAGCTATTACACAACTCGGCGAACTCGATTTTCAAGCGCACACCCGCCTAGCACTCAGCTACGGTGCCGAACTCGAGCTGCTAACTAATCCCGGGACTCTTGCCCTCGGAGTGGCACAATTCCAACCCCTGCGATCGCAATGGACATCTACCCTTGGCTGGTTATTGCATATCCGCCTACGCCTGCATTTCTAAAAGCGACAAGCATTCTGCGAAAAATACATTTTACCCAGAAGGTTGCCTCTAGCAACAAACCTTGCTAGCAACAAACCCTACATAGAACCTATTGAATACCAGAAAGACATAAAAAAGAGGCTCCCTCTCCTTGCGGAAAGAACGCCTCTCAATTATAGAAAAGAATCTTTGGGCTGATAATATCCATTATTAATAGCCTGTAAATCAAACTATTTCAGAACATTACCATACAAGGCAAATCTTATCTAAGTAAAACTACTATTTTATTTAACATTTTTTGTAGTCCTTTGCATCACATAAAAACAAATAATTGCAACTATGAAAAGAATAGTGTTACTTCTTACTACACTCCTTGCCGCATGGTGGCTGGCGAGTGCGAGCTATGCACAGAGCAAACCTTTTATCACGAAGTGGAAAGGCGAAGCTAACAAAGAGCTTAAGATCCCGATCTTTGGAACTGGCTACAAGCTGGTGATTAAGAAAGCTTCGGACAATAGTGAGTTAAAAACAGAAGCTTCGCTTACCATTACAGAGAATGAGAACTTTTATACCTACACCCCCACAGAAGATGGCGATCTTCTGGTGGAAGCAGGACCAGAAGGAGTGGAGTACATACGTTTTGTAGATGAAAAGGCAAAACGTGGAAGTGCAGAGAATCTGCTTACTGTAGAACAATTTGGTACTGTGGTTTGGAAAAGCATGAAGGAGGCTTTTCAGTACTGCAAGTATATGCAATTTGCTCCCACTGTGGGTACGCCCGACTTGAGCAATGTGACGAACATGTTTTGTGTGTTCTATGATTGTTCTTCTTTCAACCAAGATCTTAGTAGTTGGAATGTGAGCAATGTGACAGACATGTATTGTGTGTTCTATGATTGTTCTTCTTTCAACCAAGATCTTAGTAGTTGGAATGTGAGCAATGTGACAGACATGGGAGGCATGTTCTATGGTTGTTCTTCTTTCAACCAAGATCTTAGTAGCTGGAATGTGAGCAATGTGACAGACATGGGGTATATGTTCCTTGATTGTTCAGCTTTTAACCAAGATCTCAGCGGCTGGAATGTGAGCAATGTGACAGACATGGAGAACATGTTCTCTGGTTGTTCTTCTTTCAACCAAGCTCTTAGTAGTTGGAATGTGAGCAATGTGACAAACATGAGTGGTATGTTCTATGATTGTTTTGCTTTCAACCAAGCTCTTAGTAGTTGGAATGTGAGCAATGTGATAGACATGGCCGAGATGTTTGCTGGGTGTGGAACCTTCAACCAAAATATCAGTGGTTGGAAAGTGGACAAGGTGACTGACATGACGGAGATGTTCGGTGGGTGCGCAGAATTCAACCAAAATATAGGTTCATGGAAGCTTAAGGCGTGTACATGCTTAGGACTAGAATACTGTGGTATGAGCGTAGAGAACTATTCCAAGAGTTTAGAGGGATGGGCTGCGCAGCCAGACATAAAAAAGAATCTTTTGCTTAAAGCCGACAGCCTTCGTTTCAATGAAACTGGCAAAAACGCTCGCACGAAACTCATGAACGAAAAACATTGGAGAATACTGGGTGACGCAAGCGAAGGCGGGAAAGTCTACGACCTCAAGATAGGGGGGTACAATTAGGTTCGGATAATATAAACTCTTTTCAAGAGGCATTAACAGAGGCTGGGGTTTTGAAGAAAGGGAAAGTAAATGTAACGCTTGAAGGCGAAAAGCTAGTCTTGAAACTTGAAAATGCAGAGCTAACTGCACTGTATGAGGAGTTTCCTACTGTTATGCTTGCAAGCGTTAGTAACGGAATTACTATTCAACTGGAAGGTGTTTGTACTATTACGCAATTGTCGTCAGGTCGGGCGGCGATGGTAGTAGAGAATGGGACAATTGTAGGGCGCAATACCGACGATAAGTTGTTGGTGAAAGGGGGCGATGTTTGGTTCTGCACAGCTATTCGCAATTGTACTGTACAGATAGAGAAAATACTAAGAGGTCGTAATGGCTGAAATAGACAACGCCGTAGTGAAAGCAAAATATATTAAGGATGTAGGTCTTACCCTAAAGAACTGCTCGATACTTCAGCCCGAAGGAGCACGCTATGATGAAGCTAAAAGAGAAGTGGTAGATAAGGACGGGAATACAGCCGAAAACGTGGTAATAGGCGTACCTATAACATTAGAGTGCTACCAATTATCGCTAGCCGTAGGTAAGGATGCTACCTTGAAAGCGAATGTAATGAACTTAACGAACAAAGAGGTAGAGTGGTCTTGTGATAAAACCGATATTGCGACTGTGGATAATAGTGGTAAGGTAACTGCCAAAACAGTGGGTAATGCTACCATTACGGCAAAAACAAAAGAGGGTGGTTATACAGCTACGTGTGAGGTTACAGTGACGCTCCCCGATGCCGTAGAAGACGCGGTGTTCGCGAACGTTGTAGTATCACCCAATCCGTTCAATAATCAATTACGAATTGTAAATGGCGAATTGCGCGGAACATATGCATTGTTGAATGCACAAGGTGTCGTAGTTCGTTGTGGCAATATGGATGGCAACGAGGTTGTAGTTGAAACAAGCGATCTTACCTCGGGTCTTTATCTTTTGCGTCTCTCTGCCGAAAACGGTGCAACGAAGACCATAAGAGTTGTAAAAGACAGATAATGAAATCTGTAGGGGCGTTGCGTGAAACGCCCAGAATAACGCATTAATAATCAATGACAACGGGCATTTCCTTCGGGAGGTGCCCGTTGTTCTAGCGACGTTAGCTTTAATTTTATAGAGAAAGTGGTCGGAGAGTTTCGCGCGCCTCTTTTCTATACACAACTCCACAAAACTAACTTCTCTAGCCCCCTTAATTATAAGGCTAAGTTACTAAAAATCACTGATATAAAGGGTATTTACTGTGCAATAAACCCATACCACAACGATACCGTTGCATTGCAGACCGAAATCCTACCATTCCACTTCGCGGACATTGTCCATTTCCGAACATTACGCTTTCGCTGATATTCACGCACTTATACCATTGGCTTAGCTATTGTTACACCCTATACTCGAATTCTAATGCTAAATCCGTACAACCAATGCGAATAGGGAGTTACTTGCGCCAATCCTGGCGACTCTTGCGCGAGAGTCCTGTTTTAGGTTTTATCTCGATAGTGGGCACAGGGCTATCGATTGGACTAATCACCATCACCTTCGCTACACAACGTATCATCCCCGAGAGCGATATGTATCCTGCCTATCACCGCGACAGGATGCTCTTCTACCGCTTCGCACAAATTTGCGATAACGAGGATCCCGCCAACGCTTCCTCTTCTATGTTAGGGTTAAATTTCGCAAAACGTTTGGCTGCTATATCCACTCCAGCATATACCACTATTACCCAAGGCGGGAGCAGCAATTACAGCATACGCCGTGCCGGAGAACCTCTCGAACTAAACAGAGCCACACTTGCCACAGATGCCGGATTCTGGAATGTCTACCATTTCGACTTCATTTACGGCGCTCCCTACCAAGCAGCTGATGTAGATGCACAAGCACACGTTGTGGTTATCGACGAATCTTTGGCACAGAGCTTCTATGGCAATACAGATCCTACCGGAAACGACCTACTTATCAATTACAAACCCCACCGCATACTAGGTGTTGTAAAAGGCGTAAGCAGCTACTTGTCGCGAATTGCTGCCAATGCCTACATCCCCTACACCACTACCAACATCTTCGCACGCAATGCGCAAGAGGATGACGTACTAGGAGATTACAACGTTACCTTTTTAGCAGCCCAACGTTCCGATTTTGCTAAAATTCGCACCGAGGTAGCCGACCTCATAACGCGCTTCGACCTCGAGCTCTCTACACGGCACATAAATGCCATGGCACAACCCGACGATGTGCATACCTCCCTACATCGCGTCTGGAGCAACCTCCCACCAGATATGGCAAATGTCGATCTACAATTCTACATCGCACTGCTTATCCTCTTCCTCGTACCCGGCATCAACCTCATCGTCATATCGCAAGCTCGGATGCGCAGACGACTACAAGAACTCGGAATACGAAAATCGTTTGGAGCCACACACGCTGATATCCTGTGGCAAGTACTCCGCGAGAGCCTACTCTACACCCTACTAGGTGCTATTCTCGGCATCCTACTCCTGCTACTAGCTACCTATAGTATACAGAATATCCTCTTCGAAGGTCATGCATCTAGAGACGGACTCGCATCCACCATCCCCCTCCAAAATATACTCTCTTGGCGAGTGATTCTGATTGCCATAATCTCTTCGTTAGTGCTGAATATTATTTCGATGTTAGTGCCCGCTTGGCAAATGGCTCGAAAAGAAATCGTTGCATCTCTCAGTATCAAGAAATAGGAGCGCATTCTCATGCTAAAACATGTATGTAAAATCTTGTTGAACGAGTGGCGAAGCAATTTGCTGATTGCCATCGAGATGCTACTCATTACCCTCTGTAGTATCTACCTAGTCGACCACCTCGTGGCACAATTCTACCAAATAAATCGCCCGATGGGTTGTTCGATAGATAACGTAGGGCGTATCCGCATAAGCAAATACCCACCCGAAAGCCCAGATTATATTGCAGGGCGAGACAACGATACCCTCGAAAACGAAGCCATACAAACTATTCTCTCCCGCTTAGAACACCACCCTGCCGTAGAAGCGATATCTATCTCGCGCAATTCTCTCCCACACCAAGGCAACAACAATTCCAACAGTTTGCAATTAGATACCATCACCGTAGAGCGAGCATTGGATCGCCTCGTCACGCCATCTTTCTTTCGCGTATTCCGCATCGAGGGCATCACCGGAACACGAGAAGAGTTGATAGAAGCGCTCGAGAAAAGAGAAATTGTAGCCTGTGCCTCTCTCGCTCAAGCATTCCGACGTACACCAGAGACCTTTTTCGGTGCCGAAGTTCACCTAGAGCAATCCGGCGACTCGACAAGCACCACTCGCGTCGGTGGCGTCTGCAAACCTATGCGCATCGACAATTTCTGGTATACTTGGTATTCTTTCTTTCACTATAATCCCGGTCTGTATAAGGTACTGCACCAATACTACAACTGGTTCGAATTCGCTATCCGCCTAAAGGACGATGCAGCGCTCTCTTTTCAGGATCTCCTCGCCGAACTAAAACCTCAACTACGTGCTGACAACTTTTACGTTTCTGAAATCCAAGATTTACGCGATATCCGCTCCCGCTTCCAACAATCGGACTACAATGCCCTCAAGCTCCGCATGTTATACATCTCTTTCCTAGGAGTTTGCATCTTTCTAGGCATTGTCGGTACCTTCTGGTACCGTACACAAGAACGCCGCTCGCAAATCGGCTTACGACTAGCAGTCGGAGGCACACCCGCAAGCACTATGAAGCTCTTCCTGTTGGAAGGAATCCTAATACTTTTCTCCACGCTCCTATTCACACTCCCCGCTTACTATTTAGGCACTGTATATCGCTTGCTCTCCATGCCTTGGCTTGTTTTCCCGACGCGGATGTTGCTCGTTTTCGTCATCACATACTGTATTTTCGGTTTTCTGATCATCCTCGCTATCTGGCTACCCTGCCGCAATGCCGTAAAAATATCTCCTGCTATCGCCATGCACGACGAATAGAGTGCCTACCTCATACTACCCATACCGTTGGCAAAAGCTCCCTTACGTAATATTTGCAGTGATTTTTCAAAAAGATCAAAATTCGTACCTTTGCTCCCCATAGGATGCAAGATTGACCAGAATAGAATGACGAAGCGATTTCATTTCAATCCGGAAACACTACAGTACGAGCAACGCGTCGTAAGTCCCCTGAAACGATTCTTACGCGTCTCGCTCTTCTTCCTACTGTGTGCTGTTGTCGGGGTGGGTTCTATGTTCTTTTATACCTCTTTGGTGGATACGCCTCGCGCACAAGTCTTGTCTCGCACAGGCACCGATCTGCGAACACAGATCAATATGCTAAAAACCCAAGTAGCGAGTTCTACACGTCAGTTAGCTCGTATCGAACAGCGCGATAACTTTCTTTACCGTACTATTTTCGAAGCAGACAGCATCCCCTCCTCCGTACGTCAGGGTGGTACCGGAGGTTCCGTACGCTATCCGCAGCTGAGTGCACTAGATGGTGGCGAAGAGCTTCGCGAGCTTGCATTAGAGGTAGATGCACTTTCTTGGCGAGCATACATCCAATCCCGCTCTTTTGACGAAGTTATGAAGCTTGCACACGACAAGGAGCGCCTCATGCATTGTATCCCCGCAATACAACCCGTTTCGGTTCGGCAATTGGTGCGCATGTCCTCTACTTTCGGGTATCGCAGCGATCCATTAACCCACCACGGGAAATTCCACTCCGGTGTAGACTTTACCGGTGCGCACGGAACGCCTATTCACAGCTCTGGAGACGGAATCGTAGTCACTGCAGCTTATTCCAGCTCCGGGTACGGCAACCAAGTAATCATCGATCACGGCTTTGGCTATAAAACGCGCTATGCCCACATGAGCAAAATAGAAGTCCGCGAAGGCGAACGCGTAAAACGTGGTCAGGTCGTAGGTGCTATGGGCTCTTCCGGACGAAGTACAGGGACACATCTCCACTACGAGGTTTTAGTAAAAAATCAACCCGTAAACCCTCTGCACTACTTCAACGATATGGACGAAAACGAGTACGAAGCCATGCTCGCACACGCCGAGTCCAAGGATCTCGATTAGTGGGCGCAATTCCTTCCCCCGCTTGCGCTTTCGTACCAAAACGCCCACAAAGAACACTTTAACTGAATTATTTTCGTTTGCGGTGTGTCTAAACAAAAGTATCAGTTTAACCTCGAGTCTTTAACCTTTACGAAAGTAAAGCGCGGTCTGACGCACTATCTGCTGCTGGTACTACGCTATTTTTTAGCGAGTGTAGCGTTGGCAACCGTTAGCTACATTATCTACTCCTTCTTTACCGATACACCTCGCGAGCGACAACTAGCCCAAGACAATCTGGTGCTGGAAGACGCACTCACACAGCTCAACGAGCGTTATCAGCAAGTAAGTGCCGTTTTGGAAGATATACGACAACGCGACGACAATATCTACCGTACGCTCTTCGAATCCGAACCCGTACATACCGACGAACAAGAAGGCGAGCGCGTTATCAGTTACCTCTACCAGCAAGTAAAGCGTTCGGGAGCCGACTCTATCGTAGATCGCACTGAACGCGTCCTACAACACATCACCACCGAGATATCCGACGTATCGCAACGTTTTGATACTCTAGTTGCCATTGCGCAACATTCGCAGCAAGAGCTCGGAAGCTTCCCCTCCATACTACCCGTCGCCTATAGCAGTACCAACCGTATTGCAGCCCCTTTTGGGATGCGCATCCACCCATTCTACAAAGTGCTGAAAATGCACACCGGAATAGATTTTACAGCAAGCGTCGGAACAACAGTTCGAGTCACAGCAAACGGCACCGTAAAGCGTGTTGTCAGTTCCAATCGCGGCTACGGAAATATGCTCATTGTAGAACATGGTAATGGCTATAGCACCCTCTATGCCCACCTAGAAACTATTCAGGTTCGGCAAGGTCAGCACCTAAAAATCGGTGACGCTATCGCTACCGTCGGAAACTCTGGTATGAGTATGGCACCTCACCTTCACTACGAAGTGCTGCTCAACAACACGCCTGTAGATCCGCTACACTATTTTTTCTCCGAGCTAAACCCTACGACACTTGCCGATATGGCACAACGCGCGCTACAATCCGGACAATCACTCGACTAACATGCTGGTTTTACCACAACGCACAACCCCCTTATTCCTTTTCGCACTACTCGCATTTCCTAGTTTACTGTGGGCTTGCCACCAACAATACCACTCCAACGATCCCGCGGCATCTAATCCCGATTCAATCGCTGCGCAAGACTCTATAAAAGCTCTTAACGAAACTACACTTACAGCCGATACACTAACCCTTGTGGCTGTCGGCGATATCATGTTAGGTACCGATTACCCACTCAAGAGCTATTTGCCGCCGAATGATAATCCCGATGCTCTGTTGTCGCCCGTTGCACCGTACATTCAAGAAGCCGATATCGCTTTCGGAAATTTAGAAGGAGCTTTTCTCGACGGCGGAAAACCTGCCAAATCGTGTCGCGATCTGAGTCGCTGCTACCTCTTCCGCATGCCGACTCGCTATGCTGGTGCCCTACAACGCGCAGGGTTCGACATACTAAGCCTAGCTAATAACCACGTCGGCGACTTTGGCACACCCGCACAAAACAAGACGCGCGCACTATTAGACTCGCTAGGTATCCGCCATGCCGGCTTACTCGCTCACCCAACAGATACACTAACCGTAAAAGGCGTAAAGATTGGCTTTTGTGCCTTTGCGCCCAATAGTGGAACTTGCCAGCTCAACGACTACAAACTTCTAACACGAACCGTACAAGACCTAAAAAAAGACTGCGCTATAGTCATCGCCTCCTGTCACATGGGTGCAGAAGGGGCGTCACACACGCATGTCACCAAGAAAAAAGAAACGTTTCTGGGCGAAAATCGAGGCAATGTATACGAGATAGCGCGTGTTCTGATAGATGCCGGCGCAGATCTCGTCCTCGGACACGGACCACACGTTACACGCGCACTCGATCTCTACAAGGAGCGGTTCATAGTTTACAGCATGGGGAACTTCTGCACCTACGGACGATTTAGTCTGAGCGGCGTATCGGGTATCGCTCCACTACTCCAACTCCGGATAACCTCTAGCGGCGAGTTCGTAGACGGCAATGTCATTGCAACCAAACAGATATCGCCCGGCGGCACGATGTTAGATCCCTCACAACGAGTCGTTAACGAACTCATAAAGCTTATGCAAACCGACCTGCCCAATACACCACTAAAGCTAGAATCCTCTGGACGCATTCTACGTAAGAATAAGAAACAAAACAACGAAAAAACCGAATAGCAAATTCAGGCTATCGTATAAAAAACGGTACAGAACTCAGAATTAGTAGCGCAATGGTCATACACAGCTCCCCAAATGAGGAAAAGATATACTACACAATTAGTGAAGTAAGCGAAATCGTACAAGAACCCGATACTACCCTACGACACTGGGAAAAAGAATTTAACGAACTGCTCCCAGCCCGGAGCACTCGCGGACACCGCAGGTATACGAAAGCGGATATCAAAATCATCCAGCAGATTCAGTTCCTCCTACGCACCAACGGACTCTCGATTGAGGCTGCACGGAAACGCATCCTCCACCTCGATAAAGCCGATCACGCTCGTATCGAAGTCATTGCGCGCCTAACCAACGACAAGAAGCTTATAGACGATTTCCTAAAACAACTCAAGGCAGCGGAAGCTAAAAAAACGCTTAAAAGCGAGACAACGAACCGATAGCACCACACGAGCATCCCATGAGTGTACGAGTATCGTTTGCCGATGTAGCTAACGCATTAGCGCATTTCGCCCCACTAGCGCTCCAAGAGTCGTACGACAATTCGGGCTTGCTGGTAGGTGAAGCCACCACCGAGGTAAGCAGTGTTTTGGTTTGCCTAGACGTATCCGAAGCCGTTGTAGCAGAAGCCCTGCATTTGGGATGCAACTTAATCGTATCGCATCACCCACCTATCTTTCATGCACTTAAAAACCTACGCGGCGATAACCCAACAACACGAGTCGTAATCGCAGCTCTTCGCGCACATATAGGGCTGATAGCGGCACACACCAACTTAGATGCCGCTGCTGGAGGCGTAAGCTGTGCACTTGCCACAAAACTAGGTCTAACCGTAGAACGCGTACTACATCCGGTCGCAGCCTCCGACAATAGCCTCAACCCTAACACCGGATTTGGCGTCATCGGAAATCTAACTACTCCTCTTACCGAAGCAGCTTTTCTCGAACTCGTATCCCAACGGTTAGCGCAACCCTTTTTGCGTCATAGTGCTCTTTGTGGGCGACCTGTGCAACGCATCGCTGTTTGTGGTGGCAGTGGGTTTAGTTTCTATCCCGATGCATCTGCCCTTAATGCCGATGCATACCTCACCGCAGATCTCAAATACCACGATTTCCAAATACCCGATAAGCAGCTCTTGCTCGTCGATGCCGGACATTACGAAACAGAGCGATGTGCCGTAGAACTCCTTTATCAGATTGTATCTGAAAGATTTCCTACCTTTGCATGTACAGAATCGGTTGCAGATTCCAATCCCGTGGGTTACTTTACGCGATAAATTCCTAAACGACGCTTTAAGGCTATGTCACAAGCAAAAAAAGAATCGACTCAAGTCGCCGAAACTCCCGAACAATATATCGAAATCCTTTATCAACTACAGGGTGCCTACTCCGAGATCGATAAACGAATCGCTATGCTCGGCGATCTACCGCGCGAAGTAGAAGACCTCGAGGACGAGATCGAAGGGCTTCGGACACGCTCCAAAAAGCTACAAGCCGAAATGGACGAACGCACCGCAGGTATCACCACCAAGCGACACGAGATCCGAGACTACGAAGCTAAAATCAAACGATATAAAGAACAACTAGAATCGGCAAGTAACGATCGCGAGTACGAATCTTTCAATAAAGAAATTGAGTTCCTAAGCCTAGAAATCGACTTCCGAAACAAAAAAATTAAGGACGCGAAAGCTCGGAATGAGCTAACCAGCGACGAACTACAAGCCACGCTTCTAAACATAGAAGCAAAAAACGTAGAGCTGGAGGCGAAAAAGCACGAACTAGAGGAGATGCAAACCTCCATGGCACAGGATATGGTCGTACTACAGGCTCAGGTCGATGCATTCAAGGAACAGTTACCACAGCGTCTGCGCCAAGGTTACGAGCGGATTCGAAAAAGTACACGCGACGGGCGTGCCGTTGTCGCTATCCGACGTGGAGCGTGCGGCGGATGTTGGAATAGAATCCCACCACAACGTCAGCTCGATATCCGCATGAACAAAAAGCTCATCGTGTGCGAGCACTGCGGACGCATTATCGTATACGACCCCGATGCCGATAGCACCGACATGCATTCCTTAGAATAAACTTTGTAGCACCTACAGCCAGCTATGGGGCAATTCTTAACATACTGGCAGCGCTTTCGGTCGCTTTTTTACTTCCTTTGTGCCTGCTTTTTGCTGTATGCGTTGATTCCGCGCGCACAGCATTTTTTTTACGAATACCAACGCGGAAAAGTCTGGACCTATGGCACACTAACCGCCCCGTACGATATCCCACTGCGCAAGACTCCGAACCAACTACGACGCGAACGCCTACAAATCGAACAAGAACTACGACCTATTTTCGTAGAAGATACCTCGGTTAGCAACCGCGTCCGGAACAACGTACTGGGCAATTTACAATCAAGCTTTGCCTTGTATCAAGATTCCGTTTTGAACCATCGCACCACAACAAACGCCAACGACAGTTTTGGCAATATCCCGCATAACGCCTTTCGCACTCGACTCGACGCGCTCCTGCACTACCTCTACAAGGTGGGGATTGTCGAAACGCGCGATGTCCTACGTGCCACCAACACCGGAGAGTTCTCCGTACTCCGAAGCCGCATAGCTTACCAAACCTCACTTACCGATGTTTACTCGCCACGTACTGCCGCCGCCTACCTAGAGCGCGAAATGAATCGCTTTGCGCTATCTAGTACCGAACGCGTCTTTTGGGAGCACTTCGACGTTGTACGCTATTTAACCCCCAACCTCGGCTACGACTCCCTACTCTCGGTACAACAACGAACAGAAGCTTTCTCTACGCTGTCGCAGTATCGCGGTGTTATCAAAAAAGGAGAACGCATCGTAACGAAAGGTGATTTAATTACCGAGGAAATCTACCAGCAGCTCGAGTCGCTCCGACAAGAAACCGAAGGACACCTACGCCACGGATTCGAACTCTTCCTCTCGGAGCTGAGCTATATCTTTTTGCTATTTACGGCCTTCGGCGTACTTTACTACTTCCTAGCGGTAAGTTACCCAAACATCCTATCGCGCCAGCGTGAAACCCTCTTCCTGCTACTACTCTGCGTACTAATGCTGGGCGTGGGCTTCCTAGTCGTACGCTTTGCGCCTCGCTTCCTCTACTTAGTGCCCTTAATTTTGGTACCTTTCTTGGTGCGAACCTTTTACGATACTAGGCTTTCGCTCGTCACGCATCTGCTCATAGTCGCAACTTTAGCTTTTTTTGCCCCCGACAGCTATCGTTTTACCATGCTACACAGTGTGGCGGGAGTCGTAGCCGTGCTCGGGAGTCGAAATATCTTTCGTCGGGGGCATTTGTTCCATCAAGTATTTTTGGTACTCCTCACCTACACCTCGCTCTACAGCGTAGTGTCTTACTTGCAGGAAGATTTATCGCTAGCACACCTCGAAGTTTTATCGCTTTTTGCAGGCAATGCACTGCTAACATTAGCCAGTTACCAATTCTCGTACCCCCTCGAACGGACTTTCGGATTCGTAAGCAATGTTTCCTTGCTCGAACTCTGCGACACAAACCAACCACTACTTCGCGAACTCTCGAGTCGCGCACCGGGTACATTCCAACATTCTATACAAGTTGCGAATTTAGCCGAAGCTGCTGCCGCTAAGATTAGCGCTAATGCTCTACTAATCCGTGCTGGCGCTCTGTATCACGATATCGGAAAGATGCTCAATCCTGAGTATTTTGTAGAGAATCAAGCGGACGGAATCACTCCACATGCACACCTAAACGAGCTAGAAAGTGCCGAGGTTATCATACGGCACGTCTTGGACGGACTGCATCTAGCGCATAAATATCGCCTACCGCACCAAATAGCCGATTTTATCTGTACGCACCACGGCACTACTCGCACCGAATATTTCTACCGTACCTACTGTGCCGCCCACCCGGAAGCTCCAGTAGCCGAGATAGCTCCCCGTTTCACCTATCCTGGTCCGCGACCACACTCGCGCGAAATGGCACTCCTTATGATGGCAGATAGCATCGAAGCCGCCTCGCGTACCCTGAAGCAAATTACCCCCGACACGCTCACCGAATTGGTAAATCGCATCGTAGAACACCAGCAGAGTTCTGGGCAGTTCGACGACGCAGAGCTAACGCTCAAAGATATAGCCGACGCCAAGTCGGTCTTCATCTCCAAGCTTCAAAACTTCTACCATGCACGGATTGAATATCCGCCTAGTGTGGACGATAAAAAATAGTTCTAAGCGCCACAATACGAAAGGGTTACTAAAATGCCAGCCAATCCGGATTTTGCAGAAAATGTAGCATTCTTTATACTACTCACCGTAGGTTATCTAGCCGGGATGTGGGGCTGTTTTTCCAAAGCCGGCTATTCGGGCTTTTGGGGCGTGATCCCGATCGTAAACTGGATTGTACTACTAAAAATACTCGATATCAACCGCTGGTGGATCCTAGTACTCCTACTCCCCGGAATCAATGTTATAGCTCTGTTTGTTTGGCATATGTTCCTGATCCGTGGCTGTGGACACAAAGGCTTTTGGCTCTGGGTGCTTTTCCTACTCTTTGGCAGCTTCGTACTCCTTGTTGTAGGATTTAGTAGCCGCCCCTACGACGCGATGGCTGCCACCCGTTTTAAGAACAATGCCCTCCGCTTCTGGCTCAATGTTGCAGCCAGATGCATTCTGTGGGAAATGGCAAAAGATCCCCAAACCACGCGTTACTGGTATCTGCGAAAACACAATTTTAAGTAGCACGCACCACCGGCACGGCGCCCCATACAACTATTCCCGAATTGTGCTGTACCTTCTCTAATTCGCAGGGAGGGGAAAGGTTAGCAGCTTTTCGCGATAGTATTCGTACTGTTTGCGACGGAGCTCGATCTCGCGTGGCAAACCTTCGGCAATCGAATTCGTTAGCGTATGGAACTTATCCAGTATACGCACAATCTCCTCTTGGACGGAAAGTGAGGGGAGGGGGATAAGGATTTTTGCAATCTGATTGCTCATTAGCTTTGGATTGCCCATACCTTCATATACGTATTTTTTAGCCTCTATAGAAAGCCAATAGTATAAATATCTATAGTTGAGTTGTTTTATATCTCTAATGGTTACTAACCCACAGATATTGGTTATAGAAAAACGTCCTTCCCTATAAAAGACGGTTCCCGCATTGGCTCCATCTGTAGTCCATGTGATCGCTTCTTGTTCAAAATCAAAGGTGTTTATTCGTCCAATTTCCCCATTATTTATCGTTTGAGAACTATAAACAGGATATTGACCAGAAAACTCTCTCAAATATTCTTTAGAAATAACGCGCCCCCGCTTCAGTTCCGCCACCTCCCCCAACGGCTTCCACTCCACCTCGTCGCCGAAGGTTAGGAGCTTATTTCTGTAGTATTTGTATTGTTTTGCACGTGCTTCTAGCTCCGCTTCTAGCTCCGCTTCTAGCTCCGCTTCTAGCTCCGCTTCTAGCTCCGTAAATTTATCGAGTATACGTACGATCTCCTCCTGCACGGGAAGTGGCGGGAGGGGAACTTGCAAACCCAAAATATCTGATGTATGCAATGCAGGGATGCCAGCCCCAAGTTGCCTACTCATTAATTCTTCTTGATGTGATTTCAAAAAATGGAAGATATACCTGTTATTAACTCTCCTTAAATCAGGCAGTACCACATAACAATGAGCGTTTGCATAGAATTTTGTAGGAATGAAATTCACAAAGCCAGCAGAAGCTCCTCCCTGACTAATTATAATCTTATTCTCAGCATAATTATACTTGTCTGTAAAACCTGAAAAAGAAATACCACCATTATATGCTGGATACATTCCAATTCCTGTAAGCAAACGCTTATTTAACTGCTTACCTTTTTCTAAAGATACGACCTCCCCCAACGGCTTCCACTCCACCGGTGCGCCAGCTAGCAAACGCTCTAGGTACTTCATGCCTCCAACTCCACTACTACTCCCTAAAGCGTAATTTTTTCGAAGCCACATGCTAGCGCCACCTTCTGCAACGAACGGAGGACATTAGGGGTGAGAGGGATTCCCTGTTTCAGTCGTTGAGTTCGTAGCAAGTGTTCTGCAGCGCCGGGGATTCGCACGCCCTGTGTACCCTCACGACCGGGGGCATTCCGGAAAGTATCTATCCACTGATCTATCGATGCCTTAAACTCCGATGCCGGGCGGAAAGCATCTATACGAAGCGCCCCGAAGAAGTGCCCTACCCCCCGACCAACAGGATGCGTTAGTATCGGCAAATAGGCAAAGGACGGCGGAACGAAGGGTCCAAAATTAGCGCCACTAAATAACGCACTAAAAATATCGACAAGCGCGCCCATGCAAAAGCCTTTATGCCCACCGTGTTCGATATCGCCTCCGAGTGGTAAAAAAGCACCTCCACGCTTCAGAGTATCTACCTCAGTGGTAGGTAAACCCATGGCATCCTGCAGCAAACGATCGGGGAGCGGCGATGGTAACTGATCCAACTTCCCAAGCGAGAACGGCACTGTAGAGAAATCAAAAACCAGATGCGGGTGTTTTTGCGCCGGGAAAGCCACCGAAATCGGATTGGTACCCAACATTCGCGTCGTACCATTAATGGGAGCGACGAGCGGCTCAGAATTGGTCATAGCAATGCCCACCATATCTTTCTCAATGGCTAACATGCTATAAAAAGCAGCGACACCAAAGTGATTACTGCCTCGCACTGCCACCCAACCCGTACCGCTCGTAGAAGCCTTTTCTATCGCGAGCTCCATACCCCGAAGGGCAGCTACGGGACCAATCGCCGCATCGGCTTCTAAGGTCGCTGTAGAAGGCGTCTGATAAACAACCCGTAGCTCCGGGCTCAAATTAATCCGTTTGGCGCGAATAAGCTCGTAGTAACGCTCTACATACAGCAAACCATAGGAGTCTAGTCCACGCAACTCAGCCTCTAGTACCGACTGTGCTACTGTATGCGCAGCGCTCGGCGAACAGCCTACATGCGCAAATAGCCCCGTGAGGTAGTCCTGAAGATAAGAAACCGCAATACGCGCCTCGCTCATCTACACAACACTATTATAGGCACATACAGTAGCACCAGAAAGTACGATGAAAACACACACAATACAGCAGCCTAAGCTTTTTGCTGCCTATGATCCGCTAGGACAAGAGCCCGTAAATAAATATCAGCACAATGGCAACCGGAGCTATAAACTGCAGAATAAAGCGATACACATTCAGCAGTCTGAGCCCCATGGTAATCGTCCCGTTGTTGGAAAGTTGTTCTGCTACAACAGCTTTCTTCAATCGCCAGCCCACAAAAAGCGAAACAAACAGACCACCTAAGGGGAGGAAGATCTTTGCTGTTATATAGTCCAATCTGTCGAAAAAGACTGAGGAATATGCACAACCAAATGCTAAACCTATAAGTAGTAAGGTGACAATAATCGTAGCCGTGGTTCGCGAAAGCTTAAACTCCTCGTGCATAAATACCGTAACCACCTCCATAAGCGAGATCATAGAGGTGAGTGCCGCTATACCCAAGAACATGAAAAATAATGTAGACCAGAGCGACGAAGCAGGTAACGACTTGAAAAGTTCCGGAATCGTCTTAAAAACAAGTCCCGCACCACCCGCTTGTAGGACACTCTTAATCTCGTTCACGGGCAGCGAACTTAGTGCAAACGCCGACGGAAAGATAATAAGCCCCGCCAGTATCGCAACAATCGTATCCAAAACTGCCACTTGGACAGATGTACGTATCAGGTTCGATTTCTTAGAGAAGTACGAGCCGTAGGTAATCATAATCCCCATACCTAACGAAAGCGAGAAGAACGCCTGCCCAATGGCATCCAAAAACAGCGTAGGTTTCATAGTCTGCAGATCGGGCTTAAAGAGGAAAGAGACACCCATACCTGAACCTTCGAGTGTAAGCGAACGTACTGCCAAGACAATCAGCAAGACAAAGAGCAAAGGCATCATAAACTTAGCCGACAGCTCGATTCCCTTCTTAACCCCCGAGATAACAAAGAAAGCCGTCAGTACAATAAAGATAACCGCCATAATGGCCTGCCGCAATGGATTAGTGAGAAACGAAGAGAAATACTCGTTGTAGCCCCCCTCCGAACTTAAGTTCATGAGCTTGCCTGTTGCTGAATCTATAATATATTCTAGCGTCCATCCACCCACAACAAAGTAAAAGCCGAGTATCAGAAACGAGGCAAGTACCCCGAGTCCACCAACAAACTGCCATCCCTCACGTTTCGGTACCAGTTTCGAGAAGGCGCCCGAGGCATTCGCGCCCGAGGCACGACCTATGATAAACTCTGCTATCATAAGCGGTATCCCAAAAATGAATATACAGGCTATATAGACCAACAAAAAGACTGCACCACCGTCTGTCGCGGTCTGACTCGGAAACCGCCAAATATTACCCAAACCTACAGCGGAGCCTGCTGCTGCAGCAATCATGCCTAACTTAGACGCAAATGTCGCCCGTGTTTTGTGTTTTGATTCGCTCATGGTAGTATGGTTTTAATGTTAACAAATACTTATATATCTATTCAGTTCGTATAGCACTATCCTCTATACTTGTGGAAAGAGTATTCCATACAGAAATACCAACAAAATGAGAACCGGTGCAACGTACTGTAAAATTTTACGATAGAAGGTTAGAACGCGAGTTGAGATTTTCCACCGAACATCCGGATTTTGAAGTTGCTCATAGAAGAGAGCCTTTTTGAGTCGCCACCCTACAAAAAGCGAGACGAAAAACGAACTAATCGGCAGCATAATCTTTGCGACCAGTATATCCAAGTTCGTAAAGATCTGCTGCGAAAAAGAACATGCCGCAGCCAAGAAAAGCACCATACCCACCACAAAATACGTGGCGTAAGCGCGCGACATATGCCACTCCTCCTGCAAGAACACTGTTACAACCTCCATATAGCTTATAGCGGTTGTCAGAGCAGCTATGGCAAGAAAAACAAAAAAAAGTGCCCCCCAAAAAGACGGAATGGGCATGCGCTGAAAGAGTGCCGGGATTGTCTTAAATGTCAGTCCCGAACCACCATTAAGAAGCGCTTGCTGCAGCACCTCGGGCGGATCGGTCGACAGAGCAAATGCCGTCGGGAAAATAATAAGCCCCGCCAACACAGCCACTAACGTATCGAGTATCGCAACCCAGACCGAAGTCCGTACCAAGTCTGTTTGGGATTGAAAATACGAGGCATAGGTCACCATAATCCCACCACCAAGTGAGAGCGAAAAAAGTGCTTGCCCAATAGCTTCCAAGAATGTACCCGCACGGACATGCTCCCAGCTCGGTGCAATAAAATACTCCAGTCCGTGTAAAGCTCCGTCTAGGGTTAGGGATCTGATTGCCAATAGAATAAGCAACAGAAAGAGGATCGGCATCAAAACCTTAGCCGAGTGTTCTATACCGTGTCGGATGCCCGAATAGACAAAAAAAGCGGTGAAGAGGATCATAGTCCCAGCAAGAAATAACTGCTGAACCGGATTGGTGGCGAGTAGGTCGAACTTCAAACTAAAATCGTCGCTCTGAAAAAGGTTAGCGGTCACCGAATCGAAAAAATATTGCATCGTCCAGCCGCCCACAACGAAGTAGTAACCCATAATGAACAGGGTTGCCAGAATACTAAATGCGCCGGCATACTTCCATATTTCGCGTTGCGAGGAAAGCACCGAATAGGCGCGATAAGCATTGCTATGCGAGGCTCTACCAATTATAAACTCCGCAATCAGAAGTGGGATTCCAAAAAAAAGGACGCACACTATGTAAATCAGCAGGAATATCGCTCCACCATTAGCAGCCGTCACGCTCGGAAATCGCCAGATATTCCCCAAACCAATAGCAGATCCTGCCGCAGCAGCCAGCAAACCCAACTGAGTGGTAAAAAGGGCTCGATTCTTATTCTTCTGATAGCCCAACATTTTCTACTACTGGTTTCGCTTTCCGAATTTTAAGTGTCTTGCACCATACGTTGCTGTACGCGCCGCACGATAAATGGCGGATTTAGCATCGTTTCTTTATTGTAAACTAGCGGTTCGAACGTATCCTTCGTGACAACCTCGCATCCCGCCAACTCGCAAATCGCCTGCCCGGCAGCCGTATCCCACTCCGAAGTTTTCGTAATACGCGGATACAGATCTGCCGATCCTTCAGCCACCATACAAAACTTCTCGGAGGAGCCGCGCGGTATCGGATCCAACATATCCGGGTGCTGCTTTCGTAACACGTCGAAGTACTCACTCATCTCCGGTGCTAAGTGCGAACGGCTACTGACCACCGTATAAGGGCGCTTCGGATCTTTGGGTAGGGGGAGTCGCTCTGCCATAGCTATCAGCTTCTCTGGCGTGCAATCCTCTTTCGTTTGCAGACTATTCAAAACATCACCTGCAATACGAAAAGATCCAAAATCGCGCGCAGCAAAATAGAGCTTTTGCATGGCAGGAAGGCAAATAACGCCGATGACTGGGTGCCCCTCCTCGATAAGTGCAATGTTTACTGTAAATTCCCCATTAGTTTTAATAAACTCACGCGTCCCGTCAATAGGATCTACCAGCCAATAGAGCGACCAATTAGCACGCTCCTCGTAATGTACCATACGCCGCTCTTCGCTCAAGAGGGGGATAAACGTATGGAGGAGGCTGTCGCGGATCTCGTTATCCGCAATCGTATCTGCTTTGGTAAGTGGCGTGGAGTCCGACTTTAGGTTAACACCAAAGTCGCGCGAGTCGTAGATCTCTTTTACCTTTCGCGATGCTAACAAAGTGGCATAAACAGCATCGTGCAACAGCGTTGTCAATACATCCTTCTCCAATATCATCGCCACCAAAAAAAGTATGTTACGAAGATAACGAAAATAATCGAAACAACCGCCTAAACAAACAGAAATACAACCATAACAGCTAGCAATTAGCCATCCGTCATTTTTTTTGCCCTTCCGTGCTTCTGTAGCCACGCCAAGCGGATTTTATGCAGACGGAACGAGGTATATAGTACAAATACAACAATTAGCAATACCGCCACACTCCATAACGTTAAAACTATACGTTCGGTCGTCCAAAAAACGGTCTCTGTGGGCGCAGCTCTTTGTGCGATAAGTGCTAGGGTATACGCTAATATCGAATCGGCGGCTTGCCCAGAAAGCTCGCGAATGCTGTAACCGATCCTATAATCGGGGATTACACCTCGCCCAAAAGGAATCGTACCATTCTGCACCGTATCGAAATACATTTTTACTACAGGCAGATTCACCTCAAATTGCGAATGTGGCAATTCGTAATGCAATAGTGGTGGCGCAGAAAGCATGTGGTACGGCGAATTAGTCTCGCGTCCTATAATCTCGCCTCTTTTCTCGCGTCGCACCAAAGCAGCAAAGAGCGAACCCAAACTCTGCGTAAATTCATTGGTCAGGACATAAACATTCCCTTGGTAGGTCATAGCCGTCGGCTTACAAAGTCTAGGATTCAGCGCCCGCAAGGTAAACTCGTCTGGAGTCACTTCATAACGTGTTTCTAGCTCTTTATCTATGCGTATTTTGGATCGGTAACGAGTCCGGACAGTGGCAAGATGCGTACAGATATCGCGCCACAGATGCGAATAGAAAGGACGCTGTGCAAGGTGGGCAAAAATAGTCTCTATATTTTTCAACGTGGCTTGCTGATTGTAACGAACGTCAATAATCAGATTGGCGCATCCCTCATGCTGTATCGAATCTATAAACTCCTCGATACGTGCCAATTGTAGTGCTCCGAAATCGAGACGCGGAAGAGTGATCAATGCCACATTTCGAGAAAGATTCTGCAAACGAATCGTATCGTCGTCGAGCTTTTTGAAATACCCTTCAAAAATGGGAGGGATTTCGTCCGAATAACCATACTCTTCGGGGAGCTGCTCATAATTGCCAGTTTCGCCGTTTCGAAGCGTAAGCGATATACCATGCGTCGCCTTATTACGATGATACCAACGGTAATAGATATAACCCCCACGCGTAAACTCGTTCATTTGCTGAAGTTCGGGACTATAACCACCGATATTGTACGGATTTACGGCACTCCGTGTCTGCATGCGGATAAAAGACATGATCGAAGGAGCCGGATCTCCATCTACCGCCAGTATAGGCGCACCGTTTAGCTGTTTTATGTCGAGGAAATTGTGCGTAACCACCAACGAGTCGCCCAGAATACCAAACTGCACCGGGTAGAGATAGAGTTCGCGAAAAGTATTCTGTTGTTTTTCGTAGTGTATGGTTGCATTTGGGTCGCGCACAAAGCGCATCAATTTGTTAAGTACATCGATATAATCCTGATGCAACAAGGGGGTATTTAATTGCGCACGAAGCGTCTGATACAACGAATCGAAGCTCTCCTTTCTCTGAAAATCGTGGACCGTAGGCGTGGCTTCCTTTAGCAGATCGTAAAGAATATCCAGCTCATTTTTCATTTCCGCGACCGAGAATCGCTTCCTTGGGCTTATAAAACCCAAATCGCTATAGTTCTTTTGGGGGCGGATACCTATAAAGTTCAGCGGGTCGCAGTTGTGATTCTTTCCGGATATAGTCAGCGCTACTGCGGGTTGCTGCACGAGTGGCGAGAAGTAGTCTACGGTACCCAAAGTATCGCCTTTACGAATCGAATCGCCTAGCTTAAAACCCGGTCGCGGCTTAAAGCCCGATAGCGTAACATCTACCGCATCGGTGGAGAGGATAAACGTCGCATTAATAAATTGTTGCGAGAGTTCGTTCTCGTTGGCAATGAGTTCCAATTGCGCGTTCAGCTCCTGTTGCGTCTCGCTGCGCAAGTTCCAAGACAAGTATTCGGAAAACGTGTGCCAGTAGGTAAAACGGAAAAAGATAAGTACCCCATCGTAAGGCGCTACTACTGGCGATTGCTCCTCTGCGCCGAGAATCAGCCAAGTTTTGTTAAGAGCTCCAGCCACCGAATCGCCGGGGATGGCAATAATCGAGTCGCGGTGTCGATAGCCTGCAACCGGCGGTATGCCATCGTGTGCACAGATATCCTGAACGAAGACGATCAGAAAGACAAAAGCAAGAAAATGGAGAATGGATCGCATACGTAGTAGGACAAATTTACACAAATAGCAGTCTATACATCGACACTGTTCAAAGCTCAAAGGCAAACGGAAGTAACGCGCGGGCATCGTTTAGCAGCCAAACCTCTTTCGCAGAAGTTAGCAAAACTGGGACGGGCTCTGGCGAACGTACTAAATACTCGGCAATAGCTTGTCGACAAGCACCACAGGGCGTAATGGGCTTAGCCGTAGATTGATAGGAAATGCCATCCGGTGCAAGAGTAGCTGCCGCAATTGCCATCGCACACAAATGCGCCTCTGGGTACTGCGAGAATGCCGAATAGAGTGCCACTCGCTCGGCACACAACCCAGAAGGATAGGCTGCATTCTCTTGGTTAGAACCACAGACTATCTGCCCATTGGACAGCAACAACGCCGCCCCCACACGGAAATTGGAATACGGAGCGTAAGCATTTTGCAGAGTCTGTTGTGCAGCCAGAACCAGTGCGCGATAAGCGGGCTCTAGCTCCTCACACGTCGAGTATACCCTAGCAGAACAGACCTCCTGAATTTCCATCAATCCCTTTGCCGCTAACCGTTTACAATTTGCTTTCTAAAGATGAGAGATATGACGATGTAGGCGATGATTGCAAGCGAAAGTCCCTCCCAACGCAAAAAGATAAGTCCCACAACCAGAACTCCTACAAAAAGAAAATGCGGCAACAATTTCCGCCACGCAAAGTCCCGGAACTTAAGCGAAAACATGGGGATATTGCTCACCAACAAAAGTCCTTGGAGCAGTACCAATACCGGAATAGCAAACGGGGTACGCTGTAGGAATAGAACCAGTGGCGATGCCGTTTCGTTAATAATAGCGAGCGCAAACCCCATAGTAAACAGAGCACTCGCTGGCGTAGCTAATCCTTTGAAATAGTAATGCTGTTCGGTATCTACATTAAACTTTGCTAAGCGATACGCAGAAAACAATAGCAAGAGAAATGGCGAAAAGAGCAAAATCCGGTAGTAGCCCTGCATTTCGTTAGCAAACGGCGCTGTAGATAAGATCTGAAAATAAAGTGCCGACGGCGCAAAACCAAAGGTGATGAGATCTGCTAAGGAGTCGAGCTGAAGCCCCAACGACGAAGCGACACCAAGCTTTCGGGCAAGGAAGCCATCGAAGACATCGCACAACGCTCCCAAAAGCATCAAGACGACGGCAATATTTAGCAACGAATCGTTCACAACCCCAAGCAAAATAAGGGTAACTGCGAGTGCCCCAGAGAGGAGATTCAGCAGTGTTAGAAGATTAGGTATCCAACGACGCATAAGACCTCAGTAACTTACTGTGCTGGCGAACGACCTATAAGGTTCGGCACCAAGTTTTTAGCACGTAGATGACGTATATACAAGAGCAACAATACGATCAGCAAGCCTGCATAAACGAAATCGGCACACCAAACTTGAAACAGCGTCCCATGCAACCCAAGCGCAAACAACCAAACCGAAAAGATGTAAACCACCAGCACCAACATATCTATGTAAAAAGCCTGTAGCGTACGCCCAAGCCCCATAACCGCGTAAAAGAGAATATTGCCAATCCCCTGCCCGAAAATAGAAAGCGAAATAAGGTACACTATAGGGATAGCTGCCGCGATAATATCTTGCTCATCACTAAAAATACCCAGAATAGCATTCGGGAAAAGCAGCACCGGGATAACGACCAACAGAATACTCAGCGAGGTAAGCCACAGCGCTCGCTTCACAAAGGGGATAATGCGCTCGTTGTGCTTGCTACCGTACAAGAAGCCCACGAACGTACTCGTCGCGGCACAGAAACCATTTATGGGGATAAAATACGTAACCAATACGCTCCGCAACAAGTTCGAAACCGCAAGCTCGAGGACACCCATCTTCTCAATAATCAGAAAAAAGACAAACCACGAAAAGAAGTTAACACTCGACTGTATCAGCAGTGGCGCACCCGTCCGGAGCAAATCCTTTGCAATGCGTCGACGGAAAGCACCGTAGGTAAAGAACCAGTAGCGGCGCCAATCAATTTTTTGTAGTGTAAAGAAGAGGAAGACTAGCAAACCAACAAGCTCCGCAATTACAGAAGCAAGTGCCGCACCGCGCATAGCCATTTCTGGGAAACCCAGCTTACCAAAAATCAGCACGTAGTCCAAAAAGATATTCACTACGAGCATGCTGAAGGTAACGAAGGTTATTACGCGCGTCCGTCCAATCCCTACGTAAAAGCCACGGAATGAAAAGTTTAGCGAACAGAAGAAATAGCCAAAAATCCGAACTTGCAAATAGTCGTATGCCTGTAGGGCCACGTCTGGGTCTTTCACCATAAAGGCTAACATACTCCGTAAGCTCAACATCAAGACTATAAAGAGGAATATTGCCAAGCTCCACATCATAACCTGTGCGTGGGAGACCAAGCTGCCGATCTCGCGGTAGTGCTCCTCGCCATTCCTCCTTGCGATCAGGATTTGCAAGCCCGTACTGAACCCCCAAAAGAGCATAGCAAACACAAAATAGAGCAACCCCGCGATAGCCGATGCAGCTAGTGGCAATTTACCGAGATGCCCCAGAAAAGCGGTGTCTGTGATAAGAATCCCCGTCTGCACAGCACTCCCGAATAGGATAGGTGCCGCCACGGAAAGGATCTTCCTCACAGGGATTTTCCGAAACTCTAAAATTTCCTGCATACCACACGCACGCTGATTTCAGTCCTAAAAGTACCGAAAATAGCTACTAGCCTCTGTTTATTTCTGTTTCTTTAGCAACTCGCGAAAGACCTCCTGAAACTTCGATACTTTGGGCGCCACCACCATCCGACAATAACCTTGCGTGGGGTTGTTACGAAAATAATTGTTGTGATAATCCTCAGCAGGGTAGAATGCTTTGAAATCTTCGATCTGCGTTACGATCGGATTCTCGTAGAGCTTTGCCGCTTGGAGGGCGTCGATAGCTTCCTGTGCTTGTTGCCTTTGTTGTGGAGAGTGGGTAAAAATCACCGAGCGATACTGTGTCCCCACATCGGCACCTTGCCGGTTAAGGGTAGTAGGATCATGCATGGTAAAGAATACGCGCAAAAGCTCTACGTAGGAAACTTTTTGCGGATCAAAGGTTATTTGTACGACCTCTGCATGCCCCGTATCACCCGTACACACATCGCGATACGACGGGTTGGGGGTAGTACCTCCACTAAAACCCGATTGCACCGACTCGACTCCCGCGATCTGTGTAAACATCGCCTCGCTACACCAAAAACAACCCATCCCGAAGGTTGCAGTTTCCATCTTGGTAGATCCTCCTATTAAAGACAACAATAACAACAAGAATAACATCTCCAATCACACAACAATTCTGTACACTCTCTACAAAATATTTAGCGCAATTACAGCACACGCCTCGGCATCCGCAAGAGCATGGTGATGGGCTGTGAGGTCGAAACCATAGTATGCAGCAACCGTATGTAACTGACAGTTTGGAAGTTGAGCCTTGAGATAATTACGTGCAGCGCGTAGCGTACAATAAAACGTCGGTTCGAAAGTCTGACCATAGAACTCCAAGGTCTTTAACAATACCGACTTATCAAACGGGCTATTGTGTGCCACCAACGGCAACCTACCTATAAAGGGTTTTAACTCTTCCCAAACTACATCGAAGGTTGGTGCCGCTTCCGTATCCTCTTTGGTAATCCCGTGGATATAGGTAAACTTGTAAAAATTGGGGTGTGGGTGAATCAAACTATAAAAAGAGTCCTCAAACTTCCCGTCGCGGTAACGCACCGCTCCCACACTGCAAGCACTTGTTCTGTAGTAGTTAGCCGTTTCGAAGTCTATGGCTACAAAATCCCTCATTTTCTCACTACTCTACCCATCTACAAAGTACGTAAATTTTATTGAGATTTTCGTAAATTCCCTCAGAAGGCTAGAAGTGCACCAGCAAAAGCGAGAAAAGGGGAAATCCGCTGCACAAAATATTTTACCGCAGCGAACGTTTTCCTATGACGTAGTACCGAAAAAACTTCACGCCCTAAAACTATGATCCAAAATGACGAACCGCGTGGTGCGGATCTACGCGAATTGTACCCAACCCTACTCTCGTACTTCATACACATCATCTGTGAGTCGTATCAATACCCACAGCTCATTTTTGCGGCACTACACTTCTGTTTCCATAAGGAAGAGATCCGCAAACAGATTGCCACCGACACCAACAGCCTCACCTTTGTCGAAGTCTTTTTAGCTCTCACCCAGTCGCCCGACGACTCGCAGCAGAGCTTCGTAGAAAAAGTCCTAGAGGAGGCACGCGAGTACTTCGATAGCTTAAACTCCGACGATCTGGACGAGAATCGCGAAGCAGATAACGACAACGAACAAAAACTCCCCGACGATACCGACAGAAAAATAGCAGCCTTCCTACATGCTCTGGAGCTGTATGCTTCCGATTTTGATATGGACGAAGATGCCACTGTACTTAGAGAGCGGATCGAGCAATTTGTCCGGACGACACTATCGGTATTTACAGGAGACTCTCTAAAGAAACTCTCCGACATCGTCCTAGTCCTAGACAAAGAGAACGAATTCAGAGAACTACGGCTACCCATCAATGTACCGCAATTGTCGTCTATTTTCGAAAGCGTACTCAATAGTTCGCTCCCCTACCTAGGAGATACTGCACTCGAGCCCCCTACTATTGAAGTTAGTGCTGGCGGGAACGATATCGATCTGAATCTCTTATTTCAAGAAGAGGTCGAAAAAGCCTAGCACGAAAATATCGCTAGGTTTTAGTAGCTCACGGTGAGTTCTAGGTTAAACGATCGTCCGGGTTCGGGAATCCCCAAGGCGCGATAGTAGCTTAGGTGATTGAAATAGCGGCGATCCGTAAGGTTCTTAACAGCCCCACGAATCGTCCATTCGGTTTCGCCAAACTGTTTTGTATAAACCACTTTGGCATCGGCATGCCAAGCACTCGGAGTGGTAAGTTCGTTGCGCGAAACTCGCTCCTGCGCCATGGCATAAAAATTCTCGCCCTCCAGCGTAAGACTCCCATAGCGTAGCGGAATCCAAGGCACTTTCCAACTCAACGTAGCGCGCAAAGACAAGGGGGGGGTAAACGGGAGTGGATAGCCATCGGTCTGGTTATCCAGCAGTACCCACGCAGCATTCGCACTAATAGAGAGCGATCGCAACAAATGCCCGTGAACTTCCAACTCGCCACCGTAGGAGAGTACGCGTGCTTGCGAAAACTGATAAATCTGCCCTCCATCGGGTAAGCGCGACCAGTCGCCCGACGGATTCAGGTATATGTAACTCGAGTAGTACGCCAGAAACGGATTGAGACCTACACGCAACTTTTTGTAATTGAAGACATACTCTAGATCGAGCTGATGCCCGAGTTCGGAATCTAATTTACGATCTCCCTTTTCGTGCCGAAAGGAACCGTGATGTACGCCATTCGCAGCCAACTCGTGCACACTCGGTAAACGGAAACTGCGCCCTAGGTGCATCTTTAGCGCATGATGTTCTACCGGCGTCCAACTAGCACCGAGTGCCCAGCTGTAGTTGATAAAATTCCGATTCAGTCGTGGACTGAGAGTAGCATATTCTTCTCGCTGCAGAGGGGTTATATTGTCAAAATTGACTAGGTATTGCTCGAGGATGGTATCATAGTAGGGTTTGATGTTTAATCGGGCGTAGTCGCCACGTAAACCTACTTCTAAGCGAAGTTCTGGTAATGGCTGCCACGAGTAGGTCGCATAGATCCCCAAGGTGTAGCGATAATACCGCGGCAACAAGAAATTGTAACCCTTAAACGAGTGATCCTGCCATTGCGATTCGGCACCGGCCTCAAACTGCATCCGCTGCGGTAATTTCCAAACCACGCGGCGCGAGATCGAATAGGTCCAGAGCCGCAAA
Source organism: uncultured Bacteroidia bacterium (assembly GCA_963540065.1). Taxonomy (GTDB): domain Bacteria; phylum Bacteroidota; class Bacteroidia; order Bacteroidales; family CAJPTX01; genus Bacteroides_D. The sequence goes on from CAUTNK010000021.1 coordinate 33,517, forward strand.
GCGAGTTCGAGATCGGCATCCTTTTCTGGACGCGACTGCTCAGGATAGTGCGTATGAAAAGCCGAAAGCTCGTCACGGACATTGTACTGTACACCGAGGTCGAGGTATGCGGTCCAACTCCTCCCTCGCGGATTGGATCTATAGTTCAGAATCAGTTTGGAATGTGAGGCGCGCGAGTACGGGAAATCTACATTACGCGTGGAACGATCTGGCTGTACTCGCTCCTGCGATGGTAAACCATGCGACCCCGGGAAAAAACCTATCTTTTGGTAAACGTGGCTCGCAGTAAGCGCAAAAACGCCGTAATAACTATCGAGACCTAGGGTTAGCGTCGCATCTTTTTCGGTACCTGCTGTATTTTTCAACTTCCGATTATAGATCGGGATCTTGCGCGTCATATAGACAATCGTATCCACGGGGACGGAATAGTCGGCATAATCAGTACCAGTAAGCGTCAGAGCATAAAAAAACTTTTGCCCAGCGTAGGAGTTTCGCAGCGAGATTCCGCCGAGCTGGGAGTTAGACGCGTACCACAGCGCTCCTTTGGTATGAAAGCCGTCCAATGGGATTGGGATGTCTGCATTGACAGCTATAGCGCCTCCCATAGCATCGCCTCCCCACCGTAAGCTAGTAGCACCCTTGTATACCCCGACGTGGTCGGCTGCCATCTGATCTAGTTCCAGACCGTGATCCGCTCCCCACTGCTGCCCTTCCTGTTTGATACCTCGGTCGAGAACTGCAATCCGGTTAAAACCCATACCACGAATCATAGGCTTACTAGCACCGTTGCCGATAGTCATAGCTTGCACACCGGGAACTTGCTCGAGGGTTTGTGCTAAAGTCGATTGCCGACGCTGGGTAATCAGCTCTGCACCTACGATACGCAAAGTTTGGGTTGTAGCGCGTTGTTTGGATGCGTTGTAATTGGCAGTAATCCGCACAGATTCGATATCGTGCGTAGAGCTCTGTAGGGCAATGTGTAGGTCGCAATTCGGATAAAAGGCTAGAGCCACCCCCGAACGTTGATAACCTATGCTTTCCACAATCAGCGAATCGGAAAGTGCCCCTTTGTAGGCTATACGGAAATTCCCGACCGAGTCGGTATACGCACCGTAGGAGGTTCCGCGTAGATATACCAGTGCTCCTGCTACACCTTGTGGCTCAGTTTGCGAAACGACGCGTCCTTCCAAGTAGGTTTGGGCCAGTATATTCCCAATCCCCAGTATCCAACAACCAGAAAGCGCAACAACCCACCGCAACAACAGCCTCCACAACATCCCGACGCTTTTTTTTTCGCACAGCGCAACAATGTTGCATAAGCGTCGCAAAAACTATACCAAAAGCCAATACAGATGGTTTTGTAGGGGCTTAATACCCTATAGTAGCACTATTTTGTCGTCTGTATGGCACCCAAGGAGGAATTCTCGTACCGACATGCGGCGTTTTCCGGCAGGTTGAATACTCCTTATCAGCAAATGCGACGATTCGGCACAACTTACCGTAAATAAATCCCGTGTTGGTGGTATCGTGACATCGCCTACGGGGGCTTGTGTATAGTACGACGATTCTGCTACTTCTGAATCAAAAAGCTTTACCTCATACTCATTCTCTCCCATACGCATCCGAGTCCATGCACCGGGATAGGGTGCTAAGCCGCGGATATGATTGTGAATCCGTTGTGCCGTCCACGCCCATTGAATCTTTGCCGTATCGCGAAAAATCTTCGGCGCTGGCTGCAATACCGCTGGTTCGGCTTGGGGCAAGGGTTGTAGGCTACGATTTGCCAATCCGGTAATTGTATCGCAAACCAGTGGCGCCCCGATGCTCGCTAATGCATCGTGCAGTTCGCCAGCTGTCATATTTTGCGCAATTGGGCAACGCGCTTGCTTAAGAATAGCCCCCGCATCTATGGTATCCGAGAGTAAAAAAGTAGTTACGCCCGATTCCGTTTCTCCGTTCATAATTGCCCACTGAATGGGTGCTGCCCCCCTATACTGCGGCAATAGCGAGGCATGAAGATTGAAAAAGCCCAACGGCGGTAAACTATAAACCTCTTTGGGCAACTTGCGAAAAGCGACAACCACTCCCACGTCGAAATGCAAGCCGTGCAAGGTCTGCAAAAAAGCCTCGTCCTTTAAATTTTCGGGTTGAAAAAGTGGCAGATTATTAGCTAAGGCAAAATCCTTTACTGCTGAGGTTTGCAACTTTCTGCCTCGCCCAGCAGGTTTATCGGGTACGGTAACCACAGCTTCTATCGGGAACCCTTTTTCGAGCAACAAACGCAAGGGCGCCACCGCGAAATCGGGTGTACCCATGTAAAGAATCCGTGGCAACATGATATCCATTGCTAGCAAACTACAAACCTAATACACGCAACAACCTTAACCGTAGGCGGAAACTAACGATCTTTTAGGATCATATGCCCCATTTTATCGCGCTTGGTTTTTAGGTATCGTTCGTTTTCGGGTGTTGGTTGAATTTCGATCGGGATAATTTCCGAGACCTCCAGCCCATACCCTGCGAGTCCCTGCAATTTGAGCGGATTGTTAGTCATGAGGCGCATGTGCCTAACCCCAAGTTCGTGAAGTATACTAGCACCCACACCGTAATCGCGCTCGTCGACCGCAAAACCCAAATGTAAGTTGGCTTCCACGGTATCCATCCCCTGATCCTGGAGCTTATAGGCCTTAATCTTGTTGCAAAGTCCTATCCCACGTCCTTCTTGGTTAAGATAGACAATTACACCTTTCCCAGCTTCTTGTACACGTCGCATGGCTTCGTGTAGCTGCTCGCCACAGTCGCAACGGTGACTACCAAATATATCGCCCGTAGCACAGGAGGAGTGTACCCGTACTAGGATATCCTCATCGGGCGTCCACGCACCCTTAATAAGGGCTGCGTGCTCGAGCCCGTTAGATTTTTGCTTGAATGGGATGATATGAAAATCGCCCCACTCGGTAGGCAGAAGGGCTTCCTCGCCGCGTTCTACAATACTTTCGTTTTGTAGGCGATACTTAATCAGATCCTCTATCGAGATAATCTTAAAGTTGTTCTGCTTGGCGACTTCGAGAAGTTGTGGGAGACGAGCCATAGTCCCGTCCTCGTTGATAACTTCGATAAGCGCTCCAGCAGGATACAAACCTGCCAAACGCGCTAAGTCTACCGCCGCTTCGGTATGCCCGGCTCTACGGAGTACTCCACGATCTCGCGCACGGAGTGGGCAGACGTGTCCGGGTCGTGCTAGGTCGGTTACTCGCGTATTCGGATCTGCTAATGCTAGTATCGTTTGCGCTCTGTCATACATCGATACGCCCGTGGTACAACCATTTCCGATGCGGTCTACAGTAACCGTAAACGGAGTTTCATGCATAGAAGTGTTTACTGCTACCTGCATATCTAGCTCCAGCTCCTTACAGCGCGACTCGGTAATCGGCGCACAGAGGACTCCGCGTCCGTAGCGCATCATAAAATTCACTTTTTCGGGAGTTATCTTTTCGGCAGCGATAATAAAGTCGCCTTCATTTTCGCGCGACTCGTCGTCTACGACAATGACAAACTCTCCAGCTCGGATGCTCTCTATAGCTTCCTCGATGGTATTCAGACTTCCTTTCAACTTCTCGGTATCGTTCATCATTTGCTAAAATCTAATATTAAGAAGCAGCCCCTCCAACAAAAGATAAAGCTACGTTCTACCCCCCTACTTTAACCTATCAATGCAACAAGTTTAGTGCCTTTTTGTGCAATTTTGCAAAGAACCGACCTATGCCTCGGTACCCCTCGCGGTTCATAATCACCGAATCGGTAGTAGCCTTGTAGAGAAGAAAAGATGCCAACAAGATCAGCACCACCGAGGCGCTCCACATCCCTATTTCTGGTGCTACGAGCAGTTGCCTAACGACCTTCTCACTCGTAATCGAAATCACATAGTAGACAATAAAAAACAGCACGGAAATAATAACCGGCAGCCCGAGCCCTCCTTTGCGAATAATAGCACCTAGTGGTGCGCCAATCAGAAAGAAGATAAGGACTGCCAGAGCCATGGAATATTTTCGGTAGTATTCCACGATGTAACGAACTTGCTTCTCTCGGGCATATTTTAGATCGTCTACGTAGCTCATAACATGGCTTTTAAGAGTCTGGGCGGAAGCGATGGTTTCGGTTAGGATTTCTTTTTTCTTAGCGTTGTCGGCTGCTGCATAATAGTTGTTGAAGAGGAAGGTGTCGCGAATACGGTTGCTGTAAGTAGAATCTATAGTTGCAGGGAGCAAGAGCAAACCATTGGCTAAATGCTTGTACTCGGCTTGGATTAGCGAGTCGTTGGAAAGCCCCACGGAATCGTAAGCACGCCGCAACTGCCTGGTATTCATCACATGGTAGGTATTGGTAAATAGTCCCTCGTCGGTACGTTCAAAACCAAAGCCTTCGAGACGTTTTATCAGTCGCTCGCGTTGAAAAGTTGTAGTGCGTGCGCGCAATCGCGTGGAACTCATATAGACGGCACCATCATCCGAAGTCTCATCATAGCGTGTACCACTATAAAGTTCAACAATGAGAAACTTCTGATCTGGCGTAACGGTAATAAAGCCCGAATCGGCACGCGTTACCGAAATATTGCCTTGCCCTTGCGAATGATCATAAATCATAAGATCGCGCATCATACGTTCGTTGCGATCTCGAGCTCCCACGCGGATGCTATAGCCTGCAATATCGTTGTAAAAGACTCCGGGACGGATAACCAAGTCGGGGCGTTGTTGTTGTACGCTATAGATAATCGTCCGCATCTTAAGAGTACTTACGGGCACAACATAATCGGAAATTACATAGGCTAACAGGGTGATTAGCAGACTCGCAACGGTGAGCGGGTAGAGGATCCGTGGTAGGGATATCCCTGCAGATTTCATAGCAAGGAGCTCGTTGTGCTCACCCATATTGCCTAAGGTCATCAAAATGGCAAGCATGGTAGCAAGTGGGAGTGCCATCGGAATCAGACCGGCAGAGGCATAAAGCATAAGCTCAGAAATCACCCCAAGATTAAGCCCTTTACCCACCAGATCGTCGATATAGCGCCAAAGGAATTGCATCAGGAGGATGAACATGACAATGAAAAAAGTCATGAACATCGGTCCCAGATAGGTTCGCAGCAGAAATTTGTGTAATCGCTTCAAGATCCCTCTCCCTCTAGCACAAAGGTACTATGTTAAAGAAAAAAAGCATAACAGGGAGTCGCTATTTTTATCTTAGGTGAACGACACTAACGGATATAACCCTTTGTGCAATGGTCGCAGGATAGATCAATACGTTTATCGTTTCCCTTTGCCAAAATACAAAAAAGGAATCACTCCACAACGGGAGCAATTCCTTTTAATGCTCTAGTTCGTGTAAAAAGCTATTCTTTCACCACTTGCAAGGTTCTAACGGCATCACCCGAAAGAATTCGCAGTAAATAAATACCCGCTTTTAGTTCTTCGGTATTAAGCACAGTTTCCGTCCCTTCTAACGCGCCTTGGTATATCATTACCCCATTCGCGCTTAGGAGTTTGTAGCGTGCATTTATAGCTGTTTTATTGCTAATCCTGAGTTGCGAAGAGAATGGGTTCGGGGAAACAGAGACACCAGCCAATAGCGAGGATTCTACGGCGGCGGGTTTTCCTGCCTGCTTTACCGTTACCTCCTGCTTTACCTCTTCAGCCCCGACCAGCGCAAAGGTGAGCTTTGTGCTACGCTCGGCGGTGCTTGGGTTCATCTCTGACTTGAGCGTCACTTTCGTTTCGCCAGCCGCGCCCTCGCTCTTATCTAAGACGTTCCACGCTGCATTTGAACTGGTTACCTTCCACGCACTCGAGCTCTTTACCGTGAAGTACCCTGCCTTCGTCTCGCCTGCAGCAGGGAGGGTTACCTCCTCAGCTGGCGTAACTGTGATTGACGAGCCCGCCTGTTTTACCGTTACCTCCTGCTTTACCTCTTCAGCCCCGACCAGCGCAAAGGTGAGCTTTGTGCTACGCTCGGCGGTGCTTGGGTTCATCTCTGACTTGAGCGTCACTTTCGTTTCGCCAGCCGCGCCCTCGCTCTTATCTAAGACGTTCCACGCTGCATTTGAACTGGTTACCTTCCACGCACTCGAGCTCTTTACCGTGAAGTACCCTGCCTTCGTCTCGCCTGCAGCAGGGAGGGTTACCTCCTCAGCTGGCGTAACTGTGATTGACGAGCCCGCCTGTTTTACCGTTACCTCCTGCTTTACCTCTTCAGCCCCGACCAGCGCAAAGGTGAGCTTTGTGCTACGCTCGGCGGTGCTTGGGTTCATCTCTGACTTGAGCGTCACTTTCGTCTCGCCTGCAGCACCCTCGGTCTTATCTAAGACGTTCCACTCCGCATTTGAACTGGTAACCTTCCACGCACTCGTGCTCTTTACGGTGAAGTACTCTGCCTTCGTTTCGCCAGCGGCGGGGAGCGTTACGTCCTCTGTTGGCGTAACCGTGATTGACGAGCCTGCCTGCTTTACCGTTACTTCCTGTTTTACGTCCTCTGCCCCTACGAGCGCAAAGGTGAGCTTCGTACTACGCTCAGCGGTGCTTGGGTTTACGCCCGTCTGAAGGGTAAGCTTCGTCTCGCCTGCCGCGCCCTCGGTCTCATCTAAGACGTTCCACGCTGCGTTTGAGCTAGTGACCTTCCACGCACTCGTGCTCTTTACAGTAAAGTACTCTGCCTTCGTTTCGC
>CAUTNK010000022.1:0-36016 GCA_963540065.1 uncultured Bacteroidia bacterium
CGGAGCTAGAAGCGGAGCTAGAAGCGGAGCTAGAAGCGGAGCTAGAAGCGGAGCTAGAAGCACGTGCAAAACAGTACGAATACTACAGAAATAAGCTCCTAACCTTCGGAGACGAGGTGGAGTGGAAGCCGTTGGGGGAGGTTGCGGAATTTTATGGTGGTTTAACTGGTAAGGGTAAATTGGATTTTACAGGTGGTAATGCTTTTTTTATTACATACAAAAATATTTACGATAATATAGAGATTAATGTCAATGAATTAGGAAGTGTAAATATAAAGGAAAATGAGTATCAACATATAGTGCAGTATGGTGATATATTATTTACAGGTTCCTCAGAGACTCTTGACGATGTTGGAATGTCTTCAGCAGTTACGACGCGTTTTGATTTTCCTGTTTTTTTGAATAGTTTTTCGTTTGGCTTGCGCTTTAATGAAGGCGTGTTACTACTTCCAGAGTTCTCTAAGTATTTGTTTCGCTCTAATTATGTTAGAAGTGAAATAGTCAAAACAGCGAGTGGCGTTACACGCTTTAATATTTCCAAATCAAGATTTAAACGGATCTTCATCCCCCTTCCCCCGCTTTCCGTCCAAGAGGAGATCGTCTGCATCCTCGACAAGTTCAACACCCTCACAACCTCTATTTCGGAAGGTTTGCCACGCGAGATCGAGCTCCGTCGCAAACAGTACGAATACTATCGCGAAAAGCTGCTAACCTTTCCCAGAGCTGCGAATTAGAATACAAGAAACTACAATACCATGCCCCAAAACAAAACCATCGCCGAACTCCCGAATTTTATAGTACTAGACGACTATACTAAACGCTCGGATCTTACGCCTCCACCGTCAGTCTACCAGAGCGAGAGCGATTTGGAACGAGAACTGATAGCCGACCTGCAGCTTCAGGGTTACGAATACCTCCCGCATCTGATTACCCCCGAAGCGCTCGTACTCAATGTGCGGGAGCAATTGCAACAACTTAACGGTGTGCAGTTTAGCGATGCGGAGTGGGAGCGCTTTCGCCAAGAATATCTCGACAAGCCCAACGATACCATTCTAGATAAAACTCGCAAGGTGCAAGACGACTATATCTACGACTTTGTCTTTGACGACGGACACCTACAAAATATCTATTTACTCGACAAAGAGAATATTGCGCGCAACAAGGTGCAGGTTATCAATCAGTTCCAACAAACAGGTATGCAAACCAATCGCTACGATGTTACCATCTTGGTAAATGGCTTGCCTATGGTGCAGGTGGAACTAAAGAAACGCGGAGTTGCTATTCGAGAAGCATTCAATCAGGTGCATCGTTATAGCAAGGAGAGTTTCAATAGCGAGAGTTCCCTTTACAAGTATTTGCAGATTTTTGTCATTTCCAACGGCACCGACACGCGCTATTTTGCCAATACGGTGAAGCGCGACAAGAATAGTTTCGATTTTACGATTAACTGGGCGAGGGCAGACAACGTTCCGATAAAAGACCTAAAAGATTTTACGGCGACCTTCGTCCAAAAAAATACGCTACTGCACATATTACTAACCTACTCGGTGTTTGATACCAGCGACACATTGCTGATCATGCGTCCGTATCAGATAGCCGCCACAGAACGGTTGATATGGAAAATTAAGAGCTCCTACCAGTCAAAGTTATGGAGTAGAGTCGATGGTGGTGGTTATATTTGGCATACTACGGGTTCGGGCAAAACGCTGACGAGCTTCAAAGCTGCGCGTCTTGCTACAAAGTTACCGTTCATAAAGAAGGTATTTTTTGTGGTAGATCGTAAGGATCTGGACTATCAGACGATGAAGGAATACCAGCGCTTCTCGCCCGAGAGTGTCAACGGATCTGAGAGTACGGCAGCCCTCAAGCGCAACATAGAAAAAGAGGACGACAAGATAATTGTTACCACGCTACAGAAGCTCAACAACTTGCTGAAGAGCGAAAACAATCTGCCCATCTACCAGGAGCAGGTGGTTTTTATCTTCGACGAGTGCCACCGATCGCAGTTTGGAGAAGCGCAGCGCAACTTACGTAGGAAATTCAAACGCTACTATCAGTTCGGTTTTACGGGCACTCCTATCTTTCCGGAGAATGCACTTCATGAAGGGACAACGAAGAGTATTTTCGGGCGGGAGCTGCATGCATACGTCATAACAGATGCCATTCGCGACGAAAAAGTACTAAAGTTCAAAGTGGACTACAACGATGTGCGTCCGCAATTCAAAGCTCTCGAAAAAGAGACAAACGACGAGCTATTACATGCTACCGAAAACAAGAAGTTGTTATTGCACCCCGTGCGTGTTCGCGAAGTTGCGCAATACATCTTACAGAACTTTAGCATCAAAACCCATCGCACCTATAGCAATGGGAAGGGCTTTAATGCCATGTTTGCCGTAAGTAGCATAGAGGCTGCTAAACTCTACTACGAGGAGCTGACATCGCAACAGAAAACGCAGGAAAAGCCGCTACGGATTGCCACGATCTATTCCTTTGTCCCGAACGAAGAGCAAACTACCCTAGGCGAGATCCTAGACGAGAATTTTGACCTCTCTGCTATGGATCGTAGTGCTAAAGAGTTTTTGGCAAAGGCGATAGCTGACTACAATACGATGTTTCGAACCAGTTTCGGAGTAGATGGCAAAGAGTTTCAGAATTATTACCGCGATCTGGCCAGACGTGTGAAAAGCCAAGAGGTAGACCTCGTTATTGTAGTAGGTATGTTCCTTACAGGGTTTGACGCTCCAATGCTCAACACGCTCTTTGTAGATAAGAATCTGCGTTACCACGGGTTGCTGCAAGCCTTCTCGCGTACGAACCGTATCTATGATGCTACGAAGACTTTTGGCAACATCGTCACGTTTCGAGACTTAGAGCAAGCTACCATAGAGGCTATTACTCTCTTTGGCGATAAGAATACGAGGAATGTAATTCTGGAGAAGAGCTATACCGAGTACCTTCGAGGGTTTACGCCGCCAGTTGGAGAACCACAAAGGGGATATGTAGAGATTGTGCACGACCTCGAAACAAAATTCCCACAGCCCGATGCCATAACGACCGAAGTAGATAAAAAGGCTTTTGTAAAGCTCTTTGGCGAGTACCTCAGGGTCGAGAATATCTTGCAGAATTACGACGAGTTTACCCAGCTTAAAGCTCTGCAGGCGATAGATCCTACCGACGTAAAGGCTCGCGAAACTTTTAAGGCGACAAACTTCCTGAGCGATGAAACCTTTGCAGCCATGTCGGCGGTGCATGTGCTTAAGGAGCGGAGTGTGCAAGATTATCGTTCTACCTACAATGATATTCGCGACTGGTTTCGGCACGAGCGGGAAGGGAAGCCTTCCGAGGGCGCAGCAACGAATTGGGACGATGTAGTTTTTGAGGTGGATTTGCTTAAATCGCAAGAGATAGACCTTGATTATATCCTGCAATTGCTGTTTGAACACCAGCAGAAAACGGACGATAAAGATGCGTTAGTTGCTGAAATACGTCGGGTTATTCGTAGTAGTATCGGCAACAGAGCTAAGGAGAGTTTAATTGTCGACTTTATTCATGCGACGGATTTAGCCGCTATTCAGAATAAGGTGGATATTATCGCTGCATTTTTCACATACGCGCAAAAGAGACAAAAAGAGGAAGCATCAAACCTAATAGCCGATGAGGAATTGAATGTAGAAGCAGCAAGGCGTTATATACAATCGTCGTTGAGACATGAGTATGCCAGCGAAAACGGCACCGATCTCAATGCGCTTCTCCCTAAGGGGAGTCCGCTTAATCCTCAATTCTTGGAAAAGAAAAAGCGTGTATTTCAGAAGATTGCTGCTTTTATTGAAAAGTATAAAGGGATTGGAGGCAACATCTAATGACAGCTAGTATCCGCCCTATGCTATAAGGAGTTTTGTTGTAATGGGCTATGGAGCATGCCACCCACGAATATCGTAAATCCAAGTAGTGCACCATTAGTGATGTAGAGCGCGATTATTTGGATGCTATCAAACAGATCAGAAATCTAAAGAAGGAGGATAAATAGCCTTTTAGGGTGGGAGGCGAAAGGCATAAAAAAGACTCCAAAAGTTGCGTACAAAACTTCTGGAGTCCACCAAAGAGTATGGTATAACACCCAACTAATCGAAAGTGTAGGTTTTGGCACCAATAATTACAAAGACTTTACCGGGGTCGAAGGTTGTGGGATAAGTTGTTTCTGCGGCGTCGTTGGAAGCTGTGGCAGTAGAATCGGCAGTGTTGTTGCTTGCGGAACCTAGGAGCTTATCGGCACCTTTTGCAGCTTGATCTAAGGCAAAGGCTTCGATGCTTTGCCCTGCAAAGAGGAGGACACGTGCGCCTTCGAATTTTTTATTTTGTGCAATAATAACATCCCGGAAATCGCCTTCTGCTTTTAGATTCAACGTACGTGTTGGTGCATCGTAGAGGTAGGCACCTTGTTCGTTAACCATGTAGAGCTGTAGGGCACCTTGCGTTTTCCCGAGGATATTCCGGGCGTCTGTCATCCACGAACCTCCGACATTGTTTTCGAAGGCGTAGAGTGAGTTGCTAACCTCCTGCAAGTTAACGGATTGTTGGATGAGTCCGAGGGTTGCAGTTGTGACACGTACGGCAGTGCTGAGCAAACTACCCCAAGAGTTGGTTTTTGTCGCTTCCTGTTTGGGTTTTTCGGGTTCGGGTAGTTGGTAGCTTCTGGGGGCTTGGGCAAAAACTATGGTAGCAGCAAAGAGGAGGTAAGTAATAAAAAGAATCAGCCGTTTCATTATGAAAAATGTATTTAAGTCTTTTGCAAAAGTAGGGAAGTCGGAATTCTTATACAATAGCTTGCAAAAATTACCTAAAGAGCGGTTAATGCTGGCTACATTTTGGGTTACAGAGGTTGTGTGATTTTTGACGAATTACAATAAAATAGTATTTGTGGGCGTTAGCTACTAGAGGTTTTGGGATGGGGAGAGTGCTTGGCGCTTTTGGGCTTGTTGTATTATTACTAGGTACGCTTTCGCTTCGTGCCGAGAAGTGGAATCTCGGTTGGGATTTAGGCGGTGGTGGCGGTATAACCGGTTACACGGGTGATTTGAATTTGCACCCCTTGCCGCGCAATTTGGGCGTTAATTTGGGGCTTTTGGCGCGTTTCTCATTCAATAAGTACTATGCAGCACGTTTTAACCTGTTTGGCGGTAATGTGGTGGGCGAGTATGATCCGAAGCGTTATGCCTTGCCTCGTATCAATGGTAAGCGGATTGCAGAGTTTAATCGGTTTATGATTGGCTTTGATGTCAATGTTGAGGTACATTTCCTTCCGTTTATAGTTACTATTCTTTCGCAGAAGCGCACTAATTACGAAATTGTAGCGCCGTATGCAACCTTTGGCATTGGTTCCTTGGCAAGTAGTGGCGGAGGGATGAGCGTGTACCTACCGATGGGTGCTGGCGTAAAAGTGGCGCTCGGCACTCGGTTGACAGTGGCTGGCGAGCTCCGATTCTTAAAGCAGTTTAGTGACGCATTGGACGGCTACCAGAATCTACCTAACGATGACTCGGCTTGGGGGATTCATAATCGGGATTGGGTTTCGATGGTATCCATAACCTGTGCCTACCGGATGTTCTTTGTTCAGCAACGTTGCCCAGCTTACAGATAAATCTATGACCTCTGTTGTAAAGAGTGATGCCTCGGTACCCAGACACGTTGCCATTATTATGGACGGAAACGGTCGTTGGGCAAAAGAGCGGGGTAGAGATCGCTCCTTCGGGCATCAAAATGGTCGGAAACCCGTACGCGAAAGTGTGGAGGCAGCCATCGAGCTCGGGATAGAGTATCTTACTCTGTATACGTTTAGTACCGAGAACTGGAAGCGTCCGAAAACAGAGGTAAAGTTGCTTTGGTCGCTTCTTACCACGACACTCGACGAGGAGATTGAGGAGCTCATTGCGCAGGGGGTTCGTTTGAATGTAATAGGCGATCGTACGGCATTACCTCCACAGCTCGATGCGCATCTGGGGAGGGCGCTGGAAGCTAGTCGCGAGTGCAAGCGCTTGGTATTAACCTTGGCCTTGAATTACGGTGCACGCCAAGAGATTCTCCGCGCATGTTCGATGCTAATGGCTAAGAGTGCGGTAGGCGAACTTTCGCCCGCAGAGCTTACTCCTGAGCGTTTTGAAGAGTGTCTGTATACGGCATCTGTTCCCGACCCTGAGTTAGTACTCCGCACGAGTGGCGAGCAACGCTTGAGCAATTTCCTCCTCTGGCAGGTTGCGTATGCCGAGTTGCTTTTTTTGCCCATCTATTGGCCAGACTTTCGGAAAGAACACTTTTATCAAGCAATAGAACTTTATAAGCAACGGATTAGGCGCTTTGGTGGCGTATAAATGCTATACCTTTGTAATTGGGATCGTTATTATTTAATTTTTTAAGGCGAGGGCGTATGTGGAATAGTTGTGCGTGGCGGTTGAGCTTTGTGGGTAGGTTGTTTCGTCTTTTGCTGCCAATGGTCGTTTTCTTTGCAGGGGGGAGTGTAGTATTTTCGCAGGAGCCCGAGAAACCGACGTTTAGTTACAGCGCACCACAGAGGTATATTATTAAAGATATCGAGGTCGTGGGTGTACAGTTCTTCAATGCAGATATTCTGATTAAGATTAGCGGACTCCGTATAGGCGATACCATCGAGCTCCCAAGTAACGATATTACCAAAGCAATTAAGAAGCTGCGCCGCGAGAATTTGTTCTCGAGTGTAGAGATAAGTGTTGCGCGTCTGGAGGGCGAGTATGCTTACCTGCGGATAGAGCTTAAGGAACAGCCCCGTGCATCTGCCATACGTTATGAAGGTGCGAAAAAAAGTGCTCGTGAGGATCTCAAGGATAAACTCAATTTCAGAGAAGGGCAGCAGGCAACCGCCTCCACAATTGACGCTGCTATCCGTGTGATACAGAAGTATTATCGCGAAAAAGGCTATTGGAATGTTAAGGTAGATGTCCGGCAGGAAGTAGACCCCGAGAGTGCGAATGCGGTTATCGTAACCTTTGTAGTGAATCGCGGAGAAAAGGTAAAAGTGCAGGAGATCTCCTTTGTTGGCAACCATGCCTTCACCGATGCAAAACTCCGGAAAAAGGGACTAAAAGAGACTAAGCGTGTCCTGTGGTGGAATCCGTTCCGAGGTGCTAAGTATATAGAGAATAAATATCAGGAGGATCTGGCTTCGCTTATAGCTTTTTATAATGAAAAGGGGTATCGCGATGCGCGAGTCCTATGGGATTCTGTCTATACGATTTCAGAGAAGCGAGTAGGGATCCGGATTGGTCTGGAAGAGGGGGCACAGTACCACATTCGTGATATTCGTTGGGTGGGGAATACGGTCTACAGTTCGGAATATCTTTCAGAGGTTCTGGGTATGAAGAAGGGCGATGTATACGACCAGACTCTCATCGAGAAACGTTTGCAGATTGACGAGAACTCGGTAAGTACCTACTACATGGACAACGGTTATCTCTTCTTTCATGTTACACCCGTCGAGACGAATGTAAACAACGACTCCGTAAGCTTGGAGATGCGCATCTTCGAAGGCCCGCAAGCCACTATTTCCGACGTACAAATACATGGCAATACACGTACTGCCGAGCGCATCATCCGGCGCGAACTACATACCTATCCGGGCGATCTGTTTAGTCGGACAAATATTATGCGCTCACTCCGCGAACTTGCCAACCTACGCTATTTTGAGCCGGAAGCACTATTGCAAAATGGGATCCGTCCCGAACCTAATGCACAGGACGGAACGGTAGTTTTGCACTATACGGTACAAGAGAAACAGAGCGACCAATTTGAATTCTCGGCAGGTTGGGGTGGCGGCATGTTTATCTTTACAGCCGGTGTGCGTTTTACGAATTTTAGTATAGGGCGGATTTTCGAAAAAGATGCTTGGCGTCCCGTACCATCGGGCGACGGTCAGAGTCTTTCGATACGAGCAACGACCAACGGAACACAATACCGTGCCGTTAATGTAGCCTTTACAGAACCTTGGTTGGGGGGGAGCAGACCCAATAATTTTTCGGTGTCTTTCTACCACTCGGTGTATGACTATTCGAAATACATCTGGCGCCCCTCGTCCGATTACTTTAAGATTACTGGCGGTTCGATAGGACTAGGGACACGTTTGAAGTGGCCAGACGACTTCTTTACGCTTTACTCCGAGCTCGCCTATCAGAATTACCAGCTCCGGAATTGGAAGCAGGACTTTTTATTTTCCGATGGCACGGCAAATAATCTGAGTTTCCGTGTAATATGGGGACGGAATTCGGTCGATCAGCCCATTTACCCACGTACGGGGTCTAATTTCTCCCTGTCGTTGCAGCTCACGCCGCCGTATTCGTATATGAATGGGAAAGATTATACATCGCCTAAGATGACTCCACAAGAACGTTATCGTTGGGTAGAGTACCATAAGTGGACGGCGCGTGCGCAGTGGTATACCTCGCTAGTGGGCGATCTTGTCTTTTATTTCAACGCGCAGTTTGGTTATCTGGGCTACTACAATCAGAAAGTAGGCTATTCGCCTTTCGAGGGCTTTGAATTGGGAGGCGACGGGCTCTCGGGCTACAATTTTATTTACGGTCGGGAGTCGGTTGGTTTGCGAGGCTATTCCAACGGGTCACTTACGCCCTATGTTTCGGGCAACATTAGGGTTGCGAATGTCTACAACAAGTTTACCATGGAGCTCCGTTACCCGATAGTCTTGAAACCACAGACTAGCGTATATGCATTGCTTTTTACGGATGCCGGCAACTCGTGGTATGAGTTGAATCACTTCAATCCGTTTCAATTGCATAGGTCGGCTGGTGCAGGTTTCCGCATCTTCTTACCTATTTTTGGGATGCTGGGCTTTGATATAGGTTATGGTTTTGATGAGGTGCCGGGGAATTCGAATGCACATAAGTGGCAGCCGCATTTTATTTTTGGGACACAATTCTAACCCATAGAAACGGTTCTATTTATAGAGAATGTTTTGTGATGCGTGTGTGTTTAAGGATGCAGCGCTAGAGGAAAAGTAGAAAAAACGAAATTAAGCAGGAGTAAGGAATAATGACACGTAGGTTGGTGTGTGGCGTAGCATGTCTGTTGATTTGCCTTTTGTTCCCGTTTTTGGGTATGGCACAGAAGTATGCTTTTGTTGATACAGAATATATCCTGAATAAGATTCCGAGTTATCGCTCTGCCAAGGATGAGGTCGAAAAACTGTCGAAGCGTTACCAGCAGGAAATAGAGCAAGGACTTGCTGATATCCAGAAACATGTGAAAGATTTTCAAGCCGAGCAGGTACTCTTAACCCCAGAGAAGCGTCAGAAACGTCAACAGGAACTCGTAGATGCCGAGGCGAAAATTAAGGACTTGCAGCAGAAGTACTTCGGTCGCGAGGGACTCCTGTTCAAAAAACAAGAAGAGCTGATAAAACCTATTCAGGATCAGGTCTTTGCTGCCGTTAAGGAACTCGCCAACGAGGGAGGGTATGCGGCTATATTTGACGTATCTGCCTCTGCGGGGATTCTTTACAGTAGTCCGCGCTACGACAAGAGCGATGAGGTGCTTCGGAAATTAGGCTTTAATTAGTAAGTTTGTACGAAACGAAGGACTGTCCTTGCGCATTTGTAGGGACGGCTAGCGTAATCAGGAAAACATAAGAATGAAACGTATATTTTTTCTAGCAGTTGTATGCTTTGTAAGCGCTGTTTATACCCTTCAGGCGCAGGGGACACCGAAATTTGCGCATATCGACTCGCAGGCCCTTATCGCCTCCATGCCTAAGCATGATACGATTATGAAGCAGCTGAAAGCCTTTGAGCAAGAACTCTACGATCAACTCGAGCAATTGCAAGTAGAGTACAATAAAAAACTGCAAGACTATACTCAGAAACGTGAGACCTTGACATCCGCGCTCCGCGAAGCTAAAGAAAAGGAATTGGCAGACCTAGGGCAACGTGCTACAGATTTCCAGCAGGCTGCACAGCGCGATTTCCAAACCCAACAAGGAAAACTCCTGCAACCCCTCATTGATGAAGTAAATGCTGCTATCCAACGTGTGGGGAAGGCTAACGGTTATACCTACGTATTCGATAAGAGTATGGGCTTTTTGCTCTATGTGGGGGCGGAGAGCGAGGATATCCTAGAAAAAGTTCAGAAAGAACTCAAGATTAAGTAATCCGCTTTGCAAGTGGGTGAGTGTCGCGTTTAAGCGCATCCTTTCCCGCTGCAGGATGTAGTGTGTTGTAACCTATGCAAGATATTGTTGCACGTTACCCCATTGGAGTTATAGATTCTGGTGTAGGAGGGTTGACTGTATTAGTAAGGCTGCTCGAGAAGATGCCCGATCAGCCCTTTATTTTCTTAGCTGATCAGGCATGGTGTCCGTATGGTTCTCGTCCAGCAAAGAAAGTGGAGTGGCGAGTCCGACGATTGGTAGATTATCTTCTAAAGCAAGGGTGCCGGGAGATAGTATTAGCTTGTAATACAGCAACTGCCGCTGCGATAGAACCGCTACGCCGCCGTTATGATGGAACGACGATTAAGTTTGTAGGTATCGAGCCTGCCGTAAAGCCTGCAGCACAGAACTCAGAAACGCAGCATATCGGAGTTTTGGCAACACAAGGGACTTTAGCCGGCTCACTCTTCCAGCGGACAGCAGCATCTTGTACTCGCGTACAAATACATAAAGTGGTGGGTGAAGGATTAGTAGAACTGATAGAGGATGGGAAAGCCGAAACTCACGAAACCCAACAGCTATTACAGGAATTGCTAGCCCCCCTACTAACGCAAAATATAGACCAGCTTGTGCTTGGTTGTACGCACTATCCGTTACTTAGGCCTGTACTGAAGAAGATACTACCCCAAAGCGTTAAGATAATAGATCCGGCTACGGCTGTAGCAGAGCAAGCGCTACGAGTACGGAATCAGATAGACGCCGCACAGTTGTATTCGTCAAGTACTGCTACAGCACGTTTGCGTTTGCTTACAACCCGTCGCGATGCACAGTTGGGAATGTTTGCGCAAAAGGTTTTTGAATGCTACAAGGTGCCCTATCCTATCAATACCTCGGAAGAATATCTTCAAAAACTGGACAACAGGTCTTTTAGTTTCACGGAGTTTCTTATCCAAGTAAGAGCTTGGAAGAATGTCTTGCAAGGCTTCATAAAAAGGTTTTTGAATTTTACAGCGATCCCTACTTTAAGCGAATACCTTGTAAGACTATTCAACAGGTCTTCGAGTTCCATGGCGCACTCTAACCAAGCAAGAACGTGGAAGAAGAATCCCGTATACGCGTCCTGTTCTGTCAATACTTCGAAGAAATGTCCTGCAAGATCGAGCAAAAAGTCTTCGAGTTCCACAGAGCGTTCTAGCCAAGCAAGAGCTTGACTGAATACCTTGCAAGCCACTGAGGCGTAGCGCTTTCGCTGGCTTCTTGGCAGACGCTCGATCTTTGTTGTATATTTGTTATGCATAAAGGTTAGTGAGGGGAGTCATGTTACATTTCGAGGATTATAATTTTGCAGGCAAGCGAGTCTTGTTGCGCGTAGATTTTAACGTCCCGTTTGATAAGCAGACAGGGCTTATTAGTGACGATAGTCGTATCCGGCGGGCACTACCTACTATTCATGCGATTCTGGCTAAGGGCGGACGGCTTATTCTGCTTACGCATATGGGGCGTCCGGGCGGGAAACCCGTTGCCGACTTGTCGCTTCGTCGTATCCTACATGCTGTAGAGCATTTGGTGGGTAAGCATGTATCATTTTGCGACGACTGTATAGGAGAAGATGCGCAGCGTGCAGCACGGCAGTTGCAGGATGGCGAGGTACTGATGCTCGAAAATGTTCGCTTTCATCCGGAAGACGAAGGGAAGGTAAAGCAAAAGGAAGGCGAGTCGGAAGCAGATTATAAAGCGCGTAAAGAGGCTATGAAAGCTGCACAAGGGGCATTTGCTGAACAGTTGTCGCGCTTGGCAGATTGTTTTGTAAACGATGCTTTTGGTGCAGCACATCGGGCGAATGCATCCACGACACACGTCGCGAAATTCTTTACAGACCGGATGTTTGGACTGTTGATGCAGCAAGAGATTCAAGCCCTTGAATATGTAATGAACAATCCGCCTCGCCCACTTACAGCTATCATGGGGGGGGCAAAGGTATCGGACAAGATTGTCCTGATCGAGCAACTCCTAGAGCGTGTGGATAAGATTATTATAGGTGGCGGCATGGCCTATACGTTTGTAAAAGCACAGGGTGGGCAGATCGGGAGTTCGCTCTGTGAGGATGCCTACCTCGATACAGCACGCCAGCTGATAGAAAAAGCAAAAACGAAAGGCGTAGAACTATTGCTTCCGCAAGATGCGCTGAATGCCGATCGTTTTGCACCAGATGCACATACGCAGGAGTCGCCCCTAGAATCTACCCCCGAAGGTTGGATGGGCTTGGATATAGCAGAACAATCGGTTGCGCGATTCCGGAAAGCAATTCTGGAAAGCAAAACGATCTTTTGGAACGGTCCGATGGGGGTTTTTGAAATGCCTGCTTTTGCTAAGGGGACGTTTGCTATAGCCGAATCTCTTGCCGAATTAACGCAAAACGGAGGTTATACGTTGGTAGGTGGTGGCGATTCGGTAGCAGCCCTGAAAGCTAGCGGATTGGAAGATAAAGTTAGCTACGTATCTACTGGCGGAGGTGCTATGCTGGAATATTTAGAAGGCAAAGCCTTGCCGGGGATTGTTGCGATTAGTGGGGATGGAAAATAGTCAGGAACTCCCTTTTGTCATTCGTCTGCAGGATGTAGATATTGCACAAGGTTCGAATGTTCTGCTGCGTAATGTAAGTTTTGAACTTCATCCCAACGAATTTGTCTATTTGGTGGGGCGTGTAGGTTCGGGAAAGTCGAGTTTTATTGCTACCCTAACAGGGCAATTACCCCTACGAGTAGGCGATGGTGTGGTTTGTGGTTACCGTTTATCTACACTACGTACCTCGGAAATACCATATCTACGGCGCAACATCGGGGTTGTCTTTCAGGATTTTAAGCTATTGGCAGATCGGACTGTCGAACGCAATCTCCAATTTGTACTACGCGCAACTGGGTGGCACAATCGGCAGGATATACGCCGACGTATTGAGGAGGTGCTTACCCTTGTCGAACTCCAGCATAAAGCCTACAAGATGCCCAATCAGCTCTCTGGGGGCGAACAGCAACGAGTGGCTATAGCACGTGCGTTATTAAATGATCCGCCACTTATCCTAGCCGACGAACCTACGGGAAACCTAGACCCTGCCACTTCAGATGGTATTATGCGTACACTGAGAGCGCTTCTCGAGCGGGGTAAGTCTATAATTATGGCTACACACAATTACGGGCTTGTGAGGCGGTTTCCGGCGCCTGTACTCCGTTTTGCGTCAGGATCCGTAGAACTTATTGCCCCAGACGATCTTCAAGAAAAGTTGGCGCTCGATTATTAGGGGGCGTATTCTTGGAGTTAGTCGTTTCAGAACAAGCGTGCTGCTAGCGCGGGTATGAGCAAGCTGTATGGTACTCTTGGCAGTGAGCTTTGGGAAGAGCTGCGAGTGGCTTTTGCAAGAGATAGATTTCAGCAGAAGTATACCGCGCTTTCGCATGTTTTAGCTCTGGTCTTTGAGGCAAAAGGGCTTTTGGAAGGTCATGCTTTTAGGGCGTCGCAGTTGCAGTATCTCATAGATAGGTATGCAATTCCGAACAGAGCCGCGAACTTAATTTACGCCTTAGGTAGCCATCTCCAAGAAGCAACGAGTTATAGCGAAGATACGCATAGTGCAACACTGCATCAGGATTTGTATGCGCTTTGTTTGTTGCTTTACTATGTTTATCCGGGGAGTGTTGTGCCAGATAGCCTACAGAAGCTTTTTGGAGAGGTAGCGCTTAAAGGTTCATCGGAGCCGGAGGTTGCAAATATTGCAAAAGGTTATCTACGAGTGGAGGTGGCGCGTAGTACCGATGCCTATATCGAAGGTGTTGATGTGCAAACGGGGCAAACCTTGCGCATAGATATTCGCGATAGGAAAGAGGCTTGGGGCGAGTGGCAGAGTTTTCGAAAATATTTACATCCCAGGAGTCAGATTCATGTAGTGCGTCCGCGTGGGAGTGCAGAGTGCCTCTTTGCCGATTTATTGATTTACGAGCCCGATTACTTGGTTAATATTTCGAGTATCGCGGCTTGTTTTCAGCCAGAGGGTACGAGTGTTTTGCAGTATTTGTACGGAAAGTTCCAACCTCAACACTATTCTTGGCAAATAGAACTCGGGAATTTAGCTGGCGAGCTCCTAGATTTGGAAGTGCACCGGAAACCCTTTGTGGTGGAAGATATTATCCGTCGTTTTGCACAAAAAAAAGCATTGATCTGTGCAAGTCTGGGTAACCATTTCGAGAATATAGTACACGAAGCACACCAACAAGCCGGTCATATAGCGCATGTACTCAATGTACTGCTACCACAAGCTTCGGAAAACTATCAACGCGATGCACTATTGTTAGAACCTAGTTTTTACGGTCAGGTACTGGGTATCGAGGGGCGTATGGATTTGCTGCAACACGATTTCCGTCTGTTGTTGGAACAAAAAGCTGGGCAAGGTGCTTTTTACAGAAAAGATGAGGAAGCGCCACGAGCACCTCAAGAGTCGCACCGCATACAAGTGTTACTTTATCAGGCGCTGCTTCGCTATATGTTTTTGTTGGAAAGCGATGCTACAGATACATTTTTGCTCTACTCGAAATATCCGAAAGGTTTACTACGTAGCGAGTTAACATCTTCCGATTTGTACCGTGCCATTACCCTGCGCAACGAGATTGTTTGGTACGAGGAGCAATATCGTCGCGGTGGTTTTCGCATTCTGTTGCAACTAACACCCGATGCCTTTCATAGGTCAGAAAACGAAAGTAAGCTGTGGACAGATTACCGTGCTCCGAAATTACAGCAATGGTTAGACTCGTTTCAGACAGCAAGTAGTCTCGAACAGCAATACTTCCTGCGCTTAGCTCGAAGTGTAGCAGAAGAGCAATGGTGCGCGAAACTGGGGAGCGGAGCTACACATACGGGGTTTGCTAGTAAGTGGCTCACTACAGCTTTAGAACGTATGGCGAGTGGGAATATGCTCTCCCACCTGAGTTTACGATTAGAAGCCGATGGCGATGGGCGCTATGCTGTCCTAGAGTTACAAACCGAGGGAGGGGCGTTTACATCGAATAGCAATTTCCGTGTGGGCGATATTGTAGTGGTTTACTCCTGTGCGCAGGGGCGAGTGCCAGATATTCGCGATGGTATAGCTTTTAAGGGGCGAGTGCTGGCTATTGATGCGCATAGTGTACGTGTTGCATTAACCCATCCGCAGATGAGCCGATTGGCTTGGGAACGACCGCCCAATACTTTTTGGGTGCTAGAGAGCGATATTAACGAGAGTTCGTACACGTCGCAATATCAGGGTTTGTATCTGTTTTTGCAGAGTTCGGTTGCACGGCGAGAGCTTATTTTAGGAACCCGGCATCCGGCAACTACGTCTGCTGCGCACTCCCTCCGTGGCGAGTATGGCGAGTTAGACCATCTGGTAGTGCGCGCTCGTCAGGCAAAAGAGTTGTTTCTTATCCTAGGACCTCCGGGGACGGGCAAGACCTCGCACGTACTAATGAGTCTTTTGCGCGAGGAGCTTTTAGATCCTGCGGGATGTATTTTGCTCACAGCATTTACCAACCGTGCCGTAGACGAGATCTGTAGTAAACTCTGTGCTGCGGGGATTGATTTTATACACCTCGGGACACATCATTCGTGTGCGCCGGAGTTCCATTCGTATCTTCTGGAAGAAAAGGTAGCAAAATGCCAAAGTGTTGAGGAAATCCGTGAACTGATAACCCAGTGTAGGGTATTTTGTGGAAATACGTCGCGGATTACATCCCAACGCGCGTTGTTTAAGCTAAAGTGTTTTTCGTTAGCGATTGTAGATGAGGTGTCGCAACTCCTCGAAACACAATTATTGCCACTGTTTTGTGCCAATGAAGCTGCGGGCGAGCATCCGATACAACGTTTCGTTTTGATAGGCGACCATAAGCAACTCCCGGCTATTGCACAGCAAGCGGATGAGAAATCTGTGGTAACCGAGCACGAGTTACAGGCTATCGGCTTGGAAAATTGCAAAACCTCGTTCTTTGAACGTTTCTATCGTCGCTATCGTAACGATCCGAGTGTTACGTATTTCGTGACAAAACAAGCACGGATGCACGAGGATATTGCAGCGTTTGTTAATTACAATTTTTATCAGGGGCGACTTGTTTCGCGTCACCTCCCGCATCAGCACAAACCCTTGCCTGTATATGATATTGAACAACGTACAGGTAGTTTGTTGTATATCCTCGCACGGCGTAGGTTCTTTTGGGTGGGATATGTTGCCGATGCTCCTGCACAGGCTAAGTGGGAAGAGGCGAAACTCATAGCACAGCTAGTAGCCGATTTTGTTACTTATTTTACCATGCGTGGCGAAAGCTTTTTGCTGGAGCGAGACCTAGGTATTGTAGTGCCCTATCGCCGTCAAATCAATGCTATTCGTATCGCTTTGCAAGAACTATCCGTTTCGGGTGCCGAGAGCCTAACGATAGATACCGTGGAGCGTTACCAAGGTAGCGAGCGCAAGGTGATGATTTACGGACTTACGGCACAAACCCCACAAGAGTTAACTTTTCTGACGCAAACGGCTACAAACGAGCAGGGCTATACCATAGATCGTAAGCTCAATGTTGCATTAACTCGCGCTAGGGAGCATCTGGTGTTGCTAGGCAATATGCCATTGTTGTTAGAAGATCATAGCTACTACAAGCTTTGGCAGTATACGCGTCGGAAGGGGTGTTATGTGCAAGTGCTGGGCGGTAGTAAGGTCGCTGATAGGAATTTTTCTTTGAGTACCCCTATAGTTCGTACGTCGGAGCAAGTTTTTGATCCGAGCCTGCTGTCGGCATTTGTTGAGGTCGTTTTGCGACCGTTAGAGAGTCCGAATCCGCAGCGTGGCGGACTTGCACTGAATAGCTTGAAAGAGGAATTTATTGAGAATATCGTGGGCTACGGGCGTGCACCACAAAATCAGCCTATTGAGTTGGTGATGGGCGAAAGCTTGGTAACGCAACTCACGCCGTGGGAACAAGTACTACTTTGGGCAAAAGTCTTGCTTCCGGAAGATTATCTACATGCTCGCGAGTTACAGCAGAGGCGTGCTATACCTTTGCAGCTAGCAGGTCAGGGCTCGCCTGTGGTTTCTTTCTTGGAGTTCGGAAATAATATTGCTGGCATTTTAGCATTTCTGGCTGCTTATCAGGGCGATCGATCGCTTCTACAGTATTATGGTATCGCCTTTTCGGCTGTTTTACAAGAGCTACTTAACGACTTGTTGCGTAGAGCGTACCCCGATTTACCACCACCGATATTTTACGACGACGAACAGCTATTAACCGATGTATGGGAGGTTGCGCGCCCCACTATTATCGTACTTCATCACACGCATTTGTATCGAACTTGGAGTGCCGAACGTTTGGAAACATGGGCGCAGATATTGGCGCGTCTGCAGCAGGAATATCCGCAGCATCGTTATATCTTTTACGACTTGTGCGATCCGTTAGAAGCACGAATGCGTGGCGCAAAAAAAGTACGAAAAGCTTTAGATAGGCTGTTATAGCAATCCGCGCACATGTTTGTTGTTAGAAAAAACTTTGTGCAATAGATTTTAAGAAATAGGGTACCTTTGGCAGTAGCTCTGCTGGAGGGCTACGAAAATCTAATAAAGGGCTAAAGTGCAGTAAGTAAGATATGTTGCGCGAATTACAATCCCGACTCCGGAACCGTTTCCGTTTAGGACTGCGTGGAAAGGTTACTTTTGGTTTTCTGATCCTAGCGGCCGTTTCGGTGATTTATGCTTTTTTGGAAAGCCATGAAATAGCACTCCTTGCACAAAACGTCAATAAACTTCTCGACGATAGTTACCGAAGTGTTGTTTACTGCCAGAGTATGGAGCTCGCTCTGAGCGATATGCATCGTGTTTCCGAGTTTACTAAAAATAACCAACAGAGCGAGTTTACTTACGAGAATAATATCCTTCTGCGGGCACGAGAGGTCTTCGAGAATAACTACGAACTAGCACGTCAGAATATTCGTCATCCACACGAACAAGATGCCTTGGATACCCTCTTTCAGGTTTACAATCAGTATTTTAAGGCATTAAGTGCTCGTTTGGAAATTTACGAACAACGGCAATCGCCCATAGGGAATACTGTGGAGAAGCTGCATCCGATCCTCCTCAAAAAGTTAATACGTGTGCGCGAACTCAACGAAAAGGGAGTTTACCAAGCACTTGCTTTCCTAAAAGATGCCCCTTACCGTGCCCTACGTCCCGGAGTAATTGTTATTATCGTGGGTTTGCTTTTTATGTTGATGTTCTCCTACCTCCTCAATCATTTCTTTATATTGCCTATTAAACAGATAACCGAGAGTCTGAGACGTTACATTAAGTTTAAGACCTATCACTCGGTGAATGTATCTACCGAGGATGAGCTTTTGGAACTCCGTCGTACAATAGACCGACTGGTACAAGAAAAGAGTCGCGAGAAATAATACAATGCGTGGAGGGATCTATACTTTCCGCCCCTATGTAGTTATGCGCTACGTGGGTTTTATCGTCCTCGTGAGTGCATTTTTTATGCTCGTAAGTTTTGTTGTGGCACTTATTGAGGAGGATTCGGGGCAGGTACCCCTCCTTTTTAGTATGCTGATTACCACGCTGGTGGGGGCATTCCCGTTTGTATTTGTACGTGCGGAGTCTACCATTTCGAGTCGCGAAGGCTATGCGATTGTAGTTTTTAGCTGGGTTGCCGTTTGTTTTTTTGGCATGATACCGTATGTGCTCTGGGGAGGTGAGTTTAATCTCTCGGGCGCGTGGTTTGAAGCGGTTTCGGGCTTTACTACGACAGGAGCAACGATTTTGGACGATATAGAAGCACTACCGCATAGTATGTTGCTGTGGCGCTCCTTTACGCATTGGTTTGGCGGCATGGGGGTTGTGGTCTTTGCCTTGGTGGTGCTCCCGAGTATGGGGAGTGCGCAGCTGACTCTTTCGCGCTCCGAGGTCTCCTCCATTGCCCGTCAGGACTTTAAGTATCGTAGTAAAAAGATGTTGCGCGTGATGGCGAGTAGCTATCTTGGGCTAACAGGCTTAATATTTGTAGGATTAGTCCTTTCGCGTCTCCCTATTTTTGATGCGCTTAACCTTGCATTTTCTACGGTGTCGACCGGGGGGTTTGCGGTCACCAATGCGAGTATCGCGGCATATCACAATATCCGTGCCGAGTGGATACTTGTCTTAGGTATGTTTGTATCAAGCCTGCACTTTGGTTTGTTGTTTAGTTTGTTCTCGCGACGTTGGAAGGCTGTTTTTCGGTCGCCTATTGTTCAGATTTTTAGCAGTGTCGTTCTCGGCTCTATTCTTATCATATTCTTGTTACTTGTCTTCCAACAAGGGGTGCCGGTAAGCGAAGCATTGCGCAATGCAGCTTTCCAAGTTACTTCGGTGATCTCTACAACAGGTTTTGCGACGACCGAGACTATGCATTGGCCTGCACTGAGTTTGTTGATTTTAATCTTGCTTTCGATCTCGGGGGGATGCTCGGGGTCTACGGCAGGGGGCATGAAGATAGACCGAATGGCAATTATAGCAGCAACCATTCGATCCACTTTCCTGAAGCAACAGCACCCACAAGCGGTAATCCCGATTCATATCCGGAAGCTGCACATCGACGAGGTAGTTGCTAAAAGCGCGACAGTTCACCTCGTTTTGCTACTCCTAATCCTAGTATTAGCAACGGGCTATTTTACCTTTACTGTCGATTCGCTAGCAACGGGTTTTTCCACATCGCTTTCGATGGTCAGCAATGTGGGTCCCTCTATCGGTTCTATGAGTTTTTTCGGCTCCTATTCCTTCCTAGGAGATATAGGGCGTCTGTTTGCGTCGATATTGATGTTGCTGGGGCGTTTGGAGATCTTTGGTTTACTCCTGATCTTTTTTCCCTCTAGTTGGAAATAATGACGTGTTATTTATACCAGGAAATCTAAACCTACTACGCCCTTTCTGTTTAATTTTGTAGCATTATTTATTAACTGTGTTCGGACATGGCACAACAACAACTCATAGAATGCGTCCCGAATTTTAGCGAGGGGCGCGACATGAATATTATTAACCAGATAACAGCTGAGATCCAGACGGTCGAAGGTGTTCGGTTAATTGATGTAGATCCGGGTAAAGCAACTAACCGTACGGTCGTTACTATGGTAGGTAACCCCGATGCGGTCTGCGAGGCCGCTTTTCGTGCAGTACGTCGTGCAGCAGAGCTTATTGATATGAGTAAGCATCATGGGGCACATCCACGTTTTGGCGCCACGGATGTTTGCCCGTTAGTCCCTGTTGCCAATATTACGATGGAGGAAACGGTGGAGTATGCTCGGAAGCTGGCAAAACGTATAGGCGAGGAACTGGGGATTTCGGTTTATTGTTACGAAAATGCTGCTTTCAAACCCGAAAGACGTAACCTAGCTGCTTGCCGCGCAGGTGAATACGAAGCATTGCCACAGCGCGTGACTTCTGCTGAGTGGAAACCCGATTTCGGTCCTGCAACATTCAATGCTAAATCGGGCGCTACAGCTGTTGGTGCACGCAATTTTTTGGTGGCTTATAATGTCAATCTGAATACGACTTCGACACGCAGAGCCAATGCAATTGCGTTCGATATTCGCGAAAAAGGTCGTCCGGTACGTGAAGGGAATCCGATAACGGGAAAGAAGAAGCTCGATGCTAACGGTAAGGTAGTGATGCAGCCTGGATCGCTGAAAGCGTGTAAAGCTATCGGATGGTTTATTGAAGAGTTTGGTATCGCGCAAGTATCTATTAACCTGACGGATATTGCAGTAACACCACTACACATAGCATTTGAGGAATGTGTAAAGAAGGCTGATGCTCGCGGAGTGCGTGTAACGGGATCGGAACTAGTGGGCGTGGTGCCGTTGAAAGCTATGTTAGATGCTGGGCGCTATTTCTTAGAAAAACAGGAGCGCTCGACAGGTATCTCGGACGAGGAAATAATTAAGATCGCTGTAAAGTCTATGGGTTTAGACGAGCTCTACCCATTCGATCCGAAAAAGAAGATTATCGAGTATATCCTCGAGGATGAGAACCAGAAGAGGTTGGTAGATCTCACCGTAAAAGGTTTTGTAGAAGAGACGGCATCCGAATCTCCTGCCCCAGGTGGCGGTAGCATCTCTGCTACGATGGGTGCTATGGGCGTGGCGCTCGGTACAATGGTGGCAAACCTATCTGCGCATAAGCCGGGCTGGGATGAGCGTTGGAAAGAGTTCTCTGACTGGGCAGACAAGGGGAAAAAATACCAAGAGCAGTTGATTCATCTGATTGACGAGGATACCAATGCTTTCAATAAGATAATGGACGCTTTAGGCTTGCCTAAGGGGACCGATGAGGAAAAAGCAGCACGTAAAGCCGCTATTCAAGCTGCTACACTTTATGCAACGGAGGTGCCTGCACAGGTGATGCAAATCTGCTACGATTCTATGGAAGTTGCAGAAGCTATGGCAAATATTGGCAACCCAAATTCAGTAACCGATGCGGCTGTCGGAGCTCTCGCAGCGCGTGCAGGAGTACGTGGAGCATTCCTAAATGTAAGAATTAACGCAGCTGGTCTCGAGGATAAAGCTCGTGTAGCGGACTTCCTAGCACTCGGAGAAAAGCTCTGTAAACTCGCTGAGGAACGTGAAGCAAAAATCTTAGCTCTTGCCGATACAAAAATTGAGAAATAATTAGGAAGCTCCAGCCTATTAATCATCGAATAGCTAGGTAGTAGGGGATTAGTTCCTATTGCCTAGCTATTCTTGATTCAGAAAGTTCAATTTAAGTGTTGCTAGCAGAAAAGAGAGCGAAAGTAGTGTTCGAGATACTTTCCTAAAAAGTGTGTAATCTCCTTGCGCAAAACGCTTCGTGCGCATCTAAAGAACGCAGTTTCTAATTAGCTTTCCATCGAATGCTGGGGGAAAATCCGGAGTTAGAAAAAATAGCAGGTACACACTGTTTAGATCAGTACTATTATTCTTATGCTTAGCGTCTTATCGACTGAAAGTTTTGGGAGTAAAAAAGCGTAAATCAGCAGTTTACTGATCTACGCTCTCTTCCGGCGGAGAAAGAGGGATTCGAACCCCCGGTACGTTGCCGTACAACGGTTTTCAAGACCGCCGCATTCGACCACTCTGCCATTTCTCCGGCAGCAAAGGTACTACCTTTTTGCAACTGGAGTGCTTTGCTATTTGTGGATAGATGTGTTTGGGTAGGTTCGTGATAATAAGTGTGGGTATTGTTACTACTTTTAGGGGCAATATATTCACAAGGGCGTGCGGAAATATTTACCTTTGTACTAACAGGTGGCACCGAAATAGTGAGGGGGTGAGTGATGGAAAATCAATTAGCGGAGCAGCTCAAGGAGCTTGGTATCCTACCAGAAGAATATCAACAAATTAAGTCGATCCTCGGGCGTGAGCCTAACTATACCGAGTTGAGTATTTATTCGGTGATGTGGAGCGAGCATGCCTCGTACAAGAATTCCATTCGTTGGCTGAAGACACTCCCTCGTACAGGGAAACATATCCTAGCAGAGGCTGGCGAGGAGAACGCAGGGCTAGTAGATGTCGGCGACGGATTGGCTTGTGTCTTTAAGATTGAGTCGCACAATCATCCCTGTGCAGTAGAACCCTATCAGGGGGCAGCTACGGGAGTGGGCGGTATCAATCGCGATATCTTTACCATGGGTGCGCGACCGGTAGCGCAACTGAATTCGCTTCACTTTGGCAATTTGGATAATCCGCGTACTCGTTGGTTACTCAATGGTGTAGTGCGAGGTATTGGTAATTATGGCAACTCGTTTGGCGTGGCAGTTGCGGGCGGCGAGGTAGTTTTCGATCCGTCGTATGAAACGAACCCGCTGGTAAATGCCATGTCGGTAGGTTTGGTGCGTCGCGATCGGGTTATCTCGGCTATCGCTAAGGGGGCAGGTAATCCGGTTTATATTGTTGGCTCGGCAACAGGTAAGGACGGCATTCATGGCAGTACCTTCGCTTCAGCAAATATTACCGAGGATTCGGCTAAGGACATACCCGCTATTCAGGTGGGCGACCCGTTTGCAGAAAAACTTCTTCTGGAGGCTACCCTCGAGCTGGCACAAACCGATACCCTTATTGGTATGCAGGATATGGGCGCGGCAGGTATTATTTGTTCTACGTCTGAGATGTCTGCCAAAGGCGGCTGTGGCATGCGCATAGACCTAGACAAGGTGCCTATGCGGCAGGAGGGGATGCTTGCGCACGAGATCCTTCTCTCTGAGTCGCAGGAGCGGATGTTGGTTGTGGTAAAAAAAGGGCGCGAAGCCGAAATGCAAGCGATTTTCGATAAGTGGGAAGTGCCTTGTGTGCAGATCGGCGAGGTGATGGACAGCCCTGATCTCGAATTTACCTATCATGGCGAGCTTGTAGCTCGAGTACCTGCCGAGTCGTTAGTGTTAGGAGGTGGCGCACCTCGTTACGAACGTGAGTATCGCGAACCTGCGTATTACAAAGAGTATCAGAAGTTTGATATCGAGCAAGTTCCGGAGCCAGCGGATATCATCGCCGTTGCCAAAAAACTGGCGGGCTTACCAAATATAGCGTCGAAGCATTGGGTCTACGAGCAGTACGATACAATGGTGGGCAACTACAATATGAGTGTGAATGTTGCGAGCGATGCCGGTATCGTTGCCATTCGTAACAGCGAAAAAAGCCTTGTGCTAACGGTAGACTGTAATCCACGCTACGTAAAAGCAGATCCCTACGTGGGGGCTATGATAGCTGTAGCAGAAGCGGCGCGGAATGTAGTTTGCACCGGAGGGACGCCGATAGCTATTACCAACTGTTTGAATTTTGGCAATCCCTACAACCCAGAGGTCTACTGGCAATTTGTACGTGCGATAGAAGGGATGAGTGCCGCATGCAAACGTCTCGAAACCCCGGTCACGGGCGGTAATGTAAGTTTTTACAATCAATCGACTATTGGCGATCGCGACGAAGCCGTTGCACCTACCCCAGTGATCGGAATGTTGGGGATTATGGACACTATCTCACGGCGTACCTCGCTAGCTTTTGCCAAGAAAGGGCATATG
Source organism: uncultured Bacteroidia bacterium (assembly GCA_963540065.1). GTDB lineage: Bacteria > Bacteroidota > Bacteroidia > Bacteroidales > CAJPTX01 > Bacteroides_D. The sequence goes on from CAUTNK010000022.1 coordinate 24,265, forward strand.
ATCTATTTGCTGGGTAACTCCTACAACGATATCTCTAGCTCAGAGTATCTAGTATCCTGTTGCGGGATAACCGAGTCGGGGGCACCGCATTTCGATCTGGAGGACGAGATCCGACTGCAACGGCTCGTGGAGCGTCTCATTACCGAAAAGCTGATCACCTCGGCACACGATGTATCAATGGGTGGACTCTTCACTACGCTTTTAGAATGTGCTATGCCCAACAATTTGGGATTTGATATTACCTCGGATGCTGAGATCCGCTTGGATGCTTTCCTGTTTGGTGAGTCGCAGAGCAGGGTAGTAGTTTCTGTTTCGGAGGCTTGTGAGGAGAAGTTTGTCGATTTCATGATAGAGAGCGACGTCCCGATGTGTTTGTTAGGGCACGTTACGCGCTCTGAGATACGTGTAGACGATATCTCGTATGGTTTCATAGCAGACTACAAGCATACGTACGAGACGGCGTTAGAATCGCGTCTTAACGCTTAGTCCCTTGCATAAAATCTATACTGGGGTAGTATAGTGCGATGTCGCCCCGTCGGGAGGTCATAGAGGGCATGTTTAACAACATAGCCCGCCACTACGATGCACTGAATCGCATATTAAGCTTAGGCTTGGATGTTTGTTGGCGACGTGCGGCTATCCGCGAAGTCGTTGCAGTGCAGCCGAAATGTGTTTTGGATCTTGCTGCCGGGACGGGAGACATGAGTGCTACGCTACTTAAGCGCTATTCGCCGCAAGATTTGCAGTGTGCCGATCTTTCGCACGAAATGCTTCTACGCGCTCAACGTAAGCTTACCGAGCGAGCCCCTCGTACACAACTCACATTTACCGAATGTGCAGCGGAGGAACTCCCCTATTCGGATGCAAGTTTTCAGGCTGTTATGATCGGTTTTGGAGTTCGCAACTTTGCCGATATACCCCAAGCAATGCGCGAAGTGGAACGTGTGCTTACCCCTCAAGGTCGGTTGATTGTACTCGAATTTTCGATGCCACGTCGAGGTCTCTTTGCTTGGCTCTACCGCTTTTACATCCGGATTTGGTTGCCTTTGATAGGTGGCTTGGTATCTGGCTCGTTGAGGGCGTATCGCTATTTACCGAAGTCGATGGAGACCTATGCGCAGACTTCGCCTCTCCCCGAAGCATTAGCAAGCGCGGGTTTAGTAGTTCGGACGACCAGAGCCCTGAGTGGCGGAGCTGTCCTTTTAACCGTTGCAGAAAAGCAGAACAACGCATAGCTTTTAGCAAGCGGCTATTGCAACATACTGCTTAGGGCTTGTATCCTAAGAGTGTGTTAATGCACTGATTACTAGTATTGTGAGAATGTTGCATAATTCTAATCAATTATGGAAACATTGCTCAATTACTATCAACATAGATTTCTATAAGGATGAGACTATTGCATAATTATTTGCACCGGTGCAAACCGGGGGGAGGAGGAAGGTCGCACTCAACGCTTGTCGCCCGTCTAGAAAAGCACGTTACACCCCTATAGAAATCTATGTTGATAGTAATTGTACAACATTCCCGAGTTGGGGGGGCTTGGGGGGCTAATTTTCTGTTATGTTTTTTAGTCTTTGTGTGCTCTTTTGCGAGTCTCTATACAGAAATGTTGTCGTGATAAGTATCTGAAAGTCAAAAGACAGCTGACCGCGTAGCGCTTTTGTATAGCGCCATTTCTTAGAATAGCTATTAACTTCATATTACGAATTATTAACCAATTAACAGAAGACATATGAGACGAGGGTCACTGTTTATTATGCTGTGTCTGTTGGCGATAGTTGCTACAGCACAGGAGCCTGTACGCTTCGGCGATCGGAAGGTCTACTTAGAGGCAAATGTCCGATCTAAACTCCGCGCTCAGCAATCGAGCTCCAGTTTGGAATTGGGCAATCCCTTGGGGGCAAAACTCAACATCCTGCTACAGTTCGAGAATGGTCAGATTCCGTACAAAAGCTTGGAAGCAAAGGGCATAGTACTGGGCGACTATCTGGGCTCCAATGCCTACTACGCACAGGTTGCGCCGGGGAGCGCTCCCAGCGATTTTGTGGGCCTGAATATTCGTTCGGCAGTCCCGATCCGTAGCGAGTGGAAGGTAGCGGAGGGTATCTACACCAATGATGCACCGGAATGGGCTACCGAGGGCGATAAGTTTAAGATGCGCCTGTTCTGGTTCCCAACTGTTGGCTGGGAGCAACTGAAAGCGCAACTCAATGCGCACGGGGTGCAGTATTCGCGCTATTCCGATGTGTTCCGGATGGTAGAACTCACTGCTACGCGCGACGAGCTATTAGCCTTGGCAGACATCGAAGCCGTAACCTTCTTAAATTGGACAGAACCCCCCGTTAAGCTCTTTAACCAGAGTGGCGCACACCTCACCGGTGCTGCGGCGTTAGCCCAATCCACGCAGTTGGGAGGTTATGCGCTCACCGGAAAGGGTATCCGCATGGGTATTTGGGATGGAGATGTGCTCGACCATATCGATTACGGCACTCGTGTGCATCGTTGCGAAATGGAATCAGCCGCAGCGGCTACACAGTATCACGGGATGCACACCACGGGTACTATTCTGGGGAATGGCCTTTTAGACGCACGTGCACGTGGGATAGCCCCAGAGGCTGAGATCTGGACCTGGAATTTCAACCAACAATCCAACGGTTTGCTCGTACAGCAAGAAATGCTCAGAACTTATATGGAACACCATATCTCCCTCACGTCCAATTCTTACGGTTATTCCATGGAGGCATTCTGTGGGCAAGAGCGTTACCTCAACTACACTATTTTAGGGAATATACTCACCGACTACATCGCGTATCTTTTCCCAGAAATGACGCACGTCTATGCTGCCGGAAACGATCAAGGGGCTTGTAACCAAGAATGGGGGCATTCTACACAATACGCCAAGAATATTATCTCGGTAGCCGCCCTAAACGCAGATGCTTCTATGTCTGACTATTCGAGTTTCGGTCCATTAACCGACGGACGTATATTTCCTATTATTTCAGCACGTGGTACAGCGGTTTACTCTACAATAGCCGAGCATACCTACAATGAGATGGATGGTACCTCTATGGCAACCCCCATGGTAACCGGGCATCTGGCTTTGCTCACACAACGTTGGATGCAGCTCCACGGAGGCGCCCGCCCGTACAACTATTTCCTGAAAGCACTGATTGCTAATACGGCTGACGATGCCGGGAATCCCGGACCCGACTACAAGTTCGGTTTTGGGATCCTCAATGCGCAGGCAGCCATTACCGCTATGGAAAAAGAGTGGTACGTATTGGATAAAGTTGAAAACGCTGCGACAAAGACCCATGAGATTACAGTTCCCGACGGAGTGCAAGAGCTTCGAGTTATGTTGGTTTGGAACGACCCAGTGGTACAAAAATTTTATGTTACGGGCGAGTCGCCTATGATAAACAACCTCGACCTAGCACTCACCATAGGAGGTAAGCAGCACCTGCCACTTACGCTCGATATGCAGCACCCGAATGCCGTTGCTGTCGAAAAAGTGAATACACTCGACAATATCGAGCAAATTGTTGTAAAGAATCCCGCTACAGGCGTTTGCACAGTCGAGGTAGCAGGTACAGTGCATATGGGGGCAGAGCAACCCTATGCTCTGGTGTATTACTTCGATTACAAGAAGCCATCGATCCTTTCGCCATTAGCCGGTGAGGTCTATGCTCCGGAGGAGAATCTTCTACTTCATACACAAAATTTGGTAGCTCCCCTGAAAGTAGAATTCTCAACCGATGGCGGTACACAATACAAGGCGCTTGATGGCGATTTTAACGCTACTACCTATGTTCAGTTGCCTAAAGATGCAGAACCTACCCCAAAGGCTCTTCTGCGTGTGACGGATGCGAGGGGCTATCGCATCGAGTCGCCGATGTTTGGCATCATGCCACAGGTAATTGATGTACAACTAGAAGCAGCAGATTGCGAGATAGCAAATTGGAAACTCTCCTGGGCTAAGGTAGAAAAAGCCGAAAAATACGAGATCCTGCGCGCAAAAGTCGCGGACGAACGCTACGAGGTGATTGGAGAGGTGAAGGGAGTAGAAGAATTCCAGATCCCGCCAGATAAGCTCTACCCAACAGAGCGTCAGGTATTTGCAGTACGTGCCGTAGGTGCCGACGGACTGCGCGGACAACGAAGCATCGGCATCCTTGCTAAAGTAGCTGCCACAGTTACAATAAGCAAAACCGATCTACCTTATTTTGAGTCATTTGTAGAATGGCCAACACCTAAGGTAAGCCTTAAGCCCGGTGCGAATGTTTTGTATCAGATAGACGAAGAACTGCCCACTTACCGACTTCCCTTCGGTTCGCACGTGCTCTTGTTTGCTGCTAAATTCGAAGCAGACGAGTGGGTGGATCCCTTCACCAAGCAGCGCGATAATGTGCTACAGATATCCACGTGTAAGCTAAACCTTACAGGTATTCCGGCGGGCACTCCATTGCAGTTTGTGGCATACTACTACCAAGCAAAGACTGCCAACCCGAATGGAAGTATGATGCGTCTACTCATCAACGACGAGGAGGTGCCCGATGTCCTGAACCGGAAGCAAATCGCCGGAGATCAGGACGAGCATAACGTTGCCTACGACATTACAAAGTATGCAGGGCAGGAAATCGCCCTAACAATGGAGTTCGCTGTAGAAACCGATCAGAATATCGGCGCGCTTCTCTACTACAAAATTGTTGAAAGGGATACAAAGCCCGATGTAAGTGTGGTGCGTTATACCCCTATTGCAGCAAAACCCTATATGGCAACAGAGCCTATTCGCTTCAAGATTGCGAACGAGGCAGCGATAGAGGCTAAGAATGTCCCAGTAACAGTACAAGTGGATGGAGAAGCCGTTTGGACAGAATTTATTCCAGAATTGAAACCCTTCGAGGAGCGAACCCTATCAGTAAATTATAATTTCGATAGCGAAGAGGCGCACATATACAATCTAACCCTCGCTGTAAATGCAGACGGCGATCAAGACGCCGAAAATAATACCCTAGAGTTCGAAGTCTACAACATGGGGCATACGATTACGATGCCCGAGATGCACTACGAAAAAAGCCCGTTTGGTATGATTCCTCTCCCCGGGAAAGACGAGATTACATTTACAGGGCACCATAAGTTTAGTGACGGACGCGGACCACTAAAGCCGTATAATACTAACGAACAAGGACTTCTGAAGCTCAATCCCAAGAAGCCCAACGGTGTGGCACAGATTACATTTACGGAGTTGGATCTGGCTAAAGGCGATTCGCTCTGCATCTTTACCCAAGGCATCCCCGAAACCCTTAGAGTAAAAGGAAAACAAGCACAGCACTTTATTACCAGCGATTCGAAAGCACCTCAGACTTTCCGCTCCGAAGCTAGCGATGGTAGCATAACCGTTGTACTATTGGGCTATAATAAGGAGCCCGGTAATGGTTGGTTGGCAGATCTCGACGAGCTGGATTTTGAGAACCAATGGCAAATTACCGATGTCTCCGAAATTGCAGGTACGACGCAAAACCAAGCGAAGATCCAGTACAAGATCAAGAACCTACTCCCCGCGCCATTCTACGATCTCGGGCTCTTTGTGACTGTTGATGGCAAGCGCGAACGTATTCTGATTCCGGAACTGAAACCGGGCGAAAATACCTTTACCCTCGCTCGCGAGTATGCTATTACGACGCCGATGCGGAAAAAGTTCAATTTCGAATTGCCACGCGATGGAGAGGAAAAAGATAACGTAAAGGAATTCATCCTCATCCGCGAACCCCTTTGGAAAGGTGGATTGATTCGGGAGTCCGAAACCTGCTATATCGAAAAGATGGCAGTGGTTGGTATGCCCGATACGCTTGCTATAGCTCCCTCGCAAGAGATCCTGTACATGACAGATAAGACGGTTACGCTCTACACGAAGAGCGTCAATGCCATCCAGTTTATGCTATCCAAGAAACTGCCCAAGCCAGCTATGTTGCCCGCTAGTATCCGGGTATGGGTAGACCTAAATGACGACAATACGCTAGACGATGCGCAGTACGAGCTCTTTACTGCAACATTGGATCAGGAGAACCAGACGTACTGGATAGATATCGACTACACCAAAGCTGCACAGATTAAAGCGGGTAAGCATCGTATGCGTGTTCTCCTCTCCAAGGACGAGGAGTACGACAAATTCAAGAAAGGTCAGGAAATAGATTGGGGGCACGCCTTCGACCTCACCGTAGACCTAAAGGACGAAAAGAGCCCTGTAGATTTCGAAGTGGCACTGCTCTCGTTCGAAGATCTCAAGTCGGGTAAAGAGCTGAACGACAACACGCCGATAAAAGTGAAAGTACGTAATAATGGCCTGAGCAAGATTACTAAACTAAAATTAGCACTGAAGGTTAACGATAAAGAACCTGTTGAAGAAGAGATAGCTTGCGACATAGCCCCGCACTTTGCAACAGCCGTTCTGGAGTTCCAAGCAAAAGCCGATCTCTCCGAGCCAGGAATACGTCACAACGTGGTGGTAACCCTCAAGGATGTAGATCATAACGAGAAAGATAACGAACTCCGTGGCAGATTCGTAAAGCTTTTGGATCGCACGAATACCCTGTATGGCTTAGCGTTTGTTGGCAGTGCCGAGGAGGGCATTGTATTGCCGGATGTGGGAAATAAGGTAAAAGATGCTACTACCCTCGAGGGCTGGTGGAAGTTGGACGAACCGCAAAGATCTACACTCCTAGCAGGTAGTGGCATACAACTGAATGCTATAAAGGGTCTGGCAAGCGTGCCCGATAATACCCTTGCCCTGATTTGTGGCAAACAAGGTATTTTCATCAGCAAGACCCCAGTGCTGACCCCCGGTGAGTGGCAGCATATAGCGATTGCCATGAATTATAGGAAATCCTATTTCGGGATTACGTTGAACCCAATACTCTACGTAAACGGGAAGCGCGTCGATATGCTAACCATCCAGAAAGAGCCCTTCGCCTTTACGCGTCTGGTGGCAAACTATAAGTTTATAGGTCAGAATGCAATGATTCGTGTTTGGAATAAAAAGTGTTCCCAACAGGAGATTAAGAAAAATATGACAAAAAGTGTGCGTGGCGCCGATACAAAGTTGCCCGACGCCTGCATGGGTGAGTATATATTTACCGAGGGTAAAGGCTTTGCTTCTAGTTTCGGTGATGGTTTGAATGCTCTAATTGTAAGTGAGCGCACGGATATCTGGAAACCTATTGATAAGCTTATTCGTTCGGTAAAGGTCGACAAACAGTGGAAACCGGCCGAACTACTGAATGCCAATGCCTTCAAAGCTTTTGTACTTCATGATGCAAATCTGAAAGAGATCTCCCTAGCGTTCGACTATCTCTGGTCAGATGCAAAGGTTATGCAAGGCACTACCGAGGTTAAAGCGGATACGAAGCTCGACTTTACCACCGGCACAGACAATACCCTGACCTTCACTGCCGAAAAGAACGACCTCCTCGGTTGTACCGTTAAGCAAACCTTTACGGTTCAGTTGGTTAAGGATCTGGATAACAGGTGCGATTTGAAAGAAATTGTACTCACGACAGCTAAAAACCCAGGTCTAAAGACTGATATCGAGAAAAAGGATCCGGAGCAAATGATTGTCTTCGCGGCAGAGGATGCATCCGCCACCAACAAACTCAATGCACAGCAGTTGAAACTTTTGGTAAAGAAGATTTCGGACAATGCTAAGGTCTTTGTCGATGATAAAGAATACCCGATGGGTAGCGAAGGGGCAGAAATAGAAGCAAATCTGACAACGCAACCCCTGCAAATCCGAATTGTTGCGCAAAATGGTCGCGATGCTAAAATCTATTTCGTAAGCCTTGCGATGACGCAGAGTATTACCTGGACGCAGGACGCATTCCTTTGCCAATTTGGCGAGAAGAAGGATCTAACGGCGAGTGCCTCTTCGGCTTTGGCAGTAAGATACAGGAGTTTGGATCCCTCCATTGCTACGGTCGACAAGCAAGGTAAGCTGCTAACCGTAGGGATCGGGAAAACGAAGATTTTAGCCGGGCAAGAGGGTACCTCGCAGTACAAACCCGCTGCCGAAGTAGAAAAAGAAGTAGAGGTGCAACGCGCCAACCTCACGATTAAAGTGAAAGATCGCCTCTGGCCACTGGGTAGCAGTATGCCACGCCTAGCATTCGAGTTCGAGGGCCCAGTAGCACAAGGCGCTGAATACCTGCTCGATTGGCCCTACGAAATCCAGTTTACCGACGGTAAGGTATGGGACGGGGTGCTTGCTCTCCAAAAGGGCGAGTACGTCCTGAGTCCGAAGAACTATACGCAACCCTATGACTATGCTAATTACAAGATTACGCGCGAAAAGGGTAAGCTCGTCGTAACAGATCCTACCGAGGCGAAAACTATAACTTTTGTTGTTAAGGACGAAAGCAATGCGCCTGTAAAGGATGCTAAGATCCTCTGCGACGAAATGCTCTATACCACCAATGCAGAGGGTATCGCAAATATTTACCTTCTGCCGGATGACAAGGATCCCTACACGGCACAGATTAGCAAGGATGGGTATCAGTCTATCCAAAAGCAGTTTTTGGTAACTGACAATATGCAATTCGAACTGAAACTCCTGAGGAATACCATCCAGCTAACCTACAAAGCAGATGCTAATGGACTGATATCCGGAAAAGCATCGCAGTTAGTTCCCCTCGGGCAGGATGGCGAGCAAGTTATCGCGCTTCCGAAGGATAAAAAACATCGCTTTAAGAAGTGGTCGGACAATGTGACGACTGCTGCACGTACCGATAAGAATATCACAGCAAATATCGATGTTACGGCGGAGTTCGAAGAGATATTCTATACGCTAACCTACGAGGTGTCGGAAGGAGGCGAGTTCGAATCGGCACAGACCACGCGGGTACAGAAAATTGAACCCGGAAAGGATGGTGCCGAAGTTAAAGTAAAAGCGAAAGACGGCTACGTATTTAATGGTTGGGCAGATGGTACAGAAACTACTGCTCGTACCGATAAAGAGATCTGGGAATCGAAAACCCTCTATGCGATCTTCAGCAAACCGTATAACCTAGCTTGGACAGAAAACTTCGATGGCGCTACTGTCCTGAACGATTGGCTCGCTACGAAACACAACGAGGGGAATGGTTGGCAAATAGTTCGATATAAGTTAGATGGCAACAACTTTACCTATACCATTGGTATTATACCCAAGTACGAAAAAATACAGAAACCACGATACAAGAATAGTATGCTTGCAATGCCGTGGTTGTCGCTCGAGGGTAGAGATAACGCCGCCGGGGTTAAAATCTCCTTCCTAGTAGAGTTCGAAGCTAGAGTAGCTACTGCAAAGCTGCAATACCGTTTTGAAGATACACAATGGACAGATCTAGACGAAATCCAAGAAGGGACTACTTTTGAAGACGGAGAACAAAACTTTAGTATCGAAGCTTCCAAACTGACTGGGAAGAAGCAACTCCGTTTCCGTTGCTTCTTCGATAATTCCGAATCCTACGAAGCCGCGCTTGTATTTGATAATATCAAGATTACCTTCGATCCGGAACCAACCAATATCGTCCCGCTCCGCTACTTTGCAGGTGATAACGGAAGTTTGCAACTCGCAGGCGCTACCGAAAAGACAAACCATATCGAGCTTACTACAGCACCCGGAACCATGGGGCAGAAGGTTACCGCTATCCCCGACGATGCCTACGAATTTGTTAAGTGGTCGGATGATAAGAAGGAAGCCGAGCGACAAGACGATGCAGCTGTCTCGGTACAAGCTATCTTTAAGAAAAAGTCCGCCCCAAAAGTTCGCATGACCTACCTCTCCGATGCGAATGGTAAGATTGTCGGTCAACCCGTTCAGAAGGTAGAAAAAGGTCAAACTACGGTTAGTGTACTTGCAGTCGCTAAGCAAGATGGCTATATCTTCGACCAATGGGATGATGGTCTGAAAGCCAACCCACGTTCGGATACCCCTGAGGCAGATAAGACGGTTACTGCGCAGTTCCGCGAAGCTGCAATCCTTACCTACACTTCTACCGGTTACGGTCATGTAGAAGGTAATACGAAGCAAACGGTTGGCAAGGGCGCCGATGGTACCGAAGTGGAAGCTGTACCCGATGCAGGTTGCGAATTCTTGGGTTGGTCAGATGGTTTAATGACTCCCAAACGTACCGACAAGAATGTACAGCAGAACATCACGGTAGAAGCTCGGTTTGCGAAAGTCTTCAAAGTAGAATTAGTAGTGAAATCGGGTGAAGGGACGATCGAAATTGAAGGCTTTACGGCAGCTCAGCTCGAAAAAGTACCTATGAAGAGCGAGCTTACGGTGGTTGCTAAACCGAAAGACGGATGGAAGCTCACAGCTCTGAAAGCAGGTAAGTCGAACATTCTGAAGACTATGAAATTTACGGTTTACAAGGATGTTACCGTAGAGGCAGTCTTTGAAGAGGATACTCCTGTACGCGAAGCGACGTTTGCTAATGTTTCGGTAGCGCCGAATCCGTTTGCAGAACAGTTGACTATCAAGAACGAAGAGTTACTTGGTGGTAGCTACGTACTGTTGAATGCGAATGGTCAGAGTGTTCGTAGTGGTGCTCTGGAAGTAGGTGAGACGCACATCCCGACGGGTGAGCTCACCTACGGACTCTATCTCCTACGCCTAACGGCAGCGAATGGCGCAACAACCACTTACCGCCTTGTGAAGTAAGTGAGGTAAGATACTATTGTAACGACAGAGGACACTCGAAAGGGTGTCCTCTTGCGTTATGATATACATATAGAGGGTGTTGAACAATTACTCTATACCTTCCTATTCCCATTTTGGGAGCTTTTTGCACTTAAAAGAGCAAATTTTGCACTAAAGCGCCTCAATCTGACCTCTTTTGCGAGGTTATTTCCGCACTTTTATACCTCTTTTCGCTATCTGTTTCTTACAGAATATTTGTCTGATTTATCCTACTAAGACAATATGAATCAGTTAATTACACAAACTACTGTACAGCAGGCTTATTAGGTATTTTCTGCACTTTCCTTTTTTAGAGAATCTTCGTCAAAAAAAAACTTTCTTTTGTCAAAATGTATAGGAGGATCAAATGATGAGACGAAAGATACAAACTATAGGTTGGCTCACTGCATTTTTTGCACTGGCTTTGTTGTGGGCATCGCCCGCAATGGCTGCAAATTACGAACTCTACATAGCTGGCACGCAAGTTACAGATGCCAACTGCAACGACTTAAGCAAAATTCCTGGAGTTACAGTAGCCACAGGTGGCTGGTTCACATACGACCCAGCCTCGAATAGGCTGGACATGAAAGATGTAACGGTGTCTCCAGCAAGTGAAAAAATTGCAATTTTAAACTTTCGTGAAGGACTAAAAATTGTAATAGCAGGCTCTAACTACTTAAAAAGCGCTGATTGTACATCCTTATCTTGTATCAGGTCTACAGAGATAAAGGGTGATGGTTATCTTTTTATAGAAAGAAGTCGTAAATACTCATCTATATTTGTTAATGGAGCGACTCTGACCATTTCTGGTATCTCTCTCGAATCTGGTGACATTAGAGGATCTAGCGATGGGAATCAGTCCCTTATTTTTAAGAATGCAAGAGTAAAAATAAAGGTTCACCCTCCAGTAGATGCAATTTGGGACTTTAATTCATTCACTACTCAGGATTGTGAAATTATAAGCCCCAAAGGAGCTTATTTTGACGCAACCAGACGCGCTGTAAGAGATGCTGACGGAGAATTGGCGAATGAGAT
>CAUTNK010000023.1:0-30882 GCA_963540065.1 uncultured Bacteroidia bacterium
ACTTCATAAAAACACCCCAAAAGTTTTTTGTCCAACTTTTGGGGTGCAGTTCATTAGCAACGGTATCCTGTTTTTTTTTTCTTACAAATCTTACACGGAGAGAACTTATTGGGTTACGAAAGCGTTAATGCAGCATAAGTAGATAGAGAGCGTGTTGGTTTCGCTGTATATTTCGCAAAAACACGTAACTTCGTTCTACCAAAATACGTAGCGTTCGCGATAATGCTAGAGAAACGTAAGGCGAATATCTTTCTGCGGATCGGTCGTTTCTACTACGAGGGTTTTCGTTCGATGACGGTAGGTCGCACCCTGTGGATACTCATTATTGTGAAGTTGGTGATTATGTTTTTGGTATTGAAACTGTTCTTTTTCCCCAATTTTTTGAAATCTAATTTCGCAACCGATCAGGAGCGGAGTGACTATGTTTTAGAGGAATTAACCCGTCAAACGAACTAATATGATAGAAGGAGTCGATATGTCTTTAGTGGACTGGTCGCGGGCGCAGTTTGCCCTCACGGCCATGTATCACTGGTTGTTTGTCCCGCTTACATTGGGCTTAACGTTTATTATAGCCTTTATGGAAACCCTTTACGTCCGAACTGGTGATACGCGTTGGAAGGAAGCTACGCAGTTCTGGATGCGTCTTTTTGGGGTGAATTTTGCCATAGGTGTCGCTACAGGGCTGATTTTGGAATTCGAGTTCGGTACCAACTGGAGCAACTATTCGTGGTTTGTGGGCGATATTTTCGGGGCTCCGCTGGCTATAGAAGGTATTATGGCTTTCTTTATGGAGTCGACTTTTATAGCCGTTATGTTTTTTGGTTGGAAAAAGGTCAGCAAACGTTTCCATTTAGCAGCAACATGGCTTACGGCAATAGGCTCTAACTTGTCGGCTTTGTGGATTTTGGTCGCTAATGGTTGGATGCAGTACCCGGTAGGGATGCACTTTAATCCGGATACTGCGCGCAACGAGATGGTTAGTTTTGCCGAGGTACTCTTTTCGCCGGTAGCTATCAACAAATTTATACACACAGTTACCTCGGGTTATGTGCTGGCATCTATATTTGTAATAGGTATCAGTGCGTGGTTCCTTCTGAAAAAGAGACATATCCTCATGTCACAACGTAGCATTCGTGTGGCAGCTATTTTTGGTTTTTTGTCGTTGATAGTGGTTATTGTTACGGGTGATGGTTCTGCATATCAGGTGGCACAAAAACAACCCATGAAATTGGCAGCTATGGAAGGTCTGTATCGTGGTAAAGAGGGGACGGGCTTGGTAGCAGTCGGGATATTGAATCCCGACAAAGAGGTAGGTGATGCAAACGAACCCTTCCTAGCGAAAGTAGAGATCCCGCGTATCCTTTCGTGGTTGGGGTATCACGATTTTGATGCTTTTGTACCGGGTGTGGAAGACCTGATAGAAGGCGGTTTTAGTTATACAAATGCAGCAGGGGAGCGTTTGCGCGAACCCTCGGCACAGGAAAAGATAGAGAGTGGGCGTGTGGCTATCAATGCTTTGCGACGTTATACGGAGTGCCGCGAGGCGGGCGATTCGTCGGGCATGAAACTGGCGCGTGCGGAGTTGGAGCAGAATTTCAAGTATTTTGGTTACGGTTATCTGAACGATACTAAGAGCTTGGTTCCGAATGTCCCGATTACCTTCTATTCGTTCCATATTATGGTAATGCTTGGTGGGTTATTTTTACTCTTTTTCTTGGTTATCTTATACTTTGTTTGGAAGAAGAAGCTGGAGCATCCCCGTTGGTTGCTTATTAGCGCGATAGTGATGATCCCGTTGGTTTATATTTGTAGCCAAGCTGGTTGGATTGTTGCAGAGGTGGGTCGTCAGCCTTGGGTGATACAGGATATTATGCCAACCATATCGGCAGTTTCGCGTATCGATGCTAGTGCCGTACAGGTAACGTTTATCATTTTTGCAATCCTCTTCACGCTGCTCTTGGTAGCAGAATTGAGCATCATGTTCAAGCAAATTAAATTGGGTCCGAAAGAAAAATAGGGGATAACGGCAATGACATACGAATTTTTACAACACTATTGGTGGTTTTTGGTCTCCTTGCTTGGCTCCTTATTGGTCTTTTTACTTTTTGTGCAGGGTGGTCAGTCGTTTATTTTTTCGCTTGCCAAGAATGAGCGTGAGCGTCTGATGCTAGTAAATGCTCTGGGGCGCAAATGGGAGTTTACATTTACCACGCTGGTTACCTTTGGTGGCGCTTTTTTCGCATCCTTCCCCTTATTCTATTCTACAAGTTTTGGTGGTGCGTATTGGGTTTGGATTGCGATACTGTTTATGTTTGTTCTGCAGGCGGTTGCATACGAATTTCGCACAAAGCCTAAAAACGTCCTAGGGCAACGTACTTTCGAGGTTTTTCTCTTTCTGAACGGAGTTTTGGGTACCATCCTGCTGGGGACTGCTGTGGGAACATTTTTTACGGGTTCAGACTTTACCGCGAATTTTAAGGCACTTACCGATTACAACCAACCGATTATCTCCTATTGGAATAACCCTTGGCACGGATTGGAAGCAGTTCTCGACGCACGAAACCTGATGCTAGGAGTGGCTATCTGTTTCTTGGCGCGAGTCTTGTCTCTCCTCTACTTTATAAACTTGATAGATGACGACGAGATACAACGCCGTGCGCACCGACGTCTCTTTTACAATGCCTTGCCTTTTGTGGTATTTTTTGTAGGTTTCGTGGTATCCATCTTCTTGAGTAAGGGTTTTGCAGTAGACTATACGGGTTCTACGCCGCGGGTATTTTTACAGCCGTATAAGTATTTCCTGAATTTTGTAGAAATGCCAATACTGCTGATACTATTCCTTTTAGGGGTTCTTGCAGTCTTGTTCGGAATTATAGCAACCCTTATGAAACGTACCCGAAAAGGCATCTGGTTTTCGGGTATAGGCACGGTTCTAACAGTTCTGGCATTGTTGCTTTCGGTAGGATACAACAATACGAGCTATTACCCTTCGATTGCCGATTTACAGAGTTCGCTAACTATCTATAATAGCTCATCGAGCGAATTTACATTGCAAGTGATGAGTGTTGTTTCGCTGCTTATTCCATTTGTATTAGCTTACATCGTCTACGCGTGGCATGCTATGGATAAGAAAAAGATGGTTGCCTCGGAGTTTGATAATACCCCCGACGAAGAGCAGCAAGAAGCATACTAGTGCTACGTTAATAACGAAACAACAGGAAAAGTCTAACGATTTCTCGAGATCGTTAGACTTTTTTATATAGCTGTGGGTGCGATCGTGTCGTTTTTTTTTGGGGGGGGGAGGAAAGATATACTTTGTACGCTTTTTTCTGGGTTTAGCTGCCTCCAAATGCGAATTTTGCTACATCATATACACTGTTTCCGCCACTTAATGGTAAGCTCTCACGCTTTTATTTCCTTTAAGAGCTTTGTAACAATATTAAAAAGGGCACAGCTCATATATGCTATGCCCTTCTTTAAGATTCCTTGTTTAACTATGCTACTAGGCGCACAGAAGCAAATATTTTAAGCCCCTAGTTTTTCGATGCGTTGCTTTATTGCGTCGAGCTTTTCTTGTATCCCGGGTTCACTACGTATGCGGAAATAGAGCTGACGTAAGAAGTCGAGCGCTTCGAGATGATCCTCGCGTTTGCTAACAAACTCTTCTAGGTTGCGAATACATTTATGCAGGTAGTCATTGCTCTTCTTTATGAGTTCGTCTTCGCGATGCCGTTCTTCTTTTGAGAGGTTTAAGGATTCGTTTTGATACTTAACCGATGCGTTGTAATTCACCAGTGCGATGCTGTAGAGCATTTCGTGCCAATCGGGTTTCTGTTCGTAGGCTTTTTGGTAGTAGTAGATTGCGGAGTCTACATTATCGAGCTGTTGGTATACATCGCCAAGGATAGCCGTTAGGAGGACATTAGACTTATCGAGTGTGCGAGCAGCTTCTATGTAACCGATAATTTCTTTTGAGTCGCGTTTTAACTTCCGACTATTATCGATAAGGTTAAAGATAATGCACTTTTGATCGGGGAATTTTACAATCGCATCCTTCAAAATATCATAACTTTTCTGGACAAGAGTAGAGTCTTTTATCCCGGATTCAGCGAGTCGGCAGTAGATTTCCCCATTCATGAGATAGCCTAAATCGATCGATTTCTGAAAGCTCTGAAACGCATCCTTGTACTGTTCATTAGCATCTTGTGTAAAGCCCATGTAGTAGTAGAGTGCGGAGTCGCGGATATAGTCGGGCATATCCTTCCCGATTTCGTCTACCTCAGATGCTTTAGTAAATGAGGTTAGTGCGTCGGAATAATTAGTAAGATTGACATAGTTCAGCCCCTCGTTAACAAAAGCATTTCGGAGCTGTTGTAATGCTTCGGATACCTTCTTTACCTTCTTCTTTTCCGGATCAAGTTCTATTGCTTTTTGGTAGGCAGCCAATGCGTTTTGGAGCGGGTTGGCAATGATAGGATCAGTTACCTTAAAAGCATAGTAGCGATCTTCAACAAAGTAGAAATCCACACGCGAGGTCTCTAATACATGGCTGTCTTTGCCAGCTACTTTTTCGTCGCGTTCGCCGTGTGCGCTCCCACGCAGTAGCATAAAGGTATTGATCGGTACGCCGATGGTTAAATTCTCTTGGTAAGTGTTGAAGATTCTGACGAGTAGTTCGCCGCGATCCATCCAAGTACCCATTTTAACCGATTTCTTCTCGTGGGTGATATTTTCGTTGCTCTTAGCTAGTTTTTTTTCTAGAGAACGATAATCAACCCTCTCCTGTGCGTAAACAAACATTAGGCTTGCACACAGAAGGGATGTCAGTGTAATCAACTTTCGCATTTCTCGACAACTTAATTATGATCTATAATACTCGTTCGTCTTTGGGGAGGTGACTTTTTTTCACAGAGAATTTTTAGGAATTGTTTTCGTCGGTGGACTCGCTGGTATTTGCTTCTGAGTCGTTCTCGTCATCTTCGGGCGCAACGGGGGATATAGAAGCAATAGAATCTCCTTTTTGTAGAGTTACACAGTGTACGCCCTTGGTATTTCGGCTCGAGATAGCGGTTTGTGCTACAGGGAAGCGGATGATGACTCCGTTGCGCGTCATGATCATCAGGTGTTCGTCGTCGCTAACCAAGCTAATGCTTACTAGGTCGCCCGCCTTTTCGGTATTGAGGGTTTTAATGCCAACGGCGCCTCGGTTAGTAATTCGGTATTCGTCGACCTCGGAGCGTTTACAGAATCCGTCGTTAGAGACAACTAGGAGCCGTTGCGTATTTTCTTTAGGTATCGCCACCATACCGATGAGGCGATCGTCTTCGCGCAGACGCATCCCGATGACGCCCATAGCTTTCCTAGCCATAGGACGGATAGTGGCCTCGGGGAAGCGAACTGCCATACCCTTGCGCGAGGCTAGCATTAGTTCCGATTCGCCGTCGGTGAGCACTACGTCTAGGAGTTGGTCGGATTCACGGATTACAACCGCTATAAGCCCCTTGCTGCGCGTATTAGTATACTCGGCAAGGCAGGTTTTCTTCACAATACCTTCGCGTGTACAGAGGATAATGTAGTGCGAGTTGGTGTATTCCGGATTGTCGAGTTGCTTAACGTTAACGATAGCTCGTACGCGATCTTCTTGGTCGATAGCTATAAGGTTCTGTAGCGATCGACCGCGGGTATTTTTCCCACCTTCGGGTATTTCGTACACTTTAAGCCAGTAGCAGAGTCCACGCTCGGTAAAGATGAGGAGGGTATTGTGCATGGTAGTGGTGTAGAGGTGCTCTACAAAATCCTCGTCGCGAGTCTGTGTGCCTTTGGAGCCACGTCCGCCACGTTTTTGCGCTCGGTACTCGTTAAGGTTAATGCGGTTGATGTAACCGAGGTGTGAGAATGTGATAACGACCTCCTCGTCGGCGTAGAAGTCCTCGGGGATAAATTCTCCGGAGCTTGGGACAATTTCTGTACGTCGGGTGTCAGCGTATTTCGTTTTGATTTCGAGGAGTTCGTCCTTCATAACGCCTTTTTGCATCTCGACATCGGAAAGAAGGCGATGGAGATAGTCGATGCGCGCTTGTAAATCGTTTCGTTCGTTGGTGAGTCGTTCGCGTTCTAGTCCGGTGAGAGCGCGCAGACGCATTTCTACGATAGCCTGTGCTTGGATCGAAGTAAGAGCGAATGCTTTTTCGAGGTTTGCGACGGCTTCTGCTGTTTCGTGCGAGGCGCGGATAATGCGAATAACTTCGTCGATATGATCTAGTGCGATAAGGAGTCCTTCGAGGATATGGATCCGCTCTTCTGCTTTTTTGAGTTCGTAGCGTGCGCGGCGTAGTACTACCTCATGCCTATGTTCGACAAAATAGCCGATTAACTGCTTAAGGTTCAGGAGCATCGGGCGTCCTTTTACCAGCACGATATTGTTTACAGGGAAGGCTTTCTGTAGTTCGGAGTGGCGGAGCAAGTGGTTGAGTACTACCTGTGGTACGGCGTCTTTTTTGAGGATAATGACGATGCGCATACCGTTTTTTCCGGACTCATCGTTAATGTAGCTGATGCCGTCTATGATTCTGTCGTTGACCAACTTCGCAATTTTGGCAATCATCTCTGCTTTGTTCACCATGAAAGGGATTTCGGTCACGATAATGCTCACACGTCCGTTTTCCTTGGTTTCGAACTCGGTGCGTGCGCGCATAAGGATTCGCCCTTTTCCGGTGCTGTAGGCCTCGCGAATCCCTGCAGTGCCAGAGATGATACCCCCTGTCGGGAAGTCTGGTCCTTTGATGTGCTGCATCAGTCCGTCGATGGTAATATCAGGATTGTCGATGTAGGCGCACGTGGCGTCGACAACCTCACCTAGGTGGTGAGGTGGCATTAGAGTAGCCATCCCTACTGCAATTCCGGCAGTTCCGTTGACCAATAGGAGCGGGACTCGCGTAGGTAGTACTGTAGGCTCTTTGTAGCTTTCGTCAAAGTTCGGGACAAATTCTACAGTATCCTTATCGAGGTCTTTCATAACCTCGTCGGTGATAGATTCTAGCTTAGCTTCGGTATAACGCATTGCTGCGGGACCGTCGCCGTCGATAGAACCGAAGTTTCCTTGCCCGAGGACGAGGGGATAGCGCAGCGACCACCACTGTGCCATGCGTACCATGGTATCGTAAACGGATGAGTCGCCGTGTGGATGGTATCGCCCCAAGACGTGTCCGACAGTTGTTGCCGATTTTTTGGTCTGTGCTTGGTAGGTGAGCCCGAGTTCGTCCATTCCGTAGAGAACACGCCGGTGTACAGGCTTTAAGCCGTCACGGACGTCTGGGATAGCGCGAGAGACAATCACCGACATGGCGTAGTCGATGTAGGAGGTCTTCATCTGCTCCTCAATATCTACTTGCTCTATGCGCTCTACAATATCTACCTGCTCTTCCATCCACTTGTCGCCTATTTAGTTTTCATACAAAAGTAAACAATTTCGAAACAGCAGACGCTTATTAAAATGAAATACATACCTTTACGAACTATTGACTGCATAGATATGAGGAGGCGCAGATCACTTAAGGCGTATTTGGCATCCTCTGCACGTCGAGGTGGTGTTGTGGAGGTAGAAGCTTTTTGTTCCACGGAGTTCGAAATGAGCGAATTAGCTCATAGGTTAGTAGCTTCGGGCGATGAGCGAGCCATTCTATTCTGCAATAATGCCGCGAAGTATCCGGTTGTGATGAATCTTTATGCCTCGCGAGCTCGACTCCTAGAGCTGATGCAGGCGCAGAGTTACGAGGAGTTGCAAGAACGTATTCTCCGTATCTTTTCATTACTAACCAGCCCACCGACATCGCTAAAAGCAAAATGGCACAGCTTGCAGTTTGTGCGTTCTTTGCTTCGGGTGCTTCCGCGTCCGTTGCGAGGCTCAGCTCCAGTACAAGAGTGTATTGAGCGGGACCCCGATCTGCGCACGTTGCCGATTCTTAAGACTTGGCCACACGATGCTGGGTGCTTCCTAACCCTTCCGATGGTTATTACACAGTCGCCGTGTACGGGGATCCGCAACGTAGGTATGTATCGTATGCAAGTACTTGATAAACAAACTACTGCCATGCATTGGCATATCCACAAAACGGGGGCTAAACACTACGCCGAGTATGCTGCTCGTGGCGAACGGATGCCAGTAGTTGTTGCATTGGGTGGCGACCCGTTGTTGGCTTATTGTGCGACAGCGCCACTTCCGGAGGGAGTGGATGAGTTCCTTTTTGCTGGTTTCTTGCGCAAGCATCCAGTACATATGGTAAAGGGGATAACAGTGCCTTTGGATGTACCTGCTGAAGCCGATTTTATTTTGGAAGGATATATAGATCCGAAGGAGGAAAAAGTACTGGAAGGCGCTTTTGGTGATCATACAGGCTTCTATTCATTACCAGATTTTTATCCCCGCTTTCATATTACATGTATAACCCATCGTCGCGATGCCGTTTATCCTGCAACGGTGGTAGGTGTTCCCCCTATGGAGGATGCTATTATAGCCGAAGTTACAGAACGAATTTTTGAACCTATTTTTCGGCAAACTTTTTTACCGGAGCTGCGTCGTTTTCATTTTCCTACGGCGGGTGTTGCGCACAATCTGCTATTTCTGCATGCCCCCGCCCCCTATCCTGCCGAACGCGAGAAGTTAGCACATACCGTTTGGAGTGCAGGCCAAATGATGTTTACCAAATACATTCTGTGGCTTCCCGAGCATGTTCGTAGTTATGACGATGTACTGCGACTCCTTGCCTGTGTAACAGCGAAAGATTTCTTCTTCTCCGAAGGCGTAACCGACGTCTTAGAACACGCTACCTCTGGCGGTAAAGGCTCTAAGCTTCTGATAGACTGTATGCAGCACAGCGTATCTGTAGATACTTTGGTTTGGAAGTATGGAGCAGAGGCATTAAAAGGCGCAGCGGAGCTTTGGCTAGGAGATCAGCTTATACTGCGAGTCGTGGTCGGCGAAAAGGATATTACTGCTGCTGAGGCGGAAACCTATTTGCAAGCGCATACAATGTTAGATACAGTCCCCGTACCTCGTTTTTGGCTTTTTTTAGATGCAGGGACACCCTATACGAACCCCTATCAGCTCCTCTGGTTGACCTTGGCGAATACCGATCCACTGCGTGATATTTGGCTATTTGATGGCGATACAGAAACCGTTGCTATGATAGATGCTCGTGCGAAGTTTGCTACAAATTCTTCTATGCGTTGGCCTAATGTCGTTGTGAGCGACGATGCAATAATTGCGCTGGTAGATCGTAAATGGGATGAGTACGGATTGGATATTGAGCGTATTCCATCCCCTTCCCTATCCCTTCGATCTATGCTCTTCAATGAGGATAGTGCTGAGGTTTATTAAATATTTTATAATTAAGAGCTACCGATGTTTATGCGCATCAGAGTCTTTATTCTCCTATCGCTGGGAATATTCTCTTTGCATGTGGTAGATGCGCAGGAGGTTCGCGATACGAGTCTTACGGTGAACTTTTATGGTGTTGCCGACGGACTACCAAATCCCGACATTACTGCAATATTTCGCGATTCTTTCGGTCTCATGTGGCTGGGTACCGATGGTGGCGGGCTTTCGTACTACGATGCTTCCCGATTCTTCAATTACTATCCCAATTCCCAAATTACAGACTCCCTAAGTAACGGAAACATTACCGATATAGCCGAGGATTCTCACCACAATATCTGGCTTGCTACTCAAGAAGGAATATCATGCTGGGATCGAACCGCCCTGAAATTCCGAAATTACCCCATACTCTACAATACACGCGACGGTATCGACTACAAAGGTGCACTTGCGCTCTACGTAGATGAGGACGACATGATTTGGGTCGCTACCATGCGTGGTCTCCTAAAGTTTGATGGTAAGACTGCTACACAGCATTGGTACGATTTCCCTTACATCCTAAACCAGCGTAATTTATACTTGCCCAACAAAATACTCAAAGACAAAAAAGGAACAATTTGGGTTCTGGTTAGCGGTGTTTTACTGTCCTTTGATCCCGAACGTGAAACCTACAACCGTTTGGACGCCTCAAGCTACGAACTAGGTAAAACTAAGTTGGATATTATCACCGGCTTTGCTTTTGATCGCGCCAATCGTCTTTGTATATCGACACTGAATGCAGTTTATATCTATCGCGATGCTATCAATTTCCCGTACATGTACCCGTTGCCTACGGTTTTGCGAGCCTCTAGCTTTGCTATGATAGAGGGCTTTTGGTTGGATTGCGACGACGAACCGTGGGTTCTCTACGATGGCAAGATGTATTGCATAGATCGCGAAAGTAGTGTCTGGACCTGCATCCGGAATATCTACACCCAGAGCGAAAAAATTGAGAATGTATCCAGTCCATGTTGCAATTTTGAGAATCGCGATGTGTTCTTCTTCCCAATCGACGGCGGTTTTGCCACTTGGAACCGACAGTTGCCTTTCTTTATGCAGACTTCGAATCGGATTGACGATCGTGCGCGGCTTCGTAGTAAAAAAGTCCTTTCTATATTTACTCATGACGATCGGAATGTTTGGGTCGGTACCGCAGAAGGTATGCTTTTGCACCTAGATTTTGCAACAGATTCGATCGAGAGTTATAACGAGACGCACCCATTGCCCTTTACCCGCACGCATTCTACCGTTAATACCTTTTTCCGCTTTCCGAGTGGCGAACTTGTCGCAGGTACCTCCGAGGGCTTACTTTACTTTAACCCCCAGAACGAGACTTGGCAAAGAACTGCACCACAAGCTTGGTTGCAGGATTTGATCCTCGCCTTACACGCTCGTCAGATCCAAAAAATCGTCTCTACGGACGACGATATCTTCCTCTTTGCATTGCGCGACGGATTATTTGTCTACGAACAGAACAACGCGAAAGGTACAGAGGTTACATCTGTTGTGCACAAGGATGTACGAGATGTACTTTACGAATCCCAACACCATATCCTCTGTGTGGCAGATAACAGACTCTACCGTGTCGATATCAAAACCTACCAGCTACTAGCTTTTACTTTTAGTGATACAATTCGGAACCCGCTAGTAAGTTCACCTACTGTGCTCTGTGTAGCAAAGGGTACGAATGAACGATTTTGGGTCGGTACAGATGACGGATTGTACTATTTGCAGGCGGGCGATAAGATTTGTACCAAAGCCTTAGAACATAATTATTTCCGATTCAATTCAGTCAACTCTCTCCATTGCGATGCTAATGGCAATGTCTGGATATCAACCCTGCGAGGTATTGCTGAGTTTGATCCTACTGCCCACAACCTGTATATTTTCGGAAAAGCAGACGGACTGCGACGTACAACTTTTAATCGGAATGCCGTCTATCAATCGCCCAACGGTACCATTTATTTTGGAGGTCTGATAGGCTTTACGTACTTCCATCCTGGGGATCGGCGGACGCGCACAGATATCCCCGTCATTCTTTCGCGTGTAGAGCTCTTTAGCGAGCATAAGCATATCATGCATCCTACCCATACCACACGAGAGATTCTGATGCCAGCCGAGTTTCAGAGTATATCATTCTATTTGTCGTGTCTGGCATATTCTGTACCAATCCCTCCACACTACCAAGTGCTCTTTGAAGGACTCTACGAGCGTTGGAGCGATGTCACCAGTGGGAGTGTAGTTAGCGTAAACTTGTTGCCGCCGGGTAGGTACAAATTCCGTTACCGAGCCTCCCTTAACAACGATGTATGGGTTGAAGGCGAACCCTATACTCTGATTATAGAGGAGAAGAGCTCCTTCGCTAGCTTTTTTAAGAATTACCTCCTGATATTCACGATTATCTTCTTCGTAATAGCACTGATCTTTGTACGTCGCTTTTTGATAGATGGTCATGGAAAGGTTAACGATAGGATCCGAAATGCTATGCACCTAGAAGCCCTCAATCAAGATCTGCAGCGTCAGAGTCGCATTCTAAATGCCGAGCTCCGTAGTGCGCGCCACTCGCAAGATGTCATTCTGCCTACTCTAGACCACATCCGTAAGCGTTGCCCAGAAAGTTTTATCCTTTTTAAGCCTTTGCGCGAGGTGAGTGGAGATATATACTGGTATAGCGAGTATAAGGAGTATATTTATTTGGGTGTGGTGGACTGTACAGGACACGGGATTTCGGCAGCTATCATGTCTCTGATTAGCTACGTCTTTTTGCATACAATTATCGTGGAGCATCACACCACCAATGCTGCTAAGATCCTGAGTCTGCTGAGCAACAGCCTCTACACTCGCAATGCCCATACTGAGGATACGGAGCTTGTAAGCGAAGGTGCCGATATATCGATTTGTGTAATAGACACATCGCGCCAAATGATTGATTTTGCAGGTGCTTTCCAACGCATTATCCACTGCCACGATCACCTTACCGACGTATACATCGGCGATGCTACTTTTTTGGGTAATGTGCCCAACCAGAATTTTACCTCACGCGTTTTGCACTATACGCCCAACGATATGCTCTACCTCTTTAGCGATGGCTATGCGGATCAGATAGGCGGACCGTATGCGAAGAAGATGCGTTTTGCTACCTTCCAGGAGCTTCTCGAATCTGCGGCACAACGACCCACAGACCAGCAACAATCCTACCTTACCGAACGACTGGCTAATTGGCAGGGAACCAATGCGCAGTATGACGATATCACCCTCCTAGGTTTCCGCTGTAATTTCCGAACCGAATAGAAACGCTGGGCGTTTGCAAAAGATCGCTACTTTTGCAGAGGTCTGTTAGCTTACGGCAAGGTATTATCCAATTTTAGCTTTGATTGAGAAATGGATCTAGCTTTTGTTACGTGGAATGTAGCGCCCGAAATCTTTCACTTCGGCAAGTTAGGGGTGCGTTACTATGGCTTGTTTTGGTCGTTGGGGCTCTTGTTGGGTTATTATCTATTACACTATTTTGCGCGGAAGGAGCAGATCCCCGCGGCGGTGCCCGATCGCATAGCATTGTATGCGGCGATAGGGGTGCTTATAGGCGCACGTTTGGGGCATTGCTTAGTATATGACCCGATCTACTATTTATCGCGTCCGATAGAGTTGTTTTATTTTTGGGAAGGAGGTTTGGCAAGTCACGGTGGCGGCGTTGGGGTATTGCTTGCACTTTGGCTCTTGTCGCGTCAGCTCCGGATTCCGATGCTTTGGATTATGGATAGGATTGCGATCCCGATAGCACTCATTGCATCTATGATCCGATGGGGAAACCTCATGAATAGCGAAATTTATGGCGTAGAGACCACACGTCCATGGGGTTTTATTTTTGTCAGGATGGGTGAAACACTTCCCCACCATCCCACGCAAATTTACGAGGCTCTATCCTACTTTGCAGTCTTTATTTTGTTGATAGTACTCTACCATAAGCGTACGGATTTCCGAGAGTACCGGGGCTTGTTTTTTGCTATATTCTTGCTGCTGATGTTTACGGCACGTTTCGTAATAGAGTTTGTTAAAGAACCGCAGAGTTCCTACGAAATCGGTATGCCGCTCAACATGGGGCAAATTCTGAGTATACCCTTCTGGCTCTTTGGATGCTATTTGTTGGTACATACTCTTCGTCGCGGTTCAGTGGGAGCTCTGAAAGTCCAGCTCCCAAAGAAGTTCCAAAAGAAACGTTAATTCTTAACAGCAATGCGTAGGTTACTTTGGGGAGTACTGATCCCCTTCTTAGCTTTTGTAATCTTTTCTTGCGACGACGGGGGAGGAGCAGGTAGCAGAAGTAAGCTCTCGGGTAAGATGGGTGAGATATTGGTAATCTCCCGTTTGGATCTTACGCATACTGCTCTGCGCGATACTTTGGAAAGCGTACTCCGGAGCGAGTATTCATATATCCCACAAGCCGAACCTAGCTTTAGTACGATATATATTACTGAAAAGGCATTTACTAATATCCTAATGCCCTTTCGTACGATTCTTATGATTCACTTCCATTCGGATTCTGTGCAACCATCCCTGCGGATAGAAAGCGATCGTTGGGCAACTGGGCAGCGCATTCTACATCTAACGGGGGCGGATCAGAAATCGTTGGCAGAGTATGTGAGTGCTAACCAGCGGAGCTTTTACAATACTTTCGAACGTATTGAGCTTCAGCGCCTACAGCACAGCAACCAATACATATGCGAGGAACTGATAACCGATACCATACGCGCCTTATTCGGAGTCTCGCTAACAGTACCGCAGGGCTACGTCTTACGGCGTTCTGCTCCCGATTTTCAGTGGTATTCTATAGAAACCCCTGATATAAGCCAAGGGATTATCGTCTATAAATATCCGAATTTCGGGACTCCGTATGCGATGGATACCTTGTTAGCGCACCGCAATCTTTTTACCCACCGCTACATTCCAGGACCTAACCCCAATACCTACATGACTATAGCCGATGTAGTCCCCCCAGAGCTAACCTATCTGAAGCGGGGTACCGATACTGTCGCCTATCTACGCGGCTTTTGGGAAGTCTATGGGCATGCTATGGGTGGGGCATTTGTTAGCTATTCGCGTCTTACAAAGAGTGGCGATTCTGTGGTAACGACCGATGGGTATATCTACGCGCCACGTTTTAAGAAACGCGACTATATGCGGGCACTGGAGGCGATACTGCAGTCGCAATTCCGTTAGGGTGGTCTTATTGGTTCTACAATAGTTGGTACTTTATGTCTGAGCAGCAAGCAATTAATTATACCGAAGATACGATTCAAACCCTTTCGTGGGACGAGCATATCCGTCACCGCCCCGGAATGTATATCGGGAAACTGGGCGACGGTTCACAACCCGACGACGGCATCTATGTGCTTCTGAAGGAAGTTTTTGACAATTCCCTCGACGAGCATATGATGGGCTTCGGCACGCAGATTGACGTCACGGTAGATTTGGAACAGGGTGAGGTCTCGGTGCGCGATTACGGACGCGGTATACCCTTGGGCAGCTTGGTGGACGTCGCTTCCAAAATGAACACGGGTGCGAAATACGAAGCTGGGGTATTTACTAAGTCCCTCGGACTCAACGGGGTTGGTATTAAAGCGGTAAATGCGCTTTCGTCGAGCTATGTTATAGCGAGTTATCGCGACAAGAAGGGTGCGCGCGCTACCTTTGCTTGTGGTAAGCTCCTGAATTTTGAAGAGTTTGATGCCCCGGAAGAGAAGAGCGGTACGTATACTATTTTTCACCCTGATGCGACGCTTTTTAAGAATTATCGTTACGATTTGTCAATCCTGCAGACGATGCTTCGTAACTATACCTACCTAAATACCAGCCTAACAATTACCCTTAACGGCGAAAAGTATCAGTCGAAGGGAGGACTCTTGGATCTCCTTTCTGAAAATATGGTACGCGAACCGTTGTATTCGCCCGTGCATTTGAAGGGTAAGGATATTGAAATAGCTTTTACACATCGCGATGCGTATGGTGAGGATTATTATACTTTCGTGAACGGACAGCATACATCGCAGGGTGGGACACATCTTTCCGCTTTTCGCGAAGCGCTGGTGCGTACAGTAAAAGACTTTTATCGTAAGGATTTTGATGCGGAGGATATCCGCATGTCGGTCGTAGGCGCCCTGAGTATTCGTGTGCAAGACCCGGTTTTTGAATCGCAAACCAAAACAAAACTCGGTAGTAAGGATATGACGGCGGGTGGAGCGACCATTCGTCAGTACATTGGCGATTTTGTGAAGGAAGAGTTAGACAACTACTTGCACAAAAATCCGCTTACGGCAGAAGTTCTTTTGCGCAAAATACAAGAAAATGAGCGCGATAGGAAGTCTATGGCGGGGATCCGGAAATTGGCTAAAGAGCGTGCTAAGAAAACAGGACTAAATAACCCAAAATTGCGCGATTGTCGTATCCACTACAACTCGAACCACGAACGTGCGGGCGATACGATGATTTTTATTACGGAGGGAGACTCGGCAAGTGGATCGATCACCAAGTCGCGCGACCCGAATGTACAAGCCGTGTTTTCGCTTCGTGGTAAACCGAAAAATACCTTCGGACTCGATAAGAAGATTGTCTACCAGAATGAGGAATTTAACCTCCTCCAAGCTGCCCTAGATATCGAGGACGGGATGGATAACCTGCGATATAAGAAGGTTGTAATTGCTACTGATGCCGATGACGACGGGATGCATATTCGTCTGTTGTTGGTAACGTTCTTTTTGCAGTTCTTTCCGGATCTCATTCGGCAGGGGCACCTATATATTTTTCAGACGCCATTGTTTCGGGTTCGCAACAAAAAACAAACCAAATATTGTTACAGTATAGCCGAGCGAGATGCTGCTGTAAAGAAGTTGGGCGAGAAGCCAGAAATTACACGTTTCAAAGGTTTGGGTGAGATTTCGCCCGACGAGTTTAAGGGCTTCCTAGGCGACGATATCCGATTAGATCAGGTTCGACTCTCTCGCGAGGACTCGATCAACGAATTGCTAGAGTTCTTCATGGGTAATAATACGCCTTTCCGTCAGGACTTTATAATAGATAATTTGCGTGTGGAAGATAACGCAATTTAGACTATTGCGCTTGCTATGGTGGCGAGTCTTTGCATATTGGGTAACGATTGCGAGTTGCAGCAAACGGCAGATGGTTCCAGTACCCTATATTCCGAACGCTTCGGAGAAAGTTACCATTCTATGCGTGGAGCTCTTACCGAGTCGCGCCATGTGTTTGTAGCGAACGGTGTAGCATCCTGCGCCTTTACGCCCCCTATCCATATCTTAGAATACGGCTTCGGTTTGGGGGTTAATCTGTTGGCAACCTTAGAATGGTCGCTTCGTACGGGGAACGGCTTCAAGTATACTACCCTAGAACAGTATCCGGTCTCTGTAGATATTGTGCGAGGAGCTTTGTTTGCTACCGATCCGGCTGTGCTATCTCTGTGGTATGCTGCGCACGAAGCGCCTTGGGGAGTAGAGGTGTCGTTATCGCCGCAAATAAGCATTACCAAGCTTCAGGTCGATTTCTTGGAGTATCATGCGCCTGAGCATAGCTTTCATATAGTGTATTTCGATGCTTTTAGCCCGTCGCATGTCCCTGAGCAGTGGAGTTCAGACGTCTTTACCGATGTGAGGCGAGCTTTGGTAGACGGAGGGGCAGTTGTAACATACAGTGCTGCCGGGATAGTCAAGCGCACACTGCGCGATACGGGTTTTGCTGTGCAACGACTTCCCGGAGCCCTAGGCAAACATCATATGCTTCGTGCCGAGGTATCCTATTCTTCGGGTATATAGACAATATCGCCATTCTCTAACTGGTAGGCGATTCCGATCTTTTTACCCTTAGACTTGTTGCTGCTTTCGGTTTCGGCACTGGGGGTGTACTTTTCGATCTTCTCACCCTTCTTTATGATAATCTCCATATCTTCCTTACCCGGATTCTTAACAATCGTGTAATCCTCCTGCGAGAAAACCTCGGTCATATTGAATTTCGTGACAAGTGCTACCATGAGCCCTAGTGCGAGTACCATAGCAATGTCGAACATATTCGCCAAGAGACTTGACGGATCTATATCCTCTTCTCTAAATTTCCGCCTAGGGTTACGCATTTTCTAGGGTATCGTTGATGTAATCTAACCAGACGAGGCTTTGTTGGTTGTAGGCGCGGTAGGTTTGTAGTAGGAAATAACCAACTCCGGATGCAAACATACCTAGGACTGTGGTAGCGAATGCTACTTGCATATTGTATGCCATAGAGGCTACGTCGCCAGTACCGAGTGCTACGAGAGCGGGTCCCATAGGGATAAGCGTACCCATAAGTCCGAGAATCGGTCCGAATTTGGTAAGAATCTTGGGGCGAGCGAGATGTTTCTCGAGTTCGAGTTCGTAGTTCGAAATCAGGTAGTTCCGCTCGGCTTTCGATACATGTAGCAGATCCAAAGCTATCTTTTCGAAAGGCGTAGCACGCTCTGCAGTAGTAAGGGCATCTTCGAGCGGTGTTAAGCCCTGATATTTTATGGTATTGAAAAGAGGCGTATATTTCTTCGTGTGGGCGCGTTGTCGTTGCCGTACGCCCAGATACCCCCCAAGGAGGAGTAAAGCGAGTATAAACAGACATATGAGCCCTACAATAACGGGTATGAGTAACCCGTTCGAGACCCAAAACATGATATCCGTGATAAACTTCATAATTCTCTAGATGCTTCAAATTTCTATTGGCTAAGTCGTTTGCGGCGACTTCTTTCAACTAAAAAGCCTATGCTAACTACAAAGGTTAGGACAAGGAGCAAGAGTCCGGCATGCAAAGCTTCGGCAGATAGCGAGCCTCGTACTACGCCATGTACTAGCCCTTCGGGGGTGAACAGCATGGCGGTTACCACTAGCAAAAAGGTCAGAAAGCTTAGTAGTATTGCCGTCTCGCGATTAAAAGCCAGAAACCGACTTAAATAAGGTGCAAAGAGCGTAACCGTTACAACGGCTATTGCTAAAAGAGCTGTGACGAGTGTGAAGGAATAGCCTGTAAGTAGGTACAGGAGTTCTACGCGAAAATAGAACAGCGCGGGGAAAATAAGTAAAGGGGGTAGATAGTAAGCCAGTTTGTGTAGAACATCAAAAATCAGTTGCAAGAGCCCATAGTAGCGGTAGCGGGCACGTGATGGCCAACGAATATCTTGCGAGCTCACTGCTAGGATACACAGCAGGAGATCGAGCATTACGTAGAGCGTGACGTCGTTGAGCCAACGGAGAGTGTTGAGCGTCTCGTCTACCCAGATTTTGTTGATGGTGAGGCATATCGGGTGCAGTGCTACTACGAAGCCACCTAACAGAAGAGCATGAACGCCTCGCAACCACCACGAATGGCGCTCACCCTCTTCTACTAGCAATTTGAAGACTGCTAAGAAACTTAGCAGCAGGAAGACATTATTCACGACGTTTTTTGTTTTTCGCGCGACGAACGATTTGTATCAGAATCAGCAGCAAAATTACCACTCCAGCCACAATTGTCCAAGGGATTGCACTCTGTGTGTCGGATTTTGCGTTTGTTTGAGAGTTGTCGGACTCTTTCTTTAGCACTTTGGCTTTTTCGCCATTTTCTGCATTTTTTGCAACCTCGCGTACCGAGTTGATGTTTTTCTGATACTCTTGTGCCTGCTCCGGAGTCACCTGTTGTGCTATAAAGTCGTGCAATTTCACATTGCCACAAACCATTCCGCTACAGCCCGCTTTGTCTTTTTGGATCGAAGCGGTGTGTACCTCGGCAATCTTTTGGATTTGTTCGGGCGATGCTTTCCACATGCCTTTGCGGACGGTTTCGAGCATGGCTGCGGTAAAGTCCTGCAATGCGGCCGGATTTTCGCGTTCAAAGAACTCTAATGTCCCGAGTTGTTTATCGTCCAATATGTATGTATTGTAGATTTCGTCCCAGAGCTCTTTGTCGATTACCGAGGGCTTCATCACATTCCAAGCATAGGTATTGCGGATGAGCTCGTCGAAGCTACTAGCAGCTCCGGCGCCACCATTTACCAATTCTTTGATGTAGGTCGGGTTAAGTATGGTAGTGCGTGCTTCTACACCGATCGACTGTTTAAGTTCTTGTGTTCGTACGCGGCGACGGTTACGTAAATCGCTGAAATATCCTTCGGGATCTTTACCGGTGATTTCACGAACCGCAAGCGTCATCCCACCCATAAATTCGTAGACGTGATCGAGACTTAGCGCACCCCAAGTATTGCTCTGACGGGGTTGTACTACGGCATCAGTATTTTGTAGCGCTGCTTCAAAGACGCCGTTGGTAAAGGATTCCCAGTTCTCGCGATCGCCATATACAGCCCCCATATTGTTGATATAGACCTCAGCAATTTCTTTGCGTGTTTCCCAACTATCGCCACTTTCCACCATGCCTTGAATACCCGTGCCGTAGGATCCATTAAGCCCACCAAAGACACGGTATCTGCTTAACCGTCGCGCTTCGAGGGGTGCGATTCCCTTGTCTAGTAGGACACGCTCGGCATCGTTGACGCCCTTTCGGATCTGATTTTCGGCTTCGTTTTCGTCTGCTTCAGCAGCCAAGTTTACGGCTTTTTGTATCAGGAATAAGCGGCTAGCAGCTAAGTCGCGGAACTGCCCAGAGGTTTGTACTACGACATCGATACGTCCGCGCCCTAACTCTTCTAAGGGGATTAGTCGTACGTCTTGTACACGCCCCATGCGGTCGTAGACGGGTTCTGCGCCGAGTAGGTAAAAGATTTCGGCTATAGTGGTTCCTTCGCTTTCGATAAAGGAACTACTCCAGAGCGAGAAGCTAACCTTGCGAGGCGATTCTCCATTATTCCGACGCTTGTAATCGGCTATTAGGTCGTCTGCAAGTTGTTTGCCGTGTTCCCAAGCATTTTTTGTCGGAGTCCGTTCGGCATCTATCGCAAAAAGATTGCGCCCCGTAGGCAGTACATCAGGGCTAGATATGAAATCGCCACCCGGAGAGCTTGCGGTATAACCGCCGGCAAATGCATTTTGTATGGCATTGAGCTCGATGGCAGGGCTGGTACGTAGCAGGCGATCGTAAGTCTCGACTTTGCTTAACGAGCGACGAAGCAGATTAACAGCATCGCCCAATTGGATTTCCTCGGGAGTGGGAGCTTCGGTTTTTGCGCCACCCATACTTGCAGGCGGCATCGCGTTTCCCTTGGGATGTTCCGCTCCTTTCATATCTGCCGGAGGCATACCATCTTTCTTGGCATTGCCCATACCCGCCGGTGGCATACCACCCATTTTAGCATTACCACCCATACCACTCATCGCACCCATGGGAGGCATACGCATGCCCATTCCCATCATCCCCATACCGTTGTCGTTTTGTGCGTCTTGCCAAGCAGCAACACGTTGTGCAAGGGCTAGATCTGCAGCTGTTACACCTGCCTCACGGAGCAAACCATCGATTGATATATTAGGATTGGCTTGTATTTTGCGAACGAATCCTTCGGCGGGTTTTAAGTAATGCGAATCGAAGTAAGCGCCACTCTTGAGTTTTTGCTGAGTTACTTTACCGCGGCAGACATCTATTTGCGAGAGTGCATACGCTACAGGATCCTCTGCCATGAGGAGTACGCTGGACTGGATTTTCCGCTCGGGGAATATTTCGCCAGATATGTATGCACCACCTACGATTTTTGCTGATGCAAGTTCTTGTAAAAAATCGGCAAGTTGGTCTATCTCTTCTCGCGAATAGGGGGTGGTGAGGATGGTATCTAGCTTTAGATCGCGATGATAGCCTTCTTTAACAGCTAGTTGTTTAATTTGGAGCGAGAGTTTTGGGTCGTCTGTTTCCGAGCTTAGGTATTTTTCGGTAAGCTTCAGGAAATTACCTACGGCACCTTCCAGCTGTGTGGCTATAAAGGGCGGAGGCAAGTACGATACGATCTGTGCATAGCTACGCCTTTTGGCAATCATCCCTTCGCCGACGTTGGCAGTGGTGTAGTAGTAGGAGTGTGGGATGTCGTAAATGAGGCGGTCGGGGTAGTCTTCAGAGCTTAGGGCAACTTGTTTTCCTTGTATAAATTCCAGACTGCCGTGCGTACCGAAGTGCATGATGGCATCTACTCCGAATCCATGGCGTGCCCACATGTA
The DNA here is from genome assembly GCA_963540065.1 of uncultured Bacteroidia bacterium. GTDB lineage: Bacteria > Bacteroidota > Bacteroidia > Bacteroidales > CAJPTX01 > Bacteroides_D. Next base: position 21,562 of record CAUTNK010000023.1, read on the forward strand.
AGCAGCGAGGAACGGATATGCTGGCGTACCTGCCGAGCCGTGTACCATCTTAAAGTCGTTGGTGCCGACCCCTTGCGCTGGTTGCGGCAGCAGTACGATGTTACCGAAACGAACTTTTGCAACGCCGATACAGGTTACGCCATCTTTTTCAACGGTTTGGTATTCACCGGGTACCTCGCCAAACTTTTTACGCAGCGTGTCCATTTGTGCGCGAGTCATAACGCGACTCATCCATGCCTTTAGCGAATCGCCGCGTACGAGCTCCGGATAACCACTCAGGAGGTAATTGCTTGTAGAGCCTTCTGCATAGCTATTGAAGAGTGGAGCTTGTGTCATAAGGATTTTGCCAAACTCGGCAGGGGAGTCGGGTAACCCTTCCACATTGTAGCCCTTACTTTGCATAGCCTTTAGGATATTGTAGAGTGAAGGAATCACCTCCAATCCCGAGGCAACAAGCGTGTTACTACCGGGACCTTTTAGGTAGACAATCGCGACTTTTTTCTCGTTGTTGGGTTTGCGTTGCAGGGATACGTAGTTCCAAAGGGTTTTAGCAAAGGTTTCGATACGTTCGGGGATGGTGTAGTTGTAGGTAACCCCGTCTGCGTCTGCTTGTTGCGCTATGATTACATACGGCATCAGAGCGCCATCCATTTCGGGTGTTACAACGCTCTGACTTAGGAATCCGCCCATCATCCCATTGGGATCCTTTTCCCAAACCTCCTTAAGCATATTGATGGTCAGTGGCGCAAAAAGCGGGATATTGTGGCGGGTGTACCAAGCTTCTACCTCTTTGGACGTACCGCCCATAAACCGACCGTGTGGCATGTAGACGACCAGATCCGGATTGATAGTCTCTAGGTATTCTAGTCGTTTTTCGCCAGCTGTTATCGGGTAGACGTTGAATCCGACGTGTTCGAAAGCGGTTAGAATAGAATCGAGGTGTTCGCGATCCGGACTAAAGGGTCCACTTGCCATTCCGGTAAAGAAAGCCAGTTTTGGAGCGCCCTCACGATACCCATGTGTGTTGTAGTATTCTTGGAATTCGGCAACAGTTAGGAAGCCTTTGTCGGGCAAGTTCTTAGCAAAGAGACACTCGCCGGGGTAGTCTATTGCGTCTTGAATCTCGCCTTCGCGCAGATCCTTTTTTAGGATTTCAGATCTGAAATAGTTGAAACCCCAACGGAGGTTCGATGCACCGGCACTGATCCCTGCATTTCGGAAGTATTTTAGGAAGGCGAAGCGTTGTGTGGAATCTATGTTTGTGAGGTCGTTCTCGGGTGTTGTGACCATGATGGTCATGTAGCGGATTCCCTTGGTATCTAGGGCACGTACTCGCTCTCGATCCTCCTCTGTCCATTTTAATCCCATACCAAAAGCGATAACGCCGTCGTATGCTGCGAGCTCCTCGGTAGATTTTACGATGTGTAAGCTCACATTTTTCCTGTCTACGGCTCGCATCATCCCTTTCCACATCGACTCGGAGTAGTTTACCAATGCAATGCGCACGGGACGTGGACGGAATAAATAGATCAGCCCACCGACCACTATCACTAATACTGCGATAAGGATACCAACTAATAGCTTCTTTTTCATGCCCTAAACCTAAAATACTTAATTTCTGTTGTTTTCGTTTCGTCGGAACGAAATTTAGTAGCGTGCTGCCAGCGAAACATAAAAGCTTCTGCCGGGTGAGAGGGAGGTTACAATACTTACTTGCTTATCTATGTGGTTGAGCAAATTCTCGCTCCCGAGGGTTAGCGTCAGATAGCGCTTCCATGAGGCACTAATACTAGCACGCACGGTGTAGTAGCCCGGGTAGTCGCGGTACTCGTAGGTATTTTCTTTAGCCGATTTTACAAATGCTGCGTGGAGCGGACCGCTATAGCGAGCAGATATGTCGGTTCCTACCGAATAGTCGCGTAAGAAAGTGAAGCGATAATGCACCGCAGCTGATGCAGAATGTGGGCGTACTTCCGACATGTCGTAACGTTTTCCGTCTTTGTCCCTCACTTCATAAACGTCGTATACAAAGGAGTGGTTCAAACGGAGGTCTAAGCCGCGGAGGATGTTGTAGGTAAAGAGCGTCTGCACGCCCGTTATCCAAGAGCTCCCCGACCGGTTGGTATAGCGCAAATAATTCTTGTTCCCTTCTATTTCGTAGCGTTGTACGATGCGGTTGTCAAAGATGTTGTAGTACCCGGTTACGCTGAAATTGATTTTTCCAAAAATAAACTCCGGCGACAGTGCAAACATCCGGCTTGTTTCCGGTTGTAGATTGGGGCTACCTTGTATGATAAACATCCCTTGGTGGTTCCATTCCATGAAGAGCTCTTTTAGGGTTGGGGAGCGGAATCCCATAGAATAGGAGCCGCGGAGAGCGCAAAATTTTTCGCGCCACATAATCGCGACGCGGGGGGTAGCGTGAGTACTGAACTGCGAGTGGATGTCGAGGCGTACACCTTCGGTTAGGGTGAGCTTGTCTATGGGTCGCCATTCCGTTTGCCAATAAGCGGTATAGGTACCGGCACTGCGATAGGCTTTTGCATCCTTAAACCGGTCGCCGCGCGATAGCTCATTTACCGACTCAAAACCCAGATTGAAGGTAGGGTAGTGTTCGCCCCACGGTTTTGCATTGAGCTGGAGGCGTGAGGTATGCGTTAGGTAGTTGTAAATGGGCTGGGTGCCTGTAACGGGACCTTTCTCTACGACGATATCGCGCTTATAGCCGTCGTGATTGTAGGAGAAATCTAGGTTGTAACTTTCGTTGAAACGGTACTGGGTGTTTAGCCCTGCTTTGTAAAAGGCATAGCGATTGAACCAGTCGTCGACAAAGAATTGTTCGCGTTGGTTGTAGGTTCCGTTGGCTTCTATTTTCCAAGTTCCCTTCGGATTCGAATATCCTAATTTTTGGCTAACGTTCCAGATTTCGTTGCCAGGTACGGTAACCGTGTCCAAAACATCATTACCAGCTTTTTGTAAGCCGTAGGAATCTTGGAACGACCATCCGCCAGTTGTCGAGGATTGCCATCCTTTTTGCTTTACCCCTACAAAGACATTGTGACGTTGTACCCCTCGCGAGTCGTAGAGCCCTGTGTAGTTGGCTTCTACTGGGCGTTGTGCTGTACGGGTTATGATGTTGATTACTCCGCCGATAGCATTAGAGCCGTAGAGCGAAGAGGCAGAGCCTCGTACCATTTCGATCCGCTCTATATTGTTGGGGTCAATGCGATTGAGGTCGACAGTACCACTTCCCTCGTTGGTAATTCGTTCGCCGTCTACAAGGAAGAGGACGTAGTCGCTCGATAAACCTTGTATTGAAAGGCGTTCTTGCGAGCCGTGAATATTATATTCTATGCCAGGGAGTACAAAATCGATCACGTCGAGCATAGAGCGTGGATTTATGCGCTCTATTTCCTTTTTGCGCACTACGTGTGTGATAACCGGAACGTTGCGTAGCGGACGTGGCTGACGGTCGGAAGTTATCACAACATCGTCTACGTCGACCTCGCGCATCACGGTCGAGTCCTGGGGCTTTGTTGCGTTGTTTGGTGTTTGTTGAGGAGTTGCGGGTTCTTGCGCGAGAAGGTAGTGGGATGAGGCGAGACTCAGAAGTCCTACAAGGAGTATTATATGTTTATTCATACCTTACCACTTTAGTGAGTAGATACACACAAAAGTGCGACAAAACAACTAGGGGTCTTGCCACACTTTTCGGTAGTATCTGTTTGGTTATCCTTCTACAGGGTAGATATAGGTAAGTTTGAAGTGGTAGGGATGCTTATCGCCGGCATAATCTAAGCGACATTTTGCAATTTTTCCGTTGGCACAACGTACAAAGAATATGCACTTTTCCATGCGTGGAGGAAATTTGCTTGGTGGCATTCCGTATAAATAGGTGTATATACCAAAACTGGTTACATTTTCTGAACCACCAGCGGCATAATTTTTCGGATTTTTGAAAACGGTAGTTAATGCAAAGTTCAGTCCTGTCGTTACGAAAGTACCTGGCGTCATACCCGAACCTTTGGTACTCTCGAACTCGCCATCTTCATCAATTTTCCAATCGTTCTCTCCTGGGATTTTATTATACTCATGCAATTTAATATCCTTCGTCTCTTCGGTTGGAGTGCGGAAAGCGCCACCCTTACCGATACCGGACGTGCCACTGTTGGTTTTGAAGTAGAAGCGCGATACACCAAAATCCCAGTCTGTCTGGTTTTTAGCGTTGTCTTTGTTGAGATCGGTGATTACCTTCCCGGTCTCAAAGTTTACGAAGGCAAAGCCTAAGCGAGCAGCATCAATAGTAAGTTCTTTTACACCAGCCTGCTGCTCTTGCTGTTCTTTCTCTTCTTTCTCTTTTTCGTTCTTTTTTACCTTGTCAGCTCGACACGACGACAATAATAGCAGTGCTGCAGTCGCAACACAACACCCGTAAAAGATTTTTTTCATCATTAACTACAACTGATATTAATGTTCTAACGCTGCAAAGGTATTTGTCTTTTGCTTAATTAAGAATAACCACAAATAAGGATTTTTCAGCAGCTACTCTATAGTCTTTGTAGTCTATTGTAATCCTTTAGTTGTATTTGGTAGATGGTTTCTATTGCTGTACAAATTGGTAAGTAATTTCGCCCACCTGAATTTCGGGAGCTTCGTTGCGAGCAGTAAATCGCGAACTGTAGGCGGCTCGCAAAGCTGCTTGGTGTAGGCATTCGGAGCTACTTCCGGAGGTGTGTGTGTTAATGCCGGCACGAATTACTTTCCCTTGCCGATTAACATGAATGATTACTACTACAACTCCGCCATACAAGCATTGGTAGGCTGGGATGGGGAGGGCGAGTGGAGTTCTGTTGTCTAGGATATAGCTTAAAACTGTAGGTCCTTGGTAGCGTTTGTCGGGGGGAGGGGGGGTAGGTGCTGCAATATTTTCGACGGGTTCTTCGCCGTCGCTTGGTTTTTCTATGCTATTATTTTCTGCTTGTGCTGCCCGTAGCCGATGCATTTCGTCGTAGATGTCATAGGCATTCCTGTGTTTGTCGTCTGCCAAACCGCCGTCTAGTTCTTTGGGTGCATGCGCATTGACGGTGATATTACGAATGGGGAGGTTGTTGTTTAAGAGCTCGTTGTACTCTTCCGTCAGTCGTTCTAGTTCTTTTACAGCTTCTTGGTCTTCAAAATCTAGGGTGAGTGCAGTTTCGATAGGTGGGGCATCGGTGCGCAGATGCCAGCTCATTAAACCAATAGCAATCAGTACATTGAATATGAGTATGAGCAAGATAGTGATCGCGTGCTTGTGCCAGAAATTTACAAAGCGCTGTGCGGGGATTTCTAAAAGCTGTTCGAGGTCGAGCATGACAGTGCGAAAAAACTAGGAGCTTAAAACAACGGACTAAAGAGTCGCGCAAAAGAATGTCGCATTCGGTTCCAAAAGGTGCGCTGAACCCATTCCTCTAGGTCGATCTCTTTACTCTGGAGGGTGTCGCGCAAAAAGATGGCTTCTAGTTGTGCGGTGAGTTCGGAATCGTAGATAAATGCCGCTACTTCGAAACTATCCTCAAAGCTCCGGATGTCCATATTGGCAGAACCTACGGTTGCGAGGTTGCCATCAATCATCATTATTTTGGAGTGGTTAAAGCCTCCTTGGAAGAGGAAGACGCGGATCCCTGCTTCGAGTAGTGTGCTGATATAGCCAAAGGTTGCCCAGAGTACAAACCGAGAGTCGCTTTTGAAAGGGAGTAGAATCCGGACATCTATCCCGCTGAGTGCAGCGGTGCGCAGCGCTGTTAGGATACTTTCGTTCGGCACAAAGTAGGGGGTGGTTATGTAGATATGCTTACTCGCTTTTGAGATGGCTAAAAAGAACGATTGCATGATGGCAGCCCAGTCGCTATCCGGTCCGCTGTTAGTAATCTGCAGAGCCGTATGCCCGGGTAGTGTGCGCTGCGTAAAATCTAGCGGAGTAAACGAATATGGACTGCGAGAGACAAAAGCCCAGTCGGTCAGAAAGACTAGGTGGAGTGCAGATACTGCGGGTCCTTCAATACGCATTTGCGTGTCGTGCCACTGACCGACCACTGGATCGCCGGATATATATTTGTCGGCAACATTCATCCCGCCCATATGCGCAATAGTACCGTCGATTACTAGTATTTTCCGATGGTTTCGGTAATTCAGCCGACTAGATAAGTATGGGAAGATCACGCGTTGAAAAGGATAAATCTGAACCCCCGCCGCCCGGAGATCGCGAATAAAGCTTTTGGGGATCCCCCAGCTCCCTACGGCATCGTAAATGAGGCGGACGTCTATACCTGCATGGGCTTTTGCTTTTAGAATCTCGGCAATGTGCCTCCCTAATCGATCCGCACGAAAGATAAAATACTCCATGTGGATGAGTTCACGCGCACCTTCCAGATCTGCAATGAGTTGTTCGAAAGCACTCACCCCTTCATGAAAGAGCTTTACCGCATTGCCGCTGATAACAGGCGCCAAACTATTGTTAACCAACAATTGCGCTACATGCCGGTAGGTAGCAACATTTGCTAGGCTGCTTTCCGAATCGACGTAGGATATGCAGTGCGAAAAGGTTTCTACGTTTAGATAAGAATTATCTACGCGTTTTTTTCGTTTGAAAATATGGCGGCGCCGCAGATTCTGCCCGAAGAAGAAGTAAAGTAATAGTCCTGCTATAGGTAACATAACCAAGACTACGACCCAGAGCATGGCTTTCGTGGGATCTCGTTTGTCCAAGATTACAACCACGACTGCCGTAAGGATGGTAAATACGTAGAGCAAACTCACCAAGAGCTCTGCTGTAAAGAGCCATTGTGCAAAAAAAAGGTGAGGGCTTCCACTCATCGTAAACTACGCTTGCCAAGCAATTTGTTCGCGAACATGTGCAGGAACCCGAACGAGTTTCCGACTCTGTGCATCTACGAAAGCGAGGGTAGTAGTGCCGTAGACGATACGTTGGTAGTCTTCCGGACGAGTAATAATATAGCCAAAAACGACGGACGCTGAGCGGAGATCTAAGAAACCAGTTGTTATTTCTAGTAGGTTGTCGTAGTGTGCAGGCGTTTCGTAGTGCAATTGCATATCTACTACAGGCATCATGATTCCGTACGTTTCGATACGACCGTAGGGGAATCCCAAGGCTCGCATGGTCTCGTTCCGCCCCACTTCGAAATAAAGGGGATAGTTTCCATAATACACGTAACCCATAGCATCCGTCTCACCGTACCGAACACGGACACTCGTGGTATGTGGTTTCCAAAGTTCTGATACCTCACCACGGAAATCAACTGTTTTACTCATCCTTTTTCTTCACGCTACTCAATACAAAGATAGGTTACCTGCGCTAAATTCGGTTTATTTATATCGTATCAAATGTGGAAATAGTGGTTAGATAGATTACAATCTAGCTAGTAGTGCTTCATCACTCCATGGTATCAATTGGTCATACGTTGTACATTTGCACAACATACTTACAACGAAATGGGGTATTTTTGGAGGGAAAAAGATATTGGGAGGTTGCTGCCATGAAAAATATTATTCAAACAGTTACAGGGCGTTTTTTGCTTGTCCTAGGATTCATGGGGCTTTTCGCTTTGGCTAGTTGGGCACAAGGCGATAGGGAATACTGGTTTGATGTCCCGGAAATTACACGTGGGCATATCATACCAGATGCACACAATCCTGCGCATCTCAATGTATATCTTCATCTTACATCTGTAGGTGGACCTACTTCGGTAAAACTATCTTTACCTGCCGAACCGGGATTTACCCCCCAGGTGTTCGACATTCCAGCTTCGGGTAAAATTCGCATCAACCTCACTTCGCATGGTAGTCCGGGAGCCTTCGAAAAGGATTGGTTCTATCAGCCTTATCAATGGGGAAAATTGCGTACTTGTCCTGCTGCTAATCGTCCCCAGTACATAGAGAATGTCTTGGACTGGAGCGAGAGCGATCTGAATGCGCCGCGTCCCTACATTAATCGAACAAAAAAAGGTGTATTTCTGGAAGCAGTGCCAACGACTTTTTCCAATAATAAGCGTTACAATTTTAACGCCTATCTCGAAATTGCGGCTCCAGCCAATCGCGAAATGATGGTACTAAAAGGGCATTCGGCATTGGCTTCTTGGTTCCATATCCCGATGCAGACCCATTTATCGTTGTCGGATTCTCGTTATAATAAAAAACAAGACGTGCTCCCGCCCTATCGCTCTATAAATATTACTGCTACGGAGGATAATACGAAAGTTCGTCTCTATTTTAAGCACGATATATGGGTAAATACTAATACCTACGGCTACAACTCGAAGTGGGGCGAACGCATAAAGTGGAATGACCCGAAGTATAAAGGGAAAATAGAATTCTGGCTCAATAAAGGCGAGACGTCTATTATTACACCCTATGCCGAGCATTTTGAAAATCTTAGTGCAGGTGATCCGCATTCTGGGTTTGACGATATGTATCAGACAGGAAGAACCCCCAGTGAGACCTTTCCCGGTATTATAGTAGAGTCTGTGCATCAGGCGCCTGCTTCTGGGGGACGACTTGCCATTACTTATCAGGAAGGGCTTATTAATGGTCCTAACCCGGATATTATTATGGATCAGATTGTTCCAACCTATTATTTGTCGAACAATTATGGAGTTATTCGTGGCATCTGGCATCCGAAAATCGATCAAGAGTATTTTTATATACTAGCTCAAGAACCTTCAACAGTAAAGATTAGCGGGCAACCTCCCGTAACTTTAGCAAGGTACGAACAGAAAGCGGTAAAGATGACCGGAAATCGGAAGGCCTATGCGATAGAATCTACGGGGAGAATCGTGGTTCTGCATATGTCAGGTGCCGACCGATTTGTGCATTCTAACCGTAAGGGAGGACAAAGAGGTGCTGCTATACTACCGCCACTTTCTAGCGAGAAACACTGTACAGGCTCTAAGGTTGTGGATTTTAGCCGTGCACAGAAGAAAGCTGATGACTATACTTTTTATCTCAATATGTTGGCCTTTGTGCATCCTACAGACAACGACCTTACTTCTGTCGGGAATTTTGAGCTCTTCAAAACTAAATGGGATAATACCGTTACGCCTCCTACATCGAATTTTGTGCGTGTGGGAGCGGGAGATCCAGAAAAAAAGCTAGAAGACTATCTCAACAACATAAGCAACTGGAATCAATTTGATGATGTATCTCCTACTTCCAAAATAAACAACTGGCGTTGGATTCAGGTAGACGTAGATGCACTGATCGGTAATGACAAGTTGCAAGTGACCGACTCTCATGGTAATTTCATGGCTTATCGTATCCGTTGTA
>CAUTNK010000024.1:0-30177 GCA_963540065.1 uncultured Bacteroidia bacterium
CAAAACGCTCGTTTTTTTTAGGCACTCAAAAGCGTTTTCGCCGGTAGCGCAGAGGGTAGTGGTTTGTGGCTCACGTTTGGCAAAGAGGAGGATATTGGTATCGACCGTGGCACTCTCGAAGATCTGTATCCCACCGAAATCGAGTAACAGTTCTGGAGCAGTACGTCGGGCTAAAAATTCGCGCAACTCAGCTCCGTAGCCTGCACGCATCCACTTGTTGGACGTTATGAAGCAGAGGACGCCCTCCGGACGTAGTAGGCGGTATCCTAGCTCGTAAAATAGGGCATAGATGTCGCCTCGGGCATTGTAGGTGTCGTAGTTTTGCTGTCGTTTTAGCACTTCTGTGAGTGCGGCGAGAGATTGCAACTGGATGTAGGGCGGATTGCCAATGATGGCATCGAAACCGCTGAAATTTCCTTCCGCATCCCATACCTCTGGGAACTCAATACGCCATTCAAAAGCGTTGTAGTAGGTGCGGTTGTTTTCCTGTTCGTAGAAATAGGCTTCGAGTTCAGCAATGCGTTTGGTGAGTTGCTTGAGTTGTCGCTCGTGCTCTTTTTGTTCCTTGGCATTTCGTTCAAACAGCGGATTGATGGTTGTTAGGTTTTGCAGTTCGGTGCGGAGGTTTTGTAATTCGATTCGTTTTTGGTCGTTGGCACGCAAACCACGTTTTAGTTTTGTAGTAGCTTCGTGGATCTTTGCTTCTAGGGCATATTTTGCAGCTTTTTGATGCGTATTCTGATACTCGGAGATCTGTTTGCGGAGGGCTTGAGGTGTTATGTCGGTATTTTCCAGTACGGTGCTGATATTGCTATCGAGAGGTAGTAGGTAGATGAGCGAGTTTCCGCATCGGATGTTGATATCGATGTTGGGTAGAGTCTCTAAGTATTGGTATTGGCTTTGGGCGGTATAGTAGGCGTTTTTTAGGAGTTCCATCCAGAGTCGTAGTCTGCAGATTTGTACAGAGATAGGGTTAATATCTACGCCAAAGAGACAGTGTTCGATGATGTATCGTTTCTCGCGAAAGAGTACTTCTTGTATGCGTTGGCTCTCGGCATGCCCTACGTGGTATTCGATAGGAATTCCTCGTTCGTCTGTTACAAGGAGTTCGTCGTTTTGTATAGCGAAGGTATAATCGCGTTTCCGGATGCGTTGTCCGTTGTCGTCCTGTAGGATATCTAAGCGGAATTTGAATTCGATGAATTCGTTGAGTGCTGATACGAGGAAATGCCCCGAACCTACGGCAGGGTCGCAAATGTGCATCGAGTTGATGGTGTCGTTGGCTTCGGCGATGGGGATCTTATCTATTTGGTTGTAAAGGTCTTCGAAGGTTTTACATGACCATCCATAACGTTCGTTGAACTTTTGGAGTGCGGTGCGTAGGATAGTCTCGCGACAAACAAACATCGTTACATAGCTTGGCGTAAAGATAGAGCCATCGCGATGCCCGTTAATCTTTTCGAAGAAGAGTCCGAGTACCGCGGCATTTACCACGGTTTTATTGTTGTCGTTGTTGGTGGCGGGCGAAGATGAGAAGTCGTAGGCGTCGAGAAAGTCTAAGAGATAGTCTAGAATGGGCAGAGTGTCGCCGAGGGGGCGATCTAAGTATTTTCGTAGGACGCTGTGTGGATATAGTGGCAGCTCTTGTTGCATAAGTTCGCTAATAAAGAGGGTGGTGCGTTCGAGAGCCGTTTCTTCGAAAAGGGAGCTATTCAGGTATGGGATTCGCTTAAATTGGCGCGAGAAGAGGGAATCTACACGTTTTTGTGGCTCACGTGCTAAGATTTGAAAAAAGAGGGTATTGAGTTCGGAAAAGGTATGTAGTTTTTCTTTGTTTAGGAATTCTACGTCTTGCGCACCCTCGTGATACTGAAGTAGTTGAGCTTCCAGAAGCTTTAGGAATAGTATGCGGTTGAGCCATATGATACAGAGCTCGAGTGAGATATTGAAGACCTGTTCGTCGGGATTTGCCCCATAATGCTCTGCGTTGGGAAAGGCTACGAATTTTTCTTCCACCCAGCCGATAGTTTGTTCGATGAGTGCTGCGTGGTTTCTTTCTTTTTCTGGCACACGTACGATGACGTTTTTGCTAGAAGAGGTATCGCGTGTTTCTACGAGTCCGATGAGATGTAGTAGTTCGTTGTAGAATCCGGAGTCTAGTTTGTTGGTATCTCGCGTTTCTGGTTCTTTAAGTAGGTGAGTGGGGCTAAATAGCTTGTAGAGATTGAGTAGGGCGGGAGTTTGTTTTTCGTTGTCGGTTTCGATTTTGGGCAGCACCTCTTGTAAATTGCAGTAGGTATAGCGTAAATTGGTCTGGATGGCGTCGATGGCCGGTGCTGCAATTTCGGTGTAGAAGTCGCGTGTTAGGGTGAAGGTCTTCCGTCCGGCATCGTAATCGAGAAAGACCTCGCGTAGGGGTTTGTAGAAGGACTCTTCGAATTCTTGAGCATCGAATATGAAGTACTCGTAGAGGTTGGTAACGACGAGGTGTCGCAGGTCGGTATTTTTGTTAAGTACACGCTCGCGGAGGTAGTATAGTAGGAGTTCTTGTAGGGCTTTTCGGTTGAGATTTTCGCGTGAGATCATCTCGTTCCGGTTGGTCGTGGTCTTGACTTCGAAGAGTACTGCGAAACGTGAGGTTGGGGATTTGTGCAATCGGATGGCGAGGTCTATGTCGTTTTCTCCGAGGGGCATGTCGTATTCGGCATAGAAGGTCGATTGTAGGAAATCGCGCAAGTAGACTTTTTGGGTTTCTTCACGTTGTCCGTCTTCAATTCGTTCAAGAAAGTTTCGGAGGGTGTTTACAAAGTTTGTGTATTGGTCTTGTGCGACTTGAGTTTGACGGAGCGAGGTGCTTAAAGCATCGTGTGGCGCGAGTTGCATGGTTTCGGATACGTGGATTAGGAGTTGTCAGAATAAAAACTACGGTTTGTTATGAATGCGAAGTTATTCGTTGGTAAGATACTACTTACTGCACAACTTGCGCTACATTGTGTAATGGTTGTATTTTTGTTATAGGATGTTGCGGGTGGATCTAGTATTATTGGGGAAAACTACGTTGCCGTATGTGGTTGCGGGGATGGAGGATTATGTGCAGCGTCTTGGGCATTATTGTCGTTTTGAGGTACGAGTTTTGCCACCGGTTCGCAATGCATCACGTTTGCCACAGGAGGAGCTTATCCGTAGGGAGGGGGTACAGTTTCTGGAAAATCTGAAAGGTTATGATCGGGTACTACTTCTGGACGAGCACGGACGGGAGTATACCTCGCGCGCTTTGGCTTCTATGTTGGAAACTTTTACAGTACAAGGGGTTTCGAAGCTTGCTTTTGTAGTGGGTGGTGCGTATGGATTTTCGGAGGAGGTACGTGCGAGTTTTCCGCAGCAGGTATCCTTGTCGCAACTTACATTTTCGCACCAGCTGGTACGTTTGATATTCTTGGAGCAGCTCTACAGGGTGTTTACTATCATACATCAGGAGCCTTATCATCATGATTAGTAAGCGAGTGCAGCAATTCGTTCGATCGTTACGGCATCCACGTTATCCCCGTCGTTTTTATACTCGAGTGCTGTGGGGCGTTCTTTTTGTGGTGGGCGTTGTGCTTTTTTTGCAAGGAGTGCGGGTGCATCGGCATGTACCAGGAGTTGTAGCCCCTGAGGAGGCAGAAGCTCTAGCGCAACGATTTCATGCCGTGTTAGCCGAACGCATGCTACGCGTGCGCGCTCTTGCCGAGTTGTGTTGCGATACGATACAAAAAGCTACGCCTTCTGACGGGTTTGTTTATTACAGGCAGTACATTATTCCGGAGTTGCGCGATCAGCGTTTAGAGTTTCTGATAGCGAAGGAGGATAGTATTCGCATTTGGACCTATCGCTACGGACCGAGCGATTGGCAGCGGTTAAAAGATTTGCACAAGGGCTATATCTGGCTTTATGGCTTGTGGTACTATGCCGAGATGTATGCGTATGCTGGTTATCAGATAGCGGCACTGGTTCCTATCCGGAGCGATTACGTGGTGCAGAATCGGTATTTGGAAAGTCTTTGGGATCCCTCTCTCGCGTTTCTCTATGGGAAACAAGTTCCGGCTTTGGTAGCCGAGTCGGGAGCTATTTTTGAGAATAGTGAGTTTTTGTCGAAAAATTGGAGTGATAACCGTCTTTTCTTTGGTTTTTTGTTGCTGTTTTTGTTAGGTTTGGGGACTCCACTGCTTTTCAGGTCACACAAGTGGTTTTGGTCGGTTTTAGGTACAGCGTTTGCGCTCACCTTGCTATTGCTTTGTAAGACTCAGGCTTGGTTTGTAGGTGAGTTGGGCGATTTTTTCAATTCTAATTTGTTTGCTCTCTCTAGTTGGATAGCCTCCTTTGGCGACTTGTTTCTTTATGCACTCGCCACGTTGGGTATTTTTTTACAACTCCGCTATCTTACCCCTAATAGCGAAGGCTCGACAGTGTCTCAGATTTCTATTGTTTGGAGTGTAGTGTGGTTGCTCGCTACGCTTTTTGTACTGCAGGCTTTGAGTAGTTTGTCGCATTTACTTTTGCTCAATGCAACGATAACGCTTACTCCTTACAGTTTTGCAGATATGTCGGTTTATGCATTGAGTGCGTTTGTGAGCTTAGCGATTTTTGCCACGTGCCTGATGATGGGTACGATTCTCGCCGCTCGTCAGCTGAATGCTCTGCCTCTGTGGGCAAAATTGGCTCTGTGGTTGAGTATTTTGTCGCTTAATGTTGTTATCCTACGTGGCATTTACGATTTACAAGCATTCCTTTGTAACATCTCTTTCGGTCTGCCAGTACTGCTATTAGTGCTGATTATTCATGTTTGGCGGGATAAACCGCTCTTTACAGGCTTTTATACGCTCCTGGCAATTCTGAATGCTTTTGTCATTTGCTATGTACTCGATCATACAGCACAGGAGAAGGATATTGCTGTACGCAGTTATATCGCAGAGGCTATTGGTAACGAACACGACCAGACGTTAGAGTACCTTTTTGTGGATCTTTCGCAACAAATTCAGCGGGATACGACCCTTCGAGCTATTGTCAATGCTCCGGTGCCAGACCTGACAGAGCTTAACCAGTATTTTCAAAAGCGTTTCTATCGCGATTACCTCTTTGAGTACGACTATCAACTGACGTTCTGCTATCCGGATACAGAGATCCTCTTTACGCAAAGCAAGCAACAGAAGAATTGCCAGGATTTCTTCTCGCACATGCTCTACGACTATGGTCATCACCTCGACGGTACCAATTTCTACTATCTCTCGAATAAGAATGGGCGTATCAGTTATTTGGGTATTTTTAATTTTGGTACGTCGAGCGATCGGCTCTCGACCCTCTACGTGGAGTTAGACTCTAAGTTGCCCAACTATTTTTGGGGTTATCCCGAGCTGCTCATCGACAAGAAGTATGTGCGGACGACGCCGATGTTGAATGTCTCAACAGCTCTGTACCAGAATAATAGGCTTACCTCGCAGTCGGGCGAGTATCATTATCCGGTTTTCTTGAAGCCCGATTATTTGGTGTTGCACGACTTAAAAATGGTTGAGCACAACGGCTATTCGCATATGGCTAAGCAGCTTAACGACCGAACTTTTGCACTGATTTCCAAACCTACCCTTAATTTTCTGGAGCGTGCTGGGGGCATAACCTACCTAGGGCTTATTTTTATAGTGCTCTTTCAGTTGGTACTGATCCCGATACGGATTTTGCCTGTTAATCCGCAGTATACGTATGGTTTGGCAGGTCGTATCCAGCGCATAATACTTTACATGGTACTTTTTTATATCCCGCTGAGTATTGTGAGTATACAGTATGTGATGCGCACCTCGTTGGAATCGGAGGATGTACGTTACCTTCAGCAACAGATAGCTCTGGTGCAGAACGAGCTTCAGAGTCTAACGCCGGAAAATTTAGATCTGCTCCGCGATACGGGGTATGTTAATTGGTCTTTAGCGACTCTGTCGAATAAACTGTATTGCGATATCAATTTTTACGATACACAGGGTTGGCTCCGTGGTAGCTCGCGATCTGCTATTTTTCGGAAGCATCTCTTGGGTACACGTATTCATGCAATAGCTTGGAATCGGTTGCAGAATCAGCAAGCTTCGCAATTCGTACAACGTGAGTGTGTGGGGGCTATGCAGTACTCGTCTATCTATGCTCCGATGTTTTTTCAGGGGCAATTGTTGGGATACTTGAATTTGCCTTATTTCCGTAGTCCGAAACTAGAGCAACAGGAGTATATTCACCTTGCCTCGTTAATTCTGAATGTACTGCTACTCTTTACGTTTATGAAAGTATTTGTGATGCGGCAGTTTACGCATTCCATCACGCGGCATTTGCAAAGAGTACGCCAGGCGTTAGAGACTTTTTCGTTTACCAAGCAGGGAAAACCGATTCGGTATAATGCGAAGGACGAAATCGGGTTACTAATTGATACCTACAACCGGATGATGACCGAGAGTGCGCAAAAGGCGTCCTTATTGGTTGCTTCTGAACGGGAATCGGCATGGAAAGAAATGGCACGACAGATAGCCCACGACATAAAAAATCCGCTCACGCCCATGAAGCTCGGTTTGCAGCACTTAGTGTTGCTTAAGCGGAATGGTAGTGCGGACTGGGATGAGCGTTTCCTAAAGTATGCGCAAATGCTTGAAGCACAAATTGATGCACTCTCTGCCACAGCCGATACGTTTACCACCTATGCGACGCTAACCCTCGGGAATGCGGAATTAACATCGTTAAATGAGGCTATAGAGCATTCGTTGTGGCTTTTTCGTAGCTATGATACTATCCATTGGAAGGTAGATCTGCAGGCAAGCGAGAAGGTGTGCGTCGTTATTGACCCGACGAATCTCCGAAGAGTATTTAACAATCTGTTTTCCAATGCAGTGCATGCGCTTGCTACCATACCCGAACCTTGCCTCGAGGTGCGTACGGAATGTAAGGCGTCTGTTGTGCGGGTATGGGTTATAGACAACGGTATCGGGATAGAGCCTGCTATTAGCGACAAGATTTTTAAGGTGAATTTTACCACTAAGAGTGCGGGGCACGGGCTCGGATTGGCTATTACCTCCAATATTTTGAAGTCTGCTGGTGGAGATATCCATTTTGATAGTGTGCTGGGTCGTGGTACGTGTTTTACGGTAGAACTACCCATTGCGCAATAAGTAGAGAAACTATGCAGACAGCGGTACAGACACAGATAACCCCGGTAGAGGTATACCTTCAGTTGGGTAGCAATCTTGGTAATAGACTTGAGAATTTGGAGAAAGCCCAAAAGCTTTTGGTGGAGCGTGTCGGTACACTGTTGCAGGCGTCGGATATCTACGAAACCGAACCGTGGGGGGTTAATTACGAGCATGCGTTTTTGAATCAAGTTCTCGTTCTAGAAACTGTACTACAGCCTATGGAGCTTTTGCAGACTATATGGGATATTGAAGCTGCTACGGGACGCGTGCGAGGTACGGCTATTCCGCGTTATGCACCACGAACGTTGGATATTGATATCCTGCTTTATGGCGATGCAGTAATAGACCTCCCGAAGCTCACTGTGCCACATGCAGAAATAGCGAATCGGCGTTTTGTGCTGTGTCCGCTTTCCGAAATAGCGCCAGAGGGAGTGCATCCGGTGCTAAAAAAGACTTGGTGTGAGCTTTTAGCAGTTTGTGCCGATACGAAAGGCGTAGCGCGATATCGGTTTAAAGAAGGAGTCCACAGTGCTTAAAAAGTATCTCGCGTAACTCGGTCATGTTTGTGCCGCGTGCGGCAGATACGAAGATACAGGTAGTCCCGTCTTTTGCGAACCACATTTGTTGTAGTTCTTCGAGAGTTTGCGCTTCTGATGGGTCTTGACTCAGGTCGTAAGCCTCGCGTTCCGGATTGCGAAACAGGTCTACTTTGTTGAAGATGAGGATCTGTTTTTTGTCGCCTACTCCAAGTTCGCAGAGGATGTTTTGTACGGATGCCATTTGTTCGAGGAACGATGGGTGCGATACGTCTACAACGTGCAGGAGTAGGTCTGCTTCTCGTACTTCGTCTAAGGTCGATTTGAAGGATTCTACGAGCTGGGTGGGGAGTTTTCGGATAAAGCCTACGGTATCGGAAAGTAGGAATTTTCCACCGATGCCATCTATGCGTCGGACAGTGGTGTCGAGTGTGGCAAAGAGTTTATTTTCGGCTAGGAGATCGCTTCCGGTGAGGTAGTTCATGATGGTAGATTTCCCGACATTGGTATAGCCGACGAGCGCGACACGTGGGAGTTGGTTCCGATTCTTTCTCTCGGTTCGGAAATGGGCATCGACAGCTGCGAGTTCTTGTTTGAGTTTAGCGATACGTTTGTGGATAACGCGTCGGTCGGTTTCTATTTCTCGTTCGCCGGGGCCACGCATACCGATACCTCCGCGTTGTCTTTCGAGGTGCGTCCACATACCTGCGAGGCGAGGCAGGAGGTATTCGTATTGTGCGAGTTCGACTTGCAGGCGCGAATGTGCTGTACGGGCGTGTGCTGCAAAGATATCGAGGATGAGCCCAGTGCGATCCATAACGCGGACTTTGAGGATCGATTCGAGGTTACGTTGCTGGGTAGCTTTGAGTTCGTCGTCGAAGATTACGAGTTCTATTTCGTGCTCGGCGATGTATTGTGCAATTTCGTCAACTTTTCCGCTCCCGATGTAGGTGCGCGGATTGGGCTCTTGTGCATGCTGTACGAAACGTTTGTAGACTTCGCCGCCGGCAGTTTCGACCAAAAAACAGAGCTCGTCGAGATACTCAGTTACTTGCTTAGGCGATTGATCGCCTAGGCGGAGTGCAACCACAATACAGCGTTCGCGTTCTTGATGTTGGAGATCTATCATACAACGAAGGTAGGTAGTTTCGAAAAAAAAGAATGATCTGTTGATATTTCTTTACCTTTGGGTGGCTACCTAGGTTGAGTGAGAGGATGCTACGTATATTAGTCGTATTTATGTGTCTTGTTCTGGGGTTGAGCACAGCCGCGGCACAAGAAACAGATTCTATAAAAGCTCCGCGTATTACGGTTGGCGCTGAGGAGTTTTGGTTACATACCGTTGAAAAGGGCGAGACGCTTTATGCGATAAGTCGGCATTACAACGTCCCACAAACGGCTATTGCATCAGTAAATCCGCATATTTATTACGGTCTGCAAGCAGGGGTACAGCTCCGAATTCCAATTCCTGCGGAGTTGCGAAAGGGTAAGAGCACCGATGGTTTTATATTGCACACGGTACAGGCTGGCGAGAGTCTGTATGCCATTGCGCGGAAGTACAATGTTGAGGTAGCTAAGTTGCGTAGTGCGAATGCCTTGGTTTCGGATACGCTTCAGTTGAATACGATACTGCGGATTCCGGTAGTTGCCTCGGCATCGTCGTTGCAACAGCAGATTTATGAAGTGCAAAAGGGCGAGGGTGTGTATGGTATCGCCAAACGCTATAGTGTGACGCAGGAGGCGATTATTGAGGCAAATCCGTGGCTTCGGGAACGTAATCTGGAGGTTGGCGATAAGCTCGTGATCCCACACAATGCCCAATCGAGTAGCACGGATGTAGATTCGCACACCGTTGTAGTACAGTGTGATAGTACTTCGGGTTTCCCACGTTGGAAGACTTTGCAGGTAGCACTTTTATTGCCCTTTGAATTAGGGAAGACGCCGCGCTCTACAGACGTGGAGGAAGAGATTTACGATCTGCCTAATGCCGCCTCGCGAGGTGTTGCCGCCAATACGCGTTACTTGGACTTTTATCAGGGGATACTTCTCGCCTTGGATTATTTTCGCCTGAAGGGTTACAATATTCGCTTGTCGGTTTTCGATACACAACGAACACCCTCTGTTGTACAAAAACTCCTACAGAGCGACACGTTGCGGAAAGCGGATCTGATTGTGGGACCCGTTTATCCGAAAAATATAGCGTTAGTAGCTCAGTATGCTGCTCAGTATCAGATACCGTTAGTATCGCCTTTGGCGGGTAAGGGTGCAGTTGCGGCGAGTCCGTATCTCTATTTAGCCAATCCGTCTTATTACGAACAGATCCGGACGTTGGTGGTGCGGTCGCTCCGTCCTGGTACACAACGTATTGTAGTTCTTCGCGAGGAGTCGCTCGCGGATCACGAAATGTCGGAGAAGCTTGTATTCTACGTACGCGAGCAGTGTAAGACTTTAGTGCCGCAACCTACGGTAGAGGTGCTTACGTATCCGAAAGGCTCAGCCACAGCAAAGCTAACACCACGGCTTAAAACATTGCTTGGCGACTGGCGCAATACGAAGGTTTTTATCCCTTCGCACAGCGAGCCGTTTGTGAGCGATTTGCTCGGGCAACTCAACTCGCTTTCTGTGCTGCGTCAGAAGGATACGCTTGAGATTTATGGTATGTCGCGTTGGTTTAAGATGCGGAATCTTGATTTGGCACAGTTAGGCTCCTTGCGCGTGATACTTTTTTCGCCATTCTATGTAGATTACTCGTCGGTTCGGGTACGCGATTTTTTGGATACGTACCGTGCTGTGTATCGTAGCGAACCTACGCAATATGCCTTTCAGGGGTACGATGTGGTAAAATATTTTGTGAATGCGCTGGTTCGTTACGGAAAGGATTTTGCTGGTTGTCTGCCGCATAACACCCCCGAACTATTGCAAAACAGATTCAATTTCCGCACCACGTCGGATGGGACACACGAGAGTCGTGCTATTTTCCTATTGCAGTTTGATCTGGAGCGAGGGCTTACACCGCTTGCGCACTAGATTATTATAGTGGCACTCCGATAAAGAAATGCCACCAGAGGTCGTGAGTTCCGAGTGTGTAGCCGAGCGAGGTTTCGAGTTTTCCGAATTGTTGTAACCAGCCTAGGGTTAGTCCGCAAGTACCAGTGCCGGAAGTATTGGTTGTGGCGTGTATCCAATCGGTGATGCGGTCGGCACCAAGTACTAGCCCGATGTTTGGAATTAGATGCAATGAGTAGGGGAGGTTGATCTGTAGGTCGAGTGTTGTGAGCGCGAAATTGTGGAAGTGTTTTTGGCGATAACCGAGCCCGAGTAGAGGGATGTCGTAATTCTCGTTGCGTACGTACTCGGGTAGTCCGCCGATAGCAAATTGGTAGTGTTCGCTTGTTTGTGTAGTATTGAGCCCTATGGCGAAACGTGGTCGTAGGGTGAAGAGGTTTGTTAGGGTGAGGTTGTGTATATAGCGTCCGGTAAAACGGGCGTTGAATTGGGGAGTAGCCGCGAGAAGATAGCTGGTGTTTAGTTCGGCGTTGAGTAGATAACCGATTTTGGGATAGTCGTGTCGTTCGGTAGTGTTGGCACGGAAGCGCGCAAAGCCTTGTAGTTGTTGGGAGTTATTGTTGGTGGTAGAGGTGAGAGTTCGATAGGCACGTGAGGGCACTCGTAGTGTGGCATGGTAGCGGAAGCCGCCATCTAGTAGCGCGTAGTTGGCAAAGAGTTCGCCGAGTGTAAGTTCTATTTGTGCTTCGTAACGCATAAGGGATGCGATGCGCGAGCCTGCCAGATAGATAGCGGTGCGTGATGTTGTAAAACCAGCGTTGGTTGCAAAGAGTAAGCGTCTTTTTTTCCCCAAGTAGAGAGTATGCCGTGCTAAAACGCTGGGTTGCGTGGCGATGAGTGTGGCAAGTTCTAGGCGTGAGGATGCAAAGATGGGGTTGAGGAGTTCCATTCGTGCCACAAATCCGAGTCCCCATTCGTCGTTTCCGTGTGCTCCGAGTTGTAGGGAGAATTTATCTCGTGCTTGTGGTAAGATGCGTAGGGTGCTATCTCGTCCGAGTCGGTAGGAGACTTGTTCGAAAAAGCGCGTACCGTAGAGTTGGTTGATGGCATTTTCAATTTGTCGTGCCGTTATAGGGGCAGGGGTTGGTAACCATTGGTTGGTTAGGAATGGTATGTTTTGTCGGGAATGCCTTTGAACGATTTCTACTTTTTTTACGTAGTGCGTAGCTGCGGTATCGACGTGTGGGATGCGAGGTGGTGCTTCTATGGTGTAGATGGAGTCTGCCAAATGTTTTAGTTTGTTGCGTAGGGGTAATGCTGCTTGGTAGCCGATTTGTGTAATGCGTTCGCCGGCAGCAAAATTCATGGTGGAGTAGCCCGTAAGGTCTGGTATTGTGAGGTAGTTGCATTTTGCGATGTCGGTGCGTGCTTTTTGTATGCCGGCAAATAGCGATGCCTGTGTAAGGATGCTTTTGGTGTTGTAGATAGAACGATCGGATTGGCTGAGTGGCGGCCCTGTATAGCTACCGATTACGATGTCGGCCCCCATGCTTCGCACGAGATCGTAAGGGAAGTTGTCGGCAACGCCTCCGTCTACGAGGAGACTATCGCCCAAAATGACTGGAGTAAAGATTCCGGGTATCGCCATACTTGCTCGGATCTCGGTGGGTAGATGTCCGTAGCGCGCGATGCGAGTTTGTCCGCTTGCTAGGTCGACAGATATACAACCGTAGGGGATGGGTAAAGCATTGAAGTCGGTTTTGTTGGCGTAAGGCCAGTTAAGTCTATGTAGGAGGTTTAGTAATGACTGGCTTTTGATGAGTCCTTGTGGTAGATAAAATCGTCCGTTGTGCCAAGAAATAGTGAGGATGTCGCGATTTACAGCATGTTTCTGCTCGTAGCTGATGGTTCGCAGATCCCATTGGTTCGATAGTAAGGTATTCCAATTAGTTGCTCGGTTTAGGTCGTTGATATCCTCTGCTGTATACCCCATAGCATAGAGAGCTCCGAGGATCGCGCCCATACTGGTTCCTACAATATAATCTGGACGTAGCCCAGTTTCCTCCATCAGGCGTAATAGTCCGACATGTGCAAAACCCCGTGCACCGCCCCCACTGAGGACGAGTCCGATGCGTGGGCGTTCTTTTTGTTGTGTCGTAGGTAGTATTGTCGTTTTTTGCGCTAGAGTATTGTTGGGTCTACTTAGAATGCTTAATAAACATAAAGCACAAGGGAGTAGTAGCGATCGGTTCATGTGGTATGTGGCGTATTTTTTAGGATATGCATTCGTGCATAAAAACGTAAAGCATAGAGGATACCAGCTAGGAGCAGACCGACAGGGTAAGCAATCCAAATCCCGATGGCACCCAGTTGGGTAAACCTGCTTAGAGCATAGCAGAGGGGGAGGGCTACTACAAAATAGGCAAGGAAGGAGGTGAGGGTAAGTCCGTTAGCATCGCCTATTCCGCGGAGAGCATTCGAGTAGCAGACCTGTAGCGCGTCGGCAGGTTGGTATGCGATCCCTACAAGTAGGAGTAGACTGGCTAGTGCGACGACTTTCGGATTGTCGGTAAAGAGCTCCGGAATTTGGTTCCGGAAAATTCCTAAAAGAACTGCGAGGTAGCAAGCTGTGAAGAGGAGAAGATGTCTACCGGTCGTTGTAGCTACGTAGCTGCGTTTTAACTGCCTCCTCCCTAGGAAACTACTAACTCGCAATGCAACGGCGCCACCGAGCCCGTAATAGGTCATAAAGCCGATAGTTTGGATAGTTATTGCAATATGATGTGCTGCTAGGGATATCTCTCCCATCCATCCGACAAAGATGACACTAATGCTAAATAGCGCAGTTTCCAAGCCCATTTGTATCCCCATGCCCATGCCGTTGCGGAAAAGTTCGTGGGGTGCGAGTCTGGGGAAGGCTAGTTTACGGATCTGTTCGCGAAGGCGTCGGATGCGAGTCTGATAGCGATAGCGAATATAGAGATAGAGTAGCGCTAGGGTTGCGACAAGCCTTGCGAGGAGTGTAGAGAGTGCTGCACCGAGGAGTCCGAGTTCTGGGAATCCGAATTTGCCAAAAATAAGTAGGTAGTTGCCGAGGATATTTAGCGCATTCGATGCTAAGAGTACGCCCATTGCGATCCACGTATTGCCTCGCGAGTCGAAGAACTGTTTGAGGATATTGAAAAAACCTAGCAAGGGTAGCGAGACGAGCGTTGGGAGGTAGTAGGCGATGATGAGCGGTATTAGGTCTTGAGGTTGCTGGAATGCATTTAGAAAGAAGAGGGGGAGTGTCATGAGTGCGCAGATTCCGAGGCTTACCCAGAAAACGTTTTGTAAGGCAGCAAGTACAATCTGTTGAGTGGCGTGTAGTGACTGAAAGCTGCGCCCCAGTGCAGGTAACACACCGTAGCTATAGCCCATGAGGAAGATGATGGGGAGGTTGAATAGGTTGATACAGAAGGAAGCTGCGGCGAGTTCGCGGACTCCGTAGTTGCCCACCATGAGCGAGTCGGCAAATGCTAGTACGATCTGCCCTACTTGTCCGATTACTAATGGGATCGCCAAGCGTAACGTATCGCGGTATTCGCTAACGTAGAGCCTGTGAGTACGTAGCAGAGCACACATAGGTAACTTGTTGGGCGCTATGGTACACGAAAAAGGACAAAACGCATACCACCTCTGTTGGCGGTTACGAGCTTTGTCCTAATGCTATACGAACGGCGGGGGGCGAGGCTTTAGTCGAAGTCGTTATCGTCCTCGTCTTTGTCTTCGGGGAACTGTTCGGCAGCCTCCAAGGATTCGTTTTCCGATTCGTAGTTTTCGTTTTCCTCCTCTTCGTATTCACCTCCTTCGTCGATTTTTACTTCGACTCGCACGAGGTAGGATACATCTTCGGTTTCGAGGCGAACTACGTAGATAATTTCACCGTTGGGCTTTGTAATCGGGACAACGGCATCGCGGTAACCGCGTGGGTAGGTTTGCATAAAGAGTTCGAGGAGTTCGTCGGTGAGCTTCTCGTAACTGGTCAGGATGCGCTTTTTCGTCTCCGTCTTTTCTGTTGCCATAATCGTTTAGCGTTCTTCGGTGCAATAATACTATAAATTCTACATCCGGTGGCTATCATTGTGCTTGTAAACGGAATAAGGCAATGCGATCTAATGGCGAAAAGGGTATTTTTGTGGGGTATTTGACAACAGAGCGATGAATAAGTTTTTGCGTGCAGTCCGTGTTGTATGGCGTATCCCGTATGTTCGGCATCCGCTGTTAGCCATCTTGTTAGTGGTATTCGGTGTTTTGTTAGCATTTTATTCGTTGGGACTTTTTACACGTCACGGCGATGAGTTTCCCGTCCCGGATTTTTGTGCACAACCTCTTGCAAAAGCTTACCAATTGGCAGAAAAATATCATCTGGAATTGGTGTTGACCGATTCGTCGTATGTAGTAACACAGCGTCCGGGTACTGTTCTGCAACAACAACCTGCAGCTGGCGAAAAGGTCAAACGTGGGCGACACATCTTTTTATCGATTAATGCCTGTGCTCCGATGCGCGTTTCGGCACCGAACTTGGTTGGCGAGACACTTCGTCAGGCGCTGATTCTTTTAGATCAGAGTGGCTTACAGTGCGGTGAGTTATCCTTTACGCCGGATATAGCACTCAATAGTGTGTTGAAGCAGTCGTACGAAGGCGATGAACTTCAGGCGGGGGTCCCAATTCCTAAGGGTAGTTTGGTGGATTTACTATTGGGAGCTGGTTTCGAGTCGAGTCATTTTACTCAACAGCCGAATCTATCGCAAATGACCCTTCAGGAGGCACGACGGACTCTTGCGGCGCATTCACTTAACCTAGGTCGTGTTGTTTTTGACGAAACTGTAAAAAATATGGCTGACACGCTTGCTGCAAGGGTCTATACTACCAATCCGCCGTATTTAGGGGCTCGGGAGTTGCCTCTCGGATCGCGTGTTAATGTCTGGTTAACGCTCAATGCCTCGCGAATTGCCACCCAAGCTATAGAGGATCAAGCTAATATTGCGGCACAAGATTCGTTACATAGTCAGGAGATGACTGACGAAGATATCGACAACGACTTTGTAGTCTTTTAAGACGAACCATCATGAAACGAGTTGTTATACTGTTAACGAGCCTGCTGGTATCCGTAGTTCTTTTTGCAGAAGAGCCGATCCCGAGCAGTGTATCGTTGCCTTTTTTTGACGATTTTGCCTACCCTACTCCCACTCCTACGAAATATGCTTGGCAACAACCTACGGATGCTGTAGTAACGCGTGCTAGGGCGCATAAATCGCCTACACGGGGGGTATTAACTCTTGATGCTGCATTAGCGAATTCGCTTTTGTATCCGAATGCTACGACAGCCTCTTTTCCGGCAGACGAGCTTACTTCCTTGCCGATTAATATTGAAGCAGGGAGCGATTCGCTTTATTTGTCGTTTCAGTTTCAACCGGGCGGGGATGCCGAACCACCAGCTCGTGGCGACTCGTTACTTGTAGATTTCTACGATCCTACAAAAAAGGAATGGGTAAATGTATGGGGAGTGATTTATTTGGCACAGAGAGGGCGAGTCGAACAGTATTTTCGGAACACTCCCCGGTGGCCTAATTTGCTGGTACAAAATCATCCCACACCACAACGTCATTTTTTTAAGGCGCATATTCCGCTACGCGATAAACGGTTTGTACAGACGGGGTTTCAGTTCCGGTTTCGAAACTTAGCTTCGATTGTGCACGATAATACGGCGCCGGGACGGACGGCTAACAGCAGTCAGTGGCATGTGGATATGGTTTATCTCAACTCTGGGCGTACGTATACCGATACGTTGGTGTACGATGTGGCTTGTACACATCCGTTGCGCAATACATTCTCGACCTATAGTGCAGTGCCGCAGGATGCTTTTGGGGAGTATCTTAATCTCCGTAATTTGGAGGGTGCCGAGACTTTAGGTGTTTGTTATGCGAATCTGGGTACACAGAAAAATAATATTCGTCGGACATTCGAAATCCGCGATCTTACCAAAAAGCTCGAACCTCAATATTATGCGGGAGGGAATGTTAATATTTTGCCGCGAGCTGTAGATTCGTTTTATCGAGCTGTGACGTATCCGTGGCAGCGCCTCTTGGGGAGCGATATACATGTGCGTTTGAGTGCTGTTTTACAGACGGATAAGAGCAAGAAGAACCTCCCTTTCCGTTGGAACGATACGGTTCACTACGAGCTGCATTGTACTAATGAGTATGCTTATGATCAGGGCGAGCCTACGAGTGGCTATGGTTTTGTGGGCGTCGGATCCGAACGAGCAGCCGTAGCAGTATACTATCGCGCATTGGTACCCACGGCGATACGAGCCGTTAGGATGTGGTTCCGTCCGATCGCAGATCTTAAATCGCGAAAGAAGTTTAGGCTGTGTGTTTGGCGAGACAACCAGGGTACTCCCGGACAAAAGCTTTACGAACAGATTGTAACTCCGCCGAGTACTCCAGAACAGGTGGGTAAGTTCTATGAAATCCCGCTCACTACGCCGCTTCTTTTTCAGGGCAGCTATTTTATAGGCTGGGAGCAGATATCGGCAGATATGCTAAATGTGGGGTATGATGCGCATACACCCTACCAACCTGCTACGTATATACGTACGGGAGCACAGTGGGAGAAGTCGAAGCTACAGGGCGCTCTTATGCTGCGTCTGGTATGTGGTGGCACGGGGATAGATCCGGAACAGAGTAATGGTGTGTGTGGTGCAGCAATTCCGGAAAGTAAGCTGTATCCGAACCCAGCTGCAGAATGGGTGACGTTGCAAACGTCGGAACCCGTCGAGAATATTGCCATTTATTCTATGCAGGGACATCTTGTGCGCGATCGGTTGTTGAGTAATGAGTCTATAGATGTTTCGCAACTCCCTGCAGGTCTTTATTTCGTGCGTATTGTTTATAGCAACGGCGCTATAGATATGCAGAAGCTTATCATAAAGTAGCGGCGCGTAGGTCTTGTTTCTTTACACAGAAATTGTGGTAGATGCGGGACAGCAGCCTTTGCGTCTCGACCGATTTCTAGCCGATAGGTTAGAAAATGCTTCGCGCACATTTATAAAGCAAAAGATAGACGAGGGTCTTGTTTGGGTCGGTGGCAAGCCCTGTAAGGCGTCTTATTTGGTAAAGCCGGGTGAGTGTGTTCAGGTCTATCAGTTGCAAGAGCCGCGAGCGATAGAGGTACTTCCGGAGCCGATACCGCTTGATATTGTCTACGAGGACGAGCATATTCTTGTGGTTAATAAGCCGGCTGGGATGGTGGTACATCCGGGGCATGGTCACTTCTCTGGGACGTTGATTAATGCACTTCTTTACTATTTGCGCGAGGAACCGCTTTTTCGGCAAGGAGGGCTACGTCCGGGTTTGGCTCACCGCATAGACAAGGATACTTCGGGTTTGTTGGTTGTGGGTAAAAGCGAGGCTGCAATGTCTGGTCTCGGCGAGCAATTTCTTGCGCATACCGTACACCGCACCTATGTAGCACTGGTGTGGGGGCAGTTTCGTGAGCGCGAGGGAACGGTTGATACCAATCTTGCGCGCGATCCGTCGGATCGGCAACGTATGCGAGTCTTTTTGGACGAGGAAACCGGTAAAAGAGCGATTACTCACTGGCGGTTGCTGCGCGACTATACATTGGTCTCGCTCGTGGAGTGCAGCTTAGAAACGGGACGCATGCATCAGATCCGTGTGCATATGCAATATCTTAAACATCCGCTTTTTAATGATGCTCGTTATGGAGGAGATCGTATTTTGCGAGGCGTCAATACTCCGGAATATTTAGCGTGGGTACGCGAGGCTTTTGCAGTATGTCCGCGTCAGGCGCTTCATGCACGAGCGATAGATTTATTGCATCCTCTGACGCAAGAACCGCTACATTTTGAAGTGTCGTTACCTGCCGATATGCAGCAACTTATAAGGCTTTGGGAAGAGGAAAGCGTGCATTTTTTGCAGTAGTAGGCAGCGCTTATTGAACAGGAAAAAGTGGTAGTTTCTGAAAAGTCGGTATGTGTGCGAGGTGTGGGAAAGAAAAAAGGCGCTTCAGAAACTGAAACGCCTTTTGTGTTGAACTAAAAGTTAGAAGCGTGTATTATTCTGCCCACAATTCGTCGTCGGTTGGAATGTGAACTTTTGGCGATAGCCTAGCAACACGCGTCGTGTTTAGGAGGTGCTTGTAAGTAAGGTTTTCGGAAAGGGTATTGTTTCCCCAAGTTCCGCAACCTAGCGTGTTGGTACAAGCAAGCCCGCTAGCCATAGCGCCCCCCGCCGTAGTAGAAACAGGCGCATTCACAACAACGCGCGATACCGTGAGCCCCAAACCTACCATGCGTATATGCTCCTCGTCGTTGGAGTGAACCCCAGCCGAGTGTCCGTTTCCTTCAAAATGAAGGTTAGTGCGAGCGATGTTGATCGCTTCTTCGAACTTATCGTAGGGGAAGGCAGCCAGTACGGGGCACATCTTTTCCTTGCTGATAAGGTCTTTTTCGGCGATACCGTGTGCTTCAACAACGAGTACGCGGGTACCGTCCGGGACTTTAATTCCGGCTTTATCTGCAATAAATTTCACACTTTGTCCGACTACGTCGCCAGCGATTTTCCCGTCGACAAACAGAGCGTTTACCATTTTGTCGTGCTCAGCATCCGGAACGATGTAAGCGCCGTTGCTCTTGAATGCGTCAAGGATCTTTTCGCGATCTTCTTTGGGGTAGATAAAGCTTTGTTCGCCCGAGCAAATGATTCCGTTATCGAAGATACGCCCTTGGATGATGGTAGCTGCCGCTTTATTGTAATCTACACCGCGGTCTATGATTACCTGTACGTTACCCGCACCGACACCGTAGGAAGGCTTCCCGGAGGAGTACGCCGATTTAACCATAGGCATACCACCCGTAGCAAGTACAACGTCTACCGAACGCATCAACTCTTGTGTGAGTTCGATGGAGGGTTCTTCGATGCATTGTACGAGATTCTTGGGAACCCCGAACTTAGCAATAGCCTCGTTGATGAGTGCAACCGTATGAGAGGAGCACTTCTTAGAGCGAGGGTGTGGCGCTACGATGATTGCGTTTTTTCCTTTTAGCGCAAACATCGTTTTGGACATTGGGGTCACGATGGGGTTTGTTGTAGGCGTAATAGCTGCAACGACCCCGACGGGTTTTAGAATCGTGATGAGGTCGGTTACGGGGTCTACGCTAACGATCCCCATGGATTGTTTTCCTTTGAGGTCGTACCAAACGCCTTTGGATTTTCCTTTGTTCTTCGCAACCTTATCTTCGTAGACCCCCATCCGGGTTTCGTCTACGGCTTCGCGTGCTAGCATTTCGGCGTTGTCGAAGACAACTTTTCCGATGGCACGAACCACTTGATCGGTTTTTTTCTGATCGAAATCGCGTTCGAATATTGCCTGTGCCTCACGGGCTTTGGCAATCATATCTGCTATAGTACTCACTTCGGTAATATTTAGAAAAGTTTCTGATAAATTTCGCGGATCTCTTCGCGCGACAATTCGACGTAGTTGTTAGCCAAGAGTCGTTGTTGCGTGCGTAGTACGGTATCTGTGAAGCCGTCGATGTCGGCTTCTTTCATTCCGTAGGTATGTAGTTGGTTCTTTTTGCAGAGTTTTCCGAGTAGGTCGTCTAGCGCGACGTATACGTTCTTGAGATCGCAACCTAACTCTTTTGCGAGGAGGACTTCAACCTCTTCGATACTTCCTTTGGGTTGTTTGGATTTGTATTTTTCGAAAACTGTCGTAAAGAACTGGTAGTTCGACTCACCGTGCGGAACGTGGTAGGTTCCACCCAGAGGATAGGAGAGTGCGTGTACGGCGCCGACCCCGGCATTTCCGAAAGCAATTCCGGCGATATTGCTAGCGATGAGCATATCTTCGAAGCGTTTTTTCCGATACTCTTCTCCTTCGCGAGCAATACCTTTGAAAACGTCGATGATAGTAGCAATTGCCGAACGGCTGAAAATTTGGGTATAGATGTTTGCCTTGGGTGAAACAAACGACTCGGTAGCGTGTATCAGCGCGTCGATAGAGCTATACACGTAGAATTTGAATGGTAGCCCGGTGAGGAGTTCGGGGATGATGATAGCGGAGTCTGCCAAGATTTCGTCGTCCACCAGCCCCATCTTGGTATTTTTGCTGATGATCTCGGCGATAGAGATATTGGTAACCTCGCTACCGGTACCGCAAGTGGTTGGAACTATTACGAGTTCTTTGCCTTTCTTGATGGGGATAGAGCGTTCGAAGGCTTTAACAACGTCGTCGACACCTTCGAGAGCAAAGACTTTAGAGCAGTCTATAACCGTACCGCCCCCGACCGCAATAACGCGCTTGTAGGGGACTTTTTTCACTTCTTCGAGCATGGCGTTCATCATCTTGTCGGATGGTTCGCCGGCGCCGTATTTCTCTTGGAACAAGAAGTGGCATTTTAGGTTAAGATCCTTCATATAGGGTGCCCAAATGAACTCGTTGGTAATGACGAGATCGTTTTCATTGAGCTGGTACTCTTTGGCGAAGTCGCCGAAGGAGTAGAAACGGCCGATAGTGGGTCGCAATTTAAACAACTGCATGATCAAAGTAATTGATTAAACATAAGAGCGTTTGATTAGAAGCGCTTCGCAAATTCTTCTTCTAGCATAGGACGGAAGTCGGGGTGCGCGATGTTAATAAGGGCTTTTGCGCGTTCTTTAAGTGTTTTCCCCCATAGGGCAGCTACTCCGAATTCTGTAACTACGTAATCGACGTCGTTCCGGGATGTGGTGATAGCAGCTCCTTGTGCGAGGAAGGGAACAATGCGGGATACGGTACCTTTTGCAGCAGTAGCAGGCATAGCCATGACGGATTTGCCGTGTCCCATGCGCGCACCGCGTACGTAGTCTACTTGTCCGCCGACTCCGCTGTA
Source organism: uncultured Bacteroidia bacterium (assembly GCA_963540065.1). Classification (GTDB taxonomy): domain Bacteria; phylum Bacteroidota; class Bacteroidia; order Bacteroidales; family CAJPTX01; genus Bacteroides_D. Next base: position 21,676 of record CAUTNK010000024.1, read on the forward strand.
CTGCCGTAAGCCAATAGACTCGGATACGACTTGCCCCATGAGGTCGACCTCGAGACAAGAGTTGATGGAGATCATATTAGAGTTTTTGGCAATTACCGTTGGGTCGTTTACGTAATCGCAAGGGTACATTTCTACGTTTGGGTTGTTGTTTGCGAAATCGTAGAGGCGCTGCGAGCCCATGAGGAAGGTAGCGACCATTTTCCCTTTGTGTATGCTTTTCTTAGCACCGGTTATGACGCCAGCTTCTACGAGCTCGACGATGCCGTCGGAGAACATTTCGGTGTGTATCCCGAGGTCTTTTTTGTCTTTTAGGGAGAGGAGTACGGCGTCGGGAATAGAGCCGATGCCGAGTTGTAGTGTTGCGCCGTCGGGGATTAGCGATGCACAGTGTGCGCCGATGGCTTTTTCGGTGTCACCGATGTTGCCTTTGGGTAATTCGAAGAGTGGGTAGGATACTTCGACAATTTTTGTGAGTTTAGATATGTGTACGAGATTGTCTCCACCGGCGATGAAGGGCATTTTGTCGTTCACTTCGGCGATGACTACTTTTGCGCATTCTACGGCAGGTTTGGAGTAGTCGCAAGAGACGCCGTAGGAGCAGAAGCCCTCTTCGTTGGGGCGTGAGAGTTGTACGAGAGCGACATCGACGGGGAGCACGCCTTCTCTGAAGAGACGTGGCACTTCGTGAAAGAAACAGGTTGTAAAGTCGGCTCTTTTCTCTTCAATAGCTTTTCGGGCATTTCCGCCAACGAAGAGCGCATTGTGCCGGAAGTGCGATTCCATGCCGGGGTTCATATACCGCATAGCGCCTAAAGTGAACATGTGCACCATTTCGACGTTTTGGAAGTCGTTGGCATGATCGGCTAGCGCTTCTAGAACGAGATTTGGGATACCGGCTGCGTGTCCGACGACCACTCTATTCCCGTTCTTGATTAGTTTAATAGCGTCTTGTGGCGACGCTAGTCGACTTTTGTACTCTTCGTTTACTGTCATTTTACAATTCGCTTACTCTCGTATTAGCAAAGGAGGCGCAGAGACAGAAGCCTCCACGCCTCGCTACAATTCCTATTGCGTGGCAATACAAAAATGTTGTCTCTCGGGGGTTAAAGGTAGTTTATTTTTTGTCACTGCGGATTCGGGCGATATTTTTCGCGAGCTCCTTTTTAGCCTCTAGGTTACCTTGACGGGAGATCATGATACGTTGCGCTTGTGGTGATCCGGCACCGTGCAAGGATTCGGTACGATAGCCGACAGCTGCGGTTCCGAGGGTCATATTTTCGATGAGTCGGAGTACTCGCATTCTATCTTCAGTGGAAACGCTATCAACACCGCGGAGGTATTTTTCGACATAGTGTCCGACTTCTTTGCTTCTGAAATCGGCTTCGGAAGGCATCGTAACCATGATACCCCCAGCGATATCTTCTGCGAGGCGAGCGATTTCGTATGGGTAGCGTGTTACGTTTTGCTTACAAACATTAGCGAGGAGGAGGTCGATCTGGTAGTTACCAGCTTTGGTTTCTTGTCCTTCTGCCGAGCAAGCGATACCGCATGCGTAGAGAGTTTCGTTGAGGTGGATCATCTCGATGAGTTTATCCTTTATGTGGCTTGCTTTTGCAGCGCCGTTATATTCGGCAGCTAGAGCAGCAGCACCGATCAGGACATCGCCCACACCCACCTTACATCCGCCATAGGACTGACGGTGGTAACCTGCGAAACGTTCGACCATCATACCGGAGAAGTCCCATTCTTCGCACATAAATACGCGTTCCCACGGGATGAATACGTTGTCGAAGATAACTAGGGCTTCGTGTCCTCCGAACATAGAGTTTCCTACGTCGAGGGAGTGGAATTCTTCCATTTTTCGGGTATCGCAGGATTGGCGACCGTAGATCATCAGCACGCCTTCAGCGTCGGAGGGGATAGCAAACGATACAGCATATGCCTTATCTTCCTCTTTCATAGAGATAGTCGGCATAATAAGGTGCTCGTGCGAGTTAACCGCACCGGTTTGGTGTGCTTTTGCACCGCGTACTACAATCCCGTCTTTTCTTTTTTCGACGATATGTACGAACATATCGGGATCTTTTTGTTGTGATGGAGAAAGTCCGCGGTCTCCCTTTGGGTCGGTCATAGCTCCGTCCACCGTCCAGTCGTTTTCTTGGACGAGCTTCATGTATTCAACGAAGCGTTTGTGGTATTCGGTGCCGTGTTTTTTATCCATTTCGAAGGTAGTGGAGAAGATGGCGTTGAAGGCATCCATCCCTACGCAACGTTGGAAACAAGCGGCTGTTTTTTGCCCCATGAGTCGTTGCATTTTTACCTTCATAACGAGGTCAGCAGGGCTCTGGTGTAGGTGGCAGAATCTGTTGATGGTTTTACCGGTGAGGTTGGAGGTAGCGGTCATGATGTCCTTGTACTCGTCCATTTGTGCGAGAGTATAGGTCATCGCAACAGAGTTTAGGGAGGGGCGAATAATGGGGTGGTCTACTGGGTTTTCGATTTGTTTCCCGAATAGGTATACGCGGAGCTTCATTTTCCGAATGCTCTCAACGTACTGTTCGCTTGTCATCAATGCCATCTTACACTATTTTTAGCAGTTCGTTTTCGTACACAACCATTATTACAGATAAGAGCTCTGTAACAGCTTTTCAAAGGTAGGTACTTTTTTAGCTCGATTGGGCATTGTATTGAACAAAATCGGGAGTTGGAGTGTGTGGAATAGAATTTCTTCTCTATTTTAATTATAAATAAATATATTGACGATTAATAATCAGTCTGTTATGTCGCGTTTTTGTTAGAACTGTGCGTGAGTTTTTGTTGGGTCAAAAGTACTAAAATATATTGATTCTAAAAGCAAAGTATTGGTAATTTTGTGAATTGACAGAAAATACGGGTGGAAATGGAAGGAGTGTCGGTACCTTTGTGCGGTGTATACTTATGTGCGGGATATTGTATTGTTGATGGGATTGGGTTATAAAAAAATACCAACTGTGGGTTTTGCCACGAACCATATTGTGGCGTTGGTTTATCGCATTGTATTAGCTTATTTTCTTTTAGCTCTAGCGCGGGTTCTTTTTTATGCCTTTAACACGACTTTTTTCGTAGATCTTACGGTCGGACAGTGGTTTAGGATTTGGTTGGGAGGCTTCTGGTTTGATACGGCGACGGTTCTTTACTTAAATCTGCTGCACATAGTTTTGAGTTTGTTGCCGATTCGTATACGTGCGCGTAGGGGTTGGCAGCTTGCCGTAGATTACTCGTGGTACATTCCGAACGCATTGGGGATTATGGCCAATCTTGCAGATTGTGTGTATTTTCCGATAACTCTAAAAAGGACAACTGCAGATTTTGTTAGCGAGTTTGCTAACGAACGCCCTGCGACTCTTTTGCGACTTTTGGTTGATTATTGGTACATCACTCTGCTTGCTATTGGGTTTATCACGCTTTTTGTATGGCTTTACAGGCGTATACGAGTGGCAACCTTTTGGCAGACTTCCTGGAAGGGGTGGCGGTATTATGCTTTCCACACAGTTATTTTAGGCGTTGCTGTGTTTTTAATAATTGGTGGTTTTCGTGGCTTTAATTTTTCACGTTTTTTGCGACCGTTGGCTATAGGTCATGCCAATGCGTATGTGGATAAGCTAGAGTATCGTCCGTTGGTACTTAATACTCCGTACTGTATTCTTCGGACGTTAGGGAAGCAGTCGTTGCCACAGTATCATTTTTACTCGTCTGTGGAGGACGCAGAAAGGGTTTTATCGCCTATTCATACTCCGGATAGTACCGACTGGTTCGGGGTTTGCCGGGGACGGAACGTGATGATACTGATTGTTGAGAGTTTTGCTCGGCAATACGTGGGTACGCTGAATCGGGAGCTTGCTAACTATAGCGGTTATACTCCGTGCTTTGATTCGTTGGCTCAGGAGGGTTATCTCTTTCAACAAGCGTTTGCTAATGGGCGGAAATCTATTGATGCCATGCCTGCCGTTTTAGCATCGCTGCCGAAAATTAACGAGCACTTTTGTACGTCTGCTTATTCGTTGAACCAGATTCGTGGTTTGCCGACCCTGTTGCGCGAAGAGGGGTATAGTTCGCAGTTTTTTCATGGCGGTACGAACGGGACAATGAACTTTGATGCTTTTGTTAAGCAAGCGGGTTTTCAGTATTATTTTGGTCGTACGGAATATGCCAACGATGCAGATTTTGATCATGTGTGGGGCATCTGGGACGAGCCTTTTTTACAGCGTGTTGCTACAGAGCTTAGTTTGATGCCGCAGCCGTTCTTGGGGACGGTTTTTACGCTCTCCTCGCATGCACCTTATCAGCTTCCTGCTAGGTATGTAGGACGATTTCCGGACGAGGAGGACGATCCGCTTGTAAAATGTATCGGCTACACAGACTATGCGCTGGGGAAATTTTTCCAACGCATTGCTAATGAACCGTGGTTTGGGAATACTCTTTTTGTGATAACGGCGGATCATGCTTCTGGAAATCTTCGGGAGGAGTATCGCACTTCCGTGCTACGTTTTGCTGTACCGATGCTATTATACGCACCGGGTACCCAGTTGCAAGGACGAGATTCGACGACAGTAGTGCAGCATGCCGATCTGTTGCCAACACTATTGCATCTTTTGGGATACGAGAAGCGGTTCGTAACCTATGGTAATAATATGTTGAATCCGAGAGTTCCGCATTTCGCATTTAGCGATTCCGATGGTCTGTACCAGATTCTGGAAGATGGCTACGTGCTACAACACAACGGGGTAGAGCCAGTAGCGCTGTACCATTATATGGGCGATAATTATCTCAAGGATAATTTATTACATACAGATTCGGTATCTGCGCGTTTGCAAGGTTTACGTTTGCGTATTGAGGCCTTGTTGCAGTCGTATAGTGCTCGTATGAAAGAGAATCAGTTGCGGTAGCTTTGGGATCTTTTTTTAGAGGACGCTTGCATTTGAGATTTGAATTCTGCGCTTTAACCCATATCCGCCTTCGTTAAAAAGGAAGTCGATGGCAGATACGTTGGGATAGAATGGTAGTCGGTCTGCAAATACTTGGTAATAGTGTATTTGTTCCGGACGCGGGCGTTTGGGATGAAACTTGGTTCGCAGATCTCCGTCTTCCGTTGGGTATGACGGGGGCGTGTAGGTATGGGTGTAAGCGATTTCGCACTCTATTTTGAAAGCGTGCAGGAGGAAACGTAATAACGCAGTGTTGTATTCCAGAAGTGTTGTAGGTTGGGCTAGGAGTAAAGTGGCAAGTTCGTCGAAATAGTGAATAAAATAGGGGGAGCTAGCATACGCAGTACGAATAGCACGTATCATCTTTGTTTGCCAAGGGGAAGTATATTCCAAGCGGACATTGGTAATGGGGATAGGTTGTCCGGAATGTGTGTGCACAATGGGGAGGATGAGCTGTTGGGTACCTTGTGCAGTAACAATTTCGCACCTATTGCGATACGATTGTTTTTGGTAGTGTTCCTGTGCCTCGATACAAATGCGCGAGCACTGCTGAATAGCAAGTATGTAGTCGATGGGCGGGAGGAAAGCTGTGGTGAGTAGGAGTTCCACTTATTGCAATAATAAGGTTATCAGTAGATAAAGGAAATGCGCAAATACGCCAGCCGCTAGTCCGCCGAGTGTTTGTGCAAGAAGAGCCTTTGAGGTGAGTTTACGAAAGCCAATAGCGTCGAACATAGCAGCATAGGTGCTTAGGAATCCGCTCCAGCACATCCCCATAGCTGTAAAAACTGCTACTTCGTTGCCGCCCAAAACATGTTCTGACATAAAGCGAGGGATTAACGATAAGGCTGCGCCTACGGATCCTAACGAAGTAACCGGGAATGCTATTAAACTAGGCGATTCGAATCCAAATAGCCACTGGAAAACGATCGATATTTTTGCAGCTAACCACGTTAGAATCGGCACTCCTTCGCCAGCTAGCCCTCGGTATCCGAGATCGGGATCTTTCGGTCCGAAGGTAATAATCGTAATGAAGGTACTGATAATGAGCACACCGGGAATGATGGAGAGTCCGAGATCAACCCCCGTTTTCCCTCCGTCGAGGATAGCATTGAGAAAACGTTCGAAAATCGATCCTTGAGACTTAAAGGAAAGTTGTTTCTGGCTTTCTGCTTTTATAGCGCTGAGTTCTTCGGCAGTGGGCGGTGTAAACTCCTTACGAGTAAAGAGTTGCATCAGTCGCGTTGCTACAAATCCGCCAAACATAGCACCGAAAAAACCTATAAGCGCGTAGTTAAAATAGCCGAGGCTAGACATGAAGGTAATGACGATGAGCCCCATCCCCATAGACGTTCCAAAATTAGCCATTGAGACCAATTCGCGGTCGGTTAGGCAACTTCGGAAGCTCTTGTCTTTGGCAAGAGACATAATCGCAGGGTTATCGCTAAAGAAGGTAATAACAGCAGCCAGTGCCGCCATACCCGGAAGGTGGTAGATGGGGCGCATGAAAGGGCGGAGTAGGAATTCGATGAGTCGCATCACTCCGAATTCTATAAAAAGCTTAGCAAGAGCCCCCGTCAGGACGGTTATTGCCATGATAAAGAAGACAGTGTGCGTAAGGAGCTCGTAGGCGGTTTGCATGATAGTGTTGAGGAGATTCCGCGTCCCCATCGTATAGCCCAGAACCCCCATAAGTGCGAGGAATCCCAGAAGGAAGATAACAGCCTCTACACGTCGATCCCGCAAAAAAGAGGGGTTGTTCAGCACCAACTTTGGGCGTGCTAGATGCCGGAAATTGCGGAATTTGAGATTCATAGCTTGGTTTGTAGTGTCTCTTTTCTAAGCTTTATTATTTGAGGATGATAAGCGAATAGTTTTTCTTTCCTTTTTGCACTACAAAATATTTTTGGTCAATCGCATCGGCAAGAGTAGGCACTCGATCTAGATCTTCGACACGCACTTTATTCAAACTTAAAGCTCCTGCCTGTTGTGTACGTCTCGCTTCGGTTTTAGAAGGGAAAACGGCAGTAGTCTCGGTAAGCAACGTAAGTAAATTGATGCCCGATGCTAAGGCATCGCGAGATATTGCGAAGGAAGGTACCCCTTCAAAGACAGCTAGGAATGTTGCTTCGTCGATCTCGCGGAGAGTCTGTTCAGTAGCTTTCCCGAAGAGGATTTCGGAGGCTTTTAGCGCATTTTCGAACTCTGTCTCGCCATGTACCATAATGGTTATCTCGCGTGCCAGTGCTTTTTGTAAGGGGCGTTCGTGCGGTTTCTGTTCGTGTTCGGCTTCTAGTGAAAGGATCGTGGGCTGATCGAGCATGGTAAAGATCCGTATGTAGGACTTTGCCTCGTCGTCTGTTACATTAAGCCAGAATTGGTAGAAGGTGTACGGACTAGTACGTTTCGGATCTAGCCAAATATTGCCTTGTTCTGTTTTCCCAAACTTTCGTCCGTCCGCTTTTTTTATCAATGGGCATGTGATGCAGTGAACCTCGTGTCCGTCCATGCGCCGGATGAGTTCTACGCCGGTGGTCATATTTCCCCATTGGTCGGAGCCGCCCATTTGTAGCGAGAGCCCGAGATCGCGATGCATATGCAGGAAATCGGTAGCTTGAATAAGCTGATACGAGAACTCGGTAAACGACAGACCTTCGGTACCTTCTGTAGGATCAAAACGGCGCTTAACTGAGTCCTTCGCCATCATATAGTTTACGGTGATATGTTTACCGATATCGCGAATGAATGTAAGGAAACTATATTTCCCCATCCAGTCGTAGTTGTTGACTAGGATGGCGGCATTGGGTTGTGTTGTGTCGAAATCGATTAGGCGTGCGAGTTGAAGCTTAAGTTCCTCCAGATTATGCTGAATCTCTTCGAGGGTTAGTAGGTTTCGCTCTTGCGATTTCCCGGAGGGGTCGCCAATCATTCCAGTTGCACCGCCCACTAGTACTACGGGTTTGTGCCCGCAACGTTGGAAGTGTCGGAGCATCATAACCGAGACCAAATGCCCAATGTGCAACGAATCGGCTGTCGGATCTATGCCGACGTAGGCGAGACGACAACCGCCATTCAGATGTTCTGCTACGCCGGGAGTTGCGTTATGTAACATGCCGCGCCATTGAAGCTCGGATATGAAATCTTTGATCTCGTGCATCCCAAAAGGATAATTAAATGCAAAAAACTAGAGTAGTTCGAAGCTTTAGCGAATGGTTACTACAAAGGAGTGAATAGCGAGGCTGCTTTTGTGTGTCAGAATGTACTTATAAACAGCTCTTTAGATCTTTATGCTAGTTACCAATAGTTGCTTTTAACAATCGTTGTGATCTCACCAGGACTCGAACCTGGATTTGAAGTTTAGGAAACTTCCGTTCTATCCCTTGAACTATGAGACCCTAAATGCTACGGCAAAGGTAGGGATTTATACCATTGAAACTAACTTAGTGCTGTTTTGCTCGGTACGACTATTTTTCCCGCTACAGAACTTCTGTTTTCCACGTTTTTAGGTTGCGTCGCCACGAGTCGAAACTAGCACCGA
>CAUTNK010000025.1:0-28132 GCA_963540065.1 uncultured Bacteroidia bacterium
GCACTAAGTTACTAAAAATCACTGATATAAGCAGGGTTTACTGTGCAATAAACCCGGGTTGTACCCAAGGTCTACGAGTATGGCTTCCTTTTAGAGTAGTTATTCTCAAAACCTACCCCACTACAAGCACCGCAGCTCGCAATTGGCTTTCCCCGATTTCCGAACCTTAAGCTTACAATCGGAAATCATAGACTGCGACTTTACCTTTTTCCCCGTTAGTTCCTCTTTTACCTCGCCCAACGTCACTACGCGGTCTTTGATATCAATCGTAGCACTGTACTCAAAATACGCTTCTGCAGCAATATTAGCTTCCAATCGCAAAGTATAGGTGCCGTCAGCAACGGGTTCTTGCTTTGCATTGTCCAACGCCCATACTACCGCTATATTCCCCGACTTAGGAGTAGCACTACTTATACCATCTATCGGTTCCCCCACCACTTTCCGCCAACCTACGAGTGACGTCGTACGCTTTTTCCACCCTTTCCCGGCGGTATACGATGTTACAAAAAGCGTTTTAACATGCTCACCTTTAGAATCTTCAATCCAGACTGCAAACTGATTAGTCGCAAACCTAAAAACCTTTTTATAATCAAAAGTTAAGACAAGTTCATCTTTCGGATTCCATGCAAATGCCTGTGCTATAAAAGTACCAAAGAATACCAGTACCAAAATCTTTTTCAACATCTTCCGTAAGTTTTTACAGTATAACGCAAAGCCGAAAGACTCTAGTATACCTATACCCTGCTACGAACTATGTTTACTGCGACAATTGCATAAGCTCTACGCTCGCACGCGGCACTGCCTTTACACTCTGATCAGAAAACAAACCCGCACGAAACTTAAACAAGCCTGCAATAGCAATCATCGCTGCATTATCTGTCGTAAAGCGACGTTCCGGAATAAAGACCTCTACGTGCATCGCCTGCCCCAAATTCGCAACTGCATTACGCAGCCCCTCGTTAGCAGCAACACCACCACCAATAGCAACTTGCCGAATGCCGGTTTGCTTAATAGCTTTCCGAAGCTTTCGCATCAGGATATCGAGGATAGTAAACTGCAGCGACGCACACAAATCCTCCCGATACTTTTCAACGAAATCCGGATCCTTTTGCAATTCCCTTTGTAGAAGATACAAGAACGAAGTCTTCAGTCCACTAAAACTAAAATCGAGCCCTTGCAAGTACGGACGCGTAAAAGAAAAAGCAAGCGGATTGCCAAGCTTTGCCAGTCTGTCGATGTGTGGTCCCCCGGGGTAGGGTAACCCCATCACCTTAGCGCACTTATCAAACGCCTCACCCGCAGCATCGTCAATGGTTTGCCCAAGGAGCTGCATCTCCAACGGATTTCGAACAACCACCAATTGCGTATGCCCGCCCGACACCAACAGCGAAAGAAATGGAAAGCGCGGCGTACGTACGTCCTCCGAAGTTTGCAGGAAAGGAGATAAGATATGTCCTTGTAAATGATTCACTTCCAAAAGTTTAGCACCAGTCGCAAGTGCTAGCCCCTTGGCAAACGATACGCCTACCAACAAAGCGCCCATAAGTCCCGGACCGCGCGTAAAAGCTATCGCATCCAAATCCTGCACCTGTACTTCTGCCATCCGCAACACTTCCGCAACCACGGGGACTATATTTGATAGGTGCGCTCGCGAGGCAAGTTCGGGTACCACACCACCATATTGCTGATGGACTGTTTGCGTACTTATAAGATTTGCAAGGAGTTGAGTGTCGCGAATAACTGCTGCCGAAGTATCATCGCACGACGACTCGATCGCCAAAATTAACGGCTTCTCTATCCGTTTATACGATTGTAATGCGTTCACAAACTATTATCTCCTCCCTCAGGGGTATTATGTCCTAGGTCTATCGCCGGCGTAACACTTATTACCGGTTTTAAGCCCAATTCGCTACCCTTCTGCAACATAAATGCCTCGGCCTCCACGGTGTTGTTAGCTATAAGCCCATCGAGTATGGCATCCTTGATAGCGTTTTTTATCACACCGATTTCACGACACGGAGCAATGCCAAACACCTGCATAATCCTCTCACCCGTTACAGGAGGTTGAAAGTTTCTGATAGCATCTCGCTCTTCTAAGTCTACCAACTTTTCGCGTACGCGCTTGAAATTGTGCAGGAAACGAGCAACTTTGTTCGGGTTTTTAGACGTTATATCCGCTTCGCAAAGAAGCATGAGCGACTCTATCTCATCACCCGCATCGAAGAGAAGACGCCGGACTGCGCTATCGGTTACCTCGTCGTCCGTGAGTGCTATCGGACGCATATGCAAACGTACCAGCAACGCTACCCGCTGCATAAGTTCGTTTTGGGGCAGATGCAGACGCCGAAATATTTTCACAACCATCTTTGCACCCACGTACTCGTGTGTATAAAACGTCCAACCGTGCCTCGGCACAAAACGTTTCGTGGGAACCTTTCCGATGTCGTGCAACAATGCAGCCCAACGCAACCAGAGATCCGCTCCAGCTTCTGCTGCATTATCCACTACCTGTAGGGTATGGTTAAAGTTATCCTTATGCCCAATGCCCTCTATATTTTCTACACCTTTTAATGCTGCTACTTCTGGTAAAAAATACGCCAACAGTCCGGTTTTCTCCAACAAAAAAAGCCCTTCGGAGGGTCTGGGCGATAATAGGATCTTATTGAACTCGTCGATAATACGTTCGCAAGACACTATCTGGATACGCTCGGCATACTTACAAATCGCATCAAATACGTCGGGCGCCATCGAAAAACCCAACTGTGCAGCAAAGCGAATAGCACGCATCATACGCAGTGGGTCGTCGTCAAAGGTAATACCGGGTTCGCGAGGCGTAACAATTTTACAAGCTGCAAGATCTTTTTGTCCATCGAAAAGATCAATAACTCGCCACTCATCACCCGGAGTTAAGGAAACGGCAAGCGCATTAATTGTGAAATCGCGACGCAACAAATCGTCCTCAAGGGTACCGTCCTCCACAATAGGTTTGCGCGAATTCCGACGATACGACTCGCGTCTAGCGCCCACAAACTCTACCTCCATATCCTCGTAGTGGAACTGTGCCGTACCGAAATTTTTGAAAACCGCAACTTTACGCACGCCTAACTCTTTAGCTACTGCCGTTGCGAATTCAATCCCAGCGCCCAGAGTCACAAAATCTACATCGCTATTTGGGCGCCCAAGCAACATATCGCGGACATAGCCGCCCACCACATAAACAGACTTCTCTAACTGCGCCGAAACTGCATGGACGGCTGTGAAAAGCTTTACCTCAGAGGCCGAGAATTCAGCACGTACATCGGCAATAACTTCAGAGGCACTGTCAATACTCATCCCGACAGCACCCTCCTTCTAAATTAAAATGGCTAATAGATGGCACAGAGGGCAAACGCTAGAAACAATAACGATTTCTGAAATCGAGCATCTTAAGCAACGCCACCGCGACCTCCTCGCCTTTCTTGCTATGCGTGCCATTCGCGCGATCCAAAGCTTGTTGTCGAGTATTAGCTGTAAGGACACCAAACATCACCGGGAAAGGCACTCCGGAGCATGCTACCCGTTCGAGACCCTGTGCTACTGCTTCCGAAATAAACGTAAAATGCGGTGTATCGCCTTGCACTACACACCCAAAACAGATTGCACTACACGAATTCCGTTCGCGCGGCTCAGCTAATGTAACATTCAGCGGCGCATAAAAATACATACTCACCGCCTGTGGCAACTCGTAACAACCCGGAACTTTAACGATCTCTACCTGACGCAATCCATTCTTGATAAGAATATTTACTGCGTCCTTTACCATCATCTCCACGATATCGCTATGCCACTCGGCAGCGAAAATCACAACGCGCTCCTCCGGTCGGATGATATAGTCTCCGCCGGTAGTATCAAAAGCAGTAGCTTCGCTCATCTACTGTTATGTACCTACTAAAAAAGATGGGAAATTATTTGAGCAGCTTCACACGTTCGATAAACTTATCGATATCGCGCGCCTGTGAGCTACGTGGATAAGCATCCTTAATCAGCTCATAATCCTTTAGCGCTTCTTGCCACTTTTCCTGATTTTCGTATACAATAGCTCGCTTCAAAAGGAAAATAGGCGTTGTCAGAGTATTCGTTTTATATTCAATGGCTTTGGCATAATAAGCGAGCCCTTCGGTCGTATTTCCTTGTTCTATATAGCAATCGCCTATAGCTCCGAGGGCAATGGGTGCCAACATTTCGTCTTCCAGACTATAGGCTTTTAGATATTCGATAGCTTTGTTCAGATCGCCGAGCTCACGATAGCAAATCCCCGCATAGTAACGACTCAGATTCCCGAGCTTTGTTCCGGAATACTCGTCCATTAACTGTAGGAAACCCAGATTGTTACCGTCACCATTAAGTGCGACCTGAAAGGAATCCTTCCCAAACTGCTGTTCTGCAAAAAAAGCTTGCCCCTGGGCTTCTACCTCGCGGGGTTTGGAATACCAGTTCGTATATGCGATATAACCCACAACCAACAGAACTAGGACAGCAACCCCCAGCAGCAACCACTTCCGGTTCTTTTCCAAATACTGCTCGGTATGCGTTAGGGCACTTTCAATAGATTCTACCCCTTTTGCCTGCTCTTCTGCCTTCTGACTCCTTGCCATAGTAGTACCTCCAAATCACCCACTGATCGGGCACAAAGGTAGTTTATTTTGTAGAATAAATTGCGAAAACGTTTCAAACACCTGATTATCAAATAGAATAATAACAACTCGCACTTTCAACAACACGTGGAGAGAGGATGCCCACAAAGCCGAGTAGCCTATTGTCTTCCGATTCCTTCCACCCAATACGAACCTCAAACAAAAGTACCCTTTTCTCTTCTACAATACTTACAACACTTGGTGATACACAAAACAATCGGGCAAGCAAACCTCCGGCGGAGTCGCCGAAAAAAGCCCAAAAACAGCCGCACCACTCCCCGAAAGCGATGTATAGAGTGCACCCAAGCCTTTCAAAATATCTAATAATTCACCAATGCGTGGATATTTTTTTACTGTCTGTTCCTGAAACTGATTCTTTAACAACGAGTCCCACATCTGGAGCGGTGTAGAAGCAAGGTGCTCCCAAACCATGTCCACTTTTTGCGGAGTTATGGTACGAAAGGCATCCTTGGTTGCAATCGCGATCTCCGGAACCAGTAACAGTAGATGATACCCAGCAAGATCTATTGCGAAATCGGTAAGTATCTCGCCGCGCCCACTCCCTAACATTGGCACATTTTGTAGGAAAAACGGACAATCGCTCCCCAATTGCAACGCTATTTGTGCCAACTCTTGTGCCGATACAGCAAACTTACAATACGTAGCTATTGCGCGCAAGAAAAAAGCAGCATCCGAAGATCCACCTCCCAAACCCGAACCCGTCGGGATTCTTTTCATGAGTACTACTCGCAACGGTGGCGGCTCGTATGGCAACAATGCTCTATAAGCTCGCTCAAGGATATTCTCCTTTTCTGCAGCTAAGCCATCGTTGCCACGGATTTCTAGACTAAACGCGGGTGGCGCATTATCGTCACGGATCGCCACATCTATGGTATCATACAAACCTTTTAACGGATAGAAGAGCGTTTCGATGTTATGGAAGCCATCCGATCGCTTTTCCGTAACATAGAGCCCTAGGTTAATCTTAGCATTCGGTTGGAGAATCATCTCGCTCAAGCTTTCCGTTGGCAGGTGCTAGTAGCACTACAAATTCACCCTTTGGCGGCGTCTCTCGAAAGTAGTTCAACAACTCCGCAGGTGCTCCTCTTTTTATAAAAGCAAAATGTTTGGTAAGTTCGTGTGCCACTGCTATTTCTCGTTGCCCGTCACCAACGGCAGCCTGCAACTCCTCCAGAAGTTTCAGCAGACGGTGTGGTGATTCGTAAAGTATCACTGTCCGATCCTCTTCTAACAGAGTCTGTATCCGTTTGGTACGACCTTTCTTAGGCGGTAAAAAACCTTCAAATACAAACTTATTGCACGGGAAGCCACTAGCGGTAATAGCCGGAATCAGCGCAGTAGCTCCCGGTAGTGCCTCTACATCGATCGCATTGCGCCAACACTCACGCACCAGCAAAAAACCTGGATCCGAAATCCCCGGCGAACCAGCATCTGTAATAAGTGCTAGGTGCTCACCAGACTGCAAACGCGCAATCAAACTAGCAAGTACAGCATGTTCATTATTCAAATGATAAGCACGTGTAGATGTAGATATCTCGTAATGATGCAATAATCTTCCCGAAGTCCGAGTATCCTCTGCCAAAATCAAATCTACTTCCTTAAGCACACGTAAGGCTCGCAGTGTGATATCCTCCAGATTGCCGATGGGGGTAGGTACCAACCAGAGTTTTCCCGGCATTAGGCGAATCTGCGTTCTATGAGCATAATAAAATCCTTCAATGCCGGTAGATCCGGAGCACCTGTATACGAGTTTTGTAATAACGCTAATGCTTCCGAAAGCGACGAGGCAGCATCCAAACTGCGTACCAACTGCGAGAACTGCTCCCTATTGCCGGCACAGAGGTCAGCGGCATACCGTAACCTATCGTTAACCGACATCCCTTTCTGAATGCTTTTTAATGGCGTCAGACGCGTCCCAAGCACTGCATCTACATGCGAACTGTCGTTAACCGAAGGCGGCGCAGCATACGTATCTGCAATAATCTTTTGAGGCGCTTTGGGCGTTTCTGACTTTTTTTCTTTAGCTGTTACTCTGGGTTTAGATACCGAAACCTGCGATGGCAAAACCGGTTCTTTTCGTTTTTCCACAACTTGCGGCGGCTCTTTCACCTGCTCCAACTTTTTAGCTTCATGCGCATGCCCGTCCTGCACAACGCCAGCTGACACAACTTTAGCCTTTTCCGGAATGGTAACTCTAGCTATAACATCCGATGGCGTATTCTGCGGCTGCTTCTGCACTACTGATGACACATCTAACCTCGCACTTCCTGCAAGAGACACAGGCGTTACTACCGATGGTTGTTGCTTCTCTTGGTTCGGTCGTAACTCCGACTCGCTGCAATACCCCAACAACTCTGTGGCACTTGCAAGATGCATGTTCAAGACGACAAGCAATTCCTCGCTCGTTAAGGTCGACCGCTGCTCCAAACAACGCAATACAATACGCAGATGCGCTTCTATCACTTTCCACTCCTTCTCCGATGGCATAACCTCCCCCTCACCACAACAACTACAAAAAAAAGACCTCGCAATCTCTACAACAAGACTACGAGGTACTCTCACAATCTACTTGTTATTATACAGATCAGCCATACGTTCTCGTAGCGAATCTAATTCCTTATCAGATTTATTCTCCACCACTTTATCAACCTTTGGTGTTTGCGATTCCGCCGGCTTGCTAGTAGAGCTAGTCTCGAGTGGTTTAGCCGAAGCACAAACATCTTTCTCGAAAAGCCTTTTTTCCTTCGGATCTTCAGCTATCTCCTCCTCATAAGAACCTTTGGATGGAGCCACTCGTACGGGACCTTGCACAGGTGCCTGTAATATGGACGAATTTAGCTCAACTGGTAAGACATCCTCCGGAGCTTTTTCTTCAACAATCACTGTTCTTTTTACCGGCTTTTCTTCTACTTTTTGTTTAGCACTGTGTCTTTTTTGCAGCCCTTCTTCCTTCAGATCGGCATCAAAAGCTTCTAAAGGGGTAATATCAAAATCAGAAAACAGAGTTATAAGCAACAACGAGCCTTTCTCGAGCTTTAGTGGTGAGGTGTATTGTGCTTCTCCAAAGCCCGGCATCCGTTGGTCAAGATTGGTACCTGTAGCTTCTAGCGCATAATCCAACAACACATAGTTTTCCTCGTCATAAAAAGGCTCACCTTGAGGCATAATCACATGGTACAAAAAGCTATTAGCTCCTTTCACACTCCCATTACGCATCAAAAAGTCCGCATCCAACGACTTCTTCAGCGCTTTAATAATTCTATCATTGTATGGCTCATCGCTCTGTTGATCCTTTGGCTTGTCCCCCTCGTTATCTTCTTCTTTATAGAGACCTCGTCCTAAAATAAACAGGTTGGCTATTTGCGAATCTGTTTCTGCCCTTCCCTGCTGTTTAGGCAGATTCTCGCCCTGTTCAGAGTCACTTGCTTTTGAGTTGATACAAGAAATCAAATCGTTCAAGTCTATGTTTTTCTCCGAGACGTTGCTTATTATGATCTCAAAGAAAGATGCTAGGACTTCCGTGATGCGATTATTAATCCTATCATTCATCTCTTGTAGCGAGAGCTTCTTAGTAGCAGCCGGCTTCACGGTTTTAAGGATCATAATCCCATCGCATAGGGTTTGAATCTCAGCAAGCTTTGCACGTGCTCTCTCTGCGGTGTTCCGCCCCTCTTTACGCAACGAGGGCATGGTAGCCAATACTATCACACTCTTAAACTTCTGCTCGCGACACAGCTTTAGGAACGGAACTATAAAACCAGTACCCGTACCGCCTCCCAAACCGATAGAGACGAAGATAACCTGAACCATATTGTTGCGCTGCTGCTCTAATTGATTCCGGACTTGATCTTGTACCTCTGCAAAACCACGTTCGGCAAGTGCGGGCTTTCCACCTGCTCCAGAACCGCAAATGATATAATCTTTATGCCCGACATCTATAACCTTAACACGATTCTCATCGTACTTCTCTCGTATCATCGAATTGTCCTTCTTATCGGTATTCATAACCGTAATATCGATATTCGGAAAATTCAGCCTACAAGCCCGATCGGCTACCCGCGCCGACTGACCACCAAAACAATACAGCGCCAAACGTGCTGAACGTTCTGCCTGACTCTCTTTGAGCACTAGCTCATTACGAACCAAGTCAATATCGACAATTGTGTCGGTTGACTCTTTAGTATATTTTCCTTCTGACATTACGAAAAAATTTTACGGTAATTACGGACAGACACCCTTAAAAATTGAGCTTTACACCCAAGCAATCCTAGCACAAGACAGTAACGCTACCACCCGGCTAACAGAATAGAACTAACGCAGCACAAGCGCTTAAACCTTCAATCATTTTAGCGATCTTGATCTTTTGGTTCCTCGTCCTCGTAAGTATTGTTAATCAAATCCCCACCTAACAGAGTTTTTACGCCCTTTGTAAACCCATCTCTTACCTCTGCTAACTTCTCTAAGAACCCAAGTCCTCCACTCATCTTTTTCTGAGTTTTCTCTTTGGAGGAATCTATGCTCTCTTCCTTGACTAAAGCCCAAAGACCCAAAACCGTTGCTAATGAATTTTTTACAAGATCCGCATCCTGCGATTCGCAAGGCGAAAGTTTTTCATTCTGAAAATACTCAGCAACTTGTACCTTAAACTTACATTCCTTCGCTTCTAAAAACTTATTAAAAGCGACATCCAAACCCTTAATCCCCGAAATAGCACCTGTTAGTTGTACACCTCCTTCACTCAATACATCTGCATCTATATTCCAATCTCCTTCATCTTTCCCGGTAATTTTTTTTTGAAAAGGAGCAAAATATTTATCTGCCATTGCAACGCCTACGGCGGCCAATTTCTTATCGATACCATTACCCGACTCAAGCGCTTCCCGACTAAATTTCCCAAGATCCAAACCACTCAGATACGCATCGTCGAAATCTTCCGCTTGGGACGACTTCAAAAATCCCAGTATCCACTCAAGCGTCCTATCCCAACTAGCTTCTCGCAGCCACTCATACTTAAGCAGTTTTCCATATTTGTAATAACCCACTTCGGAGTGATCGTACGACATATCCAGCACAACCAAATCGCTTTTTTTCTTCAGATCCGACAGATAAGCAGCGCTCGCACGCAAACCCAAATACACCCGCTTGCACTCTAATTTCGTCTTCTTTATCGCTAATTGTAGCCGCTCGTAGTCTATTTTCGGTCCCCAAAAGAGTAAGAATTTACATGCGATGGTATCGCCATAGATACCATCCAATTCATCGAAATTTACCGGATTACCGTCATGATAGAACTGTACCGGGATGTAATCGACAAGAATTTTTGTTCCATCCGATTGAATACTCTTCGGATAAGCACCCAACAGCTTTTCTATATCCTTCTCTTGTGCAACTTTAACATCATCGCTAAGCCCCGTACAGGATACCGATGCAGTAAAATCTTCCATAACGACCGGTCCCCCCAGAAAAGAAACATAAAGATCCTTAACCGTAATCCTAAGGTTAGCAACTTTCGCCTCCAAACTATCCCGGAGCTCTTCTATACAGGATTGAAACCGTTTACTATTCGCTATACGCCCATTAACAACACCCTTCGTGGGGCATACGGTATAATATATCTTTTCTTCACCGTTCTCCACAAGCGGCAGAGCCATAACCATTTCATGACTCCCAACACTAAGAAGGGCACAGTATGTTTGCATCTTATTTAGGTAAACTAACGGTAAAACATCTGTTTTGTTACATAAACAAACTATCGACGGTGACAAATTACCTGATTACTATACTGGAGATCGATCAGGCTATATTCTTCTAAAACAGGGTCTTGCAAAAGTGCCTTATAGAGCGAATAGAACTTATCCAACTTGTACCGAAAATTGTCCAATGTCCCCAACACTATCAACTGACCACCCAAACGCGGAATCAATTCTACTCGCTGCCACGAATCTATATAAACCTGCGAAAAAAGCGAATGCCAAAGCTCGTCCTGCAACAAATAATTTATAAAATGAAACAACCGATCCCACTCCGCGGCATCCTCCACCAACACCACCGTATCCGGATATAGTAACCCTTGTTGCGATCTTTCCGCAATGCGCAGACTCGGCTGTTCCGGAATTTCTATCTTCCCGCTCACAACCGGTACAAGTGCTGTATAATTCGGATCAACCGGAAACAAATCGCCATTCCGATCTACATAACACGAACGCCCCGAGCGCGCTACAATACGAAACAACGGCTCACGCTGCCAAACATCCACTCGCAAACAACTATCCACACCGTAGTAGACCTGCACCTCATCCACACCACTGAGGTGCTGTATGCGCTGCTCCAAATCGGCTGTATTGATAGAACGAATCGGAGTTCCTAACAAATCGGGCTGCTCGGTTTGCAAATAGTCCAGAATTCGCTCCCGTGTCACAAACGACAACTGCGAACTATCGGCAATACTAACCTCTATACGTCGGCAGCGAATCCCCTTTTCTTGCTCCCCAGCACCATAAAAAGCAAAAAACAAGAGTAGAAGACCAACCACAAATGACAGACGCACCAGATTCTTTTTCCAACTCATCGTCTCGCCGATTTCTTCTTAAGCACCTCAACGATACTCTTCGTCATCATCCCGATATCGCCTGCACCAAGGGTTAACAAGATGTCGATAGGCAGCACATCCAAAGCCTGTAATAGCTCGTCGGGCTGGATAAGAACTTTCTCTACATGATTCGGGACAATACTCAAAAGCATTTCGGAAGACACGCCTTCTATAGGCTCCTCCCGCGCAGAATAAATCGGAAGCAAAAGAAGGGTATGCAGATCCGAGAGGGCAAACGCAAAATCTAGTGCAAAGTCGCGCGTCCGAGTATAAAGATGTGGTTGAAAGATACCCGTCAATCGACGATCTGGGTAACGTTTTCGCGTTGCAGATATAATCGATTTTAGTTCGTCGGGGTGGTGCGCATAATCGTCTATATAAACGATATCGTCCGACTTGTAACAGATTTCGTACCTACGCTGCACGCCTCGAAAATCGCGAAACAACGGCACCAACTCTTGTATATCCAAACCAGCCTGACTAGCCGCAATCAGTGCCGCCATAGCATTCTCTACATTGTAATTCCCGGGAATGCCTAATTCCACTTCTATAGGTTCTGGGAAGCGGTGTGCATGCAAAAGGAAACGCGTAATATTCTCAACACCAACAATATCTGTAGCCCAAAAATCACAATCGCTGCTATAACCATAGGTTGTAAGCTCAAGACCTTGCCCGCGGAAGTACTCCTGTGCCGATTGCTGGACAATCAGCTTCTGCCGCCGATTCTGCTTTGCAAACTGCCGAAACGTTTGCACCAAATTATCAAACGTTCCATAAACGTCGAGATGATCTGCAGCCATCGACGTTACTATCGTCACATACGGGAAAAGATGTAAAAAACTTCTGTCGTACTCGTCTGCCTCTACCACCAGATTCTTCTGCCCTTTATCGCCCAAGTATAAATTGGATTTGATATTTAGACTAATCCCCCCCATAAATGCATCACAACCACAACTCTTCGAAAACAAATACATAAGCATCGTGGTAGTGGTGGTTTTCCCGTGAGCGCCGGAAATAGCAAAAACATTGTAATCGCGGGCAAGCAATCCCAAAACCTCAGCTCGTTTATGAAGTGTATAACCCACATTTTCGAAAAAAAGAAGCTCACGCGTATCGTACGGTAAAGCTGGGGTATGAATCACTAAGTTTTTCGGATTATACTCTCGAAATTCTTTCGGAATTTTAAGTTCCGAGTCCTCGTAATGTATACTAGCACCTTCGGCAGTGAGTGTCTGTGTAAGTGCTGTTTGTGTCGAATCGTAGCCGAATACTTTTTTCCCTTGGTGCATAAAAAAACGAGCAAGTGCACTCATTCCTATACCCCCGATCCCTAGGAAATAGACCCGTTCCAATCGCACGAAATCGACTTGCGTTTCGTTCATACCCCACAGCTAGTATTTACGTCTCTTTGTCGTACAAATGTAGCGAGGTTATTAAAAAAGAGTGATGCCGCATGCACAAACTACCTAAAGATAATAGCATAAGCATTACATCCCTACTTGTTCTACAAGGCTTGCTATCCGTTCGGTCGCATCCCGACGTGCTATAGCTTGGAGTGCATGACGCATAGTATCGATGCAAACCTCATCCTCTAGCAGACGATTCATCTCTACCCACAAACGCTCTGCAAGCTCCGATTCCGGAACAAGAACGGCAGCATACTGGTTAGCCAGACACCTCGCATTTTTAGTTTGGTGATCTTCGGCAACATAGGGCGAGGGAACCAAAATAAGCGGCTTCGCTACAATACAAAGCTCTGATATGGCTATAGCACCAGCACGCGATACTATCAAGTCCGAAGCAGCATACGCACAATCCATCTGTGCTATAAAGGGCAGAAGCAGAATATTAGAAGCACGCGAACCAAGTCTCTCGCGCATAGCATCAAAATCCGAATTACCAGTCTGCAAAAGGATTGTTATATCTTGCCGTTGTACAATATCCTCTGCATGGTTTAGAATTGCCTCACTTAGCTTCCGAGCACCCAAACTCCCACCCATAACCAAGATATTCTTCGTATGCAAAGGAAGCTGTAACAGACGGCAGGCTTCTTCTCGTGTAGGTAATTCGCGCAATAATTCAGCTCGTATAGGATTTCCTGTCAACACTATTTTTTCTTGTGGGAAATAGCGCTCCATATCCGGGTACGCAACAGCTATTTTCGCTGCTCTCTTGGCTAGGATCCGATTCGCTTTCCCAGCATAGCTATTCTGCTCTTGTATAAGAGTCGGGATTCGCAGTTTTTGCGCTGCTTGCATAGCAGGTACACTTGCATAGCCCCCGACACCTACAACCACTTGTGGTTGGAAATCGCGTACTATCTTTCGGGCAATACGATTGCTCTTGTACCAATGTATAAAAAAGCGCAATAGTGCTAAAGGAGTCTTCCGACGTGGCAATCCTACTATCGGCAATCCTACTATCGAAAATCCTGAAGCGGGAACCTTTTCCATTTCCATGCGCCCCAGAGCACCGAGGAATAGTAACTCTATATCTGGGTTACGCTGTTGCAAGGCATTAGCAATTGCAATAGCCGGAAAAATATGTCCACCAGTACCGCCACCTGCTATCAATACCTTACGCAACATTTTGTAACTCCCCTTCATACAGCTCTTTACGTTGCTTGCGAACCACACTCTGTATAATCCCGAGCTCTATGCAAGTAGTCAACACCGACGAACCGCCCATACTCACCAATGGTAATGACAATCCCGTAACAGGCACCCAACCAATAGATATTGCCATATGTATAAAAGCCTGCAACGTAATCAACAAGCCGAAACCCGCGCAAAGATAGGTGTCGTACGGGCGTTTACTCTGCCGAATTACGATCAGAATTCGATACAACAACGCCAAATACAGAAAAAGCACCACACCACCACCAACAACACCAAACTCTTCTACGATATTGGCATAGATAAAATCGGAATAACTCTCCGGCAATACCAAACGTTGCAAACTATTGCCAGGTCCCTTCCCCCACGGGATCCCATTTGCAATAGCAATCTTAGCATGCAAGCTCTGGAAACCAACCTCGCCATCATAAAAGGCATTCCAACGACTCGCCCACGTCTCTACACGCGTAGGGAGTGGCAACGACGGCGCTATCTTTACAAAAATAAAAAAGCCTCCTACCGCTAGCAACGAGATTATCAGCAAATGTTTCCACCGCACTTTACCGATTATAAGCATCAGAAAGCACGTGAAACCCAATAGTGCCGCCGTACTAAAATTAGCGGGCAATATAAGTACACAAATAGAACCTATGGCAAAAAGTATCGGATACAGTATGTACGAGAAATCCTTTAACCGCTCCCGCTTTTCGGTCAGTAGGAACGATATGTAGAGGATGAGCGGGATTCGTACCAAATCGGAGGGTTGAAGAGTCATACCTAATATCTGTGTCCAACGACGAGCACTATTCGCTTGCATCCCAAAAAAGAGAGTTAAAAGAAGCAGTACTCCCATAATCAGCAGAATCGGTTTTACCAACCGTACGTAGTAGTCGGTTTTGAGCATCTGGAAAAAGAACATAGCTGCACCACCCAAGGTTAGGATACCGATCTGTTTCAACAAATAACGCCCTGTATCGCCACCTGCTATCCGATACGCAAGCGAGGCTGTCGTACTATAAACCTCAACAATAGATATCAACATCAGAATCAGAACGATCAACCAAATCCACGGATCGCCCCTAAAAAAATAGCCCTTCTGACCTATGTGTAGGTTTTCTTTCATAATGCTAGTACTGCCGTCTTAAATTTCCTACCCCTGTCCTCGTAATTCTGAAACAAATCGAAACTAGCACAGGCCGGCGATAGGAGTACGGTATCTCCCGCTCGTGCCCACTTTTTAGCTAGTGCCACCGCCTCGTCTGCCGAGTGTGCTTCAGCAATATTCGTAACCTTATCCTGAAATGCCCCGTAAAGCTTAGCATTGTCTACGCCCAGACATATTAGCGAATGAACCTTTGTGCGCACAAACTCCATCAGCGGAGTGTAGTCGTTGCCTTTGTCTGTACCGCCCGCGATCCACACAATAGGGGTTTGTATACTTTCGAGCGCATACCATGCCGAATCTACATTTGTTGCCTTCGAATCGTTAATATATCGCACTCCAGCAACATCCCGTACCCATTCGAGTCTATGTTCTATCGAACGGAACGAACACAGAACCTCGCGAATCGTCGACGGTTTCACTCCCATACACATAGCGGTCATAGCCGCAGCCAACGAATTGTAGCGATTGTGTTTACCTTTCAGCGACAACTCTGCTGTAGGGATCTGCAAAGAACTTTGTCCGTAACTAACCCTCAATTCTATATCTGTAGCATAAGCTCTAAGCTCCGGATGTCGCAATGAAAATGGCACCAGCGACACAGCACCAAGCGAACAACGCGACATATACGACTGTATTTCTGGGTCATCGGCATTGTAGATCAAACTATCCTGCGCTGTCATATTTTGCGCGATGCGAAACTTAGCTGCTACGTAGTTTTCCATCTTGTGATCGTAACGATCCAAGTGGTCTGGGGTTATATTGAGCAGTATTGCCACATCTGCCTTAAACCTATACATCCCCTCTAGTTGGAAACTGCTAAGTTCAAGAACATAGATATCATGCGGGTCGTCGGCAATCTGTTTCGCGAGGCTAATCCCCACATTTCCTGCCATTGCCACGTTGAGATTTGCGGCACGCAGAATCTCATACACAAGGTTTGTGGTCGTCGTTTTCCCGTTACTCCCGGTTATGCAGATCCATTTTGCTTGGGGAGCCCAACTTGCGGCAAACTCTATTTCGGAAACAATGCTACGACCCGCCGATCGCAAAGCTTGTACCACAGGTGCTGTATCCGGAATCCCCGGACTTTTCACCACCACTCGCGCACCAAGCATACGTTCTAGCGTGTGTCCGCCTTCCTCAAACTCTACTCCCCACTCTTGCAGCAAGACTTTCTTTTCCGGAGCAATACTTGCAGCATCACTCAACCACACATCCAAACCCTTCTTACGCGCCAAATAAGCCGCTCCTAAACCACTTTCGCCCGCTCCTAGTACAACAACTAACCCTAACATTATAACGCGCCTCTTAGCGTATTTTTAGCGTCACAACCGTTAACACTGCCAATAGTATGCTCACAATCCAAAAACGAGAAACAATACGAGATTCCGGAACCTTTTTTTTCTGATAATGATGATGTAAGGGAGACATCAAAAAAATACGCCGCCCAACCCCATAACGCATTTTCGTGTACTTGAAATACGAAACTTGCAGAATGACCGAAAGGCTCTCGATCAGGAAAATCCCACAAAGCAGCGGCAACATAAGTTCCTTACGAACCAGAATTGCAAAAACACCAATCACCCCTCCAATGGTCAAACTACCCGTATCGCCCATGAATATTTTAGCTGGGTAACTGTTAAACCACAAAAAGCCCACGAGTGCACCAACAAACGCACCCATAAAAATCATAAGTTCGCCCACATTCGGGATGTAGACTATGTTGAGATACGTGGCGTAGATAACATTGCCCGAGAGATAGGCAAAAATCCCAAGCACCACGACTACAGGCACACTAACGCCCGCTGCAAGTCCGTCGAGCCCATCCGTCAGATTCGCACCATTAGAAAGTGCCGTCACTACAAAAATAATTATCACAGCAAACAGCGCCCAACCCAATATCGCGCCCATTTTCCCTTCCGGAAACAACGACCTGTAATTAAGCTCGTTATTCTTCATAAAAGGGATCGTAGTAGTCAGTTCCTTGTCGAGATGCGATGGCATTACCTCTGTAGATGCGCTGTATGTTGTCTCCTCCTGCCCCGACGTATTAAGCCTTAAATCGGTTTCCGGACTCACAAACAGCATAACTGCCACGAAAATACCCAACAGACTCTGTCCTGCCAATTTATAGTACCCATGCAAGCCCGCCTTTTTACGCTTAAAAACTTTGATATAATCGTCCATCCCTCCCAACAAACCAAACCAAACTAATGCCACGAGCATAATGAGCAAATAAGTATTGGTAAGATTTGCAAAAAGAAGGGTCGGTATTAGTGTAGCGCCCAGAATCAGCACACCTCCCATGGTCGGGGTGCCTCTTTTGGCTAACTGCCCCTCCAAACCCAGATCACGAACCTCTTCGCCAATCTGATTCCGTCGCAATAACCCAATAACCTTATCGCCAAACGGTATCAAAAGCAAAAGTGCAAACAGGAATGCCATCCCCGTCCGGAACGATAAATATTGCAACAATCCAAGACCCGGAATATCCCAGTCTTCGAAAAGTAAATACAAGTGATAGAACATTTTAGGGTTATTTTAGCGACTCCAGAGCTTTTTGCAATTCGACGGCATCGTTGAACGAAGATTTCACATCCCCCACCTGCTGATAGTTTTCGTGCCCCTTCCCTGCCACAAGTATAAAATCGCCTTTTCGGGATAGCGCAACTGCCGTGCGTATAGCCTCGCGTCTGTCCGGATTGCACAATACCATCGATTGCAACTTTGGTGGGATCCCATCATAAATCTGCTGAATAATAACCTCGGGATCTTCGTGACGCGGATTATCCGACGTAAGAATAAGCCTCTGACTATACCTAGCAGCCGCTGCGCCCATCTGTGGGCGTTTGCCCTGATCGCGATCCCCGCCAGCTCCCATTACTGTTATAATATCCGCGTCTTTCGGTTTAAGCTCGGTAAGGGTACTCAAGACCTTTTCCAATGCATCCGGAGTATGTGCAAAATCTACTATAGCTAAACGATCTGCAAGAAGCTTATAATCCAAACGACCTCGAACAGGACGCAACAGCGTCAACACCCGTTGCACATCCCAAGCATCAAAACCTAAGAGAATAGCTGCACCATACACCGCACTTATGTTATAAGCATTGAACGTGCCCAATAAAGGTATGTGTAGCTCTACCTCGCCCAAACGAAGCTGCATCCCTTCCAACAACTGGCACTGCAATTCGCAAGATACAAAGGCTCGATTCTTTAACGAATAATACTCCTTCCGAGCTTTGGTATTTTGCAGCATAAACTCGCCATTCGGATCGTCTAAATTAGATAGCGCAAAACTCGTGGCGGGAAGTGAGTCAAAAAAACTCTTCTTAGCATCGCGATAAGCGAGAAAAGATCCGTGGTAATCCAGATGATCGCGAGTCAGATTAGTAAATATCCCACCCACAAAATGAGTTCCTGCCGTTCGTTTTTGCACCAACGCATGCGAACTAACCTCCATGAAAACATATTCGCAACCCTGCGAGACCATCTCTGCCAAGAGCTTCTGCAATTCTAATGGAGTGGGCGTTGTAAATTCGGTAGGATAAACTGTATCGTGCACCCTATTCTCTACTGTAGATATTAACCCTGCCTTCCGACCCATATTCTCTACCAAATGGTAGAGAAATGTTGCCACAGACGTTTTACCGTTCGTTCCCGTAACTCCCACCAATTGCAACTTCTTGCTGGGATGCTGATAATAAGCACTCGCTATCTCGCCAAAAGCTGTCGCACTATCCGCAACTTGCCAATAGCAGATCTCCGGATGATATGTTTCGCAATCGCTCTGATGCACAATAACGGTAGCGCCTTTCTGAATGGCTGTTTCTATGTAATCGTGTCCATCAGTCTTCGTACCTGCTATAGCCACAAAAAGCGTATGGTAGGCTACCTTTCGCGAATCGTCTGTAACAGACGCAATCTGCACGGGTAGCTGTGCGCCATGCTGCGCTATAGGGCGGATAGCTTTCAAAAGCTCTTGTACTTGCGATTCGCTTGCTATCATATCACACTCATTTCTAAATCTATCTCCGCACCTTTCCGAATGGGCTGACCCGGAGCTATACTCTGCGCCTTGACCGAACCGCGCCCACGAAAACGAACTCGAAGTCCGGAATTCTCCAACAAATACAGAGCATCCGAGAGCGGGAACCCCACCACATTCGGTACATACCCCGGCAAGTGCGAATACGGTTCTAGATGAATCGCAGCCTCTTTCCGAACTGTCGACACCCACTGCGAACTAACCGCATCGTCGCGATAAGGAATACCCAAAATTCTAAAAATTGCTGTCAGATTCTGTTTCTGCCCCGATTTTGTAGCAGGTAATGCATCGCCCGACGGCAGCTTCGAATCCGTATACCACGGAAACCACTCGCTTCGCGTTGCATACACCTTCTCGGCTATCTCGCGAAAGATAGGTCCCGCGACCACATTGCCATAATATCCACTCTGCGATGGCGAGGTAACCACTACTATACACGAGTACCGCGGATTTTCGGCAGGGAAATAACCCACAAACGAGGCTTGGTAATCTGTTTTTCCGTCGTTGCGATACCCACTCTTACCACGCGCAATTTGTGCCGTACCGGTCTTCCCGGCTATCGTGTACACTGCCGTTTGTAAGTTTTTAGCAGTCCCCGACTGTACCACCCCTTGCAAGACTTGCTTTACTTGCCCTATAGTCTCTTCCGAACAAAGCGATGGCACTATAACCTCCGGCTGAAAACAATATACCACCTTGCCGTGATGGATAAAATCTTTAATAAACTGCGGCTTTACCATACAACCGTTGTTGGCTATCGCATTGTAAAAGGTAAGCACTTGCAACGGAGTTTGTTGCACCTCGTAACCGATGCTCATCATCGGAAGCGAAACCCCCGACCAAAGCGTATCACCCGGTGCTTTTATGTACGGACGCCCCTCACCCAAAATCGGTAAACCCAACGGTTGATGCAAATGCATGGCGTGCAAACGACTTATAAACTCGTCGGCATGACCCTGGTAATGCTTCATAACCAGCTTTGCTACTGCAACATTCGACGAGAGCTCCCAAGCCTGCTGAACGGTTATAACCCCGTAGCCACCATGCCTAGAGTCCGTAATCGTCTGATCATAAACCTTCAGCTGACCATTCCCCGTATCTATCGAATCGGTTAGCTTAACTTTTCCGTCCTCAAGGAGCGCAATCAGCGTGGCAAGCTTAAAAGTACTGCCCGGCTCTGTACTAGCGCCTACCGCATAGTTGATCTGCTCACTATATTCGCCTTCTGAGGTCTTGGTCAGATTAGCAATAGCTTTTACCTCGCCCGTAGCGACCTCCATCACAACCACTGTCCCGTGCTCAGCATCATTACGTTGCAACTGTTCGTAGAGAGCTCTGGTTGCCACGTCTTGCAAGTTAACATCTATCGTAGTGCGGATATCGTAACCATCCTGAGCGGGTAAATAGTCTGCCGATCCTAACGGAATAAGCTTACCGCCCGGCGCACGCTGCATGATACGCAAACCCGGCTTTCCTTGCAAATCGTCGTTATAAGCACCTTCGAGTCCGACCCCCGAACCCGCATTCGTACGCCCTATAGTTCTGCTAGCTAGCATCCCGAGGGGTTTCATGCGCGACTCCTCACACTCCACTATCAAGCCTCCACGATTACTCGCAAGTCGCAGCAAAGGAAACTTCCGAAGTTCCTTTAGTCGAAGATAATTAATCGGTTTATCTCCCAACGGATAGTAGCGATTCCCACGGATTCGTTGTTCCAAGAGATTCTTTTTGTAAACCTCCTTAGAGCGATCCCGAAAAAAATTAGCCAATGCCCAAGCCAACGAATCTACATTGGCACTAAACAACGAGTCGGTAAGCCCCGCTGCCAAAAGATCCATATGTATGCTATACATAGGCATCGAAGTCGCTAAAAGCCGACCATCCTCTGCCAAAATATTACCACGACTTGCCGGTAGTTCACTCTCCGTATAGGCTAACTTCTCGCCTTGCGTACGTAGCGCTGCTCCTTCCACGTACTGAATCCAAAGAATCCGTCCGATGAAGGACAAACCAAGCACCACGAAAACTACGTAGAAGACCGTAAAAATCGTTATAGCATGCTCTTTCCTATTCACTACCCTAACCCCGCTCCTTGTATAGTAACCCTAACGTTTGTAAGCTTTAATACGAATCGGAGGCTTTCGCGATTCCTCCAACGTCATATCCCGATTCTTTAGCATCTGCGCAACTTCCGACTCCTTACTGCTCCGCATAAGTTCTGCCGTTAAGGTTATCGCCTCACTTCGTAAATTCTTTACCTCCTCCTCGAGTGCCTGTTCCTCCCGCCAAAGCTTGTCGTAATAGTTGCGCATAGCGATGTATACAACACTCAGAAAACAGAGCAAAAGCCAAAAAAAAGGCTTAGCAATCGGGAGGATTGTAAACCGTCTTTGCGGCGTAGCTACTCTTTGTTGCGACTCTTGTTCTTCAGACATTATAACTCCTAAAAGACTACCCGATATAACAACACTTATATCCTTTCGCCAACTCGCAACCTAGCACTTCGCGCTCTTGTATTCGAACGCAGTTCGGCATCCGTAGCGCGCTCGACACCCTTAGTCAGCAATCGAAACGGTGACTTCGTATTGCCATGCAGATCCTTTACCCAAACGCCATCGCAAGTGCCTGTACGCAGGAAATTTTTTACAAGCCCATCTTCCAACGAGTGATAGGCAAGTACAACCACCCGAGCGCCCTTTTTAGTTCTATTGGGTAACTGCCGCAACATTCGCTCAAGCGATTCCAACTCTTGGTTAACTTCTATACGTAACGCCTGAAACAGACACGCTAGCAACTTGTACGAAGGCGCGCGACCTGTCACCTTCTCCGCGCAAGTTATGAGCTGCTGCGTGGTTCGTATGGACTGTTGCTCCCTATCCGCTACTATCTGAGCTGCAAATGCTTCGGCATTACGCAATTCACCATAACGAGAAAATATTCTCGCTAAATCTGCCCTGTCATAAGTAGCAAGGATATCTGCTGCAGTGCGAGTCGCTTTCTGATTCATACGCATATCAAGGGAAGCATCTGTACGATACGAAAATCCCCTCTCTCCAGCATCTACATGATGCGACGAAATGCCTAAATCGACAATAACACCATCCCACAATGGAATAGAAAGATACGCCGCCCAACGCGCTAAATGTGCATAATTGGCATGAATGGCTACCACCCGCGGATCGTCCGGAAGATTAGCAAATGCATCGCTATCGCGATCCCAACAGTAAAGACGACCTTGCGCACCAAGCCGCTCGAGGATCGCACGACTATGCCCCGCGCCACCCAAGGTTAGATCGGCATAACAACCATCAGGACGTATTGCAAGGAGCTCTATAGTCCTCTCCAACAAAACCGGTGCGTGATACGACATACTAAAACACTAAACTGCCGCAATGCATTACCGGCACCAAATGGGGCTCAAAACGCCCACGTATCGCTGTATATTGGGAAAATTATACCCAAACCCTAAACCTACAAGCACCACCATAGGTAGCTCCTCCCGACGGAACAAAAGTACTATTATTCTATGAGCCACTCCCGAAACCACAAAACCGGAACTACGACTATTGCAAAGCTTCGGAACAGGCACAATGCCTTATATTCGCACGTCAATTATCTCTTCAAAATTAATAATCAACACTTTAAGGAAACTGGCTTTTTTCGTATCTTCGTACTACAAAAGAGGAGACAGAGATGACCGGTATATTGCGCTCATTACCCATCGGAGTACAGAGTTTCGATAATATTCGCAATCGAGGCTATGTGTATGTAGATAAAACACAATATATCAGAGATTTGCTGCAAGGACAGGTTTATTTCCTGAGCCGCCCACGACGCTTTGGGAAAAGCCTCTTGCTATCCACCCTAAAAGCTTATTTCGAAGGGAAAAAGGATCTCTTTAATGGACTCTTTCTCGAACACGGAGAACCCGAACTCGCAGCAGCACAAGGACGCGAGACGTGGCAAGAATACCCAGTGTTGCACTTAGACTTGAACACTGGAGAGTACAAAAATGCCGAAGAACTGAAGAGCGTACTCGTCTATCACCTGAACCAATGGGAAGAATTATACGGTAAATCCACCAGCGAAGATACTCTAACGCTTCGTTTCGCAGGAATTCTCCGCAGAGCCTACGAACAGACTGGGCAACAGGTTGTATTCTTGGTCGATGAGTACGACAAACCTCTTTTGCAATCAGTAAATAATCCCGAGTTGTACGAGCAGTTCCGCTCGCTATTGTATGCATTTTATTCGAATATTAAGAGTAACGACCAATATATTCGTTTTGTCTTCCTGACGGGGGTCTCGCGTTTTGGTAAGCTGACAATCTTTAGCGGTCTCAACAATCTTAACGATATCAGTATGGATCCGCACTATGCGGGGATTTGCGGTATTACGGAAACTGAGCTTGTTTCGAATTTTGCGCCCGAGATAGAAACACTTGCTGCTAAATTGGATCGCTCCTACGAGGATACACTTGCCGAACTCAAAAAACGCTATGACGGCTATCTGTTTAGCGAGGAAGGGGATCACGTCTACAATCCTTTCAGCTTGCTTAATGTACTACAAAAGAGTAAATTAGACGACTATTGGTATGCTACCGGCACTCCGACTTTCTTGGTTAGGTATATACGCGATCAGCGCTTCTTTCTTCCCGACCTAGAGGGGGATGTGAAACTCGATGCTGCAGGGTTGAAAACCAGCCCATTAGCCACAAAAGATCCAATACCGATACTTTTTCAGACGGGCTACCTCACCATTCGCGAATACTTATCAGACCTCGGTGTTTATCGCCTCGGATTCCCCAATGAAGAGGTTCGCTACGGATTTTTGAAAAACCTGTTGCAGGGATATTCTGAGAGCGTACTCAATTCTGGGGTAGCAATTGCAAAATTCTTGGAGGCAATACGTTCCGGCGATATCGATGCCTTCATGACGCACTTAAAATCTATCATCGGTGGCATCCCCTACAATACTATAAAGGAGGGCGAGACGTACCACGAACGCGATGGCGAGGTAGCGGTCTACCTAGTCTTTTCGCTCATGGGGCAGTTTGCGCAAACCGAGGTGCATTGCCCCGGCGGACGTGCCGATACTGTGGTACATACTGCCGACGCTATCTACATTTTTGAATTCAAACTCGAGGACTCTGCTACTCCGGAAGACGCCCTCGCGCAAATCGAAGAACGGGGCTATGCGGCGCGTTACCTCGGCTCAGAAAAGAAGGTTCTGTGTATCGGCGTAACTTTCGATTCCAAAACACGCAATATCGGGGCGTGGAAGGTGAAACCTTCGTAAAACATACAACGTTTTTCGCGCGTGTAAAAATTAATTTTCAGCCTCATTTGTAGGGCGCGTTGCCTGCAATGCCCGCTAAATAGTTATTGCACAAAACGCGTAGCGTACTTGTAAAAAAAGCGGAACGCCCCACGTGGGAACGCTCCGCCCTCCTAATAAAACATAAAAAGAGACTATGAAATCACGAAAAATGAAGTCGCGGCATTGAGAGATCCCGCCTGCCCATTCAGTTGTTCGGCACTGGTTGCCATCTCTTCGCTAGCGGCTGCATTCTGCTGAATAACTTCCGAGAGTTGTTGTATCGCAGAGTTAATCTGATCAACTCCCGAGCGCTGTTCCTGACTAGCCGTAGCTATCTCTTGTACCAATTGCGCTGTTTTACGTACCTCCGGAAGTACGTCATCCAAGCCCTTAGCTGCTTGTTGCGTATCGTTTAAGGAGCGACTCGAGTACGCCTCGATCTCATTTGCAGCATCCCTACTCCGCTCTGCCAATTTCCGAATCTCAGAAGCTACTACAGAAAATCCTCTCCCATGCTCACCTGCTCTCGCCGCTTCTACTGCTGCATTCAATGCCAATATATTCGTCTGACTCGCAATCTCGGTAATAATTGCAATCTTCTGGGTAATCGACTGCACCGACTCTAACGACTGCTGCGAAAGCTCGTTAACCTGCATTAGCTTAGATTCCATAGCCTGCGCAATCGACTGCGTCTGAACAGCATTATCCGCATTCTGATCAATATTAGCTGCCATCTCTTCCATAGCGCTACTTACCTCTTCAGCACTCGAGGCTTGCGTATTGTTGCCTTGCGAAATCCTTTGCGAGATAGCATTCAACTGCTTCGACGCCTCATCTACATTGCTAGCGCCACTCTTAACATCGCCTATCGCCGCTCGCACTTGCGTCACCATCGTCTGAATAGCGCGCACCAAATTACCAAACTCGTCTGTCCGTTTCAGGAAGCGATCTGCAATCTTTATATTGAAATTCCCTTCTGCACAGGTCTCCATTTGTTCCACACCTTGTTTTAATGCCGTTGTAATGGAAATTGCTGTGTATTGCGAAATGATCACCGAGAAGAGTATCACCACAATCAGAATCACGATCGTATAACTCATCACCATCGTGTAGTCTGCCCTGTACTGATTCACAAAATAGATGCTCGCCTCGTCCAATGCTGTAGACATCTGTTCCGTTTGCTCATTCAATTTCTTTTTTATATCAACGAGCGATATAGCCTGTTTATACAACTCTTGTTCTGCTTGCGACAAATTCTCAAGCTGCGCTGCTACTGGTGGTTTGGTAGATCGCCCCGAAAGTGTGTGATAAAGTGTATACGCCTTTTCGAGAAACGCAATATCATCGCTAGAGGTATACTGCTGGTAGTAGTCGTTACCTGTCGAAAGCCCAACGGTTATTTCTGAGTCGATAGTTTCATAATTCCGCATCTCTGCAAGCAAAGCATTAAAAATCGCAACGACTTTCTCGCTAATCTTCGCACTTTCGGTCATTTGTACAAAGAGTTCCTGTTCCGATTTCCGAAGCTCCGCTAATCTGGTCACTAATTTTTGTAGTACCTCCTCGCCTTCATCTTCGTTAATCGATTGACAGGTCGCAATAGCACTTGCTAGAGATCGTTCGGTACTATCGAGATAGAAGCCTAGTTCGCGAAAATCCGCCTCTTTTTCGTAGGTAATGTATTTCATTTCGGCTATTGTCGCCATACTCACAGCATAATTTGCAGCATCTGTTGTATAAAGTAGGCTTACCATCCCACGCGAGCGCATGGATTTACTAATCAGAAATAAGCCAAAAGCTAAAATCAGCACGGT
Organism: uncultured Bacteroidia bacterium; assembly: GCA_963540065.1. Lineage (GTDB taxonomy): Bacteria > Bacteroidota > Bacteroidia > Bacteroidales > CAJPTX01 > Bacteroides_D. Next base: position 26,245 of record CAUTNK010000025.1, read on the forward strand.
GATAATCCCAAAAAAGAGATTCAAGCGTGCTCGTGTCGAGAAGTTTTTCATGAAACGCTATCTTTTATGTATGTTTGTTAAACCACTATCTACCTGAATGCGTTTACCCTCTATCGCTATCTAAATCTTCTAAAAGCACAGCAATACTACGTATTATTTACTAATCAAAGTTTTAATATATAGCATAGTCATTAACAGTCTTTCTATAAGTACTGTTATAATATCTTACTGGAAAGCCGATTGAAAACTACCTACAATTCAAGCGCTTTCTATTAAAACATAGCTATTCCAGATACCAGATGTATCTGCTCATGGTAGAAAAGCAGACATTCGTCCCAGAGAAAACTCTATTCGTAACATTTCGTACGAAATATCGTTGCTTGGGCTAAAACGACACAAAAAAACGCCGATCAGAGCTCCTGAACGGCTACAAAAAACGATAGAAAAGCGTTAACAGTCCACCTACTCCAAAGGAAGCTTTCTAAGTAACGAACTCCCCCCTATCTAAGCCCACCGCAGTTACTAAAAAGAGCCGCTACGACTGCTGTGCTTTCTTGTCCTTCGGCTTGTGCCAACGTTTGTTACGATGTGCGGGGGTTGTAGCTGTTCGTTTAGGACGCGAGGAATGTTGGGCACGACGCGACTTTTCTTCGTCAGTAAAGTGCGTAATGAAAGGCACTGTCCACTCCTCCTGAAGCAAGTCTAAGGGTTTTTCAAGCAATCTTTCGATACGACGGAGCGAATACAGCTCATCCGCAGCTACCAGTGTTAAAGCCACTCCCGTAGCATTAGCACGCGCCGTACGCCCTACACGATGTACGTAGTCTTCCGGGGTTCGTGGCACATCGTAGTTTACCACAATGTTAACCTCTTCGATATCTATACCGCGCGACAAGATATCCGTTGCAATAAGTACGGTAACCGTACGTGCCTTAAAATCCTGTAACGACTTCTCGCGCTCCGCCTGCTCGAGATCCGAGGAGATTCCACATGCCCCAATACCCGCCCTATTAAAACGTCGTACGAGAGTTCGTACATCCTCCTTCTTTCGCACAAAAAGGATAGCACTCTGAAATTCGGTATGGTGGCGGAAATACTCCAAAATAAAGCCCAGCTTAGCGTCCTTTTGCAAGGTAAAGCACCAATGTATAATCCCTTCGGCAGGCTTCGATACCGCAATATCTACCGAACGCGGATCTCGAAGAATCTGTTTAGCAAGGGTTCGTACTTGCGGGGGCATTGTAGCCGAAAAGAAAAGCGTTTGCCGCACTTTAGGCAATTCTGCAATAATCTGCTGAATTACAGGAAGGAAGCCCATATCTAGCATCCTATCTGCCTCGTCTAAAACAAGGGTATCAATCGACGAGAAATCGGTATGCTTCAGCTGCATAAAATAAAGCAAGCGCCCCGGAGCTGCTACCAATATATCGGCTCCAGCGTCGAGTGCACCACGTTGTAAAACCCAATCGGAGCCATCGCCACCCCCATAAATAGCACGTGAGGTAACAGGCAAGAAATAAGCAAAACCTTCTATCTGCTGATCAATTTGCAGTACCAACTCTCGCGTAGGAGCTATGATTAAAACCGAGGTGCGCGTACTTTCTTTTTCGGCTTTTGCAAGTTTGTTGAGAATAGGCAGGAGAAAGGCAGCCGTCTTTCCTGTACCCGTTTGCGCACAACCTAACAGATCGTGCCCTTGTAAAATAATTGGGATTGCTTGTTCTTGAATAGGGGTAGCTTCTTTATACCCCATGGAGGCTAAACCCTCCAACACTCGCTCATCCAAACCTAACGCTTCAAAATCCATCTCCGGAGCGAATTGTTTCTATGGTGGTGGGAGCTATAGGATTCGAACCTATGACCCTCTGCTTGTAAGGCAGATGCTCTG
>CAUTNK010000026.1:0-24688 GCA_963540065.1 uncultured Bacteroidia bacterium
AACGAACTTAACCAGTTGAATTTCACAGCAAATACATTGCTAGAAAAGGTAGATTGTTCTGAAAACGCGAATCTAACAACGATAACGGCGCTTAAGAGTGTCGGCTCTGCTCCCGCACCGCTCAAAGAGTTGAAGTGTGGTGGATCTGGTTTGAACATCGAAGCGTTCAATCAGTTATTCTGTTTGCTCCCCGAACGTACCTCAGACGCAAAAGGGAAACTGTTTGCAGTAAAGGATGCTACAGAAGCCAATGAGAAGTTGGTGCCCGACAATTGCTATACTTCGCGTGCTACGAAAAAGCACTGGGAGATTCTTTTGAACGATGGTAGTACAGCTTCGGTGGGTAATGAGGCGAGTGGTAACCACGCTTGCGAACCCGAAAAGGTGAAAGCCATTAAGATGGATCCGATAACGATCATACACGGCGAAACCATGCAGCTGCTGCCAACCATTGAGCCCTCTTATGCCGATAACCCGAAAGTGAAATGGACGGTTAAAACAGGTGCAGACAAAGTGAAATTGTACGATGCTACTTCGGCAATCCTGGAGGCGCTTAACGTAGGTGAAGCTACCATTGAGGGCGTAGCAGAAGATGGCGGTGGTGCAAAAACCGAAGTGAAGGTAACGGTACGCGAAAAGCAGGTGGAAACCATTACAATTGAGCCTTCTATCCCCTCTCCTTTCCAAATTGGCGACAAAGTACAGTTCACGGCGAAAGTAAGCCCAGCAAATGCTACGTACCGCGATATTACATGGTCTGTCGATGGCGGTGCTGCAACCATAGACGAAGCAACTGGTTTCTTTGTGGCGAAATCTGCTACCACGAACCTCGTGGTAACTGCAAAGAGTAGTAGCCCTGATCACCAGAAAAAAGCTGAGTATAAAGTGCAAATTAAAGCTCCAGATGTAAAAGGCTTAATTCTTTCGCAAAAAGAGCTTACGATAAAGAAGGACGGGAAGAAATATTCGGTATATGCAACTCTAGATCCGTCTTCAGCCCAGTTCACGGGGACGATTCAGGCTAACACAGCTGATCCTGTTATTGCCGTGACTTGTACGCCAGAGTACGACGAATACGGGTTTATCATTCAGCCGTTTAAGATAGAGGTAGAAGGTATTATAGAAGGGCGCGAAACTACGGTAACAATTAAACCTTCGGCTTTCCCAGCAATATCGGCTACCTTAAAGGTGAAAGTGGTAACAGAATTTGTAGATCCCACGGATATCGAGTTACCAGCCACCCTCTCGGCAACGGTAGGTACGCCTGTAAAAATAGAGGCGAAAGTTCTTCCCGAAACTGCTTCCAACCGTACTATCCTTTGGTCGTTAAAAGATGCACAGAGTGCTGAGGTACTGAAGATTGATGTGGAAGGAAATATAACCCCGCTTAAGGGTGGTCGCGCTGTTGTTGTGGCTACCGCTGCCGGAAAAACAGACCTTAAGAAGGAGTGCACAGTAGATGTTTCGATAGATGCCATCCCGAGTCACGTTAAGCTGATGACAACGCTCACGGTGGCTAAAAATGAAGAGATTCCGATGCAATTAGCAGGCACGGGCGAAATCTTTATTAAAGCCGCAAGCCAAGTGCTGCAATATTCGCTTACCGACGCGTACTATCCTGTAAAAGTAAAGAGTGCTAGTGGCGAGATCGAGATTTACGGTCCGCTAACCAAGCTCGAGGCAAAGGAGGCAGGCGACAAAATCACGGCAATTAAGTTTACCAGCGATGCGCGCCTCACGGAGCTAAATGTTAGTGGTAATAACATCTCCGAATTGGATGTACAGGCATTAATCGAACTCCAGAAGTTGAATTGTGCGAACAACAAACTCACGAAGTTGAATGTCATTCGTCTCACGAATCTTACCGAGTTGTATTGCGGAAACAATACCATCTCCGAATTGGATCTTCTTGCCAATGCGAACCTCGAAAAGTTGTCTTGCGAAGGGCTAGGTCTAAATACCCTGAATCTGACAACAAACGCTAGGTTGAAAGAGCTTGTTTGCTATGGCAATAAGTTTGCAACTACGGTCTATGACGAGATCTACTGTACGCTGCCTACAGCGGGCGGTACAATGATCCCAGCTAAAGCAAAAGTTGCTGCGGGCTCAGATCCTAATTACGATGCAATGGTGGCTTCTTCTAGCCAATTGGCAACACAAAAAGGCTGGAAGGTTTGCTACGAAGACAAGACCGATATCCAGACAACGGGTACAAAAACTGCCTGCCAGGAAAAACCTGCTGAGAGCATCACAATCGAGCCGCTAACTGTAAAGATTGGTGAAACGAAACCGATTAAGTATGGTCTGCAACCTGCAGGTTCAACCTCTGTTGTGACCTTCAAATCGCTCGACACAAACATCGCTACAGTAGACGATAAGGGCAATGTAACGGGCGTAAAAGCAGGTACAGTAAAAATTATGCTCACAACAGACGTTCCATCTGTGAATGGTATTTGCGATGTAACGGTAGAAGCAGGTACGATAGAACTTACGGGCATCACGATCGAAGCGCTTTCCTTAAAGGTTGGCGAAACCAAACCGATCCAGTACAAGCTCCAACCCGAAGGTGCTACCGCTACTGTTAGCTTTAAGTCGCTCGACGAAAGCATTGCTACGGTAGATGATAATGGTAATGTAACTGGAGTAAAAGTTGGCACGGTAAAGATTGAGGTTACTACAGACGTTGCCACCGTGAAAGGCGAGTGCTCTGTAACTGTAGAAGCGAATGGCGAAACTCCCGATCCGGGTGTTGCAGTAGAAGACGCTGTATTTGCTAATGCACTTGTAGCGCCAAATCCGTTCGAAGCAGACCTGCGCATTGTACTAGATGGCGAGAGCCAAGGAGTTACCTATCAGCTTATCAGTGCGAGTGGTGCAGTGGTACGTAGCGGCAACATCCTCTCTAACGAAACGCGCGTAGAAACCGCAGAACTTACTGCTGGTATCTATATCCTACGCCTAACATCGGAAAGTGGTAAAACTAAGAGCTTTACGCTCGTAAAGAAGTAGTTTCTTTCTCGTCTCAATTATAGGAGATAACTAGTGAAGAGACTCCGCCATTGGGTGGGGTCTCTTTTTTTAGGGGGGATGTTGTATTTTCTTGATGGTAAAATGGGGTAGTAACCTATGCAATGACGTTGTCTGTTAGAACCTACGGTTGTGGAGTTACATTTATTTTGTAACGGATTGTTTTGAGTTTTTTTTCTGTTTATAATTCGATGAAATTCAATCTATTGCATAATTAAAACCTTTTCTTTTCGATATGGAACAGAGTTCGTTGTATTATGTGCAATCTTTGATTTGCTGAATGTAAAGAGCAAATCGAGTAATGAGAAAAATGGGGTTTAAGAACTGGAGTTTTGTGCTCCTATTGTTCATGTTAGCGTGGCTTCTGCCGTCTGCTGTAAGGGCTGAGGGGGTTATAAAAATAAGCTATAAACGTCACGTAAAAATAATTTATATAGTAGAAGGAAGTGATTGTTATGTATCAAATGATGGGAAAAATTATGAACAATTACTCGTCCCTATATTTGGAATAGATTCTGAGTCGCTTAATTGGAAGAGGGAGTTCTGGATTAAGGGAAATATTAAGAAGTTTAAGTCAGATGAAAAATACTATGGAGCGACAAGTTCGGTAGTGCTGGAAAACTGTGATCAATTAGAAGAGTTTGAATTGATCCACTCTAAAAAATTGGATGAAATTGTGATTAAAGGGAGCACTAACTTGCAATCGCTAAGGTTTAACGATTGCGGAAACGATGCGGACTTCAAGGCTATCCAATCTCCTGTGAAAAATATTGAGAATATATCGTGGATCTTCAAGACACTCGAATTTACTAATTGCAATGATTTGGAGGAAATTGTTAGTACTAACGGTTTTCGTAGTGTAAAGGCTATCAATTGTGCAAAGTTGACGAAAATTGGATTACATAGCTCGGAGTTAAAAACCCTGACCTTACAAGGCTGTAGCAACGTTAAGTCAATAGATATAAGCGGTTGTAATAAATTAGAGACGCTGAGTGGATGGGAGTCTTCACAGAATTCTTTACTGGCCGTGAATACCAACAATTGCTCCAACTTAACCACAATAAATTGTAAGCAGCATAGCAAATTAGAGTCCTTGGAGGCGAAGAATTGTGGAAAGTTAGAGACGGTTGAAGTGAACGGCTCGCAATTAACGAAACTTGACCTTACGGGTGCGGCTACGAAGTCCCTAGACCTTAGCAATTGTACTAAACTAACGACTATAGTGGGGTTTGATACCCTGCCCTTACAGACCTTGAAAGCCAACAATTCGGGGTTACGGCAGATAGCAGAAAACGAGTCTTTAGAAGACTTGGAAGTTGAGAATTGTAGCCAATTAACAACAATAAAAGGCGGGAAAAGCTTAAAAAAAGTGAAAGCGAATAATTGCTCCAGCTTAACTGCATTTGAAACTATGAAGAGTGACAATTTTTGGTACTTGGAGGCGAAGAATTGTGGAAAGTTAGAGAAGGTTGGAATCCGCGCTAGGTATATAAGACAATTCGATCTTTCCAATTCTGCGACGAAGCACCTAGACCTTAGCAATTGTCCTCAACTAGAGAAAATAGGAGGGTTTGCCTCCTTGCCTTTACTCACCTTGAAACTCCATACTTCGGGTCTGTGGCGTATACCAAAAATAAACTCGTTACAAACTTTGAAAATTGAGGAATGTCACAGATTAGATGCGATAGGGGTAGGGGAATCGCTACAAACTTTGCTAGTGTCTGGTTGCGGGAATTTATACCAATTGTTTGTGACGGGCGGGAAAAATTTACGGTCGTTGACGGTTAATAGATGTTGGATACTAAATAGTATAGAAGCGAAAGATTGTGAGAATTTGGAAGAAGTCGAAGTAGCCGGGTACCAAAATCGCTTCCCAAACCTAGATGTGAGCAGATCGAAAAAACTAAAGAAGATAGAGGCAAGTTTATGTAGAGAGATTAATGCGCACAATTGTGAGGCATTAGAGACGTTTAAGGTAGAAGGCATAAATAGGTTGGTGATTACTGGTTGCCCGAAGCTAACGAAGATAGAGGGAGACCTGATGTACTTGGTGGCTTTGGAATGTAACCAGTGTGGCGGCTTTTCTGCAGATTACCTAAAGAGTCTGCTCGATGGCTCGAAAGCGCCTAATTTGGGAACTTATTCTGGTGCTGGAAGTGTGATGAAGTTGCCTCCTCAGCTCAAACTCGCGAAGAGCTTGAACCATGTGAATTTGGATCAAAACCAAGGTCTTACCTCGCTTACCGTATCGGATGATGCAGCACTAGAAGAACTAGTACTCAATGGAATAAAGGACTTAAAAGAGATCAATGTATCTGCAGCGAAGTCGCTTAAAAAGTTGTATTGCACAGATACGGATGTAAAAAAAATAAGTTTAGCTGGGCTTAAGAATCTTGAATATGTGTATTTGCCTGCAGGTTACCCAGCTACTCTACTCACCGAGTTGATTTGCCAGCTCAATGACCGCAAAAGTCAGCAAGAGGGGACGTTTAAATATCCTTTTTCGACGGCAGAGAAAAAGCTAGTCAATGGTAAAGAGGCGAAAGCTAAGAACTGGAAAATTTTAAATAACAGGGACGATGATGTTACAGCCGACTGTACCCATATCGTCTCATGTAGAGATATGGAACTTCCTACAACGCCAGACGTAGTGCATCTGGCGTTAGCGGGGAACACGAAGCTCTTCTTTGTGAGCGAGAAGCCTACAATGGTTTGGCTATCTGCCACGAGCAATAAGAACGACTTTTACTACAACGACTATTACGTTGCAGGGATCTCTTCAATTGATTTGAATGACCATGAGCATGTCTATCTCTTTACGCAACCTGGTGCGGTGACTGGGATAACAATTAGCAAGGCGGACAAAGTAAAAACGCTAGAGTTAACGAGTATACCTGCTTTAACAAAGCTAGAGTTGAAGGACGCTAAACTATTACGCTCGTTGGATCTGACAAAGCAAGCGGAGCTCACTTATCTCGATTTCCAAGGTGCAGAGGAGTTAACCTCAATTGATCTGTCGAAGAACACCAAACTGAAGCGCATCTTCATTAATGAGACGAAGCTTTCGAGCTTAGACTTATCTAAGCATACGGCGCTGCAGCATATCAATCTAGAGCGCAATCAGCTAACATCGCTGAAAATCAGTTCTTCTGTTCAGTCTATCTGGGCTTACAATAATAAGCTTAAGAGTATGGATGTAAGTATGGCGAAGGGTATCTATGTACTTCTGCTTCAAAACAATAACCTTACGGAGCTAACGCTAGCCTCTGACAAAACCAACTATAGCGAATTAGACTTTAGTAATAATGGTTTGACTACTTTGGATCTATCGGGTGCTACTAAACTAGGAAAGCTGACAATTACGGATAACGAGAATCTTTCCACGCTTAACTTGCGCGGTTGTACCAGCCTGAAAAAACTCTCTATGAATGGTTCTAAGGCTTTCAAAGAGATACAAAAGCCTGGTGAAACTACGTGGTTCTTGGATGGTTGCAATGCATTAAGAGAATTATACATTTACAGGACAGGTCTTAATGCGAACCAACTCAACAAATTCTATTGCAAACTGCCGCAGCTAAGTGCAAACGCTGGAGAATTGAGAGTAGTAGATCAAAGTGATGCTAGTAACCTTGCAGAGGCTAAGAAGAGTGGTACGAAGATCGCAAACGATAAAGGTTGGAAGGTATATGATGCAAAGGGCAACACCTTTGAAGGCGATAAGAATAGAACTTGCGATGATCTCGTGCCACATGATGTGCCCAAGATAGAACTTGCCGTAAAGAATGGGGAGACTACTGTAAAATTCAAGTCGAGCGCCAAAGAACTTTGGATAGAAGAGAGTGAAGGCAATTACGATTACGAAGAAGTAGAAATTGGGGAAGAAATTACAAGGCAGTACAATACAAATACTTCTAAGAAGCTCGTTTTCCACGGCAAAATATCGTCTTTTGAAATCAGCAACCAAGCTACAGTAGAAGGATTAACGATTAAAGATCATCCAGCCTTAACCGAACTCTTAGCCTCGCATTGTAGTGGGATGCAAGAGATAGAGCTCTCCAATATACCGCATCTAACCAAACTCATTGTAAACGATTCGCAGGTCAAGGCGTTAGCGCTTGCTACGATGCCATCCCTCAAGGAATTGAATTGTGCGAACAACAACCTTAAGGAGTTGAACCTTGTGTCGCTAACCGACCTTAGCGAATTGAATTGTGCGAATAACTCGGAGATTAAAGAACTCGACCTTGTAGCGAATATAAATCTTGAAAAATTGCATTGCGAAGCTCTAAGCCTTACTACTTTGGATCTTACGACGAATACAAAGTTGAAGGAATTGGTTTGTTACGGCAATAAGTTTACAACCGTGCAGTGCAACGATATCTACTGTACTTTGCCTTCGACGGACGGCGTAATGATCGCTGCCAAGGCGAAAGTAGCAGTGGGTACAGATCCTAACTATGATGCATTGGTGACTTCTTCTAGCCAATTGGCAAAACAAAGGGGTTGGAAGGTTCTCTATGAGGACAAGAGTGAAATTGAGACAACGGGTGCACTCGCTGCTTGCAGAATCAAACCAGCTGACATTACGATCGATCCGCTTTCCTTAAAGGTTAACGAAACCAAACCGATCAAGTATACACTTCAACCCGAAGGTGCTACCGCTACTGTTAGCTTTAAGTCGCTCGACGAAAGCATTGCTACGGTAGATGATAATGGTAATGTAACTGGAGTAAAAGTTGGCACGGTAAAGATTGAGGTTACTACAGACGTTGCCACCGTGAAAGGCGAGTGCTCTGTAACTGTAGAAGCGAATGGCGAAACTCCCGATCCGGGTGTTGCAGTAGAAGACGCTGTATTTGCTAATGCACTTGTAGCGCCAAATCCGTTCGAAGCAGACCTGCGCATTGTACTAGATGGCGAGAGCCAAGGAGTTACCTATCAGCTTATCAGTGCGAGTGGTGCAGTGGTACGTAGCGGCAACATCCTCTCTAACGAAACGCGCGTAGAAACCGCAGAACTTACTGCTGGTATCTATATCCTACGCCTAACATCGGAAAGTGGTAAAACTAAGAGCTTTACGCTCGTAAAGAAGTAGTTTCTTTCTCGTCTCAATTATAGGAGATAACTAGTGAAGAGACTCCGCCATTGGGTGGGGTCTCTTTTTTTAGGACAGTATCCTTCTCTATAGCGCCATCCGCTCTCAACGCGTAGCGAATTTCTAGAAAAGCCCTTGGTGCAAACCGGGGGAGAATAGAGCATCCGCTCACAACGCGTAGCGAACGCCTAGAAGAAAAAAATTATTTTCGCTCTTTCTCGTAGCGCTCTTCCTTCCACTCCTTTATATTGCGCGTCTTTTCGTCGAAGCTTACTCCAATGAGGTGAATCGGGCGCTTTGTGGCACGAATCTTCTTGAGGTAGCCGCGCTCTTTGATCTGAGCAATAGCATCGTCGGCAGAACCTTCAGTAGTTACCTTAAATTCGAAGAGATAGATGTGCTTGCGTGTAGTTACGATCATATCGATGCGACCTGAAGCACACACAACCTCACTTTGTGCGTGTACCCCGAGCAATCGGAAAACAACATAAAGTACCGATTGGTAGTATTGTTCGCGAAGCGAACGCCCCGTCTCGTCGTTAGGGATGTTTCCATAGAGGATCCCAGCCAAAACTTCCTCCACAAGCTTCATTGTATCAACTAAGTTGCCCGCATTGAGCCACTCGTAGAGATGCCAGATTGCAGGCGCTACATGGACGCGCTGAAGGCGTGAGGAATAGTAGGGTAGCAGTTCTTTTAAGAATCCGAAACGTACCTCTTCGTTCGGATAGCCAAGGCGCAGGATCCCAGCAGAGGTAATAAACTGTTTGATTGTCAGATAGCCCGACTGAAAGAGAATCGGCACGACAGCATCATTATCGTTGTAGCGGAAATCTTGCACATCGTTTACTCCGAACGTCAAGTCATTATCGAAATCGGGAATGAACTCTTGTTTCCGCTTGATGTAGTTTACGAGGTATGTAGGCGTTGCAGTCTCAAACCAATAATATCCGTAAGCTTTGTTAGCCAACACATTAAGCAAACTGAAGGGGTTGTATACGTGCTCGTTCGAACTGGCAAAACAGTAGCCATCGTATTTCTTTTTGAGGGTTTCGATGGTCTTTTCTACCGAAGTTTTTGTTGCTTGCGCGAGTTGTTCAATTTCTGGGTTGAAGTGTTGTAATAGCTCTTGTTCGGTAAATCCACAGACGCCAGCAAATTCATCTAGCAAAGAGATGTCTTTCAGGTTATTAACACTGCTAAAGAGGGTAGTTTTACTGAATTTTGTAATCCCCGTTAGGAGGGCAAAGTGGATGGAGCTGTCGCACTGCTTGATAGATTCGTAGAACGCTCTGAGTAATGAGCGGTACTGTTGATTCAACTCCTCATTTTCAATGGTTTCGAGGAGGGGCTTGTCATATTCGTCCACCAATATTACGACCCGTTTCTCCGTTTGTTCGTAGGCTTTTCGGATTACGGCTCTAAAACGATTGGGGACAGTTAAGTCCTTGTTATCAAGACCATAACGCGTCTCCCAACGTACAATCTCTGCTGCTAGCGCCTTTTCCAAGACTTCTAAACTTGTATAATACTCCGCATTTAGGTCAAAATAGAGTACGGGGTGCGCTTCCCACGGCTCGCGTTTTTGTTTCCGTGCGAGCTCTTCTTCTACTTTTGCTATATATAATCCTTCGAAAAGCTCCTTTTTTCCTTCAAAATAGGCTTTGAGGGTGGATAGGAAAAGGCTTTTTCCGAATCGGTGCGGACGACTCAGAAAGAAGACATTCCCGATAGAGAAGAGCTTTTCTATATATTGAGTTTTATCTACGTAGAGATCTCCAAAGTCGCGTAACTTCTCAAAATCTTGTGTACCCAGAGGCATACGGCGCGGCATTTCCATCGTGCGATATGTTTTATTTGTACGAAGATACGGAAAAACAGCGTTTATTTAGGAACGCGCTACGCATTCTATGCATTTTACAGGACATCATAATGTTTGTCGCTCTGAAAAAATATATTTTCAAATTTTGTAAGTGAGTACCTTTGTCTAAGAGCTCGGCGATGGGTGTAAATAGGGTTATGCTGTTGGGGCGTGTTGTAGGCGAACCCGAAATTCGCTACTGGGAGCGGGGGCGTACGTTGGCACGAGTCCGTTTAGAGACCTGTGTGCGTGAGGTAGATGTGGCGGGGCAAGAGCAAGAATATACCGACGAGCACTCTATCGTTTTTTGGGATCAGGTGGCGAGAAACGTAGAAAAACTCGTACACCAAGGTGCGATTCTTTACTTAGAGGGAAGTTTGCATACGAACAGCTATACGGATGCTCGGGCTATACGTCGGACGATTACGGAAGTGGTAGCACGTAACTTTCGGCTTGTCGGACGATCGAAACCTCGGACACAGGAATCGCTAACAGCGTCTACATCAACTAATTATCGCCCGTTGGATCTCGGCGATGTATTGGGTTCTCCTTTGAGTCTTAGCGACAACGTTACCGATCCTCTCTAATACTGTAGAAAGAAGTGAGCGCAAGTGCTAAGTTAGGTTTGGTTGTGAGAGTGCAGAATAGATTGGGGAGTATATGGAGTTGCTAGTAAGCCTTCTTTCGATACAGTTTTTTGCCCCAAATAATGGCGTCTGGCTTGGTTTGTTAGTATGGGTGGTACTGATAGTAGGCTCTGGGTTTATTTCGGGTTCAGAGGCGGCTTTCTTTTCATTGCGGAGTGCCGACCTCGAAAAGTTGGAAGAGCGAAAGGGAGGTACCGCTCGGTATCGCCTAGCATTGCGAATGCTTGCTACCCAAGAGCGACTACTCGCGACGATACTGATAGCTAACAATCTGATAAATATTGCAATAGTGCTCCTCTCGGCATACCTTACCGACTCGTTAGTTAGTTTTGAAGATGCCGAGCTAGCAGGTTTCCTGTTCAAGGTAGTGTTTATAACACTTTTGTTGCTGCTTTTTGGCGAGGTATTGCCGAAACAATTGGGAGCGAGTCGTCCGTTGCGTTATGTGCATTTTGCATCGCGAGCGTTGTATGTATTTTACCAGATCCTAGGACCGTTTGCTCGTCTGATGGCTTATTCGGCACAGCGTCTGAACGAACATTTTGCTCCACACTTGGATCTCTCCATGGCACAAATAGAGCAAGCTATAGAAATAACACAGGAGGGTGGTACGTCGGACGAGGACTCGCTGCTGATACAGCGTCTGGCGCATTACGGTCAGATAGAAGTGCGAGAGATAATGCGTCCGCGTGTGGATGTCTTTGCGATCAACAACGAACTTACTTACGGCGAGATGTGTGCCGAGGCGATCGGGTCGGGGTATAGTCGGATACCAGTCTATCGCGAGTCGTCGGATTCTATTGTGGGTGTGCTCTACATGAAGGATTTGCTACCCTACTTAGATGCATCGCCCGATTTCGCGTGGCATCAGTTACTGCGTCCGGCGTATTTTGTGCCAGAGAATAAGAAACTAGACGAACTGCTTTCGGAGTTTAAGTTACAGCACAATCATTTGGCGATTGTGGTGGACGAATACGGTGGCACTTGTGGAATCGTAACCCTAGAGGATATTCTGGAGGAGGTACTGGGCGAGATCGCCGACGAGTCTGACGATACCGAAAATCTTTACCAACACTTAGCGCCGGGTGTATACCGTTTTGAGGCGAAGATCCTGCTTAACGATTTCTGTAAAGTTTTGGGGCTCCCGGATACGACCTTTGATACGATTCGTGGCGAGGCAGAAACTTTAGCAGGTCTAGTGCTGGAAAAGCTCGAGCGTTTCCCTCTTCGCGGTGAGGTGATTGTTATAGGCAAATTGCGGCTGACGGTAGAAGCAGTAAGCAATCGGCGTATTGAGCAAATTCGGGTAGAAGAGGCATGAAAGCAGTGCGAAAGAGTGCGATCTATATCTTGGTTGTAGTATTCATTTATAGTTTGAGTAGCTGTGGTGAGCCGCGGGTACCGCGCTCGTATGGTTATCCGCGTTTTGATTTCCCGGAGAAGTGCTACCGCTGGATAGATACAACCTTACCGTATGCCTTCGAATTGCCGTGCTATGCTAGGTTGCGCATTGATACCGATAGTATGTCGCAGGACATAGAAGTGCCGCAATATAAAGCAACGATTTACCTTACTTACTACGATCGTGCCTCGGCGTTGGATACTCTTACAGAGAATGCGCGTACACTCACCTATAAGCATTCGATGCGTGCTGATGCGATTGACGAGCAGTACTACGAGAATCCGGAAAATAGAGTTTATGCCATTTTGTATAAAGTGGCAGGAGATGTAGCAACATCGGTGCAGTTCTATGCAACAGACTCGGTATCGCGATTCTTGCGAGGGACGTTGTATTTTTACTGTGTCCCAAATGCAGATTCATTGAAACCAGCGATTGAATACTTCTCGCAGGATGTAGTTCGTCTGATAGAGACGCTTCAGTGGAAAGATGCCCGAGGTTCTAAAAATTAACACAGGTGCTGCGACCCTTGCTTTTTGGCACATTACCGAGAGTGAGGAAGAGCTCAAGGCTTTCATAGGCGGAGATTCGTTTCCTACGCTGCTACTTTTTCACGATGATGCGCGTCGTCGTGAGTGGTTGGCTACGCGTTGTATACTGAAGACACTCGGAATAACCGATCAGGTGATTTACACCAAACGTCGGAAACCGCTCTTACTTAGTGGGAATGGGCATATATCGATGTCGCACACGTTTCCGTACGCGGCGGTGATTTCGAACCCTACCTCGTTTGTGGGGATAGATATCGAGCGGCGAAACCGACCTTTTCAGCGGATTGCCTATCAATTTCTAACCATTGGTGAACTTGCTTGGATAGATCTGGAGGATACGCTGACCCTTGCTCTAATTTGGAGTGCGAAGGAGGCGTTTTTCAAGGTTTATAATCGCGAGGGACTCAATTCCTTTACGAATCTCGACGTGTTACCATTCTCGGTTACCGGTACAAAGGGTTTTTTGCCGATGCTGGTGCATGTATCGCGTTTTTGTCTACGTGTTTCTCTAGAGTATTCGATACTAGACAATTTTGTGATTACGTGGGCGGTATGCAATCCGCAACTTTTCCAATGGGATGATGCTAAGGCATAGACGCTTCTAGCTAGCAACGTGCCCCTCAACCCGCGCCTCCCTTTAGAAATACCTACTACCTTTACGTGCTAAAGAGATGCAGAAATGAAGCGCATTGCATTGATCGTAAATCCCGTTTCCGGACGTGCTGGTAGGCATGCTACCAAGCTAGACCTGATACGCTATGCCAAACATTTGTCGCGTCTGCACAACCTCTCGTTGGATTTGCATCTTACGCGTTATCCCAACCATGCTACCGAACTTGCGCAAAAAGAAGCATTCGCGGGTACAGATGTCCTAATTGCCGTCGGAGGCGATGGTACCGTAAACGAAGTCGCACAAGGGTTGGTAGGCACTGAAACTGCTCTTGGAATTGTGCCGATGGGTTCCGGAAACGGACTCGCTCGACATCTCGACCTCCCCCTTATCCCGCGTGTAGCCTTGCGTACCACGCTACTGCAGAATCCTCTGGCTATGGAGTATGGACAGATCGATGGCAAATCCTTTTTTACAACTGCCGGAATTGGTTTCGATGCCGAGGTAGGATGGATGTTTGCGCAACTCGCCTCCCGCGGGATGAATAGCTACATCAAAGCCACTGCTCAGCTCTTCTTCGATTATACTCCCCACGACTACGAGATTGTCGTCGACGGCAAATGTATCCAACGAAAAGCACTACTCATAACCTTTGCCAATGCATCGCAATTCGGGAACAATGCGCGTATCGCGCCACATGCACTTGTTAATGACGGACTCCTACAAATGGTAGTCGTGCATCCATTCCCCAAAATAGCCATCCCATACCTTGCATCGCTTCTCTTTCACGGACGCGTCGATACCAGCAACTACGTAGAAACCATACCTTTCCGTACGCTTTCTGTACGCTGCCAAGCACCACTACGCGGACATGTAGATGGCGAACCTATCGAACTTCCCAATACTTTCGACGTCGCGATTGCCAACCAAAAGCTACAGATCCTCCCCGGAGAACATGCAACAGAACTTACCGGTGAGCCCGCACCCGCTATCCTCGTACCGTATCAGTACATCTACCATCTGCCGCGACCACGGGCTATAGCTCGGAAAATCCGTCAGATAGTTCCCCCACCACTACGGAAATCCTAAAAGATACCTAACTTTACACGAAGTTATACGGAGGAATCTTTTACAATGGCTAGTATACGGAATTTCAAAAAAGCGGTGGACGACCTCATTCAGGAGCATCAGCTATATTGCTCGTTGGTAGTATCGCTAATCCAAACCGATTCGGAAGAGGATCAAAAAAAA
Source organism: uncultured Bacteroidia bacterium (assembly GCA_963540065.1). GTDB lineage: Bacteria > Bacteroidota > Bacteroidia > Bacteroidales > CAJPTX01 > Bacteroides_D. The sequence continues at coordinate 14,442 of CAUTNK010000026.1, forward strand.
TACGCACTGGTTGAGAATAGCTACAACGAAACCATCGACAAGATTGCTGCCTTACTCGCGAATATCAAGGCAAAAGGCGAAAAAAACAAACCGAAATTCTATCGCGATCTCTACGAGCAAATTGTAACCCTCTGTCAGGAAAACGAGGACAAGCTCTCGCAAGAATTAGGTCTCGATCAACAGAAGTAAACAACAGAAAGGTCGTTTTCTTTTCAGTCTGTTTTCCCCGTGTAGGAAGACAGACTTTTTTATTATCACGCACAACCACCGACAACCGTACACACTTTTTCAGACACTACCCAGGATTCTCTAGATCCGCGTTGCCTGCTGTGCCTGTTCAAAAAGTATCAATTGCGCAGAACGCGTAGCGCGCATCTAAAAAAAAATGTAGGGACGTAGCCTGCTACATCCGAATAAATATATTGGAAATCAATCGATTGAATACATCGCAAGCAGATAGTGCTCTGCATAGAGACAAAAATGCGCTTAATTTGTAGTGCAGTGCAACAGTTTTAATCTTGTGTAATAGATGAAGCGAGCGGATTTTATTCTGCTATTGGTTATTCTTTTTGTGGTACAGCTTTTTGTGTTCGATTTCTATCGCCCGGTCGGGGAGTGGTATGTAGCCTTTAATGCTGTGCATGGTTATATCACCGCGTTTATAAAGTTTGCGTTACTGGCAACTTTTGGCGAGATGTTGGCCTCGCGAATCCGGACCGGGGCGTACCATCCTAAGGGTTTTGGTTTTGTACCACGAGCGGTGGTGTGGGGGCTGTTGGGCATAACCATCCAATTCGCTTTTCGGGTTTTTGCAACGGGTGTACCGCCGTGTTTGGTCGACTTCGGACTGAAAAATGCCGGCACTGCCTTACAAGCAGAGATGTCGCCCGTACGAGTGCTAACAGCCTTTGCTATCAGTGTTGTGATGAACCTGATCTACGCCCCGGTGATGATGCTTATTCACAAAATTACCGATTGCCATATTCAAGAATACAGCGGAAGGTTGTCGGCATTCGTACACCCGATAAAGGTTCGCGCGATAATGTCAGAACGTATAGACTGGAGGCACATGTGGTCGTTCGTTTATAAGAAAACTATCCCGTTTTTTTGGATTCCGGCACATACTATAAGTTTTCTCTTACCAGCGGCTTACCGGACGCTGTTTGCTGCCATTCTGGGTGTAGCCTTGGGGCTGATTCTGAGTATTGCTATTCAGAAGCCGAAGCCACAAACGGAGGCATAATTTTTTTTTGTTACGATGAAACGATGGGTATTTATTCTCGGGCTCTTTTTGTTGTTTGTAAGTGCACAGCAACAAGCCCATGCCTTGGGAGATAAAGAGCGTTACCTCTTAGGGATTCATATAGACCCGCTTATCTCGTGGATCTCGAGCGATAATAGCAGATTCCGAGGAGCAACTGCCAACGTGGGACTGAATGTCGGGGTAGAACTCGAATTTAAGTTTGCGCAGCGCTATTCGTTTCTAACAGGTGCGGCGATAGACCTTCGGGGTGCTGGGATTAAATATCTCGAGCGGGGCTATCATATTACGACGCGTTATGATGGTAAGCTCCCCGTCGAAAAAGGTAAAAGTTTGGATACACGAGTGCGGGCATTTTCTGTTCCCTTGGCATTGAATATGCGTGCTATTCAGGTGGGGTACTCTACTTTTTTTGCTACAGCGGGGCTACAGCTATCGATCCCATTCTACGAAGAGGCTACCTTGGACGCTAAGAAATACCGCACCTCGGGGATGTATACTCCCATATTGCTCGATTACATGATCCGCACAGGGATTGAATATTCGCTCGGTGGGCGCAGTTCGATACAAGCTGGTTTGTACTTCGACGGATCTATTCTGAATGTGTATCGGACAGGCTACGGTGCAACAGATCTGTACACGTTGGGGCTTCGTGTTGGTTTTATCTTTTAATAGGGGCAGTTGCGTTTGGTACAAATGGATGTAGAGCTACTTCAACCGCGTCTTTGGGCAGGCGCTATCCGGCGTAATGCAGAAGAGATTGTACGAAATCTGCAACAGAGGCAAGCAATTTCCGAATACGAGCATCGACTATGGGTTTGTGGTTGCGAGACGACGATCGGAACTTCTTGCGCGGCAATACATCACATAGGCACTATCCCATCCGATCAGCAATATGCATTAGAAGCGATACAAGCCGTCTTAGACTCCGATTGTATGCTTATAGGTGGTGTACAGCCAACACAAGATTTGGGCGCTTCTACGTTGCAGAATCAGTTGTATTTTCTAACGCGCAACTTGTTGATACCGCTACTCCCCGAATTGGCAAGCCCCATTATCGCAACCATGCACAGTATTGCTATTGAAGAGGGAGACCACGAACTCAATATAAACTTCTGTTATTGTGGTAGTTACTACTACGTTCGTTTGGATTTCAGGAAACCCTGTGAGCGTACGCTGCACCTCTTTTTGCATTCGAATGTAGAGCAATTCTCGCCCTTTAGTTTGGAAGAGGTCTTGCCCGAGTTTCGCGATTTTTGTGGCGATCACTTTTATCTTTCCAATCGCGTGGGGATGGAGCATGGGCTATTAGTTGGTGGATATTCGGCATCGTACGAATATCAGGGCGATACGTTGCGTATTAGCCATTTTGCGTGGCCAGACCCGGAGATAGCGCCTCTGCGGTCGTCTCTATCTGCCTACCCGAAACGTACGGATTGCGGACTGGTCTACCACTTGCTTGTGTTGGCATTACAACTTTTTTTTAAGCGAAATGGGCTTACTAAAGCTATTCTCGGGCTCAGTGGTGGTATAGATTCGGCACTTGTTTTGGTGATTGCAGCTCGAGCACTGGGAGCTGAGAATGTCTTGGGAGTTATTATGCCCTCGCAATATACAGCCGATGCATCGGTGAGCTCAGCCAGAGCACTTGCCAAGAATTTGGGTGTAGAAACGCGAGAGATTGCAATTCAGAAGATCACGGATACCTATCTTTCCGAACTAGCTCCTTTTTTTGCGGGTTATGCGCCAGATACTACCGAGGAGAATCTACAAGCTCGCGTGCGGGCAGTACTCCTTATGGCTCTCTCCAACAAACTGGGCTATGCACTACTCAATACGTCGAACAAGAGCGAGATTGCGGTGGGTTATTCTACTATGTATGGTGATGCATGTGGTGCGGTGAGTGTTATCGGCGCGCTTTACAAGACCGAGGTCTATGCTTTGGCACAATGGTTAAATCGCGAGCGTGAGGTAATCCCCGAATTTATAGTAACACGTCCGCCCTCTGCCGAACTACGTCCGGATCAAACCGATCAGGATTCGCTGCCCCCCTACGAAGTTCTCGACAATGTGTTGCGTGCACTTATAGATCGCGGTGAGAGTGTGGAACAGATAGGCGATACATATTGCGACGCAGCAACAACACAACGGATACAGTCGCTCGTACGGAATGCGGCTTACAAACGCTATCAGATGCCCCCCTGTTTGCGAATTGCACCAGATCCGTTTTTCGACAAATAGTTGTTTCTGATAAAAGTACTATCTTTAGGCAATAGGAGCACTGATGCGCCTAGGTTAATGGCTTGTGAGGATGTCGAAAGTAATTAGTTTTAATCGTCTGCGGGAGATTAAAGATCAACTCCCCGACGGGGCAATCCATCAAATCGCGACACAATTGAACGTAAACGACGAAACCGTTCGGAATTATTTCGGTGGCACCGATTTTGACCATGGTGAGACCGTGGGATTTCACATGGAACAGGGTCCCGACGGTGGTATTGTCACATTGGACGACCCAACTATACTCAACATGGCATTGGATATCATTGAAAAAGCCCAATCTAAACCCACTGGGTGCTGTCATTGTTCGGGCGATAAATAGAGAACCTAAAAAAACTAGCTACCATAGTAGTCTGAAGACTACTCTTGAGCAGAGATATTTCTACAAGGCTCCCCGCTGGAGCTCCTAGAAAAACGAGACCTCGAGAAGGATAGGTATTGAATAGCGTCTGTTGTCAGGCGCTATTTTTTTGAAAGCAAACGGAGGCATTTTTCTAATTTTACGCCGCAATTTTTGTACAAACACTAGAAATTGATGATGCTAGATGCCAAGCGGAGTAGTATGCTTCATGGTGTGCTTCTGATTGCACTTTTCTCCCTTGCTGCTTTCTATGTAGGCGAGATGGAGTGGGCGAAACATCTCTCGATTAGTCCGATGATCATTGGGATTGTTTTTGGAATGCTCTACGCTAATAGTTTACGGAACAACTTGCCCGAGACGTGGGTTCCGGGTATTACGTTTTGTGCCAAGCGGATTCTGCGCATAGGTATCATACTGTATGGTTTTCGGCTCACGCTGCAGGATATAACAGCGGTTGGGGTGGCGGCAATCCTCGTAGACATTTTAGTGGTGTGTGTGACAGTTTTGGGAGGTATTCTGCTCGGGCGTTTGCTTAAGCTTGACCGGAGTATTGCACTTCTTACCTCGGTTGGTGCGGGAATCTGCGGAGCAGCAGCCGTTTTAGGTACCGAAAGTGCTATTAATACCAAACCGTATAAGACCGCGGTGGCAGTATCGACCGTCGTTATTTTTGGGACGTTAGCGATGTTCCTCTATCCCGTGCTTTACCGTAATGGGGTATTTCAACTCTCTGCCGAGAGTATGGGTATTATGACGGGCTCTACGGTACACGAGGTCGCGCATGTGGTAGGTGCCGGTAATGCCATGGGGAAAGAGGTTTCGGATATTGCGATCATCGTGAAGATGATTCGCGTAATGTTGCTTGTGCCTGTGTTGTTAATAGTAGGATGGTTTGCGAGTCGTAAGCCTTACGAAACGGAAAACGAGCCCCAGAAGAAACAAAAACTTGCTATCCCGTGGTTTGCGATTCTCTTTTTAGTGGTTATTGGCTTTAACTCGCTAGGCTTGTTACCAGCCTCGGTTATTGCTTGGATTAATACGTTCGATACCTTTCTGCTAACGATGGCTATGACGGCACTAGGTGCAGAGACTAGCATTGATAAGTTTAAGAAAGCTGGCGCTAAGCCCTTTCTACTGGCGGCAATTCTCTTTTTGTGGCTTATAGGGGGCGGATACCTTATAGCACAGTATCTGGTACCTCTGATGTTGTAGAAGATTGCTTGCCGCTCTGGGGTAGCGGGTTTCCTCCCACCGGATAGCAATAGGGTACTACTGTATTTTTCAGTATCTTAGTGCTGTACAATACATTTGAGAGGATGACTGCACAGAAGCTACCTATTGGCGTACAAAGCTTTGAAGTTTTACGCAAGAATAACTATATCTATATAGATAAAACAGAATTCCTTCCGTTATTATTGAGCAACAGGGTTTACTTTCTAAGCCGTCCTCGCCGCTTTGGTAAGAGCTTGTTGCTTTCTACGCTTGCAGCCTATTTCCGTGGGCAAAAAGAACTCTTTAAGGGCTTGTATATCGAACACGCGGAAGAGGAATTAGCTCGGGAAGAGAATCGCGAAGCGTGGCAACAGTATCCGGTATTGTATCTGGACTTTGCAGGTAAAAATTACCAGACTAAAGAGGATCTCATCGAACGCTTATCTCTCAATTTACGGAGTTGGGAAAAGTCCTACGGCGTAGATAAGATATCTGATTCGCCCGACGAACAGTTTGCCTACATCATCGAGCAAATTCATGCCTTGTACGGGAAACAGGTCGTGGTGCTCATTGACGAGTACGACAAGCCCCTTTACGAGAGTTTAGAAGATTCCGAATTGAATAGTGTTTATCGTGGCGTTTTACGTGGTTTTTACTCGGTCATAAAATCGCAGGATGCCTACATCCGCTTTGCGTTCCTTACGGGCATCACGAAGTTTAGCAAGGTGAGTATCTTCAGCGGATTGAATAACCTCGAAGATATTTCGATGAACAACGCATATGCCGGAATTTGTGGGATTACCAAGCAGGAATTGGAAGCAAATTTTGACCCTTACATTCGCGTGTTGGCGGAGAAGAAGCAGATTACGTATGATGAAACAATTGCTCTCTTAAAGGCAAACTACGACGGTTATTGTTTTGCAGCAGAAGGCGAGAAAGTATACAATCCGTTTAGCTTACTTAATGTCTTAAAAAATAGTCAGTTACAGAGCTATTGGTTTGCCACCGGGACGCCCACCTTTTTGGTGAATTACCTCAAGAAAGCGCATTACTTTATCCCGAATCTGGAGCGACAGGTACGCCTCAGTGGCGCACGTTTTGACAACTATAATGCCGACTCCTTAGACCCACTCCCGATTTTGTATTACACAGGCTATCTTACCATTAACGGATATAATCCGGAGACAGATGTCTACAGCCTCGGCATCCCGAACAACGAGGTTCGTTATGGTCTTTTCGAGAACTTGTTGGCAGGTTATGCGCCAAGCTATCTAACTCTTGGCTTTTCCGTTAAAGACTTTTTAGATGCTGTTCGTTCGGGCGATGTAGATACGTTTATGACTAATCTGAAGTCGCTTTTGGCAAGCATTCCGTACGATACGGCTTCGGCAAGTGAAGTCGAACTTCGGGAGCGCGACTACCAAATAGCGGTTTACCTCGTTTTTGCTCTGATGGGCTTGTTTACGCAGACGGAGGTACAAAGCGCTACGGGGAGGGCAGATTGTGTAGCGATCACTCCGAACTATGTTTATGTTTTCGAGTTTAAGCTCTGGAGTACGGGTACGGCAGAAGAGGCATTGCAACAGATAGTAGATAAGGGTTATGCTACAAAGTATGCATCGGCGGGTAAGGAGCTAATTCTGGTTGGCGCAAGTTTCGACGAAGCTAAGCGAAATATAGGAGAGTGGGTAGAGCAGCGTAATAGCATTGTTGGAAGTTAGGAAGTGCTTCTTTCCTTTCAGAAAGGTACAACATTCGCCTCGCAGTCCTTTTCGTAAAAAGGATCCTTTTTACCTTTGCGTCTAGAAATTTCATTAACGTAGTGTGGAGTGCAAATGACAAACAACCCGTTGGTATCGATCTATATGGGCAGTGCTTCGGATATGCCTGTTATGCGTAAGGCGGCAGAATTTCTGAATACGATGCAAATTCCGTTTGAAATACAGGCGCTTTCGGCACACCGTACTCCACAACTCGTGGCACAATTGGCATCAGAAGCTCGGGAGCGTGGTGTAAAAGTTCTGATTGCTGGTGCGGGTGGAGCGGCGCATCTGCCGGGAGTTCTTGCTGCATATACTACCTTACCTGTGATTGGTGTGCCCATCAAATCGTCTAATTCGGTAAATGGCATAGATTCTATTCTGTCTATTTTGCAAATGCCGTCGGGGATCCCTGTTGCGACAGTCGCTCTAGACGCCGCGCAAAATGCCGCTATTCTTGCCACACAGATTTTGGCTTTAACAGATAAGGGTATTGCCGAACGCCTTGCTGCCTTTAAGGAGCAGTTGGCACAAAAAGTCGTAAAAGCCAATACCGACTTACAGAGCGAGACTTTTGAGTATCGTGTGAGGTAAGTTTATATCCCGTGTCTGTTCGTTCTATGCATCGTCTGCCAGTTACGCCTAAGAAGCGGATGGGGCAGCATTTCTTGGTCGATACAGAGGCTATTGACAAAATTGTCGGTGCCGTGCAGTTGACTGATGGCGAGACATTGCTAGAAATCGGTCCTGGGATGGGAGCACTTACCGGCGGTTTGTTGGCTCGTTTTACCGATCGGTTGCATTGCCTAGAGGTCGATCGCGAGGCAAGTGTCTATTTACTTGCAAAGTATCCTAGGTTGGCGCCTAATTTTCATCAGTGCGATTGCTTAAAATTCGATTATACTACACTTCCTACTTCTCGCCTTGCTTTTGTTGGGAATCTACCGTATAATATCTCGTCGCAAATCCTTTTTTTGTTGGTAGCCCTGCGCGATAGGGTGCACACGGCTGTCTTTATGTTGCAGCGTGAGGTGGCATATCGTTTAGCAGCCCGCAAGAATACGAAAGAGAATGGGATATTGTCTATTCTTCTACAAACGTATTTCGATGTACAGGTGCTGTGGGATCTTGCGCCAGAAGCCTTTAATCCGCCACCAAAGGTACATTCTAGTGTAGTCCGTTTGGTTCGTAATGCTAGAGTGGCGCTACCGTGCGATTCGCTCCTTTTTGAGCGTATTGTAAAAGGCGCATTTCAGCAACGACGCAAAATGCTTCGTAACAGTCTTTCAGCAACTCTTGGGATAGATATTGGCGACTTACACGAAGCTACCCTTCGCCCCGAAGCTCTCGACGTAGAAGATTTTATTCGACTGACTCAGGCGCTTGCGGATCGTATAAGTGTTCCGGACGGAGCAGATCGTTAACTTCCTTGACGGGCGTAAAGGTCACGGAGGGTACCTCTACAAAAATAGTAAGCCAGTTGGCCATAGCGCCATTCCACAAGCCGGGAGGCTCGATACCGATGAGCGGACGCCCCTGGTAGCTTTTGTGCACGATAAGCCCCATGTTCGGATTTACGAATTTTGAGAGATCGAATCGTTCGCCCAGATAGTTGTGTGTACAGCATACAATATCCACCGGATTGAAATAATGCGATTTTTGTACGAGCGATTGAATACGCGGATGGGTCATATCGAGTTGTGAGCCTTCTACAATTTGTAGGCTTTCGCTTCCGTCACGTTCTCGTACCCAAAACGGGCCTCCGCCCGGTTCGCCTTCGTTGGCAACTAGTCCGCATACTCGCAGTGGGCGGTTGAGTTTACGTAGCAGGTAGTTTACCTGTCGTTCAGGTTCTTCGCTTTCAAACTTTTCGGGAAGGAATAGCGTGAGGTCGTGTTTGCAGAAGTAAATTAGTTGGGTTAGTTCTTCGCGAGTGATATGCCCACTGGTTAGCAGTCTAAGATAGTTGAAGAGTTGTTCGCGGATGGTGAGTAGAGTGCCGGCGAGTATTTTCTTGTAACGTATCGAACGGCGTTGCATAGCTTCCTTGGCAACGTTGTCGATGTTCTTGATAAAGATTATGTCGGCTTCCAAGGCTTGCAAGTTTGCTAGTAGCGCACCGTGTCCGCCCGGTCGGAATAGAATGTGCCCGTTTGCATCTCGGAAAAGCTCTCCCTCTGGAGTTAGTGCAATGGTGTCTGTGGCGGGATCTTGTATACTGAGCGTAATTCGCAACCGGACGTTGTAATGCTGTTCGTAATATTCTTTCCGTTGCTCGTAGTAGTCTTGTATGTGTACTAGATGTTCGGGCGACACGGTAAAATGTACATGTACTTCGCCGTTGGGTATTTGCGCGTAACGTATCCCCTCCACGATGTGCTCGTCGATGGGAGTGCGTATTAAGTCTTGTTTGTAGCGGTGGAAAGGTACTAGGGCTTTGGGTAGGTCGCCTAGGCGTAATCCCTCGGGGGCGATAATGCCGCGTATGATAGTGGCATAGTCTTTTTCGGCATAAAGGGTTTGCAGGGTCTTTTTGGTTGTTTTGAAGAGCTGTGAACTGAGCATATCGCCGAATGCAAAGTGCTCGGGTGTACACTCGAAAGGCGATTCTAGTTGCTGTTCTTTATTGTCCAAGTAGGTAAAGAGCTTGCTAAACATCCGCGAGGCGGCTCCCGAGGCTGGTACGAATTTTGCGCGTGTGCCTTCGAATTCGTCGTAGATACGAAGGAGTTGATCTGCTTCTCGATCTGAGATTTGTCGTAAGCCGTTGTTGGGTTTTACGATCGAGGTGATTTGAGCCCCTGGATACCCTTGTTCGATGCGCATTATTTGCTCTCGAACCGTGCGTTCGCTCATACCGTGTGCTCGAATGTCCGCAAGATCGCTTGTGTTTAACTCGATTGTCATTTGCCCCAAAAACTATTGTTTGTGTTTTGAACAAAGTTATAAAAATGTAGCAAAGAGGCTCTAATTATCGCTACAAAACGATCACTTTTTTAGTATATCTGTTTTGGGAATGTTGCACAGTAAACTCTATTTATAACAGTGTTTTTTGGTAATTATAGCGCTATAATTAAAGGCGCTAAAATGAAGGTAAGGTCAGCAAGAGAAGAGAGTTTTGTGGATTTGTGTGTACAAGAATGGTGAGCGAAATTCACCGACCACTTCCCCTATGAAATTAAAGACTGTGTCGGTTGAGTGAGGTTGCGAAAGACGACTCAACAAAGGGGATTGGAAAGTATAGGCAGCTTGTGCAATGCTCCTGTTTTGTAGAGTTAGAAGTCGCTCCAACCGCATAAAAAAAGGACGCACCCCTTGGTGAACTGCACCCCAAAAGTTGGACAAAAAACTTTTGGGGTGTTTTTATGAAGTA
>CAUTNK010000027.1:0-22424 GCA_963540065.1 uncultured Bacteroidia bacterium
AGACGCAACTCATGTTGCGTAGTGATCCGAAATCTTGCCCACCGATGGGGAGTACACGCCGTTTGTTCATTTCCACATTCCTGCAGGTAAAGATACTCAAATTCAAAAGACCATTATGGGTTGTTGTTCTAACTTTGTAGCAGAGGAGAAGTAATACTATGCGTGGATTTTGGGTACTCGCTCTTTTATTGAGCGCATTTATCGTTCTTGGTGCATCTAAGAAATCGCAAAAAGCGAAATGCGATTTGTTGTACCTTCGGAATGGAAAGACTTTAGAAGTGGTGGTATTAGACTTAGGAAACGATTCGTTGCATTATCGTTTACCCAAACTACAAAAGAAATATGCGATGCTGCGTTCGGATGTCGTCAGAATTGCCTACAAAAATGGTACGGTGGTGCATTTGGATGCCACCGGGGAAGTAACAAAAACTACTGACGAGAGTTGGCGTAATGTCGAAATTACACGCAAAAAGAAAGACGTTGCGGGTATGGCGTTTGTCGAAAAGATAGATGTTACCCTTACCACCGGGCGCAAAATGACAAAGACAAAACCCGAAGAATTGGAAGCCTCCGCCATGGAACAATTACAACAAGAGGCACTCCAGAAAAAAGCGACGACTATCTACATTAAATCTACCAATTTCAAGACAGCTTACGGCGAACCTCCTGCTATTCATATAGTAGGAGAGTACTATCGTTCTGTTTCGAAAACACAACGTTAGGCGACCATGCAACAATATCTTTCGCTTCTTGAGCATGTACTTCAAAATGGCGAACGACGTGCTAACCGTACGGGTATAGATACCGTAGGGGTTTTCGGTTACCAGATGCGTTTTCGGCTCACAGAAGGCTTTCCGTTGCTCACTACAAAGCGATTGCATTGGAAATCTATCGTTTACGAACTTTTGTGGTTCTTGAAGGGCGATACGAATATTCGTTACCTGAATGAGCACGGAGTGCGGATTTGGAACGAATGGGCTAATTCTGATGGCGAGCTCGGACCTATTTATGGCAAACAGTGGAGAAGTTGGACTACAACACAGGGCACGACTATCGATCAAATTGCAGAGGTGTTACATACCCTGCGTACGGATCCACTCTCGCGTCGTATGATCGTTTCAGCATGGAATGTGGCGGAGTTGGAAGATATGGCGCTGCCTCCGTGTCACCTACTTTTTCAATTTTATGTGAGTGCTGGGCGCCTTTCGTGTCAGCTTTATCAGCGGAGTGCAGATATCTTTTTAGGAGTTCCGTTCAATATAGCATCCTATGCGCTTCTAACGCATCTTATGGCAGCGGGTGCTGGGCTACAAGTGGGCGATTTTATTCATACCCTAGGAGATGCGCATATCTATCTGAATCATATAGATGCCGTGCGCGAACAACTGAAACGGCAACCCTATCCGCGCCCGCAACTTCGCTTAGCGTCTCGCAAGCAGAATCTCGAGGAGTATACTTACGAGGATATTCTGTTAGAGAACTACGAATCGCATCCGCATATTCCGGGTACGGTCGCTGTATGAGAGCTTGGACCGTTTGCTGTTTTTCTATCTTGGTGGGATGTTTCATTCTGCTTAGCCTCACGCTCTATGCGCAAAGCTCAAAAATCCTAACTAGAGGACAGTATCCTAAAGGGAATTTTATAACGCCACTCGAACCACCATTAGCTCTTTCAGGGAGTTTTGGCTCTGTTCGTAGGCGACACTTTCATGCTGGTACAGATTTACGCACCAATAGTCAGGAGGGCGCTGTAGTGCGTGCTGTGGCCGATGGCCATATTATGCGGATTAATGTGTCGACATCGGGTTATGGTAACTGCATTTATGTCGCGCACAAAAATGGGATAGTGTCGGTATATGGTCATTTACAAGCATTTATGCCTGCAGTAGAGGCTTACGTCCGGAAAGCACAGTACGCACAAGAACGTGCAGAATTGGAGTTGTATCCAACGAGTAAACAATTCCCTGTAAAGCAAGGCAATTTACTAGGTTGGTCGGGAAATACGGGGAGTTCGGAAGGCGCGCACCTCCACTTTGAATTGCGGATGCAAAGCGGCACGCTACCCTACAATTCGTACCTTTCTGGCATTCGTTATGAGGATAAAACTCCTCCTACATTTCGTGAACTTTACGTTTATGATATCGATCCGGAAAACTATCCAGCGTCCTTGGCTCGTGCACGCAGATATAAAATAAAAGCAGGTAGTAAAGCAGGTGAGTACTTTGTTCGGGATACAATCGCTGTATCGCAACTTATGGGTCTCGGTGTAGATGTAAACGATTTTGTGAACCGGAAAAGTTTTCGTTGCTCGGTTACGGAATTGGAGTGCGAAGTAGATAGCAAGTCGCGCTATCGTTGGGATCTGAATGCTATAGGTTTTCAAGAGACGAGTTACGCCGACGGGCATATAGATTACGCTTTGCGTGAACGGACAGACAAACGTGTACACTTGCTATTTACATTGCCGGGGAATAAACTTTCGCGTTATACTACAAAGCATCAAGGCTTGCTTACCTTTGAAAAGTCGAGTACGCACGAGGTATGTATTCGTGCGGTGGATGCGGCAGGTAATAGCAGTAGGTTGTATTGTATTCTGCAAGCGACAAAACCTAAAAAAGAGTATCCTAGAAAAGGCGAAAAAATTGCTTGGAAGACGGGGGCTACTATAAAACGTAAAGAATATCGGCTATCGATTGCTAAAGAGGCGCTTTTTTTCGATCTCGATTACCAAGATTCGGTTTATCCAGCGTTGGATTCTACAACTGTTTCGCCCACCTATATCCTACACAAGGAAGAGGTTGCATTGCGAAAAAATGCACTCCTTACTATTCCTTTTACTATGCTTCGGCAGGGGGTAGCGCGTAACAAACTCTGGCTTGGACGATGGAACAAAAAAAGGGGGCGTTTTTCCTTCTACGGTGTGCCCCAAATCACATCACAAGGTGTTGAATGTAAGATTCGTAATTTCGGTAAATATGCCTTGTGCGTAGATACTGTGCCGCCGAAACTACTCCCTCCTCAATGGGATACAATTTGTAATGGCGCACCTCTGCCTAAAGTTTTTTGTTTCGAGTGGAGTGTGCACGACTCCGCTACCCGAATTGAAAAAATTGCAGGTACCATAGACGATCGTTGGGCACTTTGGGAACACGAACCTAAGGATGGGCGTATCTGGCACTTGTTGGATACCAACCGGCTAAAGGTTACACTCAAGGAGCACGTCCTGCGTTTATACATAGAGGACGCTGTGGGCAATCGACGAGATATTACCTGTCGCTTTTCGCTGGAATAGGTGGAGTTCTTTTACCTGCGCGACAAGCGTTCTTTAGAAATTCGTTGCAATTATCTCTTTTCTTTCTCGTAGAGCTCTTCCTTCCACTCCTTTATGTTTCGTGTCTTTTCGTCGAAACTGACGCCGATGAGGTGAATTAGGCGCTTTGTGGCACGAATCTTCCTAAGGTAACCCCGCTCTTTGATCTGAGCAATAGCATCGTCAGCAGAACCTTCGCTAGTTACCTTAAATTCGAAGAGATAGATATGTTTGCGCGTAGTAACTATCATATCGATGCGACCTGAGGCACACACTACCTCACTTTGTGCGTGTACACCAAGTAAGCGAAATACAACGTAAAGCACAGACTGGTAGTATTGTTCGCGAAGTGGTCGCCCCGTCTCGTCGTTGGGAATATTGCCATAGAGAATCCCCGCCAACACTTCCTCTACAAGCTTCATACTATCGATCAAATTGCCCGCATTGAGCCACTCGTAGAGATGCCAGATTGCAGGCGCTACATTGACGCGCTGAAGGCGTGAGGAATAGTAGGGTAGCAGTTCTTTTAAGAATCCGAAACGTACCTCTTCGTTCGGATAGCCAAGGCGCAGGATCCCAGCAGAGGTAATAAACTGTTTGATTGTCAGATAGCCCGACTGAAAGAGAATCGGCACGACAGCATCATTATCGTTGTAGCGGAAATCTTGCACATCGTTTACTCCGAACGTCAAGTCATTATCGAAATCGGGAATGAACTCTTGTTTCCGCTTGATGTAGTTTACGAGGTATGTAGGCGTTGCAGTCTCAAACCAATAATATCCGTAAGCTTTGTTAGCCAACACATTAAGCAAACTGAAGGGGTTGTATACGTGCTCGTTCGAACTGGCAAAACAGTAGCCATCGTATTTCTTTTTGAGGGTTTCGATGGTCTTTTCTACCGAAGTTTTTGTTGCTTGCGCGAGTTGTTCAATTTCTGGGTTGAAGTGTTGTAATAGCTCTTGTTCGGTAAATCCACAGACGCCAGCAAATTCATCTAGCAAAGAGATGTCTTTCAGGTTATTAACACTGCTAAAGAGGGTAGTTTTACTGAATTTTGTAATCCCCGTTAGGAGGGCAAAGTGGATGGCGCCGTCACATTGCTTAATTACTTCGTAGAAAGCCCTGAGCATCGCCCTGTTGGCTTGGTTTAGCTCCTCATTTTCAATAGTTTCGAGGAGGGGCTTGTCATATTCATCCACCAATATTATCACGCGCTTGCCGGTTTTTGTGAGGAGGGAGTTAATGAGATCGACAAGCCTGTCGTCTGGATCATTACTTTTGGGTGTCACACTGTATAACTCTTCATGTCTTTGCAATTGCTGATTCAATCGAGTTCTTAATGCCGCCTTATCGTCATATACTTTTGCATTGAGATCGAAGTATAGTACGGGGTGCGCTTCCCACGGCTCGCGTTTTTGTTTCCGTGCGAGCTCTTCTTCTACTTTTGCTATATATAATCCTTCGAAAAGCTCCTTTTTTCCTTCAAAATAGGCTTTGAGGGTGGATAGGAAAAGGCTTTTTCCGAATCGGTGCGGACGACTCAGAAAGAAGACATTCCCGATAGAGAAGAGCTTTTCTATATATTGAGTTTTATCTACGTAGAGATCTCCAAAGTCGCGTAACTTCTCAAAATCTTGTGTACCCAGAGGCATACGGCGCGGCATTTCCATCGTGCGATATGTTTTATTTGTACGAAGATACGGAAAAACAAGCGTTCTCTAGGAACGCTTTAGCCCAAGCCTTAGCAAAGGATCGTCATGGTATCGAGTCCCACGTGTACATTTGACGGGAGCATGCCTTCAAAACTAGCAACTGGTCCCATTTCGTGGCTCAGGTGTGTAAGATACGATCTGCGCGGTTGCAATTCTGCGATCAATTGTAGCGCCTCGCTGAGTGTGTAATGCATAGGATGTGCAGTGTGCCGTAAGGCATTGAGTACGAGTACATCGAGCCCTTGTAGTAGCTCTTTGCTCTCCGCTGGCAAGTAGCTGCAATCGGTAATGTATGCCAGTTTACCCACCCGATAACCTAGAATGGGCAATTTACCGTGATAAACGCGAAACGGGCGTAAAGTAATATCGCCCACTTGTAGGTCAGAAAATGGTGCTTGCAACGAATGTACTATTAATTCCGGTGCGCCAGGATAGCGACGCTCGGGGGGCATAAAAGCATACGGGAAACGTTCCTGAAGTGCGCCGACAACACGATCTTCGGCATAAAGAGGTATGGCACCACGTGTATGGAGGTTGTAGGGACGGATGTCGTCTAATCCAGCTACATGATCGCTATGTTCGTGGGTTACGACAATTGCATCTAGGTGCGAAAAGCCGCCTCGCAGCATTTGTTGCCGGAAATCAGGACCGATATCGAAAGCAATTCGCGTACGACTGCTCTCTAAGACAGCAGCCGTACGTAAACGCTTATCGCGGATATCTTGCGAAGTACATGCAGCACACTGGCAACCGATTACAGGTATACCTTGCGAGATCCCTGTCCCTACCAAGTGGAGCTGCATAGATAGATGTGGTAGACTCGTTACTTTTTTATGAGGCTTTCGGCAAATTCGCGACCTGCGCGCAGAGCCTTAAGGTTTGCTTCTACGACATCGGCACCTTTTCGACCGAAAATGGAAGCGATTCCTTCTTCGAATTTCTCGAAATCGATCATGATATAGGGCGATGCCGCTCCTAGCATAACCACATTGGCAGCACGTGCCGATCCAGCCGCTTTAGCAATTTTGTCAGCATCGAGTACTATCCGGTTTGGGTAGGCTTCAATGCGTGCCATAACATCGTCCAACTTCGGGTAGTTCGGGATATTAACAAACGGCGTGGAGCTTGTAATGAGGTAGCCCTCTTTACTCAGGTATGGTAAGTAGCGGAGGCTTTCCATAGGTTCGCCCGAGAGGATGATATCGCATCGCCCCATGGGAATGAGGTCGGAAGCGATATCCGAGTCTGAAAGTCGGAGGTGCGACTGTACATCGCCTCCCCGTTGGCTCATCCCGTGAGTTTCTGCTTGTTTGAGATGTAAGCCACTTGCTACAGCAGCATGACCTATAATGGTGGCTACCGACAAGATCCCCTGTCCGCCGACACCTGCTAGAATAATATCTGTTTTACGCATAATGCTATTTTTTCCTTTGGGATTAGTGTGATGCTTCTGCTGCGGCTTTCTTTTCGGCTGCCTTTTTAGCACGTTGTCGACGTTCGTAGGTTTGTACACACTCGCGTTGTGGGATGATGACAGACACACCTTGGTATGCGAGTTCCTCCTTCAACATCTCAACGTTTTGCTTCAAGTTCTTTTTGAGAGGTACCTGCAAACGAATATGCGCGGGATCTACACCCAGTCCTTCGCAAATGTTTACGAGGTGTCCGAAAGCGGAGGAATCCTGTCCACCGGTCATACCTGTTGTTGAGTTATCGGAGATGATAATGGTGATGGGGCTATTTTCGTTGATAGCATCTAACAAGCCGGTCATCCCACTATGCGTAAAGGTCGAGTCGCCAATTACGGCTACTGCGGGCACAAGTCCGGCGTCAGCAGCTCCTTTCGCCATAGTGATCGAAGCCCCCATATCTACACAAGTGTTGATAGCATTGAACGGAGGTAGTGCACCGAGGGTATAGCATCCAATATCAGCAAAAACGCGTCCTTGCCCGTACTCTTCCATAGCCGTGTTGAGCATTTCGTACATATCGCGGTGACCGCAACCAGGGCATAGTGACGGGGGACGTCCTGCAACTAGATCCGGAATAGCTTCGCCTTCTGCAATAGCTCTTCCGAGTGCTTTAGCTACCAAATTTGGATTGAGTTCGCCATCGCGAGGAAGGATACCGTTGAGTCTGCCACTTACCTTTTTTCCGTTGTTTAGGTAACCTCGGAGCATTTCCTCTACCATAGGCGATCCCTCTTCCATGACAATGATCTCCGAACAGTAGTTGTAGAGCTCTTCTACGAGTTTGCGTGGTAGTGGATACTGAGTAATTTTCAGGATGGAGTAGTCGTGCTTTTCGTTTCCGAGCACTTCGCATAAGTAGTTGTAGGCGATACCTGTAGTAATAATCCCTACACCGTTTGCTTTGCCTTTTACGAGCTTATTGTACTGCGAAGCGTCGGAGTCTTGCTCCATTTTGGGTTGAGTTTCGAGGAGTTGCTTGTAGTTGCGTTTTGCAATAGCGGGTAGGAGGACAAACTGTCGCGGGTCTTGCGGGAGCTTCATGGTATTTTGCTGCTTCTTTTTATCAGCGAGTACCACACCGGCTCTGGAGTGCGCCATACGTGTAGTGACACGTAGTAGGACAGGAGTATTCATAGCCTCGGAGAGCGCAAACCCTTTCCCGACCATCTCGTAAGCTTCTTGCTGGTTGGATGGTTCTAAGCACGGAACGAGTGCAAACCGAGCATAATTGCGGCTATCTTGTTCGTTCTGCGAGCTGTGCATTGAGGGGTCGTCGGCTACAAGTACTACAAGCCCGCCATTCACGCCGGTTATAGCAGCATTTACGAAGGCATCGGCTGCTACGTTAAGTCCTACGTGTTTGAAACAGACCATGGCACGTTTGCCAGCGTAGGACATCCCGATGGCAGCCTCCATGGCAGTTTTTTCGTTAGCAGACCAGCGACGGTGGATCCCGAGTTCAGCTGCTTCTTTGGAAAGCTGGACATATTCCATAATTTCGGTGCTCGGAGTGCCGGGATAAGCATAAACCCCCGACACGCCCGCATCTATGGCACCTTGCGCTATAGCCTCATCGCCTAGCATCAAGCGTTTTTCCATGATATCGATAGTGTTTATTTTGTTCTGAATAGAGCTAATTGCTTACACGCTACGAATGTAATACTAATGTTTCGATCCTAGTAGGATTTCTTGTACTTTAGAAAGTGTGTAAGGAATTATAGTACAAAATTGCGACGTATTTGAGATTATTGTATAGTTACCACGATGTCCTTTTTTGCTCTATCCTCTTTTTAGGTATTTCCTGCATTTTTCTATTTTTGCAAATGTTTTGTAAAAAAAAAACTTCCCTTTGTCAAAACTTTATTAATAAGTTAGTAATGATGAGAAAAATACAGATATTAGGATGCTTTGCAGTGCTTTTTGTGGTTGTACTGCTTTGTGGATCAACGGCTAGGGCGGTGGAATATGGTCTTAAGATAGCTGGTGTAGAGGTAACCGATAAGAATTGCAACGATTTAAGTGGGATTGCTCCAGGTAAAGTTAAAGTAGATGGTCATTTAAGATACGATTATGCCGATAATACCCTATTTATGAAGGGAGTGAGTGTTAATGTTACGGAAGGGAATGCTATTACAGTGACATCAGAGCTGAGAATTGTTGTTGAAGGTCAGAATACAATAGAAACAACAGCTAATACTTTTATAGCGCTGAGTGCCAAGGCGAAAATAAGAATAGGAGGTTCAGGAACTTTTATAACCAAAGGTTCTTTTTCGGGTATTGATCTTGATAAGGGGATATCTCTTGTAATATCTAACATTACCCTTGAAGCCTCCGGAAAGTACGGAATAAGCGGTTCAACAGATAAGGAAAAAGTGGTTATAAATGGCGCTCATGTTACATTAAGTGGTAATAATGATGGCTCAGCTATTTGTCGTTTAGGTAGCTTCAAATTGGATGATTGTAAAATTGTAGAACCTGCAGGCGCTAAGTTTGAATCTTTCAAACATACTATAATGCTTGGTATCAATAAGGTTAAAGAGGTAAAAATAGAGCCTGTTATATATTATGGTCTTAAGATAGCTGGTGTAGAGGTAACCAGTGAGAACTGTAACGATTTAAGTGGGATTTCTCCGGCAGTTAGCGTAGTAGATGGTCATTTAAGATACGACCACGCCAATCAGACCCTATCGATGAAGGGCGTGACGATAAATTCCCCTACGATAGGAATAGAGAATAGTAGCATTGAAGGATTAATTATTGATATATCTGGCGAGAATAAATTGACTTCGTTGAACAAAAGCACCACAGGATTGGCTATTGCTAAGAATACTATTCTCCAAGGTGATGGTAAATTTATTGTTAAATCTGAAAACGCTCCCAGTATATATGTGTTTTCAGGAACATTAACTATTTCGAGTATCATTGTAGAGGCTACTGGTGAATGGGGTATATCAGGAGTGAATGCCCAAAAGAATGAAAAACTTATAATAAAAAATGCAACAGTGACTGCCACTGGCACAGAGGCTGGCATTGCAGATTTTGTTTCGTTTACTACCGAAGGATGCAAAATTATAACTCCCAAGGATGGCAGGTTTGACGAAACAAAACATGCTGTAGTAAATGCTGAAGGGAATGTGGCGAAAGAGGTGAAGATAGAAAGAGCGGCATCTGTAACTGGAGTAACGGTATCTCCTACAACAGTAAATTTGAATGTGAAAGCAACCCACCAGCTCTCCATCTCGGTAGAACCTGCTACAGCAACCAACAAGCGCTATACTTGCCAAAGCGATAACGAAAGCGTAGCTACTGTCACCAACACAGGACTAATAACTGCCGTAAGCGTAGGTTCAGCAACCATAACTATTACCACAGAAGATGGGAATAAAACGGCTACATGCGCAGTAAAAGTCTCGCAGTCCACCTCGCCCGATAATCCAAATGCCGTAGAAGATGCGATATTTGCAGGTGTTCTTGTTGCACCGAATCCGTTCTCTGCTGTGTTGCGCATTTCGAATGTACGGGAAGGTATGCGTTACATCTTGTTTGATGCACAGGGTGTATCTGTACTTTCTGGCGAGTTGCCCGAAGGCGATACCATGCTATCTACATCCGGATTTCCCTCTGGTTTGTACTTGCTTCAGTTACAAACTCCCGACGGCACTACGAAGCATTGGCGCGTGGTGAAGTAAAATCTTGTTTAGTATTTATAGAGGCGTTCTTTCCGTAGGGGGGGAGCGCTTCTTTTTTATTTCGACGAAGTGCGGCGTCGTTGTGCTATAGTTTTTTTTCTTATGTAGTGTATTTTCTAAGAGCTTAATATGGCGTACCTTTGCTTCTGTGCAAGTGAAGGAGGCAATTGTATGTGGGTCAGATTTCAGCAATATCTGCGTTCGCCTTGGCTCCTAGGGTTAATAGGAGGGGTATTGATGTGTTTGGCATGGGAGTTCGATCTCTGGCCATTTCTCTTTGTAGCATGGTTGCCGTGGTTGCTTTTGATGCAAAATCTGGTAGCAGGTGCCGCAGGATTCTGGAAAAGCTATGGTCTTCTCTACTTCGCGGTTTGGGTTTGGAATGCGTGTTCGGTTTGGTGGATACAAGGAGCAACAGTTGGCGGTATGCTTGGGGCTGTTTTTGCGATGGCAGCTTGCATGGCTCTGGTGCTTACATTTGTGGTACAGGGGTGGCGACGTTTGGGCTCTGGTTGGGGATATACCTGCTTGCTAGCGGCTTGGATAGGGTTTGAATATTTCTTCCATAACTCCGAAATCGCTTGGCCTTGGCTAACTCTCGGTAATGGTCTCGCTCCCGCACACTGGGCAGTGCAATGGTACGAATATACAGGGGTTTTAGGAGGTTCGTTGTGGATACTTGCTTTTAATATCCTTCTTTTTATAACTCTGCAACGATGGCAGTATTGGACGCGTAAACTCCGGATGATAGTCTCGATAGCTACAACAGCTATTTTGCTATTACCATTCGTTGTTTCGTGGCTGCTCTACCCATCGGTAAAAGAACCTAGCAACGGACTCGAGGTCGTGATCGTGCAGCCCAACGTAGATCCGTGGCATGAAAAGTTTAACGGATTAACCGATGAGGAACAAGTAGCTCGTATGCTTTCGCTCGCACGTGAAAAGATGACACCTGCTACGCGCTTAGTAATTATGCCAGAAACATCTATTCCCAGTAACATCTGGACGCATAAAATAGAGGAAGCACCGGCGGTATTGCAAATTCGGGAGTTTTTGCAAGCGTATCCACAGGCACGTGTGGTGGTCGGAACTACGCTATTGCGCTACTATCAAAGTGCGACAATTCCCACGCAAACTGCACGAAAATTAGCCAATGACGGCGAGTGGTACGATGCTTACAATGCCGCGCTTTGCCTAGGAGTAGAAGTGGGCGAGAGTGCGCAGTATTTCAAATCGAAACTTGTCGTGGGTGTTGAAATGACCCCCTATCCGCAGCTTTTCCGGTTTCTGGATCAGATTAGCATTAATCTGGGTGGGATGGTCGGAAACCTAGGTACGCAAGCCCAACGTACTGTATTTCGTACATGCGATTCGGTGGGCGTTGCACCTATTATTTGTTACGAGTCTGTTTTTGGCGAGTTCTGTACTGAGTACATTCACAAGGGTGCGCAATTGCTAGCCGTGATAACTAACGATGGTTGGTGGGGCGATACTCCGGGCTATCGAAATCATTTTAATTATTCGAAGTTGCGCGCTATCGAGCTCCGCCGTTGGTTGGTACGTTCTGCCAATACGGGTATTTCTGGCGTCATTACTCCTGCAGGCGCTACTCTCGAACGCCTAGGATGGTGGCAGCAAGGCGCGATTCGTTGTAGGGTAACCCCAGAATCTCGTGTTACATTCTATGCAAAATGGGGCGATTACTTGGGTCGGATGGCGTATCTGAGCATCGTAATCCTCGTACTTGGCGGAGTGGTGATGTGGTTAAAAAACAAAAATTCTCGAAAAGGATAGTGATTCTAATCACCAATTATACGTGCTAAAAAGCGATCAACTACGGAGCTTCTAGGGAGCATGATTAATATCAACATGGTGGATCTCGCCAAACAAACAGAAAAAATCGCCGCCGAGATCCATAAGGCCATAGAACAGGTACTTCAGAAAGCGAACTATATTAACGGTGAGGAGGTTGCTGCTTTTACGCACGAACTGGAAGCGTATATGGGTGCTGGAATGCATGTAGTGCCCTGTGCCAATGGGACGGATGCCTTACAAATAGCTTTGATGGCATTAGATCTAAAACCTACTGATGAGGTTATTGTTCCAGCATTTACGTACGCAGCCAGTGCCGAGGTAATAGCACTGCTTGGTCTTCGTCCGGTGCTTGTAGATGTAGATGCTTGTACTTTTAATTTGGATCCGGAACAATTGGAAGCCGCTTATTCGCCTCGGGTGAAAGCCATAATCCCAGTTCACTTGTTTGGGTTAAGTGCCGATATGCAAAACATTTTGGAATGGACACAGCGGTACGATGTACGTGTTGTAGAAGATAATGCACAGTCGTTAGGTTCGTGGTATGAGTTTGGCGGCACGCAAGTTCGAGTGGGTACACTGGGCGATATTAGTACTACGTCTTTTTTTCCGACCAAAAACTTAGGTTGCTTTGGCGATGGGGGCGCGCTAATGACTCGCGACGCTAGGCTTGCAGAGCGTAGCCGTATGATAGCTAATCACGGACAGCGTCAAAAATATCACCACGAGTGTATAGGGTGCAATTCGCGTTTGGATACCTTGCAAGCAGCTATTCTGAGCGTCAAACTAAAGTATTTAGACGAGTATTTGGAAGCTCGTAATCGAGCCGCAAACTACTATACCGTGCACCTTTCTGATTTAGATGCTATTCAGTTGCCAACAACTATTGCTGGGCGCACCTATCACCAATATACATTACGGGTTTTAGATGGGCGACGTGATGCTTTGAAAGAATATCTAAAGAAGCACGGAGTGCCTACGATGATATACTATCCGCTATCATTAGCCGAGCAACCAGCTTTTCGCAGCGACAGTCGTTTTGTGGGCGATTTAGCAGTATCGCGACAACTTGCCAACGAAGTACTCTCATTGCCGATGCATACTGAGCTTACTACCGAAATGTTGGAGTATGTGGTGGATGTCGTACGGAAATTTTTTCGTAGATAGTAGTTACTGACAAGGGTAATGCGAAGCTCAGTTATGTTGCGTACAATCTTGCTGTTGGGGTTAGTTTTCCTAGTACTATGGGGAGTGCTGTACATTGCACAAGCGCCTCGTCTAACCGATGATTCGTTGGCAAAAGAGAATATTTCTCCCGTACCCGATAGTGCAGCATTGTCTAAACTTCGTTATTTAGAAGAGCCTATAGCCCAGACCGATAGTCTGATTGTACTCTATCAGTATGCCTTTACCGTGGGTTATTCGCATAAGTATCAACAAGCGCTTTGGGTGGCTTATCAATTTACGCGTAACGAATTAGAGAAAGTTGCCCGTCGCGCCCATTCGTTTAAGCCAGATCCGCGACTTCCGCATGCAACTGTTAGCAATAAGGATTATGCGCACTCGCACTATGACCGAGGGCATTTAGCGCCTGCAGGAGATATGTGTTGGAATAAGCAAGCGATGTCGGAATCCTTTTATTTTAGCAATATTTCGCCACAGGATAAAGCTTTTAATCGAGGTATCTGGCGATCGTTAGAGCTGCAAGTGCGCGATTGGGTAGTGCGATTTGATACCCTTTATGTGGTTACAGGTCCTCTTTTTTTGAAGGAATGTGGCTTTCTTGGTAAAAGTCAGATTCCGGTTCCGTCGCATTTTTATAAAGCACTCCTTACATACCAACAAAGACAATGGGAGGCAGTCGCTTTCATATTCCCAAACGAAGCTGTAGATCTACCCATGGACGGATTTCGAACCTCGGTAGACAGTTTGGAAGTTTTGGCAAGGATCGACTTCTTCCCACTTCTGGCAGACAGTATAGAATTTTGTGTCGAAAAACAATACAACGACATCTTTTGGCATGTTAACCGATAAACAAACTGTAGTATCCACGCCACCCAAACGGAGTACGATTGCCGACCTAATGCTCCTTGCCCTCCTGGTACTGGTGGGTGCTATTTTAGCAGCACTTTGCGGGTGGTTCGTAGCCACGTTTATGCCCGATCAGGGGACAACGCCGTGGGGATTACGAATTTCGCAAATTCTAGCAACGCTGTGTGTATTAGGTTTCCCGGTAGTGATGTGGCGCTTGCTACACCGCGAGCCGATTTTTTGCCATTTTATCCAACCACCTTTCGGTGCAGGACTTACGTTACTAGCACTAAGTACGGTTATAGCTGTGCAACCCTTTGTAGGTTTATTAACGTATCTGAATAGTTTGATACCACTCCCCGAAGCAGCAATAAACCTCGAGCGACGTACTGCGGTATTGATCGAGCAAATGCTCTGTATTTCCGACGGATGGGCTTTTTTTGTAAATATATTAGCGGTTGCGCTTGTTCCGGCTGTTTGTGAAGAGATGTTTTTTCGCGGATTGTTGCAATCTTTTTTTATGCCACGTCTCAAGCATGATCATCTTACCGTTTGGTTAGTGGCATTGCTTTTTGCAATAGTTCATTTCCAATTTGAAGGTGTGCTTGCTCGTATTTTTTTAGGAGCTTTGTTGGGCTATTTATACCTGTATACGAGAAGTTTGTGGATACCTATCGGGGTGCATTTCCTTAACAATGCAGCTGCTGTTGTACTTTATTTTATATACTTCCAAGTTAATGGGACACCGCCCCCCACGGATGCCGATTTCCCATTGCATGTCTTGTTGACTCTTTTAGTAGCGGTTCCTTTCCTTTTTTGGGTATTCAAAAAACTTGTTGCAACACGACAACATCACTACTAATTCTCATTTTGACACACCCTTCCGTTAAGTGCTTTGAACATGAGATATAATAAAGAGGTACAACCCAGACAGTCTGAGTTGTACCTCGGAATAAGTTGAACGGATTATTGTCCGTTACAATAATGTAGGAATGTTAGAATCCGAAAAGAGCGTCGACTTTTACGTCTACAATTTTTCCTAATTTCTCGAGAGCAGCACGATCTATATGGCGCGTATCCCCAAGTACGGCATAATCGTATATCATCGTTTTAATGGTCTCTTTTTGGAAATTAACAATGTCGTGCATCTGAAGGGTAGGAAGTTTCGCATATACTACAGCATCCGGATTTTGATCGATCGCTAGCTTCTTGAGTGCAAAGTAGAGCAAAGGTAGTCTGCGACCATCGTAACGGCTTGTACGCAATTGCTCCATAAGAGCATTCTTTGCAATTCCAAGAGCTTTTTCTGACTCGGGCATGTTCAACAGAATTTCGTTGAAAGCCGATATAGCTTCAGGTAACTTATCCGACTGAGTTCCGATGTACGAATACAAGGTATACGGCTCTTTAGCTGTAAATACTCGATATATAGAATATGCACTATAAGCTAATGCTCTCGCTTCTCGAATCTCTTGGAAAACGATAGCATTCATAGAACCACCAAAGTACTCATTGTAGAGCCGTCGTACGGCGACATTGTCGATATTGTAATGCTCTCCTTTAGTTCCATAATGCGAAAGGAAGGCTTGCGTTGCTCCGTCGTAGTTTACTAAATAAACCGTCGATTGACCTTCGGGAATCCGATCTTTGAAATCGTGTAATTGTTCGGGGAGTGCTACTAATGTTTCTGTGGGTTTGTGAACCTCGGTTAGTACTTTAGAGAGCTCATCTTTGCTACGTGGTGTAAAGCTAACCACCGTGTGGGGCATAGAGAACAGTGTGGTGATTTCTTGTACAAGAGTCTCTGGTTTTTGAGCTTTTAGTTCGGCGTTGGAAAGAATACTGTTTTTCGGATTAGTTGCACCGTAGTGAACGTAAGCATACAGCGCCGAGAAGACATTTTTGGGATCCTTCAACTCATCTGCGCGTTCCTGTAGTTTAGCCTGTACAAATTCGGTATACCGTTGTGGATCTGGTGTTAGGCTCTTGAGATGTCCTTCAACCAACCTGAGGGCATCTTCCATGACTTCGTCTAAGCCTTCAACGATGATAGACATATTGTCGTCGTTCACAACAAAGTTGTATGATGCGCCGAGTTCGTACAATTTACTGTTGAACTCCATAAGATCGTGCGATGCGGAAGACAGATATTGCGCATATTGGGTTGCTGCTTCTATGGTACGGCTGTGTTTTGTACCAAAATCGAAACGATACGAAATGCTAAAGAGCTTATTTATGCGATTTTTTGAGAGCAATACCTCGACACCTTCGCGGAGTTGGTAGTGTTCCAATTCTTTGTTTACGTCGGCAAAAACGGGTTCTATAGGGGCGGGGTTAGAATTTTGGATCTTTCGAACAAAATCGCTTACTGTGTCGCGATTCATTTTAATAGGCGTTATAGCTGGTTTTGCGATTTGTAGGTTTGTGGTGTTTTCGCCCAGACGTTTGTAGCAGACAGCGTAACCATTTAGTGAGAGGTATTTATTAGCAAAATCTACTACTTGTTGTTTGGTTACCGTTCGCATTTTATCGAGCAGGGCGACGTCTTCTTTCCAATCGTGTTCGCTTATGAAGGAGCTAATCATCAGATTAACACGTGCTTTGTTCGATTCAAGCTCGCGTTGTTTTTGGTATTCGCGGTTTCTCACAATAGATTTGAGTAATGTTTCGTCGAAATCTCCTTTCCGAATGCGTTCCACTTGCTCCAAAATGAGATCACGAACATCTTCCAACGATTGCCCTTCGAGTGGCGCTACTATCGCGGCGAGGAGATCGTAATCGGTCATTTCGAAACGGAAAGCCTGTGCCGAGAGTGCTTTTAATTTTAAGTTAATTTCTTGATCCAAGAGTCCTGCTTGTCCGTTGGACAACAGATCCGTAAGGATCGATATCAGATAGTCGTCTTGAGAGCGTGCGCCCGGCATTCTCCAAGCCATAGCCGTAAGGGCTTGCTGTGTTCCGTATACATTACTTTCTACAACTTTATCTAGCGGAAGCAGTGCAGGAGTTTCTAATTTGGGGAGGTTGGGGTTGCTTGGCATATCGCCAAAGTACTTTTCGATAAGCTTTATGGTAGCCTCTGGGTCGAAATCTCCTGATAAGCAAATAGCTATATTGTTAGCTACATACCAAGTTTTGTAGTGGTTAAGGATATTTACAATAGACGGATTCTTAAGGTGTTCTTGGGTTCCGATAGTAGTCTGTTTCCCGTAGGGATAGCTGGGAAAGAGAGCGAACATGAGCGAGTCGACAACGCGTGTTAGATCGCTATCCATGGTCTGGTTCTTCTCTTCGTATACGGCTTCGAGTTCGGTGTGGAAACCTCGTATTACCATGTCCTTAAATCGATCAGCTTGTATTGCGCACCAGTTTTCGAGCTGATTGGAGGGGATGTCCTGTACATAGACGGTTTGGTCGAACGACGTGTAAGCATTAACACCTTCAGCGCCGATGGTAGCCATAAGCTTATCGAATTCGTTGGCTATGAGATAAGAAGACGCTTCGTAGGAAACGCTATCTATTTTGTGATAGAGTGCAGTACGTTCCGCCGAGTCGGTAGTTGCGCGATATTGTTCGTAAAGTGCCGTAATTTTTTCGAGGTATGGTTTTTCAGCTTCATAATTCATAGTACCATAGCGTGGCGTCCCTTTGAACATTAGATGTTCGAGATAATGGGAAAGCCCTGTGGTTTCTGCAGGGTCGTTTTTACTGCCAACACGCACGGCAATATCGGCTTGTATGCGTGGCTCTGCTTTGTTAACAGACATGTAAACTTTCAGTCCGTTAGAAAGGGTGTAGATTTGTACACCCAAGGGATCGCCGTCTACGGCTTTTTCTACAGTGGTGCTATTTTGAGTACTGCAACTCATAGCACCTAAGAGGAATATACTCAGTAAGATGCTAAGTACTCCTATGCCATTAGATTTTTTCATTACTGCGTTTGTAAGGAATTTCTGTTGTGCAAAAGTACGATATTTCAGAACTAAAATGTTAAGACTATGGAACCGTTCTGGAACGGGTGTAACGCTTTGTATTTCAAAATTTAAGAATAAGGCTTTTTCGTATCTTCGTATCACGAAAGAGGATAGGCGTGATGAACCAGCTAAGAGATTTACCCATCGGTGTACAGAGTTTCGATAATATTCGCAACTACAGGTTTGTGTATGTGGATAAAACACAGTATATCAGAGATTTGGTGCGTGGTAGGGTCTACTTCTTGAGCCGCCCTCGGCGCTTTGGAAAAAGCCTCTTGCTATCCACCCTAAAAGCTTATTTCGAAGGAAAAAAAGAGCTGTTTAAGGGGCTGTTTCTCGAACACGGCGAACCCGAACTTGCCGCGGCTCAAGGACGCGAAGCATGGCAGAAGTATCCGGTACTGTATCTCGATTTGAATACCGAAGAGTATAAGACCGCTGAAGATCTCGAAAAGCTCTTAAAACTTCATTTGAGTAGATGGGAAGAAGTGTATGGTAAAAATACGAATGAAGAAACCTATTCTGCTCGTTTTGGGGGAATTCTCCGCAGAGCCTACGAACAGACTGGGCAACAGGTTGTATTCTTGGTCGATGAGTACGACAAACCTCTTTTGCAATCAGTAAATAATCCCGAGTTGTACGAGCAGTTCCGCTCGCTATTGTATGCATTTTATTCGAATATTAAGAGTAACGACCAATATATTCGTTTTGTCTTCCTGACGGGGGTCTCGCGTTTTGGTAAGCTGACAATCTTTAGCGGTCTCAACAATCTTAACGATATCAGTATGGATCCGCACTATGCGGGGATTTGCGGTATTACGGAAACTGAGCTTGTTTCGAATTTTGCGCCCGAGATAGAAACACTTGCTACTAAACTGAATCGCTCCTACGAGGATACACTTGCCGAACTCAAAAAGCGCTATGACGGTTACCTGTTTAGCGAGGAAGGGGATCACGTCTACAATCCTTTCAGCTTGCTTAATGTACTGCAAAAGAGTAAATTAGACGACTATTGGTATGCCACCGGCACTCCGACTTTCTTGGTTAAGTATCTAAAAAGACAAAATTATTTCCTGCCGAACTTGGAAGGCGACGTCGTGATGGGGACAGAAGAGCTGCAGGTGAGCCCATTGGAGGCGGATACTCCTCTTCCTATTCTTTTCCAATCGGGCTATTTGACGATTAAAGAATGTATCGAAGAGGGAATTTACCGTCTCGGCTTCCCAAACCGAGAGGTACGCTTCGGCTTTATGAAAAACCTCCTCCAGGGTTATTCGTCGGTTGTAACTAGCCCGAGTAGTTCAATTGTATCCTTCCTTCGCGAGATACGTGCCGGCGATATCGATGCCTTCATGACGCACTTAAAATCTATCATCGGCGGCATCCCGTACAATACCATAAAAGAGAACGAGACCTACCACGAGCGCGATGGCGAGGTAGCAGTTTATTTAGTCTTTTCGCTCATGGGGCAGTTTGCGCAAACGGAAGTGCATTGCCACGGCGGACGTGCCGATACTGTGGTACATACTGCCGATGTCATTTATGTCTTTGAGTTTAAAATGGAGGACTCGGCAACCCCAGAGGACGCCCTCGCGCAAATCGAAGAACGGGGCTATGCGGCGCGTTATCTTTCCGAGGGTAAAAAAGTGCTTGGCATCGGCGTAACTTTCGACTCCAAAACGCACAATATTGGAGCGTGGAAGGTGAAACCGCTCTAAATGCTTGTCTCTACAGAGATAATTTTGTATTCCGATACGGATATAGCTGGCTGAGTTCGTCGATACGATTTACACGTATGTAGTGTGCAACAATGTTAAAATGTTGTATAGAAATATTTTGCGCCTGTGAAACAAATTATTTCCGTTTTGACACACGTATATCTTCGCGCTACTGTAGTTTTACAATGCAGAAGAACTGTATGTATGGACAAATCTATTCTTAAAACATTAGGAGACGAAAAATGAAAGGGAAACTACAAACCTTGGGGTGGCTAATGGCACTCATCGCGTGTACAGCGTTATGGGTATCGCCTGTTAGAGCAGAAGAGAAGACATACGACCTCTGGATTGCTGGCGTACAAATTAGTGGCAATTACAAGATAGACGATCTCACGCCACTCCTCCCTCAGGGTACAGTAGAAGTGAAAAATGGTGGGAAGTTTGCCTTACAAGAAGATGGTAGTGGCGTCGGCTTTACCTTAACTATGGAAGGGGTAACTATTGTTGCTCCAGAGGGCAAAGATGCTATTCTTGTGGGCGAGCCGATGGTTCTTAAAGCAAGAGGAACGAATTCTATAACGAGTTCCTTGCACTCTATTAAGTCGACAAAAGGGATAATTCGTATAGAGGACGACGGTGTATTGAAACTCAAAGGAAAGCTTGGTCTAGCTCCCGATGGGCTGCGTATTGGTGCTGGGAATATCGACGAGAAAGTTCGTGTAGAATTAGAAGTAGACGCTCCTGCAGCAGTAGTATCTGTAGCCCCCGACGCTACACCCACTTTCGTTTGCAAAGACGAATTCATCGCTAAAGCTAACGAGCGTGTTTTTGAGAATGTAATAATTGCGGAGGATTGCACTATCGTGAAACCGATATGGACGAAGTTTGTGGATGGGCATTTATTGGATAATAACGGCAACGAAGTAAAAGAAATCGAGTGTCGTGAAAGTTTCCGAATGGGAAGTATCGACGGCTATACTATCACAAATGCTAACTTTCGTTCCCTTAATCAACTCTCCTGCATTAAACAAGGAGAAGTAATTTGCGATTTTGAGCTTGGATCACAAACAATCTCCATTTGTCTTAAAGATGCTATCCTTACAGCAGGCATTGCCTCGAGCTCTTATCTGGCAATAATTGTAGAGGGTAACAATCGTATAGAAGACAACAATACTACAGAGCCTTTAATCTTTGCGCCAGGGGGGGTACAAATATCTGGGAACGGCTCGCTAGAGTTAAATGCGGCTAAAGCCTCGACTCTTTCTACTGATAGAGAAATTAGTATCGCACACACCAATCTAATGCTCGATGCAGGAGGCAAGTACGCAATAGAAGCAGATGATCTATTGGTTATAAAAGATGGCGCCAAAGTAGTGGCAACTGGTGCTGAAGAAGCAATACATACAAAAGAAATACAATTAAAGAATACGAAATTTGAAAACCCAAAGTTCAAACCCGATAGCGATAAACAGACGATAGTGGATGAGTCTAACAATCCCGTAAAAACACTAACTATTCTCCCTACTTCGGATACGAAATACTACAATCTCGCGATCGTAAATGACAAGCTAATCACGTCTCAAACATTAAAGGGAGAAGAGGCAGGCAAGTACAAATACGAGTTCAAGCCAGCGGAAAATCTACTCATGCTCTCCGGAAAGTTTAAAGCAGAAGGAGCGGTTGTTCTAATGAATAAGATCCCAGGGCTGAAAGTTATTTTCGAAGACGAGACTGTACTTGAGGGAAGTGTTGCGCTCTATGCAGAGACCCAATTCTCCACGGCAAAGAATACTACAGTAACTATAAAACATATTTCTCAAGACGAGCCAACAGTAACGGTTAATGGAGGAGAACTAACCATTACTGGAGCGAAGTATAAAATTACGAATTCAATAGTCTCCGCCACGCAGCCTGTTCGTTTTGTTAAGGCAGAGGTAGAAATATCTGGCGCTAACGGTCCTGCTATAGTGGCGTTCGACATAAAATTCGTTCAGGATAAAATTAAAGAGCCCGAATTGAAAATTGGCGAATTTTCTTTGTATGGTTTCCCAGTCCACACAATTTTTAAAGATGGAGAGCCAGCAGCGGCTGCAACTATTACGAAGGACGAAACACAATCGTATTTTCAAGTAACGCCCAACATTTTGAGTAAACAACCTACAGGAAAATCTACACTCAGTCTATCGGTAGCTTCCAATAAACCGTGGTCGGTAACGAGCTCTGAGCCTTGGGTAACCTTTGAGGCAGCGAAAGGTGCTGCAGGTGATGCAACGCCTGCAAAACTCACCATCTGGCGCAACCCAACAACCAAAGAACGAAACGCAACTCTTACCTTTACTCAGGACGAGACAAAGCAACAAGTCAAAATAGATCTATACCAAGCAGCTGGAGCTCCTGTAAAATTTGTACTAGAGCCTGCTACCCTAGCAGAAGTACCTGCGGCGGGAGGTAAACCAACAGTGAAGGTAACATCGGACGAGGAATGGAGTTAGAGCTAGATCCTGCCACTACCGATTGGGTAACGCCCTCTATGACAAAAGGAAATGGCAACGCCACTACCTCCTTTGATGTGAAAAAGAATGAGACAGCAGAAAAGCGCAAAGTGACTGTTATCTTCAAGCGTGAAGAAACCGACTCCAAACTAAGTATCGAAATCTCACAGGCGGCTGCGCCCACTGCGGTAGAAAATGTAGTTCTGGAAAGCCT
>CAUTNK010000028.1:0-21943 GCA_963540065.1 uncultured Bacteroidia bacterium
CAAAACGCTCATTTAATTGGTGCAGAATTATACTCACTACCCACAAGCCCGCAATCGCTCATCAGCAAAGAATGCAGTACCTTTGTCTCTTCCTAAATTAGGGAAGGGGACGGGAATGCAAGAAGAAAAAAGAAATAAGCGGCGCAACAATCACAACAATGCTCCGCAGCGCACAACGAAAGAACAGGAAGCTACGCAATACCGTCCACGCACCCGAAGAAAGGAAGCGAAACAACCCAATACCTTCTCCCCTCGAAACAACGACGCCACCCCAAACTACCCTCCTCGCCACACAGCTCCTAGCGAACAATCTGGCAGTTATCGCCCCAGAACGCTCAAAAGACGCACTGCAGCCCCCCAACCCTCAGCACCCTCCCAAAACAACGAAGGTCATACCACCCCACCACCCCCGCGTAGCAACCGGAACGAAAAGCCCGCAAAAGCGCCCTTTAGAAAGCCAACACCTACAGAAAATCTACAACCTCGTCCCCCTAAAAAATCTACTAAAGACCGGCGACGTTCTCCTGCCGATAGCTCTTACGAACAAGGTTACTCACGCCCAACACGCCATCGTGCGCCATTCCAACGCGAGGACAAACACCCAGCACGGCAATCCCAACGGCGCAAAAACCAAGAAACGTATGCACCTGCACCCACTCAGCACAACACGACAGAAACCAACCAACGTACTGAGCCCCGACGCAGTAAACGCCTCGGAAGTGCATCACCATTTGCCAATCACCAACGGCAAGAGAATCCTAGGCAAAACGAATACTTCAGAGGAATCGACAAAAATTCGTCACGACGCCCTCAACGTCATGCACCTACTTCCTCACAACAGCGTTCCAAACGGATTCAGAACGACGAGTTCGACCCAAAAAATACAACCCACACGCCCCTCGATCTCTCGCAACCCATGCGTCTGAACCGCTTTATAGCCCACTGCGGGCAATGCAGTAGACGCGAAGCCGACGACATGATCACAAGAGGCGAAATATCGATAAACGGTACTATTACAACCACCCTCGGCGAAAAAATTATCCCCGACACCGATATCGTAACCCGCAATGGCGAACAGCTAAAACTGGAGCAAAAAGTCTACATCCTCCTCAACAAACCCAAGGACTGCTTCTGCACCGTAGAGGACGAGCATGCCACGCGTACCGTTCTCGACCTCGTAGCCGGAGCATGTAGCGAACGCATCTACCCCGTAGGGAGACTAGACCGGAATACCACTGGTCTCCTCCTCCTCACCAACGATGGCGAACTCACCGAAAAGCTCACGCATCCCTCCTATACTAAACAAAAAACCTACGAAGTAACCCTCGACCGAAAAGTAACTCCCCAAGACATGGAACAACTCTACCAAGGCGTTACACTCGACGACGGCGAGTTTGTACAGGTAGACGAAATCGCCTACGTCCGACCAGGAGAAAATACTACCGTCGGAGTTACCATACACACTGGGCAAAATCGCGTTGTACGCCGAATGTTCGATTCTCTCGGCTTCCGCGTCGAAAAACTAGACCGCGTTATCTACGCCGGACTCACCAAACGTAACCTTCCGAGGGGTAAATGGCGTTTCCTAACTGACGACGAGATTCGAATGCTCAGAAACGATTCCTACCGCTAGGCTTATACGTCATGCTAGACAATTTTGATAACAAGAAGCTCACAACTCTCAGCAAATTAGTTGTTTGCACTCTCTTCATATTCTACCTACTACTCAACACCAGCACTCTGCTAGCACAGAGCACCGCCAAGAAAATAACCCTACGAGGTTTTGTGCGCGAAGCCAACTCTAACGAAACACTACCCGGCGCACACGTACGCCTACAAGGCACCACACAAGGTACTGCCACCAACAACTACGGCTACTATTCGCTAGTACTTCCCGCGGGGCGTGTACAGCTTATTTTTAGCTATGTAGGATACGCACAACAAGAACAAACGATCGAGCTACATCGCGATACTGTCCTAGATATTGCACTAGAACCCGAAGAGATCGAGCAAGTAGTAATTGAAGGAAAGTCACTTAACGAATCCAGCCGAAGCTCGCGCATGGGTACGCTCCAACTTACCAAGCGCTCGATTGCCGAGGTTCCGATGCTCCTCGGCGAACGCGATGTAATGCGCGTCGTACAGCTCCTCCCCGGCGTTAACAAAGGGCAAGAAGGCACCAGTGGTCTTTACGTACGCGGCGGAGGACCAGACCAGAACCTTATCATTCTGGACGACGCTCCCGTCTACAACGCTCACCATTTGTTAGGAATGTTCTCGCTCTTTTCTGGCTCTGCAATCAAAAACGTAGAACTCGTAAAAGGCGGATTCCCAGCACGTTACGGAGGCCGACTCGCGTCCGTTCTCGATATCGTCATGGAGGAAGGGAATATGCGCGAATACCATGGCTCCCTTACCGTCGGACTCGTAGCGACACAGGGCTCCGTGCAAGGGCCGATTGTAAAAGACAAAGTCTCGTTCCTCGTCACCGGTCGACGTACATACGCCGATCTCCTCCTAGCACCAGCTACCACTCGCATGGAAGTGCGCCCAGTCTTTTATTTCTACGATCTCACTGCAAAACTAAACTGGCAAATAAACACAAGAGACCGGATATACCTCAGCGGATACATCGGTTCTGACAAATTCGGTGCTAAAAGTTTGAAAACTGCCGACCTAAACCTCGACGTCGGAATCACTTGGGGAAATATCACCGGCTCGCTCCGTTGGAATCACCTCTGGCGTGCTAACGCTTTTAGCAACCTAACTGCAACCTACAGTTCCTACGATTTACTCTCGTACGTCACCCTCAAACTACCACCCAACGAATTCCAGCAAAACTTCTTCTCCGGTATTAAAAATATCAGCCTAAAGCACGACACACACTGGACGCAATGGGAAGGACACGCCCTCCGCTTCGGGGCACAAACTACCGGATACCGCTTTGTACCTATGGCTACCACACTTAAAGTTACACATCGCAATATCCGCGAAAACGCCCAAACGGCACTCCACTCCCTCGACGCCGCTCTCTATGCCGAGGACGACATGCGACTCTGGGAATGGGGACGACTCAACCTCGGGCTCCGCGCTGCATACTACGGCATCGAACGCTCGCACTCCTTTTTCCTAGAGCCACGCGCATCTGCTACTTTCTACCTCACTGGCGATATGTCTATCAAAGCCGGCTATGCGCTCATGAACCAAAACCTCCACCTCCTTACCAGTACCGGAATCGGACTACCTACCGATTTGTGGATCCCGGCTACTACCAAACTCCCGCCACAACAAGCATGGATCGCGTCGCTAGGAGGCGTCTACGACCTCGATCGCATCCAAAGCTTCGTAAGCATCGAAGGCTATTACCGACAAAGTAAAGGCAATATCATGTACCGCGAAGGAGCCTCATACCTAAGCGTGGACGAACTCACCGGACAAAAAGGACGCTACTGGGAAGATAAAGTATCGCGCGGACGAAGCTGGTCTGCCGGCATAGAATTCCTCTTCCAACGCAAAGCCGGCAACCTTACCGGATGGCTAGGCTATACCCTTTCGTGGACGCGCGTACAATTCCCCGATCTCAACCACGGAAAAAGCTTCTGGGCTACCTACGACCGCCGGCACGACATATCGATTGTCGCTATGTATCATTTCAACGAACGATGGCGAATGGCACTCACCTGGGTCTACGGCACCGGAAATGCTTTTACGCTACCACAAGCTCTAATCACACACCGCGCACATCCACAGCAAAAAGCCAAAGATTACGCCTCCGAATTTATAGACTACGGAGAAATAAATGGCGTACGTATGGGCGCTACCCACCGCCTCGACATCGGAATACAGTGGGTAAAAAAACTCAAGTATGCCGAGCAAATCCTATCCTTCGATATCTACAACGCCTACGCACACCGCAACCCATTCTTCTACACGATCTCGAGCAAACAGTCGCGCAATCCGTTCGTTGACGAATCCTACTACACGCGCTACGTGCTACAGAAATTCTCACTCTTTCCCCTTATCCCATCCATCTCGTTAACCTACAATTTTTAGAAAATGTCCACGATTCGTAAGTTAACCCTCCCCCTCCTTAGTGCGCTAATCTTCTCTACGCTATTCAGTGCCTGCGACCCGATTTCTATTGCCGACGATGTAGATCTCCCGCACGTAAGCCCCCAACTCGTACTCAATGCCTACCTCATCCCACAGCGCGATACGCAACAAATCTACTTAGCAACCTCGCTACCCATCAATGCTTACCTCGACGAATACTATTCCTCGCTCGCCAACCTACCCAACCCCTACGAGGTGGCATCAAAAGGAATTATACCCAATGCCGAGGTGCGACTTACCAACCTACAGGGCAACAAGAGTATTACTGTACCATTCAACGTCAAAAAGCTGGCTTATACCTTTCTATCTACCGATTTTGCCATTCAACAGGACGCATCCTACCAAATCGAAGTACACTACAAAAGCTATCCTTCGCTAAAAGAATCTTTTCAAATCCCGAACGGAGACGTGCCTAAAATAGAACTCCAAGACGAAAGCATCGCCTCCCTTGTACACATCTATGTTCCCCAAACGCCCACTCGCTATTTTTGTGTCTATATCAATCTACGACGGCGTGTCAACGATCCCGATACCCAAGAACAAAACATCTTTTTCGTATCCTCCGAATCGAGCACAGACGGAAAACTAACCGTGCGACAGAAAAACTTCTTAACATTCGAGGACTGGAACCTTTCCCGACGCAAACTCTACTCTGCCCAAGTCTTAGAAATCGACGAGCGAACCTACCACTTCTTCCAAGCCCTCGAAGCCAATCAAAAAGTACAAGAAAACCCGTTCGCATCACCTGCACTACTCCAGACCTACATCAAAAACGGTTTCGGAATTGCTGCCGGAGTACTCGATTATGGCGAAATCCTCAATGAGTAAATCCTATAGCAGATTAATGGACAAACGAAACCACACACAACCTTTGCGCCAACGACATACTATTTACGCCCCTGTGCACTTTCCGCCTTTTTAAGCTCCAGTAGGAAATCGGAAAGCACATTCATATAATTTACAAATGCCTCATAAGGCGAGTCGTACGGGTTAAAATACTTGTGCACATCGCCATCGCTAAACCACTTCGTACACATATAGTAGAAATGATCGCTCGTCTGGAGGTACATCCACGTACGAAGCAGATCCGGATTCTTAAGCGCACGCACCCTATCGCCTAGCGCATAAATATTGTTAAATGCTTCGTTCTGCAGCTCATTGCCCAACCAAGCTGTAAGATCCCGTTCTTCATCTGCCCAACTAATCGGAAAACTTACATGAAGCGGTCCCACCGACTGATAATTCTCTACTACCTGGCAAGGGGTCAGAAAATGGTAGTCTGTCGACTGAAATAAAGCATTCGGCAACTCGCGCATAAAATCGAAAATACCCGTCTCTGCCCACTGATGCTCGCCAAAAGTTTCGTAATCCATAAACAGATTCACCACTTGCGACTCGTCCGGAAGTGCACTCAACCATCGTACGTATTTTTCTGCCGTAAGAGGCCAACCACTCCAACCGCGATTCGAAAAGCGAAAGGCAATATCGTCACTCAGCTGAAAATTCTTTAACAGCAACTTCAACCGTGGTACCAACGGATTGTGATACAAAAAATTCGGACTCCGCCACCCCAAAATATGTTTCGCTCCCTCAGTAAGCATTTGCTGATACCCAAGGCTGTGCACCAATTTCCCAATCTCATCCGAATAGATTAACTCTGTATTCCGGAAGGTGACCGGATGCACGCCCAACAACTCTTCTATCTGCTTACTTTGCAATTCCACCTGACGTTTGAACTCTTGCGGATCTCGTAAAGCTGACAAACTGTGTGCATAAGTCTCTGCAAGAAACTCTACACTCCCCGTCTGTGCCAAAGCACGAAAACTATCCAGTACCTCAGGCATAAAACGTTCAAACTGATCGAGGACTACACCAGATACCGAAAACGACACCCGGAAACGCTCACCATAACGCGCTAGCAACTCCAAGAGGAGAGCATTCATCGGTAAATAGCACTTGTGCGATACCTTGCGGAGGATATCTGCATTCGCAGCATCGTCAAAATAATTGTGCGACTCACCTATATCAAAAAAACGATAACGACGCAAACGTAAGGGCTGGTGAACTTGAAAATAAAAACAAACAGACTGCATGATTCTCTGTCCTAACTAAAGCGAATTTTCGGGTTAAATGTGCGAACAAACTTATAGCAACTCTTGATAGATTTCGCGGATGCGCAGTGCAGCAGCATCCCATTTTAACGAGGTTACCTCCTCCTGACCATACTTCTGAAAAAAATAATCCAAGGCATCATAGTGCAACAGACCATATATAGCATTTGCCATAGCATCTACGTCCCAAAAGTCTACTTTCAGCGCATACTTTAGTACCTCTGCAACGCCACTTTGCTTAGATATAATTACCGGTACACCATTGCGCATGGCCTCCAAAGGTGTTATTCCAAACGGCTCTGATACCGAGGGCATTACATAGACATGACTCATCTGATACATCCGATCCACATCGCCGCCCTTCAAAAAGCCTGCAAAATGGAAATGTGTCGCAATACCTAACGAGGCGACACGCCGTATCATCCGGTTAAGCATATCGCCACTCCCGGCCATCACAAAACGAACGTCCGCGCACTTCTGCAATACCTTATACGCCGCCTCTACAAAATACTCCGGTCCCTTTTGGAAAGTAACACGACCCAAAAAAGTAACAATCTTTTCAGGATACGGAGGCTGAATAGAACGAACATCCGACGACGAAAAATCAACGGCATTATGAACCGTCACTACCCTCTCCGGTGCTATCCCATAACGTTGAATAGCTATCTCACGCGTCCGATGACTCACCGCTATCACCCTATCTGCGGCCTGCATACCCGCACGCTCTATATTGTAAACCAGCTGATTCACATTCTCGCCACTCCTATCAAACTCCGTAGCATGTAAATGCACCACAAGAGGTTTGCCCGAGATTCGTTTCGCTGCAATA
This sequence comes from uncultured Bacteroidia bacterium, assembly GCA_963540065.1. GTDB lineage: Bacteria > Bacteroidota > Bacteroidia > Bacteroidales > CAJPTX01 > Bacteroides_D. The sequence continues at coordinate 7,054 of CAUTNK010000028.1, forward strand.
CCCGCCAAATAAGTCAACCAATCGTGCGCATGAATAATATCAAACGACTCGCGAACTGCTATACTCGACGCTACTAACGCATACCGTCCAACCTCTTCCAATAACGAAGCACCATAACTCCCACTAAAGGTAAAATGCCGCTGCGACCAATGCTCGATCGACAGATTTACCCCCTGTGGCACAAGATGCGAACTAAGAACACTTTCTACATTCATATACGGATGTAAAAACGAATCAACGCCCACCACTCGCAGATGAGATACCAAATGCTCTATTTCCGTCTCTTGCAACGAAAAACCCACATCCTCAGCAGAGAGCATCCGCATAGTATCGCCCTCCTCGCCACCAAAAAGCTTCGGTAGTACAAACGTGACATCTACCCCTTGGTGAAGCAAACCATGCGTCATCCCCTGGCAAGCAGTTCCCAAACCGCCCGCGATATGCGGCGGAAACTCCCACCCAAACATCAAGACTCGCATTACTGCTCACCTCCACCCTTACGACGCTTAGCTCTCTTTTTTTCCGCTTCCAGCATTTCGGCTCGTTGTAGAATACGAATAGCAGCTGCAACACTCCAAGCCTGTGCTATACTACCTCCCGGAGCATGTGGGGGATCGCCATCAAAGACCTCACCAATGGTTCCGAGCCCGTAGCGCGTCATCTCTTTTTCCAATGCGTGCAAAATCTCCTTACAAAGTTTGAGGGTCGTTTCCGCATCACGCAACTTAGCAACCGCTTCTACATAAGCCTCTAAAAGCCACGGCCAGATAGTACCCTGATGGTAAGCACAATCGCGTTCGGCTTGATCTCCCTCATAAATCCCTTTATAAAGCGGATTACGTGGCGAGAGTGTATGTAACCCCACCGGTGTATACAAATGCTTTTCTACTGTCCTTAAAACCGCTTTTTGAGCCTCTACTGACAATGGCGAATAGGGCAACGAGACTGCAAAAAGCATATTCGGACGAATTTCAAAATGCGGACCCGAAGCATCTACATAATCGGCTAAATATCCCAATTCCTGGTTGTAGAAAAGCTCGGAAAAATGCTCGCGAATACTCACCGGAATCCAACCATACTTCTTGTGCCATTTCTGCACCCCAAGCTTTTCGGTAAGCTCCAAGAAAAAGCAAACCGCATCGTACCAAAGCGCATTCAACTCTACTGCTGCCCCAGCTCGTGATGTGACCGGAATGCCAGCTACAACAGCATCCATCCAAGTAAGCGCAGTTGATATATTACCTGTCCAGATAATACCATGCTCATCGATCCGAATTCCATTGTTCTTGTCGTTCGATTGCGTAAACAACTCTATAACACTGCGCATAAAGCCGCCAATCTTAGCTTTGGAATAAAATTCCATAAAAGCTACCTCATCCTGCAAATAGAATGTATGCAGTGCCGACATGGCCCACAACGGAGCATCCACACTATTGTAAGCCGCTTGATGAAATGCCCCCATATTAGGAAGAAAACCATCTTTCACTTCCTTGAGAATGGAGGAAAATATAGTGCGGAAAGTCGTATAGTCATTAAATGTTAGTGTCAGTCCCGGAAGCGCAATCATCGTATCCCGACCCCAACGACCAAACCACGGGTAACCTGCATTAATCCACGTACTACGCCCCCTATGTGCAACGAACTGCTCCGCAGCCGCACGAAGCGTATTCGGAAAATCGTCACGAACAGGACGACGTGCCAACTCTTTTTCAAACTTCCGATACAAGTCGTGCCCCAAACTCCGCGAAGTACTTACCGACAAGATTAATGGTTTGTGCGGCCTAAGGATTACCTCGAACGTACCAGGCATCCACAAATCCTCCTGGCTCGGATAACCTCGCTGCTCCTCCTGTGCATAGAACAAGCCTCGATTCCAATCCGGAGCATGCACATAATCGGCATCGCTACTCGTCTGAAATACTAATTCCGGAAAATCCGGATACATCTTAAAAGCAATACCCCCATCGCGAGTCGCCCCGTAATGCGTATTCAGACTCATATTCTCAGTGGTCAGAGCATGAGCATTGCGATAAGCTAACAGCGGACAAATCAGCAATTTAACATCCTCATCGCCCTCCACAAGTGTATAACGCACCATCAACTGATCCTCGCGTGAAGCAAAAAGAAGCTCCTTACGAAGCAGTAGATTGCCTACCCGATAACAAAAAGTAGGTGTCGGCGCTAACTGAAAATGTTCAAGATACTTATGACCCTTCGGATAGTAAATATCCCGATACTTACGAGTAGCCAAATGAAAATCATGTTCAGCCACCACAAGCGTCTCGTCCAATTGCGATAATAGTACGTGCCGTTCGCCACCCAACGCATCTATGGGCAAAACCATCAAACCATGATATTTACGTGTGTTGCAGAGGACTACCGTACTACTCATATAGCCTCCGCCATGGTTGGTGCTCAGTATCTCCGCATTAAGCGACCGGGACAGATTTACCAAATTTTCCTTATCCCAAACTATATACCCCTCTTTCTTTTTCATAACCGCACCATTTTTTAATGCTTTAAGCAACAGCTAAAAGTTCTTTACATAACATTTAAGGACTTACTACCTTGCTGCGCATCTGCTTTCTGATTATATTACCAATATTTTTATGATCAAAGCTAACAAAAATTTACGGTATTTGCGAAATTTGCACAGCTTTTTCCAAAAAAAAAATCGTAATGCTGATCGCCATCCTCGGTCCAACAGCCTCCGGAAAGACTCACCTCGCTGTCCGACTAGCTGCATCGTACAATGCACACATCCTAAGTGCAGATTCGCGACAGCTCTACAAACGCATGGACATAGGAACCGGAAAAGACCTTAACGAATACTGCATCAACGGGAAAAATATCCCCTACCACCTCATCGATATCCTCGAACCCGGTACTGCCTGTACGCTATTTGACTATCAAAAACTCTTTTACGAGATCTACGACAAACTCTACACTGAGCAAGAACAGATGATCCTCTGTGGCGGTAGCGGTATGTATGCCGAGGCTATCTTACGCAATTATCATCTCGCCGAAGTCCCACCAAATCCACAACTACGTACCCAATGGGAAACATATTCCGACGAACAACTCACCACACTCCTCGCAGCACAGCACCCTCTACACAATACAACAGACACATCCTCGCGGAAACGACTCATACGTGCCCTAGAAATTGCGACTGCTACACCACAAGCCCCCACAACCAACTATCACGAGCCGATTCCTAGCATTATTTTCGCCATACACCTGCCCCAAGCACTGCGTTGGCAAAGGATCGAGAACCGGCTCCGGACACGACTACAAAACGGACTCATCGAAGAGATACAAGCTCTCCTAACAGAGGGTATTGCCCCCGAGCAGCTTATCTACTACGGATTAGAATACAAGTTCGTAACCCTCTACCTGCAAGGAAAAATAGAAACGCAAACCGAACTCTTCCGCCAGCTCAACATCGCCATCCGCCAATTCGCAAAACGACAAATGACCTACCTGCGCGGCATGGAACGACGCGGTCTCACCCTACATTGGATCGACGGACAAAAAACAACCGACGAACTCCTTGCAGACATACACGAAACCCTCGCCACTCTACACCACTAACGCAATTTCAACCGATCGGCTTCCTTAAAGTGCGACATATCGGTCAGTACAATCTCCTCCCCCTCCTGCAACCCTTTTACAACTTCTATGTACTGATAACTAGCCTCGCCCAGCAAAATACTCCGCTTTTCGATGTACTCGCCATTGCAAACCCAAAGCGAATAAGTCCCCGGCTTCTTGTAAGATGATACGTACGGAATCCGCAACACATCGTGCTTTTTTGCCGTCTGTAGGTAGAGCTCGACTTTGAGCCCGGAACGAAGCCCAACCACCAACGAATCGTTAATTTGCACCGTGCACCCGAGAGTCCCGTTCCTAGAAGTCGGCGCGATACGAGTTACCTGTCCGTCGAAATACTGGTTACCTACTTTGATTTGTACCGGAGTCCCCGTCACAACCCGATTCGCATAAGCATCCGGAAACTCACCATCTATCCGGAAATGCGTCAGATCCGCGACCGTAGCTATTTGCATCCCTGCCGAAATCTGCGAACCCACTTGCGTATTAATGAAAGTAAGTATCCCCGTACGTGGCGATTGGATACGAGCTTCGTCCAGAATCTTCTCTATCTCATTCAGATTCTTACGTGCTATCTGAACCTCAAGCTCCTTAACATTATTTTGGGCTCGAGCTATACGACGCTCATTCGTAATCCGCAGACGCAACTGATCGCGCTCCAGTTCCGCCACCTTCAGATTCATTTCTACCTGACGCACATTGCCCGCCGTACCTCCCCCCAAGCTATCCAAACGTAGCGCATTCTTCAACTCTATACGCTTCTGATCTATTTGCATATCCATTACCTTGAGGTTCATCTGCATATTACTCAGGGCAGATGCATTTTGCGCCTCTCGTTGCTCACCTTCCAAGATCCGCATCTGTAGCTGATCCTTTAGCTTTTCGTAAGTCGACTGCGTAGCTAACAAATCCAATTGCAACAACGGCATACCCTCACGAACAAAATCGCCATGCTTGTGAAAAACTTTCAGCAAACGCGAGTTGATTGGCGAAACAACGGCTTCCTCCACTGCTGGTTGCACAACTCCTGAAGTATTGATAGTGAGCTCGATAGATCCACGTTCTACACGTCCTATTTGCAAGTCTGCACGCGATACGCCACTCTGAAAAAAATACAACAGGAAAAAGCCTAACAGCAGTACTACGCCCAGCACTATACCGAGCTTTATAAACAAACGACGCTTTTCGCGCAAAAGCTGCTTTTTAGGTATCTCTCTATCCATAACTCCTAATAATAAAACAGTTAACTCTCCACAACAGTACAGAAAAGTACACTGCAAAAACTTTTGCAAATGCTATTCCGAAGTGCTAAACTACTTATTATTAGGAAAGTCCGAGTGTTCAGAAACGAACAAATAGCTTATAGTGAAGCCTTAGGCTCCCCCACCCTACTCCTCCAAAAAACCGTACGCGTACACCTTCGGAACTATCGCCAAACGCAATTGCTCAAGTGCCGCTCTTAGGTCAGAAAGCAACTGATTGTAAGTCGCATCGCTACTCTTAGCATTCATCTTACCCTCCGCATTACGACCCTGAAAATAAGCGCGTATGTCGTAGTACGAGGCATTTGGATTCGCAGCCCCCTGAGCGTGATAGTAGCGCCAAAGTTTTCTACCAGCAGCAAAAACGGCTGTAGCTTCTGGCGAGAATAATAGCGGATCTGTGGGTACCAAAGATGGCTCGCCCAGCAAATTCTTATGCTTCTGTTCCAACTCTACGCTCAACTTCCCCGCCATAAAATCCGTCATAAAGTGACTCTCAAACTTCTCCTGTGCATCGACCTCCGACTCCGTAAACGGTATGAAGTGATTAACGCCGTAAGAAGACTGTATATTATTGGTGAATAGTAAATTAACTAAGCAATTACTAACAAATTCCGCATCGAGCAACCAACCCTTCGTAGGCCACAAAAACTGATCCCGATCATTCAACCACGTTGCGCGAATCACCTGACGAACTGATACATACACGCAAACCACCAGCAAATTCTGAGCACTCACCAAAGTATGACGACCGCCCTTTTTGCGACGACATTCCACATTGTCCACAAAAATGGTGTTCCAGTTCTGAAAATCGTTCCCAACAGACGCTAAATGCGCTATAGCATCCTCGCGCGCTACCCCATAAGAATACTTCGCAAGCCACTGACTGATAAAACGTTTACCATCATAACTACTGCATACCTTACGACCTAACGACTCGCCTTCCGAACCAAATACCTGAAACGTATGACGCTTAAATTCCTCACGAACTGACGTATCCCAAACATAAAAACCTATCGGGAAATGTCCTTTAACGTTATCAAACGTATTAGCGGGAATTAAAAAACCACGACACAATTTCGGTTGAAACACCCGACGAAACTGCTTAAAATTAGGTGCCTGAAGATGCTTCAATTTCGAGAAATGCCCTAAGATACAATTCGGTAACTCCTTGTAAATGCGATAGATAAACTGAGCAAAAAGCTCCGCACTAGCCTTCCCCAAATCCTCCTTATACCGTTCATGGATGGCACTCGCATGTACCGAGCGACGACCCCTGCCCAACCTCGCATCCCCCTCTACGTAAGGTGGATTGATGTAAATCACTAACTTTTTTCGCTTTTCCGAATCAGAAACAATCGCCCGCAAACCTTCAGGTAGATTGTCGAACGAATCGTTCAAAAAATCGAACTGAAAAACATGCTTATGCAATAGATTTGCGCCGTGCTCGATACGGTCGTGCATAACATCTACGTCCTGTTTATCCAACGTGGACGCCCAGATGTTGTACTTGTTAGTAAGACCGTTCAGCAAGTTGCCCGTACCAGCAGCGCAATCCCAGATTACATATTCCTCCTGCCAATTTTCGCCCAACTCGTCTGCTAAATACTGCTGCGAGAGCTCCACCCAACGCTGAGGAGTGAAAAAAGAACCTTTGCGCTCGCGAAGATCCTGAGGTACCAGCAAATCTCGACGATTCACCAAATAATCCCAAAACTCCTCCCTCGGCGGACGCTTGTAAATAGACCAGAACTGCCTGTGTGCTTTTTGATTATCCTTAAAATGAACTTCCGCAAAAAGGAAAAGTCCCGAGATATCTACCTTCCGATCCAACGTGTAGTGGTTATCCCGCAACAGAACATAAAGCGATTCCCTAATCGTTTGATTCTCTGACGAGAGCAAATCCGCTAAAAAGAAATCGCCATCTATGATATCGCGCTTTTTCAAACCTTCCCAATCCACGTCAATGCTCGGCTGAACAAGGGCTAACCAGCGCTGATAGATGCTCACGAAGTTGTTTTTGTTGATCTGGATGAGAGACGAACTCTCGCTCAAATGCTGCTTGATAAACGCACGGAGTTCTGCCGCCTGCGCATCGTAGTAAAAGATATACGAGGTACGCTCTAAAGTATCCTTTACAGCACCGTACAACAGCCCAAATTCGCGCGAAGAAGCGTCAGACGGCGCTACGTTCCAGTTGAAGTCGTTGAGCGCCAAAAACGGCAATATTTCGCGATACGGAAGGAAGGCGATCTTCTCTGCATCGAATGCTGCTAAAAACGGCGGCGGCAGATAGGTATCGAACGTGCGAGCCTTGCCGATAGTAAGAATTAGCTGTACCAGAGGCTTGTAGATATCAGCAACCGTGCCGCGTTTCGCTTCGGCCCACAGCAAAGAATTAATAGGAGCAGTTTCGGTTGCATCGCAGCGTGTAAAAGATTGGGTAACACAAAAGTCGATCTTGCCGATACGTCTATCGCAGTCAAAAGCAGCGAAAAACCTATCTCCAAGCCGCAACTTTAACTCCTCTTCCTGCAAATTCTCGTACGACATACTCCCACCTCCACAACGCAAAGATACTACAAGTTGGTACGCTCGTAACAGAACGCACCAACCGCCATAAAGCACGCAAACGCAGTGAACGCTCCCTATGCTAAAAACCACCTATGGAACTGTTGCATTGTTCGCTTGAATTTGGTAAGCAAAAATTGTACTAGATTATATTGCTTGTTAACCTTATATGCTACTTTACGGTCAGAATACGCTTGTCGTGTTATACACCTCCAAAATATTTTTGTTCAGCCTACCAACCAACATATACCTACAAAAAACAACACTTCATAATTTTTCTACGCTACTTCGCACTAAAAATATGCTATATGGTATGTTTCTTGTTACTTGCTCATTGCAGAGATTACTTACGAAATAAAAGATGCCTACGTATAGAATATTACATACATTTGTACCGTTATAGGTATTAACCCGACTAATAACAAAGATACAACGCCCAGTACCTACTACCTCCCACCCCCGATATTTGGAGTTTAACAGAAATAATAAACACTTAAAAGGATGAATTTTGGAAAAGTTGCGCTTTTAGCGCTAGCAGGAGCAGGATTGCTCTACTTCTCTTCCTGTAACAAGGAAAAAGAATCAAAAGAAGCTCCCAAGTTTACCATTAACGACAAAAACAACAAGAACATCGATCTGAGCAAGCCTATTACCGATAGGACTATCTTCCCACTCACCGTTATCGCAAAGCCAGATAAAGACCTAAAGGTAAAGGAAATTACATGGGTAGTAACCTATGGTTCGTCTTCGCAACCAGGGAAGCTCACCATCAAATCCGAATCTCAAGGTTACGTCGGAAAATTCGAAGCTACCAACATCCCTACTAACGTTGAGAAGGGTAAAATTAAATTTACCGCTACCGACAACAAGGAAGCTTCTACAACCATTGAACTAGATTTCAACTTTGGTAATGTAACTCCTGATCCAGGTCAAGAGGCTACTTGGGGCGAGGTAAAGAACGGCGCCATCAACCACAAATCTACCGCTCAAGGCTTCTCTGCTTTTGACCTTAAAAACGGCGTAGGTCTGAATATCACTACTGGAAGTAAGCAAGAAGATCGCTATATGATGAATACTTCCACAGGTGATCAAGATTTCGAAGCAACATTTACTTCCGAAAGTGTCAACGTTGCTGATAAGAGCTATATGGGAAATGGTACCGAATTCGTGAAGCTATCCGGTGTTGATTTCGATGCAGTTACTGTAGCAGCTGCAGAAGCTGCTTTCAATAGCGGATCAAAATCTAAGAAAATGACAGTTACAACAAATGACGTTGTTGCTGCTAAGAAAGGCAATGAATTCTACATCTTGAAGATTGGCGAAATCTCCAAAACAGGTCATGCAAAGACACGTCTGTCTCAAGGTTATATGAAATTCCAGTACAAGGCTAAAAAGTAAACCTGAGAAAGAAACAAGAAAAGGCATCACACACGGTGTGGTGCCTTTTTTATACTAACTCTCTTCCTCTAAACTAACAATACCTACCAAAATAATCTACCCGAATTATACAATTGGCTATTGGTTAATTACACAACCAAAGTACTGTTACAAACGAACAACTTTCGTAGCCTGAGCCAATGCTTCGGAAATGTATTGCATGTTGGTGATGGAGCCGACGGCTACCTGTTCGCGTACGCCATAAAAGTCGACACAAGTGCCGCAAATATGTAGCCCTACACCCTTAGCATCAAGAGCTTTTAGCGTTTCTAATGCACCAGAAGCGCGCAAACAAAGTCGTACACCCGCATTCAAGAAAAGAATCTCCTGCGGGAGGGTTTCCCATTCTGCAAGCGTCGACAAAAAACCCTTCATCAGGATGTTTCCAAGCTTCTCGTCCCCTTGCCCCAAGACATCCGTAGCACAAAGCACCACTACCTGCGCAGAAGGTTCTACAAACGTTTCGCAACGCACCTGGGCATCTGCACTCGGCGATAGAACATCTCCTAGCACTTCCGGATTTGTAAACGTACCGCGAAAAAGCCCCCCCTGCTCCGTAAAACTTATTGCCACATCGTACGTAGCAAGCATCTGCGTAACATTGTGACGCGCTGTAGCATTGTCTACAATCACACAGAGCTCCGTACCTACCGGATTCTCCCGCATAGCCTTTCGGGTTGCTATCAAGGGTTGCGGACAGGGTAACCCTTCACAATTCACAATCACCATACCGGAATCTCCTCCTCCCTTTCTTTCAAATATCGATTGATACGTCGCGCCAAACTAGGTCCTTGATAGATAACCCCCGTATAAAGCTCTACAAACGACGCCCCCGCTTGTAGCATAGCTAGCGCATCCTCACCAGAAAAGATCCCACCAACACCAATAATAGGAATCCCACACCCTGCAACCTCACGAACCAAACGCAATGCCTGCAAAGCTTGCATATGTAACGGTCGACCACTTAAACCGCCAGCACCTATGCTTGTAAGCCGCTCTTGCGTAGTTTGTAAATTCTCACGACGTGGTGTCGTATTCGAAACTACAAATCCGTCAATACCCTCCTTAAGTGCCAACTGCACCGTATAGGTGAGCGATTCTGGTGCTGCATCGGATCCCAACTTAAGCAGAATGGGCTTATACGTAGCTTGTGATGCGCGATAATGCGTAAGAGATTCAATAATAGGCAGTAGCGTATCTTCCGCCTGTAACGCACACAAATCCTTTACATTCGGACAGCTTACATTCACCACAAAAAAATCAACATACGGGTAGAGAGCTTCCATCCCCTTTTGATAATCGCGAGATGCATTTTGATTCGGCGTATCAGAGTTCTTGCCTATATTCCCAGCAATGGGAACACGATGCTGCCGATGTTTTGCCAAACGTGCTGCAACGAGCTCTACACCATCGCTATTAAAGCCCATCCGGTTAATAATAGCCTTATCTGCGGGTAAGCGAAATACACGAGGCTTCGGATTCCCAGATTGCGGACGCGGCGTTACCGTGCCCACCTCCACGAAACTATAACCTAAGTGTGCTAAGCGATCGCACAAACGTGCATTCTTATCAAAGCCAGCCGCAAAACCAACCAAACCGTTAAAAGTAAGTCCACAGAAAGAGCGACGAATTGCCACCTTCGCACTCGTATAGCGTTGGTTACATATCGCACGAAAAATCGGACAGCGCAGAAAAAAACTTGCTACTGCAATCGTTAGGTGGTGTATGCGCTCAGGATCACAAGCAAAAAGAAGCGGACGAACCCATCGCCTATACATTGCAATCAGTCGTTCTTTTCCTTTTCTAAAGTCTCTGTAACATGGAAACGACGCGTTTGCGGATTCGCACGTACTATCAACTCGCCCAGAAAACCTGCCAAAAAGAGCTGCATACCAAGCACAACCATAATAAGCGCTATATAGAATAGCGGTTGCGCTGTAATCTGACGATACGCAATGTGATGCGTAAGTGCTAGTATCTTATTCACAATCAGCACTATTACGATAACACCTCCCGCCAAAAACGATAGCGAACCAAGGATACCGAAAAGGTGCATCGGGCGCTTCCCAAAACGCGAAACAAAAGCTAAGGTGATAAGATCCAGCGCCCCGTTTACAAAACGCGATAAACCAAACTTCGACACGCCATACTTCCGCTCGTAGTGCGTAACCACTTTTTCGCCAATCCGTCGGAAACCGGCATACTTAGCAAGGGCGGGAATGTAGCGATGCATATCGCCATAGAGTTCCACATTTTTCACCACAGCTTGCCGATACGCTTTGATGCCACAATTAAAATCGTGAAGCTTAACACCCGTTACTAAACGCGCAGTTGCATTAAAAAACTTACTCGGAATGTTTTTCGAAAGTACCGGATCATGACGTTTTCTCTTCCAACCCGATACGAGGTCATAGCCCGCCTCGGTTATCATAGCGTAGAGCTCCGGAAGCTCGTCGGGCGAGTCCTGTAGATCAGCATCCATCGTACAAACTACCCTACCGCGTGCCTGCGTAAAGCCTACCGTAAGTGCTGCCGATTTGCCATAATTGCGCTGGAAACGAAAGGCACGAAGATGCAGATGTGCAGCCGCAAGCTCACCTATTACTTGCCACGAAGTATCCGTACTCCCGTCGTCAATAAGTAAAAGCTCCGCCTCCCAGTTTTGCGCAGCAACTACCCTATCAATCCACGCAACAAGCTCCGGAAGCGATTCCGCCTCGTTATAAAGTGGGACAACGATAGATATATCGGGCATAGACCAAGTGTACCAAAATTATTGTTGAGACACGCTTTTCTCTTTCCTAGAAAATGCCGACGCAATAAGCGAAGCAAAAAGAATCGAAAACCAAGTACCGGTCAGCGTTGTAAATACTAAAAAGCCACGCGTGTAGAACATCTTCGTAAAGCGCATACTCTGCTCAATGATGTCGCCATCAATACCTTGCTTCTGTAGCACAGCTATGGCAGCTTGTTGCAAACTTTCGACATAGCCCGGGCGCAGAACGTACACAAACAACACAAAAAATGCAGTAAACACAATGGTAGCAAAAAGCCCCTGATATATCCCCAACTTAACCCCCTTGCCATACGAAAAACCTACATCCGGAAGGGTATCGCGGTAAGCCTTCTGCCCCATATACGTGAGAATGACCGAGAGCACAAAACTTAGAAACGAAAACAACGTAGAAAAAGCACTCGTCGTCCCCAAAAAATATGCCTCGATAGCAAAGAATATACAATAACTCAGACCAATATAAAAACCCCACTTAGAGGCTGTGGGGGTCATAGCCGGGCGCGCAGCTCCCCCCAATTCGTTATACTCCATCCCCAACAGTTTTTCTAACTTAGTAGTGCAAATGTACACAATCTGCTGTGTTTCTTGGCTTGTCTATTAGGCTCTAAGCACAAAAGAGTATGGAGGACTTAAATTTATATTTTGACAATGCTGCAACGAGCTACCCCAAATCGGATGGTGTGCTACGCCGTGTGAGCGAATACCTAGCAAACGGTGGTACCTACGGTCGCGGTGCCTATGCCCGGTGCCACGATGCCACTCGAATAGTAGAAACCACTCGCCAACAACTCGCTCTACTCCTAGGCATAAAACGTCCACAACAACTGCTCTTTACAGCAAGTGCCACTGCTAGCTTAAATACCGTACTCTTTGGACTGAATTATCCCAACCGACGAGTTGCAATATCTCCCCTCGAGCACCATGCCGTTACTCGACCACTACACGAACTTAAAAAGCGCCTCGACCTGCAAGTAGACGTACTGCCCACACTTCCTACAGGGATGCTCCATTACGAGTCTCTTCCCAAAAACTGGGGCGAAGCGTACGACCTAGTCATCATCAATCATGCCTCCAATGTCAATGGAGTGATTCAGCCGCTGGAGCAAATCCGTGCTACCATGGGCAATGCTCTTCTGTTGGTAGACGCCTCGCAATCAGCTGGTATTGTCTCTATAGACGTAGAACGTGACGGAATCGATTTCCTCGCCTTCAACGGACACAAAGGCGTCGGCGGTCCTCCCGGTGTCGGCGGACTCTACATCCGCGATGCCTCGCGCATTCAACCCCTCATCTATGGCGGTACCGGAAGCCGTTCTTCAGAATACACCATGCCCGAAGCACTCCCCGACCGATTCGAAGCCGGAACCCCCAACATGATGGGTATTGCCGGACTACTGGGGGCTATCGAAACACCTCTACCCTACCAACACTCCTATTCCGATTTTTGCGCTTTTCGCGAACACGTCAGCAATTTGGATGGTTATCAAGTATTATGGCAAGGTGACGATTCCACGCTCAGCACCGAGATTATGAGCATTGTACCACACAATGGAAAAGTTTCCGAACTCGCGCACTTACTCTATACCAACTGGGATATCGAAGTACGAAGCGGGATGCATTGTGCTCCTGCAGCGCATCAATTTTTCGGTACCTTCCCAGGCGGATCCGTACGCTTTTCACTCTCACCATGCCACCGACCCCTAGAATTGGAATATACCGAACGAGCGCTTGCAGCTCTTTCTAGTCACTTTTGTTAATGAATATACTCTTCAGTACGATTTTCTTATTCGCATCCCTTAGCGAACTTCTCGAAGCCGAGAATCTTTTCCTAGGCGAGGGATACAAATATCAAATCGAACCCGTACCCACGCACATCGCCTCAGAATGCGGAATGTGTATCGCCACCAACGAAACAGATGCCGAGGTAATGGCTGCCCTCCTAACCGGACAAGCGATCCCATTCCAGATGCTACCCAAAGAAAACTAACCACCATGGATAAACCCGTATCCACAAATCTCTTAGATCTGTGTGGCGAGGGTGGTTGCTCTGCAAAATTACCTGCACGAGAGTTAGAAAACCTACTCGCCGATCTGGACTGGAATCCCTCGCCCAAAGTCCTCGTAGGACTCGAAACTGGCGACGACGCTGGCGTCTATCTCCTCAACGAAAAAGAAGGATTAATTCTCACAACCGATTTCTTTCCACCCTTCTGTGCAGATCCCGTACTCTATGGCGAAGTGGCTGCCGTAAATGCCCTGAGCGATATCTATGCCATGGGAGGCGAAGCTCTTGCTGCCCTGAATATTACAATGTTCCCTACCGACGAAGCACAACGCCCCCTACTACGAAAAATCCTAGAAGGAGGCACACAAGCTGCTAAACGTGCAGGAATCCCCATCATCGGCGGACATACCATTGCTAATACTTCCCCCGTCTACGGACTCGCTCTCCTCGGACGCATAGATCCCAAACATCTAATCACCAACGCATCGCTCCGTATCGGCGACCTACTAATCCTAACCCAACCCATAGGCACCGGCATTGCCATGGCTGCCGAACGCTTACATATAGCTCCTGCCGATACCTATACACAAGCCGCACGATGGATGCGAATGCTCAACGACAAAGTAGTACCCATAATGCACGAATTTCAGGTACACGCGGCTACCGACATCACAGGCTTTTCGCTTATGGGGCACGCCCACAAAATGGCAAATAGCAGTAACGTTAGCTTACGAATCTGGGGTAATAAACTCCCCGTACTACCACATATCCCCGAGCTCCTAGAAATGGGATGTATCCCCGGTGCTGTCTTTAGCAATCGAAGCAGTTTTGGTCAATTTATACAACTAAGCAACTCCCTTCCCCGTTGGCTACAATCGCTAGTATTTGATCCGCAAACCTCGGGCGGAATCCTCTTCGCAATCCAACGCTCACACGCCGCAACTGCTCTCTCCCAACTAAAAACAGCCGGATACACCGAAGCGGCTATTGTAGGAGAAGTCGTCGAGCAACTACCTCACACCGTAAACGTAGCCCTTGATAACTAACTATTTAGAATACTGAATTATTAAGCTATTCCATAAACAATGAAGTGACCCCAAAAAGTTGGACAGGTTATTAACTAATTACTTTGTGAAAGAGTTCGGTATTGTACTGGACTCTTTCCTTTTAAGCGCGATTTGATTCGCTTGTTGTTGTAATAAACAATGT
>CAUTNK010000029.1:0-14375 GCA_963540065.1 uncultured Bacteroidia bacterium
CGGGTACGGCATTCAACTTATCTGCATCGATGCCTGTAATAGTTAGCGTGCCTTCACCTTCTTTTTTGAGTGTTACAGTAAAGGTTGTGGGCTGTGGCGCTGGTGGATTTGGATCTGTCTTCTTCACAAATACTGCCTTCACTTCAACATCAGCAGTTACCGTAAACTTGCCATCCGACTTAATGTCCTCATCGCCTGCCATTAAACTTTGCAATTCCCAACCATCGGCAGGAGTTGCTATGGCTGTTAATGCAGTATTCTCGGGTACGGCATTCAACTTATCTGCATCGATGCCTGTAATAGTTAGCGTGCCTTCGCCCTCTTTTTTGAGTGTTACAGTAAATGTAGTAGGTGGAATTATCTCAAACTCTGCTGTGTAGGTCTTGCTTTCCGTTACATTCGCATCCGTACGTGGGTTGTCGGTTTTGCCGTCGTCCCACTTCACGAAACGGTAGCCGTCGTTAGCTTTTGCAGTTACGGGAGTACCGCTGCCACCTGCTTCTACAGTTTGTGTAGCATCACCTTCGATGGTACCGTGATCTCCAGCTACGTAGGTTAAGGTGTATGTAGTAGGTGGAATTTGTTCAAACTCTGCTGTGTAAGTCTTGCTTTCCGTTACATTCGCATCCGTACGTGGATTGTCGGTTTTTCCGTCGTCCCATTTCACGAAACGGTAGCCGTCGTTAGCTTTTGCGGTTACGGGAGTTCCGCTGCCACCTGCTTCTACGGTCTGGGTTGCATCGCCTTCGATGGTACCGTGATCGCCGGCTATGTAGGTTAAGGTATAGGTAGGAAGAACAGCCTCAAATTCGGCAGTATACGTGCCATCAGCTGTAACTATATCCGTACGCGGATTCTGCGTAGAGTTGTCAGACCACCGAATAAATTTATAGCCCTGTTCGCCCACAGCATTTACATAGCTAGTCTTTGCACCAGCAAAGAGCTTTTGGTAGGCACTTCCTACGATTTTACCATGCGCACCAGCAAGATAGGTTATCGTAAATGTCTGTTTTTCTATTTCTTTGAAAAAGGCTTTTACAGTAAGTTCGGTATCATCTTCTCGTTCGATGTTCAGATTTCCGTCCGACCACTTTTCAAACAGATAGCCATCATTTGCAATCGCTTTTACTTTTGCTGCTTTTATGCCAGGAGTCGTCTTCAATTCTAGTACTGATACTTTTTCGTTCTTATCGCTTTCTTGTATCATTCCGTGTGCGTCGGCGATGTAGCGTAGTGTAACGAGAGTTGGATTCGGCTCGTAGCGTACCTGAACATTATCTATTGCAAGCCACGTATTGGAAAGATAGTCGTTGCTAAAATTCCAACGGAAGCGTACAAATTTGTGGGCACCAATTTTGTTTTTGGATAATGTAAAGGTTTCTACCCATCCAAAAGTTGACTCTCCGATGTCTTTTCCTTCTTTCCATTCTCCGTCTTCAAAACAGTATTCTAGTTTTGCAATACGTCCGGCCATGGTATAATACCGGTTATAGGAGAGGATAACGTTGGCGTTGGCTGCTCTGTCTTCCAACGAGAGCCATGGGCTTGCAGCATAGCTGTTTACATAGATGGGGTAACCTTCATCGGTCGGATTTATGAGGAGTAGATGTCCTTCAGATCCACTCACGTTAGGTACAGCATCTTTATTTACGAGTTGCCAACCTTTTCCACGCGAGGGTTTTGCAAATTCCCAAGCGCTTAAATGCGAAGCCCCTAATTCGAAGGTTTCCGACCACGACAGCAGATAGGGTTTAACAAATAGTGCTGTTACTTGAATGTCGTTTTGTACATTCAGGTCGGTACGTAATGCTTCCTTTTGCCCATCAGACCACCCGATGAAGAGATAACCTTCCTTCGCTTTTACAGAAACGGCTGTTCCATTGCCACCAGCTGCGACTTCTTGCGATAGCTCCCCTACAAGGAGTTCCCCACCCATCCCGATAATGTAATGGAGTGTATAGCGTATCTCTTCAAACTCCGCGGTTACGTCTATTTTTTGTTGGACATTTTTATCTCTACGCAGAGCTGCCTGCGCGTTATCCGACCAGCGTTTGAAACGATAACGAGGGTCTTTAGGTATTGCTATTACCTCTTCTGCATCTTGCCCTTGCGCTACCCACTGGTGTGTAGCACCTTGCAGGATGCCATGCTCGTCAGCCTTGTAGGTAAGTTCGAATTGCAATTTTTTAAGTAGCAGAGTGATTTCGAGTGGCTGGTTATCTACGTGTACCTTTTGCTGAACAGTTTGGTATCCGTCTAGCGTAGCAACAACCTCATATACGGCAGGGGGGAGATAGAGTTCTATACGCCCATCAGCTGAAGTAACACTATTGATTTTAGCACATTGTACGCTCACATTGGGTAGCGGTTGATTAGCATCGTCTACTACCACGAGGGTAAGTTTTTGTACGGTTTGTGGCGGAGTTACCAACAACTTGCCTTCTAACCTCGTAACAAGATAATTCCCAAAAGGATACGGTCCTGTATAATCTTTAGGAACTATTCGGTATTCCCCGGGTGCGAGTGGCGGCATAGTAGCATTCCAGATCGCGCCGTCCTGAGTCCGAATTTCGTAAGGAGCGTCGAATTGGTAGGCTATCGCGTCATACTGCAATCCATCGTAGTGGAACGAGAAACGGGGGAGTTTGTCGCCTTGTGCAATGGTTAGATCGCTTACTTGGATGGTTAATGGAGCGCGTAGGATTTCTACCTCGCGTACTTTTTGAACTGCGGATGCGAATTGCGAATTCCCCTCTTGTGTCGCAAAAATTTGTGTAGTGCCAATACCTGCTGCTACCAACTCGCCTTTCGAATTAATGGTAGCAATCGATGGGTCTTGCGTAAAGTAAGTAATAGGTAAGTTCGACGTAGCTTTTGCATTCAGAATTTGTGCTGTTTTTTGGTAGGTGTATTCCAATTTTTCTGTATCCCAAACAATTTCTTGTTGCATAGCCAAACGTAGCGTATAACGTTTTATGTCGCGTCCGTTCTGAGCCACAACACGCAGATGCAATGGCGAGCGGAAATCAATCACAAACGGAGAGCCTACTTGCAACTCTTGCGCACCGTTGTAGAGCCGTGCATTTTGCGAGATTTCGTTTACTACACACACAATCTTGCTAACATCGAGTATACTCTGTTCCGACTCATTTTCTACATTGAGTACAATCTCCTGTGAGGGATTTTCGAGTACAATTTCGTCTTTTAATCCAGAATTCCCCGTCTTAGGGATGGTGAGTTTTAGCAAGTCGCATGCAGGATCCAAATCGCTTACTACTCGTACGCTAAATGCTTGTGTAATAGTTGCACCAAACAGATCGGGGAGTTGCGCGACAAAGTGCAATTTATGCTCAGGAGCTGCACTGAAATCAAATACCTGATCCAAATTTACGGCATTGCCTGCGCAGGTTAATTGTGTTTGTGCCCATGACACATCGAAGTTTAGGTGTATGTTTGCAAAGTTGTTGAAAGCAGGGGGCATCGTTACGGTTATTTCGTTGGGAGATGAGTAATAAGCCGGAATAGCTTGCCCTTGAGCCGTTACTCCGCCAATGAGGGTTTCGATAGGTTGCCAAAGGTCGCCGCGCGAGGAGTTTATAATGGCATACCGTTCGTTGTCTGTGGCTGTTACAATACTTTCTCCCTCTGTAAATAGGTACTCACCAATACAGCCTTTAGGCAATTGTTGCGTAGTGGTATTGCGCACACTACGCGTCATGAACTCTTTAATCTGTCGTTGGCTACGTACGGTATTCCACACTCGGAACATAGCTTGCTGCCCCTGCAAACCAACATTGAGCCACATACTCCGAAAAGCAAACCGCCCGTCGTAGACTTTTTTCATGCGGATTTTTTCGCCATCTACAAACACTTCCGGGAATGCTTTGGGCTTTTTACCCATCTGATACATACTTGCTGCTATATGTTGCCATTTACCAGGAACAATAACAGGCGATTCACTCACATACGCACCTATAGCCCCACACAGGTATACTAAAGTATTGTCGGGGTAGTCTTTGTGTCCTGCAAGCGTTTGCAGACCGACCTCCGATGCATATACCAAGTCGCAAGTCTGTGCTTTATCTAATTTCCACCAACCTTCGATGGTGGCTTGCTTGCTAACTGTTGCACCAACATTGGGGAGTCGCAGATCCTCTGTTTTATCGCCAACGTATTGTAGAGCAAAGATTTTAGAGGTCTGTGGTGGGATACTGTAGAAATTGTAGGTTAGCGTATTGTCTTTGGGGTTGGGGTCATTTTCCTGCGTTGTAACCTTAAGTGTATACTTACCTGCTTTCGATAAATCTGCCGTTTGCTGAAAAGTAAGAACCGCCTCGCCACCATGTGCCGGAATCGCACATGCAAATGTTTCTGAGATAGGACTCCCCGCATTGAGACTGTAGTTAAGTTTCAGTTCGTGTAGTTCTGCAAGTCCGTTGTTACGAATTCGAACCTTGATGGGCGTTGTCGCGCTTAAGCCACGAGCCGTGCTAAGATCTTCTATTGCAAGTAGAGCGATTTCGGTGTCGTATGGGCTTTTCCCATCTTTTACCTCTGCTGTAAGATCTACAACATGCCCCCAGGGTATGGTTTTGCCTTCCTTAAATTGCTGATATCCCTCGTCGGCAGATAGCATGAGGCGCATACGGTGTCTACCGAGCTTGAGTGCGGAGAGCGCACTCAAATCTAAGGTTAACCAATAGTTGTCGGTTCCTGCTACAAGTTCGGTTTGTAGCAACTCCGGGGCAATGTCCTGCAACAGATTGTCGTCATCGAAATCTACCCACAAACGTAGCTGAGCAGGGAGTAAGGAATTCAGCGGTTGTGCTGATAACTGCACATGTAAAGCATTTTTACTCTCTTTGTACAGGATGATTTTATGTTCGGGCATATAGACAACTCCTTTAGCAGGTTCTACGGCGATCTGCTCGCTTCCTAAATTTTTAATTCCTGCGATGTAGAGCGTCTTTTCTTTATTGATCGTTCCCTCGTGCCACAACGGATCTTTTAGTATGTGAAGCTGGGCGCTATTATCAGCCACGTCGCCGTCTTTTGCCAATGTAGCACGAATCCGGATATCAGCAGGAGCTACTACTTCGACCTCGTCCGGGATTTCGTACAGTGTTGTACCCCCAGCTTTTAATTCGGGGATAAGATAGCGTTTCTGCTCGCTACGGTAATTTACTTCGAGTGGGATATCGTACAGCGGAGTCGGTACAAAATTCTGTACACGCGCTACTAGCTTCTGGTGCGCAACATCTTTGCCATCCTGCGCTTCGAGTGCTAAGAGGCTCCATTGGTTGGGTAATTCTAACTCTTGTACGTGCGCAATCCACCCGCTGCTCGGTTGTTCGTTGTGCGACTTAAAATAGAAGGTTAATGCGCCACTAGCAGCTTCGGCTACAATGATAGTTCCAGATTTACTCTTTCCTGTTAAAGCGATCGACGCATCTTTTGCTACTACGTTAAGATCAGCGGGAACCTCACCTTTGTAAATGTAGAGGGTATCGCCTTCAGAAAAATCGTATTCTGTAAAAGTAACTTGTATGCTATTTTTCCGATTCTGTGGGCGAATTTGTAAGACGGCTTGATCGTCCTTCATATAATTTTCGAGGGCACCGCGCGAGTCCACGAATAGTTTAGGTGCATTGAGTGTGATGTGTTCGTAGGGCACTTGTGGGAATAAGCCTCCCATAGCTCGGATATACCTACACTCGGGCATTGCTACTACGTCGCCCAGATTATAGACTTCGAACAAGTCGGTATTGTTGTCTGGTTCTTGATCATCCTCTACTTCGGCTCGTACGGCGATCTGATATTTGTGTGGTTGGGTACTTGTAAAGTTGTACGGATGAGCAATGAGCCGGTCTTCGAATGGTTGCAGCGTTTCCACGATTTGTGAGTAGACGACTTTCGAATCTACAGCAACGGAAATCGGTATATTGTGTAGAACCTTTGAGCTGTTGTTTCGAATCTTAAAATTCACGGTTTCGGTTGACATATTCGCGCGGGCTTTAATCGGCGGATAATTCGACCAGATAACCCCGACGTCCGTTTTGAGCTTCTTCTCGAGCAGCTGGTAATAAACGATTACGATATTATTGCCCTGATCCTGTAAAGCTGCTTCTAACCTGAGAGTGATTTTCCGTCCTACGTACTTCGAGAAATCCCATGCTAAGCGGTGTTCATCCTCGTCGCCGACTATTTGTTGTTTATTCAGCAGAGTTGCCTCTTCATTCCCGTCAACCAGCAACCGGAAGATAGCCCCCTTGGGTTTATTGGGAATCATGGTCATGTACTCGTAAATCACAAAATGTAACTCCGTACCAGCATCGATATGCGTCAGATCCAGACCACAGATCTCTATTGCAGCTACATTATCTCGGCTTTCGAAAGGCTTTTTCCAGTTGGTAGCGGCTCGTATTGCTTGCCATTCCAGCATTTGCGAACCGAGTGGGAGCTTCAGAGCAGGTACTGCATCTCGAATGCTAAGCCGCAGATTTTTACCTGTTGTTACGGAGCTTTGTTGGGGAGTCCAACCTACAAAAGTTTCTTTGTAAGGGAGATCGGTATTGCTAAGAGTAAGTAATTGCGGTGCATGTGCATAGACTGCAGTGCTGCGTCGACCTACGATACCATCGTTATTTACAGCTTGTACAGCATAGAAATTGTGCTTTGTGCCAATGTATTTTTTGTCGAGACGGAATTCGGTTACAGTTCCATCGACTTCATCTATCGGTTCGTAACATTCCTTTTTCCAATCGCCACGGAAGATTCGATACTTGGCAGCAGTGGGTGCTGCTTTCCATTTCAATTTCCAGCCCGATGTATTGCATGTATTTTCTTCCAAGCGCAACTCTTGTACTTGCTGCATAATTGTAAAGTAACCTGGCATGATAACTACCCTATTTTGTGCATCTGTTACGCGCAAGAGGGCTTTTGAGCTGGGTGCGAGATCTGCAGGGAGCAAGATTTCGGAACAAGATGTATAAGTGCCTAATAGCAAGAAATCTTTCCCACCATTGGTCGATAGTTCTACTTGTAGATTGCCAGTAAGTCCTTCTGTGCGGAAGTATATTGCTTCGCTAGGCGAATATACATCGCCTGCTAAAGGAGATGCAATGGCTGGGGTAGCTTCGTCGATGTACCAAACTACGGCATAATCCTGTTTTTTGCCTTGCTGTACGATGCCTGTAATGTTGATCGTATACTCGCCTGCTTCCGGAGCATTTACTACCACTTGTTCGATATTATCTACTGTATTCTTTTTTGTAGCAACTGCGGGAGCATTGGGCTTTTGCGGATCCAGCGTATAGGGTAGATAAGACTGTGTCCCAAAATTTACGGTGAGGTCGAGGTCGTTTACTAGAGGCGTTTCCCCAGTCTTATACTCTTTAGCGGCAACGGGATCGTTCCAACAAAGCAGGACTCGCAACTCTTTTGCATTAGACGGGACACGAACCTTGATTGTCTGGCTATCGTTCCCCTGTGGTAATGTTGCAAGGTGATACCATTCGCGTTCCATGGCACTGAGTGCGGCACTGGCGTTTAGGATACCAAACCCATATTTGTAGTCGGGGCCTAGGTTGCCCGCATCACGTGCTGTATTGGCTATCAGCGCTTTCAGGAAATAGTTATACGGATTCGTGCCACCGTGTAGTTGTTGCCACCGTTGGGTTAAAAGCGCTAAGTGTCCGGTTACTGTCGGACAAGCCATAGAGGTCCCATTCATTGGGGCATATCTTTCGCCATCAATGGTAGAATAAACCTCTTTACCAAGCGCACTTACTATGGGATAAATGCGTCCGTCGCGTAGTGGTCCGAAACTAGAGAAATCTGTTATCTCTCCCCACTTATCCACAGCAGCTACTGAAATAATATTTTTAGAATAGCGTGTAGCGTGTCCGAAAGGTTTATTGCAGGCACCTTGGTCGTTTCCCGCCGAAAATACATGCGTTAGTGTTGGTTCCCAACACGATAGGATATCGATGTTTGCGAAACCCATAGCCGTGTAGTTGTAGAAATTCTCCAGCCCGCACAATTGCATCATCTGCATACCATAGGAGTTAGAAGTAAGCGAAATATGCTCGGCATCGTAGAGGTCTAGCATCTCCTGCTCGGGGATTTTCCCGTTCGATTCCTCATTAAAATTGCTAGCCCAAAGTTCAGCCTCTGGAGCAATACCACGGGCGCGTTCGTCCAGCAAGCCGTTACCAAGAATAGTCCCTGCTGTATGCATACCATGAGCTCCGGTGGAAGCAATAGAGATCTCGTATTCTAAGCGATGAATTCGCTCGCCGTAATCGACGTGTTCGCCAACATTAGAATCCCACAAACCAATACGAACACCTTTTCCTGTGAGTCCGCGACCATTAGAAAGAGTCGGTATTTGTAATCTGGCACCACCACTGAGTCGAGCTCCTAGGCGATTATGGAGTTGCTGTGGTGGGGGACACCAACGAATAAATGCCACCGCGTTGTCTTCTGCAAGATTCAGGAGTTGATCCGCTGATGCCACAACATTCAGGATGCGTAATTTTTCGGAAACTGCAGTATAACGAATCTGTCTCGCCTGTAGAATATTTTTTAGCGCTTGCCAAGAGGTGTTGGGGAACCACGTGAGAGTCATTTTCAGCTCCGATCCAGCACGTACCCATTGTGGGATATCATGCGAAAGGACACCTTCCACTACTTTCCATTCGCTGCGAATAGCCACCACTGCACGCAGTCCAGTTCCTACGAAATCGCTAGGACTGCTACCCGGAGCTACCGAGGCATAGTAAGCATCTGAGCCTAAATAATCCCCCAGTTCTACGCCTTTTTGGCGCAATGCTTCGTGGTTGCGCGCCGCAGATTCAAACTGTACCAAAACGTTAAGCCGTTCACTGCTAGGAATACCCAATTCTAAACTAGAAGTGCGAGCACCTCGTACTTTGGGGCGAACGTTTGTTGCTAGGTATACCTCGCGATTGCCAAAGCGAATAGGCTCTTGTGCATAGAGTAGCAAGCTCGTACACAGGGTGAGCAATAAAAGTAGTCCTCGTCTCATTTGTTGTTATTTTTTTAGAAGCTGGATTCAAGTCGCAAATGTGCAACGGTTCCGTGTGTGGTGTTAAACAGCTAGATTGTGATTCCGAATTTAATAAAAATATACTCTTTCGGAGTCAGGTAGCCAGTGCTAAACCCATCAAATGCTCGAACGAGCTTAAGACGCTGATATTAACTATCACCGCCTAAAAGGGGTTTATTGCACAATAAGCCTTGCTTATATCAGTGATTTTTAGTAACTTAGCTCTATAATTAAGGGAGCTAATATGAAGGCAAAGGCAGCTAGAAAAGTTAGTTTTGTGGAGTTGTGTATCGAAGAAAGGCGCGCGAAACTCTCCAACCTCTTTCTCTATAAAATAAAAGCTAACGTCGATTGGGAGAGGTTGCGAAAAACAATCAGAAAAGGCTACAAGAAGGGAGCGTTGCACAAAACGCGTAGCGAATTTCTAGAAAAGCGGGTCGTCGTCGCCTAGCCCCCGGTGCGAACCGGGGGAGGATAGAGCAGTCGCACTCAACGCGTAGCGAATTTCTAGAAATTACTTTCCTGACTACCTTTGTACAGAAAACGCACAAACCTATACATTACAAGTAATGAGGATTGGTCAGACTTCCCTTTTTACGGCAATCATTTGGCTTTGCTGCTTTAGTGCCATAGCCCAAGATATAAAGGCTGGCGAGAAAATGTACTCCGATGCCGAGCGTAAACAAGCCAATACCGCAGCAGATCTAGAATATCTTTCGCAAAAGGAAAAAGAGTGCTTCTATTATCTCAATCTTATGCGACTCGATCCCGAGCGTTTTGCCAAAGCATTCCTACAAGATTACGACGGACGCCCCGATTACGTAAAAGGTTATGCGTTTGACGAACGAAAAGCCTCACTCCTAGTAGATCTCAAAAAAACGAATCCCATGCCCTTATTTACCCCACAGAAACAACTTTTTCTGAGTGCACTCTGTCTGGCGCTAGAACAAGGAAAAACAGGGAGGACAGGACATCACCGAACCAAAACCTGCAGAGCTAAATTCGATGCCGAATGCTGCGATTATGGTGCCGGCGATGCTATTTATGCCATCCTCGAACTACTTATCGATGCGGGAGAAGGAAACGCTGAGCTCGGCCACCGACGCATACTCATGGACTCTACACTCCAACGAATGGGCGTCGCAATGCGCGAGCATAAAAAGTTCGAACAAGTAACCGTTATCGACTTTAACTGGAAAAAAGATAACACAAAAAAGACCTCCGAAAAGCCTTCTAAAAAAGCCCCTAGCGAGGCTTTCAAAATCCCTACCACAACCAAGCAAATAGAAAAAATCCTAAAAGGCTCGGAAGACGAAAATGACGAATAGTCGCCGCTCTTTCTGACTTTTTCCTCGATGCCACATATTTCCCCCTCACCCACCCACCCACATAATCCCGTCAAGAGATATTTATCGCCCAAAATGCATCGCGCCCGCCTAGCAGCACCCGCATCGCGGGTCGTCTTCGCCTATCCCCCGGTGCGAACCGGGGGGGCTGAGAGGAAGAAGGTCGCACGCAACGCGTAGCGAATTTCTAGAAAAAAAAACTAATCCGCCCGAATAAAAATATTAATAATCAATTATCTGCAGCTGGCTAAACAGCTAAATATTCTCGAATTAGCCAACAGTCGCAATTTATACCTACACCTGCGCGTTACTATCTAAAATATTATCTTTGCCTGTTGTAGGGATTAAGATGCAGAGTCGGTGGTACGCAAGCGGAATAGGCGCCTTGATAGGAGGCGGACTGTGTTTTGCGCTCTATTTTTGGGTATTGCCCCGCTTTTATGCGTTAACACTAAGCCAGTGGCTGGTTCCTGTCCTCTTTGGTATGGGGGCGGGCGCCTTACTCGCCGATGCGTATTTCCAGAAAATACAACAGAAAAAGCCCCACAAAAACAATCACCTCACACCACCTGAAGAAGAACGTTAACTTTTTGTTTGCTATCTCGTATAACTGGAAGAGTTTTGTGCTCGGTTAGCAGTCTGCTTAAAGGTTTGATTGTGCGTACGTTAGAACGGTTGTTGCTCGTCTTGTTCGGGTGCTTGGCGCTAAGTCAGGGCGCCGCACAGAGTGTTGCTATATCGCAACCCTTGGAGTTACCCATATTTCTCAATCCAGCACAGGCAGGCAATGCGGGAGCTATGCGCTTCAACACTTTTTACCGCAACCAGTGGCTAAATGCAAATTCACCCTTCAATTCCTTCGGTCTGTCCTTCGACGTCCCGTTCGGGGTATTCTACAACCATGCCCTAGGTGCTACGATTACCAACGATATACAAGGCGCCTCGGTCCTACAGCATACGGCTCTCAATGTCGTCTATGCGTTTATGTTCGACCTCACCTACGAGTTCCGAATTCGCCTCGGTGTACAAGCCGGCGCAATTATGAAGTCGGTTAACTACAACAAGCTCGTATTCCCCGATATGTTGGGAAGGGAGAACCCCGTGGGGAACCAGCTTACCTATGCCAACTCGCACCGCTTTACTTACGATTTCGCTTTTGGTGCCGCCTTCGAGTACCAGATTTGGGATTTCGGCTTTGCGATTCACAACATCCCCGAACCTAAATTCGACAACCGTTCCGTGGCAACCGCACTGAAAATACCTCGAAAATATTCCCTCTACGCTTCGATGCGTTACAACATCTTCGAGATGTATCGCTTTAAGACACCCCTCTATCTCGTGCCCGTTGTGCATACCAGTTTTCAGACCCGAGATTTCGACCGCTTTACAACCGGCACCCGAGCTCTGAATCTAATGGCCGGACTACGGGTAGAGTTTATAGGTATCTACGGAGCCCTCTATTACCACAATTCTATCCTCTACCCGAAACAAGCTATAAGCGCCTCCGTTGGCTACATGGGCGAACGATTCGGTGCGTCCTATGCATACAATATGGGCTTTATGGCCTATGGGTTCCAAGCATTGGAAGCCTCCGTACACGAGGTTACACTGGCTCTAAAACTCCCCCTAAGCAAAAGACCGCGACTCTCGGCCAGATTCGATAAAAAGAATCGACCACGTATGACCAAGTATTCGCGCAAACGCGCCGGTGCAAGTAGAAGCCGACGAAGACGATAGCCGTTGTACTTTTGTCTATCCCAAACACAACATTTGACGAGATTATTCGTACTTTTATAAAGAAATTTTAATCAGAGTTTCCGAAAAACTAGTGATATAAGCCATGCAATTGAAAAAAAAGCTAACAGTAGTTGCCCTTGTACTGCTGAGCGTTTTTTTGTTTGCTTCCTGCAATAATAACAGACGAAGTGGAGCTTCGCGTGCTACAGGTTGGAAGTATAACGACGAGAATTATGGTTCCTTCGAGGTCGTTGAAGGATACAAACCCGAGACCGCACCAGGGCTGAAATTCGTGGAAGGAGGTACCTTTATTATGGGGCGTACAGAACAGGACGTGGTCTACGACTGGAACAACGTCCCACGACGCGTCACAGTTTCCTCCTTCTATATCGACGAAACCGAAGCAACCAACGTAGAGTATCGCGAATATCTCTTCTGGTTGCGACGCGTCTACGAGGATAAGCTTATAGAAGTCTATGACCGGGCTCTACCCGATACCCTCGTGTGGCGTGCTCCCATGGCATTCAACGAGCCGTTTGTGAAGAACTATTTCCGACACCCCGCTTACAACGATCACCCAGTGGTGGGAGTCTCGTGGCGACAAGTAGTCGATTATGCCTACTGGCGTACCAACCGTGTAAACGAGTGGATGCTGGCAAAGAAGGGTATTCTAACCATGAATGCCGATTACATAAACGGCCAGCGTGCTGAGCATAATTTCGATACCGAAGCCTATTTGTTAGGACGTCATCACCCCGACGAAAAGTTCCACGAAGGGGTCAAAAGAAATGGCGCTAATGGCGACGAAAAAGGACGGAATGCTACTATAGAGGACGGTATCCTCTTCTCCGAGTACCGACTTCCTACAGAAGCAGAATGGGAGTATGCCGCCTACGGGCTGCTCGGGAATACGGTCGACGAAACCGTGGCTGAACGAAAAATCTACCCTTGGAATTCGCACAACTTACGTAGAGACTATACACACAAGAACGAGATCGGGCAAATGCAAGCAAACTTTGTCCGCGGTAAAGGAGACTATATGGGTACCGCTGGCGAACTCAACGACCGTGGGGATATTACCCGCCCCGTCGATTCGTATTGGCCTAACGACTTCGGACTCTACTGTATGGCTGGTAATGTAAACGAGTGGGTCCTGGATGTATACCGACCTCTATCCTCGGAGGACGTAGACGAGCTGCGCCCCTTCCGTGGTAACCTTTTCGAAGCATATGATACCGAGGTCGGCGCCAATAACCGACCCGTTATAAAGGAAGTCGATCAGTACGGGCGTATTCAGAAACACCAAGATACAGCATTTGCTGGGCGTCGCAACTACGACCGCGCATACTACATCAACTACAAGGACGGGGATGTCCAATCTACCGTAGACTACAAGCGCGATGCTTTTATTCAGGCAGAAAGTACCAAGGAAATGTACTACCAAGGCGTTGATAAAGGGCGTCTGAAAAATGTAGGTATGATGACCCAAATTAACGACCAAGCGCGCGTATACAAAGGCGGTGGATGGCGAGACCGTGCATACTGGTTGAGTCCAGGAGCTCGCCGATTCTTAGACGAGAATTCCTCCGCTTGCGATATAGGTTTCCGACTAGCAATGGATGCTGTCGGCGAACCTGCAGAGGTCGACAGACAATAGAGACACCGAGAAAAAGTTTTTGTTTGAAGGTGGGATTCTCAAAAGAGGATCCCACCTTTTTCCTATCTGAGGGGATTGTAGAAAACCAGCGAAGGTTTCTTGTTGCTTATAACGAGGTACTGTTCACTGAATAAGTAACTTTGTAG
Organism: uncultured Bacteroidia bacterium; assembly: GCA_963540065.1. GTDB lineage: Bacteria > Bacteroidota > Bacteroidia > Bacteroidales > CAJPTX01 > Bacteroides_D. The sequence continues at coordinate 13,957 of CAUTNK010000029.1, forward strand.
GGTTTATTGCACAGTAAACCCATATTTAGTGGCGGTCTTTTCTTAGTGGCGGTCATCCGTTTTTTCAAAAAAAATAACTCAAAAAGAGGGCTGGTGTGTGACGGCGGATTATGCCATGCTCCCGCTAAGTAGTTATTGCCCAATCCGCGTAGCGAATTTCTAGAAAAAAACGCATCGCGCCCGCCCAGAAAGTGTAACGCCGGGGGGGGCATAAACGGTCGCTCTAACCCCCCTTCTAGTCTTCTTCCTCTTTTCTTTTAGTCTTCTTCCTCTTTCGTTAGAAGGTTTCTCTTGCCCCCGTTTTCTCACCTCGGTATTCCTTTTTTCTCACTTTTTTCGAAATAAATTTCACGCCATTAATTCTGTGATTTACAATCTATTAATTAGTTCTCTTGTTCTCTTTCCTCGGCTTTTTTCAC
>CAUTNK010000030.1:0-14326 GCA_963540065.1 uncultured Bacteroidia bacterium
GCGCTAAGTTACTAAAAATCACTGATATAAGCTGGGTTTGCTGTGCAATAAACCCTTCTTCGATACACAACTCCACAAAACTAACTTCTCTAGCTGCCTTCTCCTTCATTTTAGCTCCCTTAATTATAGCACTAAGTTACTAAAAATCACTGATATAAGCAGGGTTTACTGTGCAATAAACCCAGTGGGACGACTATGGGGTTGATACTTCAATCCCGAACTTCCGTATTTGTCCCACATTTGCACCCATTCCCTTATCTTATTGCGGCTGACACCGTACTCCTCAGATAGATGAGAGATGGCTTCGCCTTGCTTTACACGCTTTACAATAGCAAGGCGGAATCTATAACTGTACTTCATAAAAACACCCCAAAAGTTTTTTGTCCAACTTTTGGGGTGCAGTTCACATTGAGGAGTTCCCTCTTTTTATAGCACTCTTAACTGAATGCTACAACAACTATCACTATACCCTACTTCTTATTGGCCTTTTCAAGGGCTTGCTTCAGATCAGCTATAATATCTTCCACATCCTCGAGACCTACTGACAGGCGAATGAGCCCATCCGTAATATCGCTTTCTGCACGCTCCTCGGGCGAGTAAGGCGAGTGCGTCATACTTGCAGGATGTTGGATAAGGGTTTCGGCATCACCTAAGCTTACAGCCACTTTTGCCAATTGTACTGAATTAATCAGCTTCTTACCCACTTCAATATCACCCTTAATTTCAAAAGCAATCATCGCCCCAGGCAACTTCATTTGCTTTTTAGCGAGCTCATACTGCGGAAAGCTCTTCAAACCCGGATAATACACCGCCTTAACTGCTGGATGCGATTCCAAAAACTCCGCCACCTTTTGCGCATTAGAACAATGACGCTCGAGGCGCAACGAAAGCGTTTTCATGCCGCGACCAATAAGGTACGCCTCAAAGGGACCTAAACACGCACCCGTCATATCCTTAACGCCCACCAAGCGAACCTGATCTATAAACTCCTTTTTCCCAACCACAAAACCAGCAATAACATCACCATGCCCATTAAGATACTTGGTAGCAGAATGAATCACAACGTCTGCACCGAGTTCTATAGGTCGCTGAAGATACGGCGAACAATAGGTATTATCTACGTAAACCTGACAAGACGGATTCTTCTTATGCACCATCTTCGCAATACCTTCAATATCTGCTAGGTACATATTCGGATTTGCGGGCGTCTCCAGATAAACAACCTTAGTATTGGCGCGCATGGCTTTTTCGACCTCGGCAATATTACGTGTATCCACAAACGTAACATCAACTCCGAAGCGCGAAATCCCATGCTTCAAAAAGGCAAACGTACACCCATAGAGCGTTTTTGCTGCTACTATATGGTCGCCTGCCGAAACACTTACCCACAATGCCGAAGTTACCGCACCAATACCCGAAGCTGTCGACATACTTGCCTCTGCACCTTCCAGATCAGCGAGACGTACCTCAATCTCCGAGCTGTTCGGATTCCCAAGACGTGTATAAATGTAGCCCTCTTCCTCTAGTGCAAAGCGGCGTCCACCCTGTTCTGCTGAGTCAAACTCAAAGGTCGAAGTCTGATAAATAGGAGTTGCCAAGGCTCCAAATTCGTTGTGGAGATGCCCACTGTGGATGGCGCGCGTCGAAAAGCCATTGAACGACTCCTTTGCGCATTTCCTTTTACATGCCATGATATCTAACCCTATACTTTATAAAAAAATACGAGGTTGAGACATTTAGCCGTATCCCAAACCTCGTAATCCTGATTTCTACATTCTGACTACTTTAAAAAACTCAGTAGTACTCCTGCTGCTACTGCACTCCCGATCACTCCTGCAACGTTCGGAGCCATAGCATGCATAAGGAGATGATTTGTCTTATCGTACGACAAGCCCACTATCTGCGAAATACGTGCACTATCCGGTACCGCCGAGACACCAGCGTTGCCTATCAACGGATTAATCCTATTCTCCTTCTTCAAGAACAGATTCATTAACTTAACAAAACAAACCCCCGTAGCTGTTGCAAGGAAAAAAGAAAAAGCGCCGATCACAAAAACAAATACCGAATCCCACTGCAAAAAACCACGATCCACCTGCCCTACAAGATTACCCATAGCATCGTATTTATCAACCATTCGGACTGCCTGCGTAGAAGCACCCACCGTAAGCCCTAAAAGCATCGTAACAATATCGATCAACGGTCCTTTAGCTGTATCTGCCAAACGCTTTGTAACACCACTTTCTTTCAGAATATTACCAAAGAACAACATACCCAACAATGGCATACCTGAGGGAACAAGCAACAACGTCAGCAAGACACCTATAATCGGGAAAAGAACTTTTTCAGTCTTACTAACCTGACGCGGCATCTGCATACGAATTAGGCGTTCCTTTTTAGTCGTAAACAAACGCATCACCGGAGGCTGAATAATCGGCACTAACGCCATATACGAGTAAGCCGAAATAGCTATAGCACCCATAAGATGCGGCGCCAATTGCGACGACAAGAAAATAGCCGTAGGACCGTCAGCTCCGCCTATAATACCTATAGCGCCCGCCTCAGCTGGTACAAAGCCCGAAAACAGCGCTACCATATATGCACCAAAAATCCCAAATTGCGCTGCTGCACCAATAAGCACTAGCTTCGGATTTGCAATGAGGTTAGAAAAGTCGGTCATAGCGCCTATACCCAAAAAGATAAGCGGCGGGTAAAAACCTTTAACCACACCAAAATAAAGATAGTTCAGCACGGAGCCCGACTCATAAATCCCTATCTGATACCCCTCCTTGAAAGGGATATTCCCAATAATTATCCCAAAACCTATCGGAATCAGCAGCAATGGTTCGTATTCCTTAAAGACTCCAAGCATGATGAATGTGACCCCGACAAGGATCATCACCAAATGCTTATAGGTAAAACCCGCAATGCCTGTAAACGAGAAAAAGGAGCCCAGCCCGTCCGACAACGACGAAAACCACTGCGAAATATCTAACAATGTTGTCCACATACTCTCTAGTCTCCTATCACAACTAGCACGTCGCCCTCGGTTACTTGCTGTCCTTGATCGCAGTTTACCGAGAGGATATGACCGGAGCGCGAAGCACCGATCTCGTTTTCCATCTTCATAGACTCAAGCACAAGCACCGTCTGACCCTCTGTAACCGCATCGCCTGCCTTTACCAATACTTTCATTACAACTCCTGGAAGTGGCGAGGTGATCGCTGCGCCGCCCGCAGGAACAGCAGACGCTTTCGGTTGTGCCGTCGGTGCAGCTGGTTTTGCGACTGGGGTTACAGTTTCTACTGGCTTCGGACGCGGTTTTGCGACCGATTGCTCTGCCGACTTCTGCCCACCATGTTTTTCCACTAGATACAGCTCGCCGTTTACCTCCACTTTCGCAGAAAGATCCGACTCCTCACTAATAGAAACCTCATAGGATACACCGTTAATAACGTAATTATATTTTTTCATTGCCCACGTTTATTATTTAGAATAGCGTATCTCGTTCACCACGCGCGTCCCACTCTAGCGACGCAACCTATTGTGAAGAACGGCATAACTCTTAGAATTCCACGGCGAGTAGCGTCGCGAGAACTCCTGTATCGTAATCTGAACTATCTCCTCATCGTGTCGCAAACTATTCGACTCGTGCAAAGCAAGAGATATTGCGGCAATAACCCCTGCCTGATCTATCGCTTTCCGATCCCAAGCCCGATTACTCCCATGCGATGTGGGTACGGTACGTGCCGAACGTCGAGAAAGCGAAAAATCGATAAAACGACCCAAATACTTAAAGATCAGAAACAAAAAGAACAAAGCACTCAGGACAACAACCATAGAGATCAACGTCATCCCGAAACCATTTGTATCCTCCTGTGCAAAACCATCTTTCGCTACAGTTACGGTCTTGGTCTTCAGATTCCTAAGAGAATCCACCGACTGTTCCAGTCGATTCACACGCTCTTCGAGTAACTGAACCTGCGGTGCTGTCATCGGCACAACAGCTACACTCTCAGCTACCGTATCTACCGGCACTTGAGGCATCGGAGCATCTTCTACTACCAACATGGTTACAATGGCAAATTAGAGTGCTTTTTAGGCGGCATAACGTCCTTTTTCAGCTGCAACATCTGTAAAGCACGGATGATGCGGAAACGTGTGTTACGAGGCTCTATCACATCGTCCACATAGCCCAAACTAGCTGCTACGTACGGATTGGCAAACTTATCCTTGTACTCTATTTCCTTCTCTTCTATGAAAGCTTTCTTTTTGTCAGCATCCTCGCCGAACTCTGCAAGCTCTTTACCGTAAAGGATCTCAATAGCACCTTGAGGTCCCATAACTGCTATCTCTGCAGAGGGCCAAGCATAGTTGATGTCCGACTCTAAGCCCTTAGAACTCATCACAATGTAAGCTCCGCCATAAGCTTTGCGGAGAATAACCGTCACTTTCGGAACCGTTGCCTCGCCATAAGCAAAAAGGAGTTTAGCGCCATGCATAATAATACCTCCCGTCTCTTGTCCCGAACCTGGCAAAAAGCCCGGTACATCCACCAAAGTTACAAGCGGAATGTTGAAAGCATCGCAGAAACGAACAAAACGCGCTGCCTTACGCGATGCATTTATATCGAGCACACCTGCCATAAAATTAGGTTGATTCGCAACAATCCCAACCGACATACCATTCATATGCGCAAAGCCCACAATAATGTTCTTAGCATAGTCCTTATGCACTTCAAAGAACTTTTTATTGTCGACGATGGCTCGGATAACCTCCATCACGTCATAGGGCTTGTTAGGCTCCTCCGGAATAATCTCATTGAGCGAATCCTCGAGACGATCGATACTATCCTCACAAAGTACACGCTGTGGTTCTTCCAAATTATTTTGCGGGATATACTCAAAGAGTTCGCGAATCATCGCAAAAGCTTCCTCTTCGGTTTCTGACTTAAAGGCTGCAACCCCCGATTTAGAAGCATGCATCGTTGCACCACCAAGCGCTTCTGCCGAAATTACCTCGCCTGTTACCGTCTTTACCACCTTCGGCCCCGTAACAAACATATTCCCCGTACCGGAGTTCATCAGAATAAAATCGGTCAACGCCGGAGAATATACCGCACCACCGGCTGAGGGACCCATAATCATACTGATTTGTGGGATGACGCCCGAGGCTTTAATATTCCGTTCAAAGATTTCCGAATATCCTGCCAAGCTATTAACCCCCTCCTGAATACGTGCGCCGCCACTATCCAGAATTCCTATAACGGGCGCTCCGTTCTTCATAGCCATATCCATTACTTTGCAAATCTTCTCTGCACAGGTCAAGGACAAGGAGCCACCGTAAATAGTAAAATCTTGCGAAAAGACGTAAACCACACGCCCATGAATAGTACCATGCCCCGTTACAACTCCATCGCCCAGCAGATGGTTCTTTTCCATACCAAAATCCTGACAACGGTGGGTCACGAACATATCAAACTCTTCAAAACTATTCGGATCCAACAACAATTTGATACGTTCGCGCGCTGTTTTCTTGCCTTTCTCGTGCTGTGAGGCGATTTTCTTCTCGCCGCCCGCCATCCGTGCCTCTTCACGTTTCGCGATCAAACCTTTAATCTTCTCCGCCTGAATGCCACTCATAGCATCTTTCGTTTTTATGTTTTCGTCCAAGATATCGCTACATTCGTCTATACTTGAACCTTTAATGCACAAAAATATGCTTTTTATTAGGAATCGATCCTAAGAACGCTAACTCCACACAAGCTCCTAATAGCAATCATCGCTACCTCTTGCTGCTAATGATCGCCCAAATACGGAATATAATAGAGAGGCGCTGTCCTATTTTCCAACCACACTTCTATTGGCTTTTCTAGCACTGCGCGACAACCATTCGTTGCATTTACTTCCAGCTCCAACGTAGCCTTATAAGCTGTTGCGCCCGGATACGGAGGCTCCGCGCTCCAATGCACTTGTACCGGATTTTGCTCAACCGTGCTCGGGGTTATATGAAGGTTATTAACCGGTAGCGGGACTTTTAGCGACCACCTATAAGCATAGCTCCCCGGCACATCGGGCGTAAACGTATAATTCTCCAAAATTGGCGTGCCTGTTAGTGCACAAATCGGCGTAAGTCCCGCTATGCTACCCGTAGGAGGATTCGGATTCTTATGCATAATAGCTTCCTTTTCTGCCACACAACCGTTGTTGTCTACCTTTAAGAAGAGCTGCAGACCGTCTTTTGTTTCCGTTAACGTAAACTTTGTTGCAAGTGCATTCGGATTATCAAAAACGCCCTGAACCTGCTGATTTGTCCAAGTAACAACGCCCATAGGGACTGCCGTCGCAGAAAGGAATACCGAGCTTCCATTCGTAAAACACATAGTATAAGTGCCCGGATCCAAAAGAGGTGTACGGTATACTTTCAAATCATTCGCATCGTGAAGCCCAGAAGTCGGCGTTCCTTGGTTATTATAAGTCAGACTTACAATCTGCAGCACTATGTACGTATCATTAGCTAACACAGCATCCGCATACGCCACTGGGAAGTTTATAATATCTGTTGCAGCGGTTGTCGTTGGGATAGTAAGCGTCCGTGTATGCGCCCCAACCTTATACGAGATCTCCATAGGCAAATAGTCTGCCCAATTACCACTATAACTAAACCGAAGCGGTACCTGCGCCATTGCGTCCGTTGCGACACAATAGCGTGTAGTTAGGTTGGCAAATGTAACTACCGGAGCAATCGCTCTACGTGTCCCCAAACTATAGTATTGCACACTCGGAGTTGGCAAGAAACTCTCCGTACTTGTTGCATTTACCTCTCGTCCAAACAAACGCGTTACTACCGTCGAGGCGATTTCTTCCCAAACATCTGATGGCGTTGTCGTTAATTTTACTACCGCAAGCCCGTCATCCGGATGCGTTGCTGTCCAATCAAAACCATCTGTTACAAAGCTAACCTTCGCACTCGGCACCGTCCCCGATACACGCCACGAACGAGCCTGATCTACATAAGCAAGAGGCGACTGCAACGTAGTAACCGTATTCGGTACAACCTCCACAGCGAGAGTGCCCGGTGTCAAATCGCGCAAAACTAGCTGATTGGCAAGGGTACTCCCAACACCCAACGGGAAACGGAAATCCGTAATACTCGCCGTCACATTCAGATACAACGGTCCATCTACGTAAGAATAGATATGCCCCTGCAATTCTGCATCTGCCACCGACATATTACCCACAGAAGGAGCAAGCAGCAACTTTCCAGTCGTATTACGTGGAGTCTTTACAATGCCTTGCTTCAAACGAAGCTCGCCACGTACTTCCAACGTGCCACCATCACGAATAGCGACTCCTGCCGGATTATCCACATAGACATGCTGCCAATGATTCTCTCCTTCAAACGTAGCATCCGCCCCACCCAACTCTTGTAAAGCAGAACCTTGCAAATGAACTATGGCAGCTGTACCACTCCCCGCTCGGAAAGATGCACTCGGCACACGACGAATACTCCCTCTCAGAATAAGCCCTTTATTGTAGACCGTATTATCGTACACCGTCGTACCAGCTATTTGTAGGGCTTTACAAACCGTTATAGTAGCATCTGGTGCTACACGCCGACCACTCCCCGTTAGTGTTAAATACGGGTACTCATCTGCGGTAACTCGCGGTATCTCGTAGTCGGTATCGCCCGCCAGTATCAACTTACCCGCGGAAGCACAACCCCAAAAATGCGAGTAATCGGCCGTTGGTAATTCACTCTTCTCTATTTCTAATGCACCACGTCCACTCACTGCTCCCAAGTCTATATTGGCAGCTGTAGGCGATATCTTCAAAATTCCTTCTCGCTGGGTCGCAGACGGTGTCTCAAAAATTACACTCTTTGCCTTAGTATCATCTTGTGTAATCGCAACCGTATGTTCCGGACGTATATGGATAGTCATCCCATTCGGTCCATCTGGCAAATTGAGAGGTAAGGTACCTGTTGGTGCTTGATACGGGATCCAGATAGGATCACTCCAGCCACCCGTAGCAATACTTTCCACCTCTTGAATATATAAGAAACACAATGGATCTCCGGCTGTATATCGACCCACCAACGAAGTTGCGTTATTATACGTCCAACGGATATGCAACTGCTGCATATCCGCACTTAAATTCTTCGAAGTTTGCTGTTGCCACTCGGCTGAGGCAAAACGCATCGGAGCACTCTTTGCCAATTGCATACTAGCGCCCATAAACGTCTTCGAACACGAGAACTCAAACTGCCCAACCAAGGACTTCTGCTGCGACTCTACTTCCCAGTGGTAATTCAAGACTTTTTGACGACACTCGCCCACCACACCAAACTGATTAGCAACATTTACCACACGCACAAAACCGCCATCCTCAACATATCCCGGATCTGCAATACTTAAAGTAGCTGGCGTATAATGATTTTCAATACCCAGTGGGAAGAGTACCTGTTTATCGCCTTGTGCTAGTTCCTGCTTAATTCCTTTCGAAATAAACGATCCTGCTGTAACCACATAGTGTTCGCTGCCCATCTGATCGATCCTACCGCCACGATACACGTGCAATAAATAGCGATCGAGCCAGAAATTACCACTCTCCAGCATAAGCTCACCACGGAGGTGGATATCATTGTTCGCCTGTGCTCCAGAAAGCGTTTTAACAGATATAGAACCATAATAGCCGTTACCTGTTAGAGTCGGACGCGTAGTACCCACCAATTCTAAAGCACCATTTCCTTGCGTCTTATAACCGCCATGGTTGATAATATTCCCGCGCAATTTCCAAATAGCGGTTCCTAGATCTAGAAGATCGCGAATAGCTCCACTCTTTTCTATAACAAGGTTACCCAATATTTCTGCCGCAAGTGGCACTTGATACACCAAACTATTCGCACTCTTTACCAACAAATTATGGAAACGCATTCGCGTGGACGAGCCCGAAATCTGTTGCGTAACTCCCGAAAAAGTAGTCGTATTCTCTAGTGCTTCGAACGTTCCGTCACAACTGAAATTCCCTCCTATCGTGAGATCTTCTTTATCTGCCACGAATTGGGAGGTGGATGTAACCAAGAAATCGTTTTTTATTTCCAATGGCAACCCCCAAAGCCAAACTTCCTGATCCGCGCCATCACAACTCAAATTATAAAAACTAGACGTAGACGACAAATAAACCTTCTTATTAGTACCGCCACCTGTGAGCGAAATTTTCCCACCAGTAATTTCTGTATCTACCGTCCGAATCAGAAAGTCACCATTGGGTAGATGTCCACCAGCTCCCGCATAAATCAACTCACCACCCGTCATTTGAAACGTATCACCATAAATCTCAAAACCAGCAAAACCAATAGGCTCCTTAATAGGACTTATGGTGACCTTCCCACCCTTCTGTACAAAACGGATACTTCCTGCTTTAACACCGCTCGAACGACGAATGAATCCATAAATATTCAACTCGCCTCCCAAAACCTCCAGATTCGCACTCTGATTTACTGTATAGACAACATCTGCCACTTTATTCGGATCCAACGTAGTACTTCCGACAAAGACCTTCCCCTCCTCAATACGCAACGTACCATTGAAAGTTAATGCCGAGTTCGGTGCGCCCTTCTTTGCTATATACACATTCGTAGCTGGGTTATCCACATGAAGTGTCGCTTTCTTATGGATAACAACCGGCTGATTCGTAGATATATGAAAATCGAATGCTGATTTTAGACGTACTGTACCCGACCTTAAATCAACCCACTTATTAGGCTCACTCTCCGTAGAAATAATACCGCCCGTGTTCTCTATTGAAAGTTCAGCATCTTCTTGTAACCGGAAATTAATTTCTCGCAAACGAATAGGATTATTGCCTGTTATTTTTGCTTTCCCTATGGTTAGAAAAACCAAACAAACATATTCCTTATTTTTAGCAAAATTGAGCCCATCCTGGGTCTGATCGTCTAATCCCCTATAAAGGTACATGTAAGCTAAACGACTTTCTGGCATCGACTCCCGCGAGGACGAAATATAAGAAGTCCCCGTAAAAACCGGCGTTCGTCGAAACCATAACCTATGCTTATCTGGAAGTGTAGGTAATGAAAAAATAAGCCCTACATTTTCCACTTTACAGTCCCCTTTCGCCCAAAAATCGCAAAAGGTCGTATATGGTTTTTGGATACCACCAAACGAGAATCGCGCATCTACATGCCCATCCGGATTTGAAAGATTGAAAAACGACTCTGTAATAACTCGCTGCCTTATTTCCTTATTCAACACAAAGGTTTGTCCTGCTGCTTCGTACGAACAAATTAATCCTCCGTAAACAACAAATTCCTTTGGAAGCGAGACTTCGGCATTAGCTTGCGTCATATAGAACTCTATGGTGCCATAATATGTAACATTATGTTCTACGGAACGCAAAAATGTCGAAAAGTCCGGCTGATCAGGGAACTCATTTCTTTCCTCCTGCACCGGATTCAAAGCAATACGAAGTTTACCGCGCCCCGCCACACGCACCATATGTGCTAAGGACATATCAGGAATATCCAGTGTAGCATCTGTTGCTATTGTCAAATCGCCACAAGCGAATGAATTATCGGGATATGCAGGAACTATTGGCGCAACAAATACTTTATGTTTTACTTGTACAATATCTCCTATATTCGGAACACCATTCGGAGACCACGTAAGCGGATTATTCCAATTGCCATCTTGTACACTTACATAAGAGGTTGTTACTATATTTTCGCCTACAACGTAGTCGCCCTTCCCTCGCAAATCAAAAATTAGTTCTGTTGGAGTTGGAATCCCAATCTCTTCACCAGTATTCTCACGAAAATACAACAATCTATATGTAGACGGAACGGTCGGTTCATGATTTTTCATAGTAAGTTTTAAGTCCGAGAGATCCTCCTTAGTATCTATCCGAACATAAAAAGGATAACTCTCACGCAACTTCGGATATTTACCATTTACATACCAGAAACGCGCCGTTTTATTACGAGTCCCCGTCCTCGTTATAGTCATACTCCGATCAATACGTTGCCCGCCTATCTTATGTGCATAAGGAATAAAAAAAGAATTGCCATCGGCTGCTCCAAATACTTTACTCACGCCACCATCCGAAGATTTCCCTCTAGTAGTAATATAGCCTGAGTTATCGCCAGTGGTCTCAATCTTTGCACCTGTAAGAATTTGCAACTGCCCTGCATGTATATTAAGCAATGAACCTTGCGATAGTGTTATTATTTTTTCGACCCGAAGCACAGAAGTCATATTAACCCTCGTATTAGGCGTAAGGAGACAATCTTCTACATAGCCCCAGCCCTGCGGAATCTCTACCGTTCCATCCAAAACCAATTGTCCACCATAAATTCTGGATACTATATCCAAACGCTTAGTTACTAAAATACGGTTTGCCGAATTTAAGATATTACAGCGTACTGGTCTGTACAATCGCAAATCCTCACATGTGATATCGCTCGGAAAACTAACCCTTAACTCCCGATCCGGAGGTTTCGGTGTATTGGGTTCTTCGAAAAGCTTTGTGAGTTCTAAATATTTAATCTTGTTGCCTACTAAACTACCTCCCGCACGAACATCAAAAATTGCATCCGTTGCAATATCAAACTTCAAATTACCATTAGTAGCATTAAAGGGAGCCTCAAGTATCAGATTCTTATCTACCGTCAGCTCATAATTCATAATATTAAAACGACCTTTTTTATGTTCAACATTACCACGCACACGGAGCTCACGCAGGAGTCGCAGTTCTTGATCATCGGAGTTCGCCCTAAAACTCATATCACCAAAACTAGCCTTACTCCGAATAGTAAACAATTGTGATGCAGTAAGTCCCGTAAGGTCAATAACTTCTTTTCCACCACGTAGATGCATGGCGGCATCGCTAGCACGAATATCTATCAATAAACTACCTTCCGTAGGCGTCTTTTCTCCTGCACCAACAATACGCAACTCACCAGCCGTATGAATATAAATATCCTGTTCGTTTGTAAGTGAAAAAGCCCCCTGTGTAAGATTAAAATTAGGAGTAACCGAATATGTAGTACCATAAACATGCTCCGAAGCAACTGTCTTAGCGTAAGAATCTACTTGATCATCCGAACGTTTTCCACGCACTACAACAAGCCCACCATCCTGTTGATAGGTAAAGCGCATAAAACCCGAATGAATCTGTGGTGCAAACAACTTACCCGACTCTACATGCAGATAACCCGGAACACTAGAGCCCGTCTTTATAATGCCACCATCTCCTACGCTGTAGGTTCCTTTTTTTATGTGCAGATGCCCTTGTATTTCCAGAATAACTCCGTCATTTTCTGTTGTAGGTTGACTAACTCCCGCCACTTTGCTTACATCCAGTCCCCATACATCTGCCACCTGTTGCCGATTTTGTGCTTTCTGTACTACAAGTACCTCCTCACCATCCAAACGCAACGTAGCCGCCGTTAAAAGGGTATATTTCCCTCGCTCACACAGACTTGCTAATGCCGTCTTCTCCCTGAGTTGCAGCACGCCCTTATTGATATATAGCGCCTTAGTAACCGCATCCACGTTTGATCCCCAAAGCCTAAAATATTTACGATCCGTTGCCACGATGGTAACCTCGGTACTCTCTTTCGCTTTATCTACGACAAGATTATACAAATCGGTAAACGATTCACAACGAAATTCCTTATTATCAGAACCTCGCACAAATACCGTGACATGATTCGCATTCGTCAAAGCTCTAGCAAAATCCAAATTTGCCTCGTTATGCAATCGAACCGTTCCCCTATTTCGGAAATTACCATACAACTCGAGGCTATGGGAACTCTTTTGATAGTTTTCAACCTCATCCGAACCTAACGGTTCCTGTTGAACATTGCCCTCAATAACCGTTAATGCCGCACCCAGCGCAACCGTAAGGTCGCCATATACTGTGAGCGACTTTCTAGAAAAAGTCGTTCCCACTTCTGGCAAATTCGGAATCCCTCCCAACAAAAGCTTTGCTTCTTGTTCGATATTCAAATCTTTCAATACCTGAAGCTCAGTTCCAGCTTGCAGTTGATATGCATAGGTAGCTTTCCCTGCAAATTCCACATTCCAGAGTGTCGACGGAAATCCCTGAATATAAATAGGGATCTGTCCATCAACTTCCCAGCGTATCGTTCCGCCATTTGCTCCAAAAAAAGGCGAAAAACCTACTATTTGAGGCACATAGGCACTCTTTATCAGCAAACGAGCATTACCACGAAGCGCAAAAAGCGATTCCGTAAACGTCTTTGCTCGCAAATCCAAGGTTGCTGTTCCTGAAATCGTAATATCAAGCGATTGTTCTGCTACATCCTGATCCAAAAACACCGGATTTTCTGTGTTTTTTATTTCAACAGCAGAGCCACTCACAGGTACCCCTGCTCCCTCACTCGGGGTTAATGACTGTCCTGTAGGATCGAACGTCCACGTCTTGGGATTATGCCAAGCACCGCCCGCCTTATAAGCATAATAAGAGGTCTGTGGCGACTGTGCTCGAACCTGAATCTGTATGAGTACGAAACACAACGCCAATAGACTCAAACGGACGAGCAAACGCGGCTGCATAACTCGGCTAATGGAGGTTGCATACCGCAATATTTTTAGGGAGTTCATTTTTATGCGAAATAATCTAGGCTTAAGTATGGTCTATTTGCTCCTCGTTTGTCGAATCTCTCATAAACCATTTAGCATATTCGGCATAACCCAAGGCATTACGCCCGGCTATTTGCCAGCTTTGTTCTTCTGTAAGCTCTTTAACTTGTTTAGCAGGTACCCCAGCCATTAATGCACGTGTGGGAACTTGTGTTTTTGCAAGAACTAATGCAGAGGCTGCAATAACCGCCCCATCGCCAATCTGTGCATTGTCTAAAAGCACCGAACCCATACCCACCAACACACGAGCGCCAACACGAGCGCCATGTACCACTGCACTATGCCCAATGGAAGTTCCCGCACCAATCTCTACCCACGATGTCCCTGCAGAAGAGTGTATTACTGCATTATCCTGCACATTAACTCCTTCACCAATACGGATGGCACCCACATCGCCACGTAGCACAGCACCATACCAGATGCTACAATTGTCTGCAATTTCTACATCGCCAATAATTACTGCCGTACTCGCAAGGAAACAATTTTTCCCAATCTTGGGAGTCACTCCGTTGAGTGTTATAACTCTCGCCATCCTACCACCCTCATATACCCGTACCGCTATACAAAAGTAGGCTTTTTAATGGGATCTTCCCCCCCACCCCAAAAACAACCCACCGCCGACACGGTTCCCCATGCCGACGG
>CAUTNK010000031.1:0-11994 GCA_963540065.1 uncultured Bacteroidia bacterium
CTCTTTCACAAAGTAATTAGTTAATAACCCGTCCAACTTTTTGGGGTCACTTCATGGTAGGATGCATCCTTTTCGTAAGTTACAGAAATCCTTTTATTTGGAGAAAATCGGTTTTACAACCTTTAACCATTCTTCGATTTTTTCCTGCACTTTTGCATCGCCTTTATCTAGGCAGAGACCGAGCATCCGTCCGCCTTGTTGCATACGCGAGAAGGTGAAGTTGTAGCCACAAGCACAGACATCGCCCACGAAACGCGCGCCACTATAACGGAGTTTGTCGTAGAAATCGGCGGCACCAGAACAGAAGCTATCTGGGTGACGCTCTTGGCTACCCACGCCTACGATGGCAACATTTTTACCAGAGAAGTCGATCGTGTGGAGGAGTTTTACTTTGCTGCCCCAGTCCTCCATAAGAGCGCCGAAGAAGTAGCTTGAGGACATGAGGACAACGTTCTGATAGCCAGTGATAGCATCAACGGTCGCGTCCTTCATGTTGTGGAGGTCGGCACCCAATTGTTCGGCTAGTTGTTTGGCAAAAGTTTCGGTTACGCCGCCTTTGCTGGCATAAAAGATAGCTGTGTTACTCATTTGTTTGTCTCCTAAATAAAGATTCTTGTACCCTATACAACCCCTCAGGCGTTAAAATGTTTAGTTTTACAACTTTTGTAAAATACGTACCTTTACAGAGGTGTCAGTTGGTATGCTTGGGTGTTAGTTCTGTGTCCTGAACGACGTTATTATGCGCATTTTGAAGAATAGATCGATCCTATTTCAGATAGGAATTTTGGTGGGATGTGGCGTGGCGATAGTGATGCTAGTTTTAGCGCTATTGCCGTTCCAGCGCTTGAAGAATGCAGGTTATGGGCATCTGATTCGTCAGGTAGAGCATGCTTCTTTAGAGTTAACTACGAAGATAGAAAAGGATTTGGCAGAGGGAGTAGCTTTTACGCATACTACAGCGCAGCTTCTCTCGGGCGAGCATCATCTTACACGAGCGCAAGCTATGCAGATGTTGGAGAATGCTTTGGGCTTCTATCCATTTGTTACGGGTGTTGCTCTTGCTTACGAATCCGATGCTTTTGATGGTCAGGACTCCTTGCATAAGGGAGAGATAGGCTCGGGGGCTAGTGGGCGTTTTTTGCCATTTTTTGCGCGCGGTTCGGATGGTTTAGCGCGGTACAGCGATACAACGCATACGCATGTAGATCGCAAAGTAGGTACTTGGTACTTCGAACCCAAACGTACCTTAAAAGCTTATGCAAGCGAGGCGTACTATTTGGATATTCTGGATAGGAAGAATGTTTTCCTTTTTACATTTGCAGAGCCTATAGTACGCGATGGTAAATTCTTGGGTGTTACCGAGATCGATATCGAATTGGTGAGTATCGTGGAGTGGGTGCAGCAAGCTACAGCTCTTTCCGGACTTGCAACGATTTCGCTTTACCTGCCGGGCGGGAAACTGGCTACTTCGACGGCAACTGAAAACGTAGCGAGTGTCTTTGATATACACATATTAACTACCGAGGAACAGGAAAAATTGAAGCAAGGCGAACGAATTTTACACGAGGAGGGTACGAATGTGAGTTATATCGCCGCATTTTATATGAGTTCGTGTGAGAATCCGTTTATTCTCAGCATAGATTTCGATAAGAGTGCGGTTATGGGGCAGGTATACCGACGCACAGCGCTAACGCTTCTGTTGGGAGTGGCACTCTGTGTTGCACTGCTGTGGGTGGTTCTCTATATTTTGCGAAATCTATTGCGCCCCATTCATATTATCACACTACGTATCGAAGATCTGGCACGTGGTAGTATACAGTTGCAGGCTACGGGTTATGAGCAGCGTACTGATGAGCTTGGGCAGATTGCGAATAGCTTTCATAAGATGGAGTTGCAGTTGCATAAAGTTTTTAGTGCGATTCGGAGCTCTACGCAAGAGCTAAATAGTAATAGCGAGCATGTACAGAGTTCGTCGCAGGATATCGCGCAAGCGGCGCAGGTAAGCGCGTCATCAACCGAGGAAGTTTTAGCACAGTGCTCCAGTGTGTTGGAAGTTTGTCAACGCGATTTGGAAATGTCGGGGGTTGCTACTGCCGATTTGGCTAATGCGCGCGATACTATGAAGAGCCTGCGTGAGAATGTTGACAGTACGCACAATTCGCTTACCGAGATTGTGAATCGGGAGATGTTGCTTGCCGAAATTGCAGCTCAAACCAATATTTTGGCACTAAATGCAGCTGTGGAAGCGGCACGTGCTGGAGAGGCAGGAAAGGGTTTTGCAGTGGTGGCTAGCGAAATTCGGGTACTTGCCGAACGAAGTGCCGAAATTGTGAATGGGATACAGGATCTCCGCGAAAATTCGATGAAGATATCCAATGCTACGATTGCCGAGATCGAGCAATTGCAGCATGTAATGTCCGAGGTGATTGAAAATATGTCGACAACGAACGACAATAGCCATCAGATAACACAAGCTGTGGCGGAAATCGAAAAGGCTGTCTCGCAGCTCAGTACCACGGCTCAAGAGAATACTACAGCTTCTGATGCGCTGACGGTTGAGAGCGAATCGATTGTACTGCGTGTAAAGGAACTACAGGCAGAAATGGCGCACTTCCAAATGGAATAGAGTAATTTTTCTCATCTATTTCCCAGAAATGACATCAATGCTTTTTGCTTTAGAAGGATCCCCTTACATAGAGCTAATACGTCTGTTAAAGGCTGTGGGACTTGCTGTAAATGGAGCACAGGCACAAATGATGGTAGCGCGTGGCGATGTATATCGCAATGGAGCCCCCGAATTTCGTAAGCGAGCAAAGATAGTATCGGGAGATACCATTGTGTGTGCTGGTACCACTATCCAGGTTCAAGGATAGTATACTGACTTTTTTACGTACTTTTACGCTTGTATATAACAAGTGTAGGAGGAGCGTATGAAAGCTTTTTGGAAGACCGTATTGGCGGTTATTGTCGGCTTATTGCTGGTACAATTTTTTTTCTTTTTCTTGTTTTCTACAATTGTAGGAATGGTCAGTCTAGCTATGGGGGGGAAAGAGGATATTGTTGTAAAAGATAATTCTATTTTGGTGGTAGATCTATCAGACCCCATTTCGGACAAGGATTTGCACGATCCTTTCGAACGTTTCGATTGGCGTAAGATGGAGCTTAAAACGCAAAATAATCTCTACAATGCTTTGAAGGCGATTGAGTATGCCAAAGATGATCCGCAAATTGAGGGGATTCTGATTCGATCCAGCGGTCTGGCGATGTCCCGTACAGAAGCGCAAGAGCTTCGTGATGCATTGAAAGATTTCCGAAGCTGTGGGAAATTTATTTACGCTTATGCAGAAAATTTCGGACAGTTTAGTTATTATGTGGCTTCGGTAGCAGATAGTGTCTTTATGCACCCAATGGGTACGCTGGAATGGCAGGGTATGAGTGCACAGAATTTTTATTTAAAGGATGCTTTGGCGAAGTGGGGGATTGAACCGCAGATTATCCGTCACGGGAAATATAAATCGGCTGTAGAACCATTTATGGAAAACCAGATGAGTGAGGCTAACCGTATACAAACCATGACGTATCTGGGTTCTATTTGGAACTATGTTGTTAACGGTGTTTCGGAGGAGCGCCGTATGTCGACCGAAGAGCTTAATATCATTGCAGATACAAAAATTGCACTCCTTGCTAAAGAGGCAAAAGAGCGTGAGTTGATTGATCAATTGTATTATATCGATCAGCTAGATTCGGTACTTTGTGTAAAAACGGGGAAAGAGCTCGATAAAGAATACAATAGTATCTCCCTTAGCAAGTATGCAGAGTATGTTAATAAGAACAGAAGTGTGGACTTTACGGCAGAGAAAATTGCACTTGTTTATGCTGTTGGCGAGATCAATGACGGTGATGAAGATGATAAAGCCATTGGTGGTGATGCATATGCTAAAATCTTCTCCGACCTCCGTAAAGATTCTACCATAAAGGCCGTCGTATTACGTGTAAATTCTCCGGGTGGTAGTGCATTTGCCTCCGAAGTTATGTGGCGCGAACTCGAACGCTTACGAGCTAAGAAACCCATAATAGTTTCTATGGGGACCTATGCTGCTTCGGGGGGGTATTATATTTCCGCGCCTGCCGATTGCGTCGTATCTAATCCGTTGACGCTTACGGGATCTATCGGAGTCTTTGGTATGTTTATGACCTATGGTAAACTCCTACAGGATAAATTGGCTGTACATCCGGAGTTGGTTAAGACCAATGCGCATGCTGATTTTGTTTCGCCGTTCCGTCCGTTGGATCCCACAGAGCGCGATCTTATGCAGCGTTCGGTTGAGGAGACGTATTCGACGTTCTTGAGCCGAGTTTCGATGGGACGCAAGCTCACCACAGATGCCGTAGATTCGATCGGTCAGGGACGTGTCTGGAGTGGAATAGACGCTCTGCAGATTGGCTTAGTAGACGAACTCGGCGGGCTTAATCGTGCGATCGAACTAGCAGCTGAACGTGCCGGTATAGTAGATAATTACCGAATCTCGACATACCCGAAATATGAAGACGACTTCTTTGGGCAGTTTATGAGTGGTATGTTCGATGCTAAGCTATTAGCTAAGAAGTTTTTGGGTATCTCGGAGTCGGAACTCGATTTAGCAGAAACCGTTCAGAAACTTATGAAGAAACAGGGTATTCGTGCTGAAATGCCTTATACGGTAGAGATTCGTTAGTATACTTCCTTTTTTTTGAGATGGCGAGAGTATGGCGGGAATCTCTTGCAGCCGTTTTATCGGTTCTTTTGCGTTTCCGCCATACCCTCTACGATAAGCGTATTTTTAAAAGTTACGAAGCAGAGAAGGCTACGCTTTGTATTGGGAACCTAGCTGTGGGTGGTACGGGGAAATCGCCGCTTGTTGCTTGGCTTATGGAGCATTATGCTACGAGATACAAAGCTGTTATGCTGAGTAGGGGTTACGGGCGTAAGACGCACGGATTTCGTGTAGTACAGGCTACCTCCTCTTATCGCGAGGTGGGTGATGAACCGTTGCAGTTGGAGCGTCGCTCTAACGATTTCCGAGTTGTGGTTTGTGAGGATCGTGTGCGGGGCTGTCGCGAGATAGCGCAACGTTTCCCGGATACACGACTGATTATCTTGGACGATGCTTTCCAACATCGTCGATTGCTGCCTACACTGAATATTCTGCTTACACGCTACGATAATCCGTATTCGCGAGATCGGCTTTTCCCGGTTGGGCGACTCCGCGATTTACCCTCGCAAGCGAAACGAACACACGCTATTGTGATTACGAACATCCCAGCAGAAGCGACTCGCGAAGAATGTGAGCAACTCGCTACAGAGCTCCAGACTTCGGAAAGGCAGGTAATTCTGTATAGTGCGGTGCGTTATGGTGCACTTACGGATATGTCTGGGCAAAAGTGTAGTTTGTTGAAGGTAGGCGATTCTGTAGTTCCAATAGTTGGGATTGCGAATCCGGAACCTTTTATAGCTTACATCCGATCGCAGGTTGGCGACACTGCACTCATGACACCGCTGTGCTTTAAGGATCACTATGCTTATACGCCCGCGAATATCCGAACCTTAGAAGATTTAGCTCAGCAAGCGCTCGTAGTTACTACCGAAAAAGATATGGCGCGACTGCGAGAACTCATTAGCCCAGATAGTATTTTAAGAGAAAGACTCTTTTATATCCCAATAGAAATCAGTTGGTTGTGGGATAGTGAGCAAAAAATGGAGAAATTATTGAATGGTGTATTCGAAGCGAATTGCAGAACGAGCAGTCTATTTTTTGCGTAAACGTTTGCCAGCACCACCGCAAATAGCTTTAGTCTTAGGCTCGGGACTCGACGGAATTATGGCTGATGCTGTGATTGAGCAAGAAGTTGCTTATGAGGATATCCCCGGTTTTCATCCGGTATCGGTCGCAGGGCACACCGGACGTCTTACCTACTGTAGGATGAACGGTACGCGGATTTTAGTGTTGCGTGGTAGATGGCACTACTACGAAGGCTACGATATGCAGGACGTTACATTTTACGTCCGTGTGCTCCGAGCTTTGGGTTTGCATACGTTGGTACTTACCAATGCGAGTGGTGGCGTGAATCCGGCGTATCAACCGGGCGATGTGATGCTGATTACCGACCATATAAACCTAATGCCGAATCCGCTCTTAGGACCTAATGACGATGAACTAGGGCCTCGTTTCCCGACAATGCATCAGGCTTATGCACCGGAGTTTTTTACTATAGCACGAGAGGTTGCTAGGCAAGAACAGATTTTGTTGCAAGAGGGTTGTTATTTGGGGACTACTGGTCCGTCTTTCGAAACACCGCACGAATATAATTTCTATCGTATTGTGGGTGCCGATGCGGTGGGGATGTCTACAGTACCGGAGGTGATAGTTGCCAATCACTGCGGCTTAAAAGTGCTTGCATTTTCGATGATCTCTAATGTAGGAGGGCTCGATAGGCAAAAAGAAGTCTCGCATCAAGAAGTGCAAGAGGTGGGTGCTGTAGCAAGTGAGAAACTTATACGCTTGTTGTGGGGGATTTTCCCACAAATAGAAAATGCGAAAAGCTAGAAAAAACAATGCAAGAGAGCTATTCCACGCGTTTAAGTGTTAATATCAATAAGATAGCAACACTCCGTAATGCAAGAGGCGGGAATTTGCCAGATCCTATCTTGGCAGCAGAGCGTATTCTTTTCGATTACAATGCAGAAGGTATAACAGTACATCCGCGTCCGGACGAACGCCATATAACGTATGCCGATGTATATGCGCTCGCAAAGCTTGTAGCTACCGAATCTGCCCAAGCGCGAGGTATCGAATTCAATATAGAAGGGAACCCGATTCCAGCTTTTATGGAGTTGGTGAGTGCGGTAGTCCCTACGCAGGTTACCCTTGTGCCCGATGCGCCAGATGCTATTACGTCTAATGCGGGGTGGGATACGATTCGCAATGCCGATTTCTTGAAAGAGGTTGTGCAGCATTTCCACGCTAAAGGTATTCGTGTGTCGATATTTGTAGACCCAGTAACAGAATTTGTAGAAGGAGCTGCAAAAGTGGGTGCCGATCGGGTGGAATTGTATACAGAAGCCTATGCGCGCAATTATGCCTCGGATCGCGAGTTAGCCATACGCCCCTATGTATATGCAGCCGAGTGTGCTAAAACCTTGGGTTTGGGGCTTAATGCGGGGCATGATCTTAACAGAGAAAACCTCCCCTATCTTTTAGCGCGACTCCCACATGTGGCGGAAGTCTCTATAGGTCATGCGCTTATCTGTGATGCACTTTATATGGGGTTAGAACAAACCGTAAAAGAATATTTGGCTATTGCGCATAAGAATGAGCGCTTGCAACGATTTGAACTACCCTTTTAAGCTAGCTTTTTTGCACGGATTGTTTGGAACGTGTCGCGAATTTTTACCTTACAAAGCTCAGTGGAGCAACGTTGCGTCTGAGTGCTATGCGTTATTGAATCATGGTGGACGACCTTCGGTTACGTTTTCGAATCAGCAGCTGGTAAGCGATCTAGAGGAGCAGCTTCGTGCACACAAGCATTATCCGTTACTTTTTGTAGGGCACTCGTTGGGGGGCGTCCTTGCGTGTCATTATACACAAAGATATCCGCAAAGAGTGGCAGCGATAGTACTTTTGGATGCTGTTCCGAGCGTAACGGTGGCGTTGTCTACTTTTCAATCCGAAGTACTACAAATTTTAGATTGCATTGCAAGTAGTACTACAATAGCAGAGGTACGTGCTGTCTGCCAACAAAATAGCTACGGTAGATACCTTTGGAAGCAATTTCAGCGATACGATTTTTCGGCTATTCAGCAACGTGTCGCCGCTTTTCAGCCTTGGATTCGCGACGAACTCGCCACATTGTATACCACTGAGGTGTTGCAGTTAGCAATCCCGCTCCTGATTATTTTAGGTACAGAGTCGTTGTTAACTCGCGATATTAGCGCTGCTGATATTCAGACTTTTGCGCCGCATGCCGAAGTAGTTAGACTGGATGGTGCAGGGCATATGCCACATATTACGCATCGGAAAGAGGTGATGGCTAGCATACAAACATTCTTTTCGCGAAATCTATCCAATGCTTAGCAGACGCTTATGCGAAAAATAGTTGTAGAAAAGATGTTTCCATCGCAAGGGCTTCGTCGTCTTTTCTTTCGCGAGGGAGTACTACTCCTGCTTGTTGTAGGGATGGTGGGACTTGCTATCCTGCTCGACGAGAAGGAGATTATTTTTCCTGAGTTAGCTGCTATTGCCCTAGGGAGTTGGGTTATTGTCAAACGCGTCTGGTTTACGAGTCGTTGGCGGACGTTGTTTGCGCTAACGGCAGCAGGACTTGCTGGAACCCTTCTGCAGTTGTACTCGCCCTTGCCGTTAGTTCTGAATATTGCCATAGGCTTTAGTGCAGTTATGGTATTGCTTATCCTTTTGCGCTCGTCGTTGTATCCTGCGATATCTGCATGTTTGTTGCCGTTGGTACTGGGGCATGTCACTTGGCGTTATCCGTTAATTGTATTCGTTTTAGTCGCCCTCTTATTGGGAGTACAGTGGTTGATGGAAAGAGTGGGTTGGCGCGCATCATTGCCATTTCACCCAATGTTACCATCCCGGCGGGAGCGTTTCCTGCAGTTGACAATATTACTACCGATAGTGTTCGCTATGGTGTTACTAGCAGAGTGGTTGCAGCAGCGTTTCTTGATTTTGCCACCCCTGATTGTCTTGTTTGTAGAGTTCGCGAAACCGGGGAGCGGATTACGTAAAGCTCCGTTTACTATCATCGGGCTTGTTACTCTTGCAGCACTATTGGGCAATGTAGGGCTTTTTATTTTGGAGCATACTTGTGGTTTCCCGCCAATGGTAGCTGTTGGTACTACGACGCTGATACTTTTGCTAACATTTATGTGGGTGCGACGCTATTTTGCACCGGCTATGGCAATTCTTATCCTTCCGCAGATAGTAGAGAGTAGTTGGTATCTTTTTCCGTTGGAAGTTATGCTCTCTTCGGCACTGTTTATAGCATTGGCTTTCCTCTTTTTTAGGGAAAAGCCCGAGCGACAACAAGCGCTTCCGCGGTTATAGCAACGTGCTGTTATTTCGGCTACTTTCAACAAACGCAAAGGAAAAGATCTGTATCTTTGCTAGGTAGAACGCTAAGGGAGTGTTTGTGATTATAACGCGAAATGATGAAACAGATAGGGCTTGGGTTATTAGTAATCCTGTTGAGTGGATTGTGGATAAGTTGCAATAACGGTACCAATGGTGCAGGGAATGCGGAATCTGCAAACAGCAATGCTGCTACAGAACAGAGTGTAACGACTACGGATATGCCCGCTGCTGCTCCCGCTGCACCGATTTCGTTCCCTACCGATGGTTTGCGTATTGCTTGGGTAAATATGGATTCGCTCCTGAAGGGTTACGATTATTATTTTGCTATGCAGCGCGAAATGGAAGCCCTTACCGCACAAGCTGAAAAAGAACTCGCCGCAAAAGGTGAAAAACTCCGTAGGCAAGACGAAAAGCTCCGTAACGATGTAGATAAAGGGTTGGTTACTCGTAGTGAAGCTCAGCAACAAGCGCAAGAATTGGCGCAGGAGCAGACGCGTTATCTTCAGTTTCAAGAGGCTAAACGGGCACAGTTGGCAGAAGAAGAACAGGTACGTTTACGCCGTGTACAGGATGCAATTGATACCTATATTCGGAAGTACAACCAAGAGCGCGGTTTTCATTATATCCTGAGTGTGGGTATCTTATATGCCGATCCGGCTTTCTCTATTACGAAGGATGTACTCGCAGGGCTCAATGCAGAGTATGCCTCGCAGCAGCAAGCAGAGTCGAAAAAATAGCCCTAAACGGTGAAATTCCCCTTACATAGGCTCCCGAATTGGTTGCTTAGGCTTTATACGAGCTTGAGTAGGCACTACGTGTTAGTTATTTTAGTCTTTGTAGTTTGGGTCGGCTTTTTCGATGCCAATAGCCTTGTAAATATCTTTGCTGCTAGGCGTAGGGTTAGCGAGTTGCAGGAAAAGAAACGATTCTACCAGCAACAGATTGACGTGGAGCGCAGGCGACTCTACGAGTTGCATACCAATCGTTCCAATCTTGAGAAATTTGCTCGCGAACAGTACTATATGCGGCGTCCTACCGAGGACGTGTATGTAGTGATAGACGATTAGTAGGACTACCTGTCACGCACTCTAAAACGGCTTTGCGCAGAGCGTGTCTGTCCTCTTTTTCGCTAAAAAAGTACTTTTACGCCTCAGAAGCAAGTGTTGAGGCTATGGAAATTATAGACCGTGCGCGTGCAGTGGCACGTATGAATGAATTGGGAGCACAGCGGGTTCCCTTTATTTTTGTCGTAGACTACCAAGCGAAACAAGCTATTGTGTTACCAGAATGCGAAGTAGATAGCGCCGAGCTCCGCTATTCGTTTCGTGGCGTCGGTAATGCCATGCAACAAAAGAAACCCGTCGCAAAACAAGTAGAATGGCACCCGCTACCACCAACAAAAGCCGAATATAAAAAGAGTTTTGATATAGTGCAACAGGCTATTGCAGTGGGCGAAGTGTCGGTCGTAAACCTAACTTGTAAAGTACCATTACAGACCAATATCTCGTTGCAAGAGCTTTTTACCTATTCCGATGCCTTATACCGACTGTGGGTAAAAGACGAGTTCGTTTGTTTTTCGCCCGAGATGTTTGTTCGGATAGAGCATGGCGAGATAGCTTCTTTCCCGATGAAGGGGACGATAGATGCTACATTTCCGAATGCCTCGGAGCATTTACTGAATAACCCGAAGGAAGCTGCTGAACACGAGCAGGTTGTTGAGCTCATCCGGCAAGACTTGAGTCAAGTAGCCAGCAATATTCGTGTCGTGCGGTATCGCTATATCGACCGACTAGAAACCAATAAAGGTTCACTTCTCGAAACGAGCTCCGAAATACGAGGCACACTACCAGCAGACTTTCAGGAACATCTGGGCGATATCATCTTCTCGCAACTCCCTGCAGGTTCTATCACGGGCTTCCCGAAAAGCCAAGCTGTGGAAGTTATTGCGCGAGCGGAAGGCTATGATCGTCGCTTCTATACCGGCATCATGGGGCGCTGGGATGGCTCGAGCTTAGATACCGGCGTCCTGATTCGCTTTATTGATCAGGAGGACGGGCAGCTCTATTTCAAAGCGGGGGGAGGCATTACAGCCAATAGCCATTGTGAAGCTGAGTACGAGGAGGTAATTGCTAAAATCTATGTGCCAATTTGTTGAAACCCTTTGTTGGGACAACGATCATTTTCGCAACCTTTCGTACCACGAAGCGCGTTTTAATGCTACGCGTAGGGAATGTCTTGGTGCGCACGAAGCATTACCCTTACAGCCCTTATTGCAAACCCTAACGCTTGGGAAAGGTAAGTGGAAAGTTCGTTTGGTGTACGATCGCAACGGCGTGCAAGAGCTTACGGCGCAATTATACACCATGCGTTCGATAGCATCGCTACAAGTAGTCTGCTGCGATACGATAGCCTATGATTACAAATCTACAGACCGCCAAATCTTTACTAAACTCTTGGCACAGCGTAATGCTTGCGATGAGATCCTGATTCTTCGTCAGGGGCTCATTACAGATACTTCGTATACCAACGTCGCTTTTTTCGATGGGCATGCATGGTTTACGCCCCGTACGCCACTTCTTTGTGGTACTATGCGTGCTGCCTTATTAGCCCAAGGGCTGCTGCATGAGCGTGCGATCGGTTACTGCGATTGGCACAACTACCAGCGTATTATGCTTTTCAATGCAATGATAGGTTGGGAGGAGTGTGTGCTGCCCGTTACGAATATTCGCCCTATCGTCTAGTACTCGCTAGTGGGTGATGTGTAAAGATTGCTTGTCTAAAAATAATATACTACTTTTGCACCGTGTTCGATACGGGAGCTTAGCTCAGCTGGTTCAGAGCATCTGCCTTACAAGCAGAGGGTCAT
>CAUTNK010000032.1:0-9833 GCA_963540065.1 uncultured Bacteroidia bacterium
ACCTGGAACCTCTTGATCCGTAGTCAAGTGCACTATTCAGTTATGCTACGGAGCCTTTTCTTATAACAGCACAAAAGTAATATCTTTTCCGAAAACAGGCTACTACTTGCTAGCTTCCGATGTATTGGTGCTTCGTACCATCCGTTCGCGGATATTAGCACGCTTACCGGTAAGTTTGCGGAAATAGTAGATACGTGCACGACGCACTTTACCCACTTTGTTCACTTCAATTTTTTCGATGAAAGGCGAATTCATTGGGAAGATACGTTCTACGCCGATGTTGCTGGAGATCTTCCGAACGGTAAAGCGCTTATTCATACCGATACCGCGGATCTGAATCACAACGCCCTTGTACTGCTGAATTCTCTCTTTGTTACCTTCTTTAATCTTGTAGGATACGGTAATCGTATCTCCGCTCTTAAACTTAGGAAAGGTAGGCACCTCTTGTGCACAAGCCTGCTCGGCTATTTTTATCAACTGTTCCATTTCTACGTTACACTTTTCGCAAGCTCCCTTGCCACACTCACTCAACTAGGCGACAAAGATAGTACTTTTACCTAACTTCGCAATTGGCTGTTATGTATATAGTAAGAGTGTTGCAAAAGTCCGATTTGTATAAAAACAAGTGTAAGAAAACGAATTGTATTGGCGGATGTCGCAGGCAGTGTCGCTATAACGGTGTGCATTGCCACATTAGTGATATTTCCCAAATAAATGAAGGAAAAACATTTCTTAGGAGGATCTCCATGTTTCGTAACAGCAACAAGATACAACATGGGGTAGTGGCAGGAAAAATCTTATCAAAACCACATAAAAAAAGTGTAAATGCGAAAAGGGTTATTTTTATTACTCTTCTTGTGCATAGGCTTGTTGCTTTATGCGCAGGAACCAGTCCGGTTCGACGATCGTGAGGTTTATTTAGAACCCAATGTGAGGTCGAACATACGCGCGGGCAATACCTCAAGTTTAGAATTGGGAGTACCGACCGGCACTAAGCTCAATGTTCTGGTACAGTTCGAAGCAGATAAACATCCTAACGAAATACTCGAGCAAAAAGGCGTAGTACTTGGCGATTATTTGGGTAGCAATGCTTACTGGGCAGAAGTTTCGCCCGGTAGCAGTCCTTCCGACTTTATAGGCACGGGATTGCGAACAATATCCGCCATCCGTGCGGAGTGGAAAGTTCCTAGATCGTTTTTGCAGCATGTGGCGCCAAAATGGGCAAAAGCGGGAGAGGAGTTACAGATGTCGCTTACGTGGTTCCCAACGGTGGACTGGATCAAGGTTCGGGCTCTTCTCGAGGCAAAGAAAATTACTTATCGTCCGCCCACACTGTTTGCGCGTAGTGTAGAAGTAGAAGGCACGTACGAACAATTACGCTCCTTAGCATCGGCGGAATGGGTTGCAATGCTAACATGGGTAAAGCCTCCGCAGCAGATAACTAACAGGGATGCTGCAAAACTAAGTGGCGCTGCAGTATTACAAATGCCTGTTGCTTTGGGTGGTCGCGAGCTCCTCGGCGATGGCATCCGCGTTGGAGTTTGGGATGCAAATGTGGCACAGCATGTAGATTACGGGCAGCGCATACATGTAAAGGAATTCGAAATCGGGCTTGCCGTCTCGGGTGGGCACGGTATGCATACTACGGGTACGATAGCTGGTAGTGGCTTGTTGAACGAGCGTGCGCGGGGGATGGCTCCGCATGCGAATGTTTGGACGTGGAACTTTAATATACAATCGAATGGTAAGACGGCTGCGCAAGAGATGTACGAGACCTTCGAAAATGAGCAGATCTCGCTTACCTCGAACTCCTACGGCTTGAAAATGTCGGAGGTTTGTAACGTGCAGGAATATCTCAACTATACTGCTCTTGGCGATCCGCGCTTGGACGAGCTTGCCTACTACGTACCGACACTAACGCATGTTTTTGCGGCCGGTAACGACCAAGGGGCTTGTAAACAGCCTTTTGGGCATGCCACAAGCTACGGTAAGAACATCATCTCCGTGGCAGCTGTAGATTCGTATGGCAAGATTAGTGAATTCTCGAGCTTTGGACCACTTCGCGATGGACGACTGTTCCCTATTGTCAGCGCTAGAGGTGTAGACGTTTACTCTACTATCCCCAATCAGAGCTACAAGTCCGAAGATGGGACTTCTATGGCGTGTCCTGCAGTGACGGGGCATCTTGCTCTCCTTACGCAACGTTGGAAGCAGCTCCATGGCAACGTAAATCCGTACAACTATTTCTTGAAAGCCCTGATAGCGAATACAGCTACGGATGCGGGGAATATCGGACCAGATTACAAGTATGGTTTTGGGATTGTAGACGCTGTAGCAGCCGTTATAGCGATGGAAAAGGAGTGGTATCGCTTCGATTTTATAGCGCAGAACTCTTCTGATACAAAAGAGCATACTGTTCGTGTACCAGCGGGCACAAAAGAATTGCGCGCGATGATCTGTTGGAACGATCCCGTAGCCAATAAACACTACAAAGCGGGCGAACTCCCCATGGTAAACGATTTGGATGTGGTAGTAAAACATGCAGGGAAAACCTACTATCCATACAGTCTATCCCCCCAACAACCAGAGGCTAATGCAGTTGCTACTACCCCGAATCGAGTAGATAATATTGAACAGGTCGTTATTCGGGATCCACAGCCCGGCGAGTATACTATTTCGGTATCTGGGGCTGTACATCAGGGCAAAAGACAGTCGTACGCGCTTGTGTGGTATTTCGAGGATTATAAGCCAACGCTTCAATCGCCATTAGCAGGTGAGGTATACTCCCCCGGTGAAAATGTATATCTGCGTACACAACATTTTGCCGAGACATTTACTGTAGAACTCTCCACAGACGGTGGTAATACTTACACACAGTTAGGCGAAGGGAGTGCCTACTGCACGGTTAAAATCCCTGCAAATACGAAATCTACTGCAAAAGCAAAGTTCCGTTTGACGGATAACACGGGGAACATCCTGATCATGAATGGCGAGTTTAGCATTATGCCACAGGTACAAAATCTGGTCTTGAATGATAAAGCATGTTCTACAGAGGGCTGGTTATTGCAATGGGATGCAGTGGAGAGTGCTGCCAAATACAAGATTTTGAAAGCCAATCTTGAGAAGGAAAGCTACGACGAAATTGCGGAAGTACAGGGAACGCAAAATCGATATGTAATTCCCAAAGATAAGGTATCGCCTAGTGCGAAGAATATTTTTGCGGTACAGGCAGTGAGTGCGGACGGAGTCCGTGGGCGTAGGAGTATAGGGGTACTTGCAACAAAGGCAATCCCTATTACCATTACGGAAGCCAACTTACCCTACCGCGAGACGTTTATTGAACTCCCACTACAGAATGCAACTATTGCTACGGGAAAAAACCTCGGTATGAAAACCCAGGATGCCCCTGCTTATCTAGGCCTGCCACTCGGCTCGCAAATGTTGGTATGGCAGGCGACCACGCAGGAGAAGAACTGGGATAAGCCCTTCGAGCGCCGCGATAATGTGGGTGTGCTAGAAATTTGTGGTTTGGATCTGACAAAATATACCGCTAGCGATCAGCTCTTTTTCCGTACGCATATCACGATGACTCCAAACATCAATACTCCCGGCGCGCTATTGCGTCTGCTAGTGAATGGCGCAGAGGAGAAGGATGTATTGGCGCGTGAGCAAATTGAAGGCGATGGTGACGAGCATGATGTCGTATGGGAAATATCAAAATACAAAGGGCAAAATATTCGTCTCTCATTAGAATTTGCATTGGAAACGCAGAGCGATGCTTTTATCCTAGTTAACTACCAAGTAGAAAAGGCTAGTACTATGCAGGATGTGGGTATTGCTTGGGTTAATCGTCCTGTAATTAAAGCCCACGAACAGCTCGGGGTAGAGAAAATACAGTTCAAGATAGCGAACAATGGCTATACACCTGTAACCAATGTCCCTGTATCGATACAAGTGGATGGGCGTGTTGTTTATACCGGAATTGTTGAAAAACTCAAGCCTTACGAGGACAAAATCATCAGTTTCAATTATGATTTCTCGCACAGCGAACCCCATAAGTTTGTAGTAGAAGCTCGTGTAGATGTAACAAACGATGCCCACCCCGAGAATAATTCCAAGCGCTTCGAGGTGTATAACATGGGCGATGTGCTCAGAATGCCCGAGGTAGCATATTATAGTTTCCTCGGTGTGCGCTTCCCACACGTGCCGTATATCTCGAAGAAACTCAATGGTACACAGCTTTTTGTAGATGGCGGCGGATCGTTAGCTCCGTACAAACAGGAGGAACAAGCTATTTTACAGATTTTGCCTCGCGACTCAAACAATGTAGTACAAGCTACTTTCCACAACGTAGCATTAGCCAAAGATGATACTTTATCGGTATATGTGAGCAACGTTCCTGCCAATCTGAAGGTACAAGCAAAGGATGCGACGTTTCATCTTACCGAACAGAAGCACGTGGGTAAGATATTTGTATCGGAAGCAGATAACGGAGGACTTACCTTCCGCATGACCGGTTATAACGACCACCCTGGCGAGGGTTGGATTGCAGAAGTGCGCGAAGTGGCGCAAAGCAATCAATGGCGCATCAAAGGGTTACGCGAAGTGGCGAGCTCCGAAACAAACAAGAGCAACGTAGAGGTAACCATAGAAAACCTCCACCCCGCCTCCTATTACAACGTTGGGCTAACAATGTATGTAAAAGATGATACGTTACGCTACCAAGTTCCTGAACTACTGCCCAGCCGTGAGACGAAATTTGTAATTCCACGCCTAATCGATATTACCCCACCTATGCGATCAGATTTGAGGGTAGTACTAGCTCGCGATGGGGATAGGAACGATAACATTGCGAACCTTAGCATTTCGCATGATAAGGAGTGGAATGGCGGTACGATTCAGAAGCCCGATCAACTCTGGATTTCATCTATATCTACTCCTGGGGGAGAAAACCTTTCATTACGCGCCTCCAACTCTGTTTATTATGTTCCTGAGACCCTTACGCTATACAAAGAGAGCCTTAATGCAGTGCAACTGGGTTTTGCGGGGAGTGTACAAGCTCAGCATTTGCCTGCACAAGCTCAGATTTGGATAGATGCGAACGATGACCAGCTTTTTGACGACCAGAGCGAGAGATATACTTTCCCGCTCAAAGAGGGAGATTTTGAGTACTGGGCAGATTTAGACCTTTCGAAACTAACTAACATTGCAGAAGGTGTGCACCGTATGCGTGTCATGATCTCATCGCCCGATGGGTATACCCAATTCAAAGCAAAAAGCGCTATAGAATGGGGGCATGTAGTAGATTTCAAATCCAATATAGTGGCAGGTAAAAGTCCGTACGATCGCGAGCTTGGAATTACAGGCATCGAAGGTCTGGAGACGAAACGCGGTTTAGGTGCAGCGGAATTGATACAATTCCGTGTACAAAATAATGGACTTACGGCGGTAACAAAACTGAAGGCACGTTATAAGATCAACGATCGTCCGGAAGTAGAAGAGGAGTTCGTTTGCGATTTACAACCGCACAGTTTTGATACGCAACTC
Organism: uncultured Bacteroidia bacterium; assembly: GCA_963540065.1. Lineage (GTDB taxonomy): Bacteria > Bacteroidota > Bacteroidia > Bacteroidales > CAJPTX01 > Bacteroides_D. The sequence continues at coordinate 5,548 of CAUTNK010000032.1, forward strand.
CTAACTTTTTCCCAGAAAGCTGATTTGAGTACCGTAGGTAAGCACGATATTTTAGTGGAGCTCACGGAGACAGATGGCAATGCGCTTAATAATAGCAGTGCTAAAACGATCTACAATATTGCAGAAAAGACAGCCGCTCTCTATGCTTTGCGCTTTATGGGTAATACGAACGAAAGCGTACAGTTGCCATGGATCGGTCTGGATGTAAATATGGAAGCCACCATCGAAGGTTTGTGGAAGCTGGATGGCTCGCAGCGTTGCGATCTGGTCAATAGCGAAGGTCTTTGGATCGCCTCCTATGTTGGCGAACGAGAGATAGCCGATAATACCTTAGTGGTGAAGGTAGGCGAAGGGGGCGGTTTTGCCTCGCTCTATCCCGTACTGCAGCCTGGTAAATGGCAGCATATTGCTGTCACACTGCACAAGGAGGGCTTAAAAGACTTCCAGACTACCACCCTCAAAGTTTATATAGATGGCGAAGAGGTGCCTATGCGCAAGGTAAGTAATTCAGGCTTTGGTTTTGACGATATCCTACTCAATGTAGGGCTCAAGGGCGAGAACGCAATGTGCCGTGTATGGAATACAGTCCGTACACAGGAAGAGATTGCTGCCAATATGCTGCGTAGTGTGTGCAATGCCTCATTCGAATTGCCTGCAAATTGTCAAGGCGAGTTCCTATTTACTGAGGGTAGAGGCACGGTAACGGCTTACGACAATCAAAAGCATGGGATCATCCAATCTAACCGTACGGATATTTGGCAAAAAATAGAAGAGGTGGTGAGCGATGTAGAAGCCGATGGGCAGGTAATTGCCGCAAAGCGCTCCGCAGCAAATGAATTCACTATCACGATGCCAGATAATTTCTCGCAGCTGAATGCAGTGAAACTAAACTTCACGCTGGGATGGGCTGGCGCTAAGCTCTACTACGGGGGTAGTGAAGTACAGCCTACGCAGAGTTTTGATTTTACCAATCCAGCACAAACTCTAAGCTTTAAGGCAAAAAAAGAGGGGCTTTTTGGGAAAACGATAGAACAGAACTTCACGATCAAACTCGTAAAGGAGCTCTCGGCAGCCTGCGATCTTATAAAACTTACCGTGGATAAAACTAAGAATCCGGGATTAAAAGAGACGATCGTAGTAAACACGCCGGACGAACTTATCGAATTGCGAGCAGCTGACGAATCTGCAACAAGCAAACTTGATCCGAGCAAAGTAGTACTGACCGTAGACGCAGTGGCGCCTAATGCAAAACTTTATTTGGGAGAAGACGAGAAAGTCGTACCTAGCAACCTTACTGTAGATCTTCGCAAGCCTGTTCTATTGGTAGTCCGAGCAGCTAATGGACGCAACGAACGGCGTTATGTGCTTCGGTTAGCTTACGAACAATCTATTGTATGGGAAACAACAAAAATAGAGCGCAAATATACGCGGCAACCGCTATCACTCGGGGCAAAAGCGTCATCGGGGTTACCCATAGTCTACAAGAGCGAAGACCCTAAAATTGTAACTATAGACGAGGCGGGGAATCTCCTAACTTGTGGTGTAGGTAAAACTAAGATCTATGCAACTCAGCCTGGGGACGAGCTATATCTGCCGGCTACGCCTATAGCACGCGAAGTTGAAGTAAGCAGAATTCCGCTTACAATAACCATGCAAGATGCTGTAATGGAAGCTGGAGCTAGCCTTCCGGAACTCGTATTACAGTACGAGGGTTTGCAATTTGAAGGCTCTGAACCGCTTTTTGAAACGGAGTACCGAATAATGCTACCAGATAATACCACATGGTTGCCCAACAAACTTCCACTGGTGCCGGGTACGTATCGCGTAGAACCCAAAGAGAAAGGACCTGTACCGATAGATGGTTATATGGTTACGCGCAAAGAGGGTAAACTGATAGTAAATCCAGCACAAGCAGCTACGCTCGTCACCTTTACGATTACCGACGAAAAGGGTAATGCCTTGGATGGAGTTACACTGCGTTATGGTTATGTTAGTGGAGTTGTAAGCAATGGTTATGAGCTACCCCTGCAGTCTGGCAACTATACGGTAGCACTTTCCAAGGCGGGATATACGTCTTTTGAGCAAGAAGTTGCAGTAAGTGGGGCTGCTATCGAAGTAAAGGCGACGCTGTTAAAAAAAGCGCACCATCTGCAGTATGTAGCAGGCGCCAATGGTTGCTTGCAAGGTATGGTATCGCAGTATGTAGCCGACGGCGAGGATGGCAAAACGGTCGTAGCTGTACCGACACAGATTACGTATCGTTTCAAACAGTGGTCGGATGGCAATCGGGATGCTGCGCGTACTGACAAAGACGTCCAGTCAGATTTGATGGTTACTGCCGAGTTCGAGACTTTTGAATGTCACCTCACGTACCAATTAACAGCAGGTGGTAGGTGTATCACAAACAACGAGAAGCAAACCATTACTCCGGGTACTGACGGAACGCCTGTAGAGGTAGAAGCTTCGGAGGGGTACGTCTTTGTAGGTTGGTCGGATGGTGTAACCGCGAAACGAAGAACAGACAAAAATGTATTGAACGACTTAAGTGTTACAGCGCTTTTTGAACGAGCTCATCGCTTAAAATGGACAGAGGACTTTGAATTTGGCGAATCGCAGCTTAACGACTGGTCATTTGCCAAGCCCTTTGAAGGACGCGGTTGGCTCTTTAGTCCTGTCTCAGCACTTCCGGAGGTTGTGACGCCGCGCGGGAATTTCTTGTTGGTAGATCCGCGTCAGGACAATGCACAGCCATGGTATGCTGATCTGTGGGCTAAAACGCCGTGGTTCTCGCTAACGGATCGTGTTGCGACCTCCGATGTTACGATTAGCTACATGCGCTATTTCAAAAGCGATTTCTCCGAGGGGCATCCCGTGGAGGTTTATTTAGAGTATTGCTTTGAAGATGGCGCATGGCAGCGGGCACATGCTGTTACCGAAAGCTATGGCGAGGTAGCAACTTTTACGCTTACTGCAGACAAGATGGCGGGACATAATGCACTTCGTTTCCGCTGGAATATTACGGCGAAGTCGTACAAAATCTATCTAGCCATAGACAACATCGAGGTGAAGTATACTCCCGAAGTAACAGACCTAATGCTGCGTTATATTGCAGGTGAACATGGTAGAGTGAAGGAGCAAGCGAAAACAGAAAGTTATCCGTACCTAGAGTTGCATGCTCCGGCAGGAGGCGAAGGTGTAGCTGTAGAAGCAGTGCCCGATGCGGGGTATATATTTGCAGGTTGGTCTGATAAGATAACCACCGCTGTCCGTAAAGACAAGAAGGAGATTACGGTAAAAGCGCTTTTTGCACCAGCGCCGAAAACTACTTACGAGCTTGTTTATACTGCCGGGGCGAATGGTATTATAGAAGGTCAAAGTTATCAGGTGGTTCGTGAAGGGGAAATGTCGTCACCCGTTCGAGCGACACCGTTAACGGGTTATAAATTCTCGCATTGGTCTGATGAGCGAACAGAGAATCCGCGTACGGATCTTGCTAGTAGTAATATGAGCTATGAGGCATTCTTTGTGAAATCGGCAGCATATCATAAAGTTACGCTCGAAGTGGAAGGAGAAGGCGAACTGAAAGTAGTAGACTACACTCCTGAAATGTTGAAACGCGTAGCAGAGGGGACTCTCCTGACGGTAGAAGCGACTCCGAAAGATGCAACCCGCTGGAAGCTCAAAACTTTAACCGCGAATGGTGAGGATATCCTTGCTAGCAAGAGTTTTAGGGTTATGACGAATGTTGTGGTTAAGGCTACTTTTGAAGATATGGGAACGGACGTTGTGGCGCCAGTGTTTGCCCACGTAGTGGTAGCGCCGAATCCGTTCGACAAGCAGTTACGCATCATGAGTGGCGACTTGTTGGGGCACTATGCATTGCTGAATGCCCAAGGGGTTGTGCTGACTTCGGGAGTATTGGAAGTTGGCGAAACACTTATCAACACGACGGCTCTCCCTGCAGGCATCTATATTTTGCGCCTCACTTCTGACAATGGTGAGATCAAGACAGAACTGCTTGTAAAAGATTGAGAGAAACCAGCTTGAATTTCAATTTTCTAGACCGCGATAACCGCCTACGGTTCCGCCAGGGGCTAGACGGCGACGAGCCGCGATGCGGGTTCTGCTAGAAACGGGCGTGGTAATTTATCAAACATATGTAGGTTTTGTTTTACTAAGCAATTAAAAGGCGGGCACCACCCGAGGTGATGCCCGCCATATTTATCTCCGTTTTTGAGAGTATTAGATTTCTACGTCGTTAGAATCAGTTCTTTACGAGACGGTAA
>CAUTNK010000033.1:0-9401 GCA_963540065.1 uncultured Bacteroidia bacterium
CCAGCGCCAATGGTACTGCCCCTCGCGGGTGGGAGAGTAGGTCGTTGCCAACTTCAAGCCTCCTGATTACTCTGGTAGTCGGGAGGCTTTTTTATTAGACCGTTTTTTATTAGAATTGGGGGATTGCTATGGAATCATCAACAAACATATCAACACTATTGTCAGGGAAGTCTATACGTGTACCTAATTATCAACGTGCTTATTCATGGGACACAGATGGTGCAGACAAAAGCCCGAAACAAGTCAATATATTTCTGTCAGATTTGCTGGATTATGTAAACAGTCACTCCTCTACGCCATACTATTTCGGACATTTTCTCTTTGAGGAGAAAGGTGAGAATGAGTATGCTATCATAGACGGACAGCAGCGCTTGACAACCACCGTTATATTTCTGTCTGCCCTCTATAAACGATTGATGGAAATCAGAAACATAGAAAATGTTGAAGATTTTGATGATGACTTGTATATATCTTATACTAACACCATTAAACAGAGAAGTAAATATCGCTTTTTAACAGTGAAGTATGACGAGCAGATGTTCCGTGACTATGTCATAGACCAAAAATCCACAGATCGTAGCGCTATAGACACTCCTTCAAAAGAGAGAATTGCGGATGCATTTGATTATTTTAAAGCACGCCTTGCTGACATCGAAGAAAAGGAGCTCTTAGCTCTTCATAACGCAATTACCCATGCTTCATGCACTACGCATGTGGTAAAGGATGCTACCGAGGCTGTACAAATGTTTATTTTTCAAAACAATCGAGGTAAGAAACCTACCAAATTGGAAATTATTAAAGCTCAGTTTATGTATCATATACATTTACATGCGCTTACTGAAGTAAGAGAATCCTTATTGGATGATATAAAAGAAAGATTTGAGCATATCTATAAATCAATTGCTCAAATAGAGTATTATATTGATGAAGATAATATCCTAAATTACACAGTTAAGGTTTGGAGAAATAACTTGGATGATATTAGTTCCACAGATTTCGTAAACGAAAATTTAGGTAAAGCTGATAATATTGCTTTTATAAGTGACTTCACGCGTTTACTGACTTCTTGCTTTACGCAAGCAGAAAAATTTCTCCAGCAAGAGAGGAAAAATATAGCTTATCATGCCTTGCTGGTGTCGGCAGACAAAAGTATCATGTTCCCCTTTGTTATCAAAGCCATGCGTAATGGCATGGAGCAAGATGGACTCAACCTGTTGGCAAAATCTTTGGAACAAATCTTCTTGCGAGATTGCATTATCGGCACTCGCGCTAGGTTGCTGTGGCGCCTCAATAAATGCTATCAGGATATGAAATCTGATGCAATGACTGTTGTCAGTCATATTGAATTGATGAAGAGCGAAAATGGTTGGTCGAGATATTGGAATAATGAAGAGCTTGCTCGTTCTCTCAATATGGGGATGAGTCATCAAACAGCAAAAATTCTTTTATGGAAATACGAAAACCATCTGATTGTAAGTGGAAAGTCAGGTTATACCCCTATCAGATATGACAGTATTAAGGATCCGCACCTTGAACACATCGCACCAGAGACTGAAAACAAAGAGGCTGATAATGGTTATTGCTCTTATGATGAAGACTTCTCTAACCGACATTTAGAATGTTTGGGAAACTATTTGCTGTTGTCTGGCAGTCATAATATTTCATTGAGCAATGCCAGATTTCAGATAAAACGTGATAGCTTTACACATTTACAGCAACAGTTAGAGGTTCATAGAATGACGGAGCATGACCTATTTTGGGACAAGGAAAAAATTCGCCAGCGTCACTTAAAGATAGTTGACTTTTTGATGCAAATACTTTAAAATCAAAAGCATGAGTAGTAAATGAGAAAATGCTATTGAGTGGTGTATCGTTCAAAGTAGATGGCTTCAAGTTCCTGTATATCTAGGTATGTGCGTAGTGATGGGAATGTATTCTTACGTTTTTTGTAAAGAAGTCGTACATCGCCTGATACATAGGTGCTTTCACAGAAAAGACTATGTTTATGTTGGCTAGATATTGTAGATGTTTCAATGGTTTTCAATTCAACATTGTGTGCGTAATTGGGAGGATACTGCTTGCTTCTCTGCAGACTGGATATTATAGAGAAAGACAAGGACAGTCATCAGTTTGGTTATCGTGGTAATAATAAACTTGGTAGAGTGTAAACTGAAAAGGAGTAGGTAATACAAAATATATGATGGTTTTATTGCACAGTAAACCCAAAAAAGAGGGCTGGTGTGTGGCGGATTGTGCAATATTCTCATAATGTAACGCATCCGATAAATGCGCTATGTGCATTTATGACTTGAATCTAGTAAGAAAAAGCTACATTTACCTAGAGGTTTTCTATTAAAAACAGAACTATTCAATGTACGTTCCGTTAAAGAAGTTTTGCTCTCTATTCCTAGTCGCTTTCCTTTTCACAACAAATACACAGGGACAAACCTCCCCACCAGAGCTGGAGATCTTCTCAGAAACACCTTCAGAAGCCGATATCGATCGTATCGAGCAGTGGCAGGACTATCTGGAGCACCCTGTAGAACTTAATACAGCATCGCTTTCCCTTCTTCGTTCTCTTCCTTTTTTGAAAGAAGGCGAGGCGGAAGCGCTTATTGCATTTCGCAATGCTTATCTGCGTTTTGCTGAAGTAACAGACCTCCTTTGGGTGGCGAATTTGCCACGCGATCGTGCTACGGCATTACTACCCTTTTTCTACGTCAAAGAGCCCGCAGTAGGGCGTTTTCACCGACAGCAGGTTGACATATTACAACGGGCGTCGTATCGCACTGTACGAAGTGTTAAAACGAAAAAGAACACGCTTGGCGATCCACTTGCCCTCGAGACTCGTATAGATTACCATGCTGGTGATGTGCTACGCTTGGCGCTGCGTGGGCGTAAACAACCCTATGAGCCGTTTGCCACTCGAGTTAATCCGTATGGTTATCCCTCCTATGCTGGCTTTTTGCAAACCACCTTTTCGGGGAAATGGCTGGAGCGTGTGGTCTTGGGGCATTTCTCATATCTGGCGGGGTATGGGCTTACTTTTTCTTCGTCGAATTATTCTTTTCCGACGCAACGCCCGTTATCCTACCAAGGTGATCGTTACCTACCGCGCGGCTGTTTTGCAACCCCCACTAGCGCGACGCCCTTCGGTGTTGCGCTTACAAGCAGTTTGGAGAGTTCGTTGTTGCTAACCTTGGCTTTTTCCTATCGCCCTGTAAATGCCACCTATCGCGAACAGAAGGGGAAGCGTCTTTTACGTACCGTGGATATCTCTGGTGCATTTGATACCCCTGCACGGCAAAAATGGCGCAATACGACGCGAGAAACCCTAGGAGTTCTCGATTTAAAATGGCAGCGACAGCACTATTCGTTGGGAATTGCAAGTGCTTACGACTATTTTCGCGATCCCTTTCTTATTTCTACCTCTTCTACCGCGGAGTTAAAATTACAGTCGCAATGGCGTGTGGGGCTTTATGGTCAGTACCGTTGGAAGCGATTTCAGTGCTGGGGCGAGGTCGCCGAAGGGAATCTACAGGCATCAGAGCGTTGGGCAAACGTCTGGGAGAGAAATAGTGCGCTCTTGGCTGCAGAGTATGCTACGGTACGGTATGGGACGTGGTCGGCAGAACTGTATCGTTACGGAGGAGGGAATCCGTCGCGCTATCAACGGAACTTTTCGCGCTCCATACATCCAAGAGGACGATGGGGTGCGAACCTGTATTACAATTTCTGGTCGTTGCAAGGGACTCAGTTTGTTGCAACTTATCGCTTTCATAGGGGATTTTTAGAGAAGGCTTGGCTACACGAAGTTGCGCTCTCTGCAGATCTTTTATTTGCTGCTGGAGGTTCGCTATTCTTACGTTATAAAACCTACTACAAAGCGCCGGTTTATGCATTGCGGCATGATGTTAAAGTGCGGTTTTCGTATCCACTTACGAGTGCCTTCTCTGCTATTTCGCAGTGTCAGGTGGCTGTGGCAAATCCGAAGGATAGGAGAGAGGTTGCACCACCGAGTATCTTTCTTTCACAGCGCCTAGATTATCGCACACCCAGCTTAACCATCGCCCTTTTGGCAGCAGGTTTTTACGGCGGTGCGCATCCTGCTGTTATTTATTACGGCGAGCCTTCTTTTAGGTATACATCGCCCATACATACCCTACGCAAGACTGGCGGACGCCTAGTGCTTCTTTCGCATATTCGTTTTGCGAAGTATTGGATGTTGGGGTGTCGCGTGGGAGGATCTTTCGAACCCTATCCGTGGCGTATTACTACCTACGACGCGCAGCTGCAACTAGCTATGGCGTGGAAATAACGCGCAGTGAGTCTATAAGCGTAAGTCATTTATCTATATCTTAGCAGTAGCCCTATCGGTAAATGATCGGAGTAGCCCGACCGGAAGGCAATCCCTTTGCGAGTGCGACGAGGTTTCTTACCGCCGTATTCTAAGTCTTTCTCGAGCAAGAATGCGTAATCCCAACGGTACGGAATGCAATGCCAGTCTGTAGAATCTAAAAGCAGAGGCGACACAAAGAATGCGTCTATCGTGCTCCACTCGCCTTTGTAGTTGTAGGTAGGATAGGTTAAAGAATCGGGTAGAAAAAGCGCCCAATTGAGTAATTTGTTTTGTCTTTTTGCGTTTTCGTAGTTTGTGTCGCTCAGCGTTGCTAACTGCGGGTCTGTTACAGGCATATTCATATCGCCCATTACCACGATTTTGGCTTGCGGCGATACGGTGCGTACGGAGTCCAAAACACGCTGTAATCGTGCAAGTACTGCTGGGACGACTACTGGGTTTACCCTCGCGGTCATTTGCGACGGAAGGTGGCATTGTACTACGTGTAGCGTGTCGGCATGCGGCAACAAGAATGAGGCGTAGAGGAGTTCGCGTGTTGGGTAGACACTAGTTTCGCTTGGTAGATGGACTGTTAGCCACCGAACGTTGTGTAGTTGTAGTAGATTGCGTTGGTAGAGCAGTGCTACATCGATCCCACGATGGTCGGGTGAATCGTGATGTAGAATGCTGTAATTCCCTTGCTTTAGCGGAGTTTGATAGACAAGTTCGTTGAGCACGCGGCGCGAATCTATTTCACAGAGCCCAATGAGTCCTAAAAGATGGCGTCCAGCCATGAGTCGTAGTGCACGAGATACAGACGCGGCTTTTTCTTTGAATGCGTCCACCGTGATACGATCTTCGGGGCGCGTGTATTCAGTAGAATCTTGCCAGCTAGTCGGGGTTAGGAAATTTTCCACATTGTAGGATACGACAAGGAATTCCTCTTGGGCGTGTACGAGTAGAGGAAAAAGAAGCAAAAGTGCGAGGAAATACCAGCTACGGGATTGTAAATCCATTGTTGTATAGAATCCTTTCGTACGGAAGAGCCTTATAATCAGAACAAATGTCGGTAAAATACTTCGGTTAACCTTACTTCCGCTCTTTAGAATCAAAAAAAAAATTACAAAAACTATCTAAAACATTTTGCTATGTCCCAGAAAAAAGACTCGCGACGTGAAAAATTTAATCTTTAACACAGAGGGATCAATATGTTAGCTCTTAAAATACGTCTACAACAATTAGGCGCGGCATAACACTGCGCCTAATTTTATTCCGCCTCTTTCCGCTTTATTTTGTAGTTTTGCTTTGAGCGATCGGATACGTATTGCTCATTAACCTTTAGTTTGCATCTTATGAAAAATCTAGTCTTCACCTTTGCGTTGCTTTGTGCCGCACTTGTAACCTTTGCTCAACAGGAAATCTATGACTTCGTTGTAAAGAACGAACAAGGCAAAGAGGTTGCGTTGAAAGAGTATAAAGGCAAAGTACTCCTCATCGTAAATACTGCCACTCTGTGCGGCTTTACTCCGCAATACGAAGCTCTCGAAAAACTCTATACGCAGTATCGCGAGAAAGGGCTTGTTGTCCTCGATTTCCCATGCAATCAGTTCGGCGAACAAGCGCCCGGCAGTATGTTAGAAATTAAGAACTTTTGCACAGAAAAGTATCACACCACATTCCCGCTTTTTGAAAAGATAGAGGTCAACGGAAAGAACGAAGCGCCCCTTTATACCTATCTAAAAAGCAAAAAAGGATTTGAAGGTTTTACGGGAGAGCGGGCGCAGCGTATGGCTTCTATGCTCAAGAAACAAGATCCGGATTACGCGTCTAAACCCGACATAAAATGGAACTTTACAAAGTTCCTCGTAAATAGGAAAGGGGAAGTCATAAAGCGCTTTGAACCTACCGCCGATATGGCAGAGGTAGAAAATGCGATTAAAAATATACTTTGATTCCTATACAGAAATAACCTTGCGTAATACCTTGTATTTTACGCTTTAGATTGTTCTGTGTATTTCCGCTCTAAATTGTTCGTCACGGTCTACAAAAAGAACCGTCTTTCTGTCAAGGCAACAGAAAAGCGGTTCTTATGTTTTTTGGGAGCATTGCACAATACACCCCACACTTTCCAGTCCTTTTTTTTTGATATAAATAGTTGATAAACATCATTTTGCATAAATAAAACATTTTATTTCGTATATAAAACAGGCGTAAAGCAAAAAGAATAGAAATTTGTACTCTAGAAAATTTAATATCGCATAGATGAAGAGATTCTTGAGGTTTACAGTAGCCCTTGCGCTAATGATGTTACCGTTGCTAGTGAGTGCTAATGCTCCCGATGAAGAGAGCCGCCCATTTATAACGACATGGCAAGTAAAACGTGGTGAGACCATTGCGCTTCCATTTGTTGGGACGTATAAGTTGATGATAATCAACTCATCTGGTGAGGCCATCGTGCAAGAAGAGCAACAGAAGGGGACGTTTTATTTTAATCCACCAAATGACGGATATTTTACGATAAAAGCTGGACCAGAGGGGCTCGAGCGTTTCTGTATGGGGGACACGAACGGAATAACGCGAGATGCGCTTTCGGAGGTTGTCGATTTTGGGACAGTAGCTTGGACTTCGATGCAGAATACTTTTGCGTACTGTACGAAAATGGTTTTTGACGATGGCGTGCGTCCCCCAGACCTATCGAATGTGTCGGATTTGAGCAAAATGTTTTACCAGTGTGGAGCATTTAATCAACCCATTCAGGATTGGGATGTGAGCAATGTAACAGACATGAGCAATATGTTCTATAACTGCTCTACCTTTAATCAACCGCTTGGGGAGTGGGATGTAAGTCGAGTAACGAATATGGAGCGGATGTTTAAGGATTGTGCAGCTTTTAATCAGGATATAGAGGAGTGGGATGTAAGTAGTGTGACGAATATGAAGGAAATGTTTTCCGGGGCTCGTGCTTTTAGTATGCCGCTGCGTGCTTGGAAGACGAGCAACGTTACGACGATGGAGCGGATGTTTGAGGGGTGCAAATCGTTTACCCAACCGATAGAGGACTGGGATGTAAGCAATGTAACGGACATGAACTACATGTTCCACGATTGCACTGCTTTTAATCAGCCGCTAGAGAAATGGAATGTGAGCTCGGTGACGAAGATGTACTTCATGTTTTCGGGGTGCTCGGTTTTCAACCAACGTTTGGAGAAGTGGAAGTTACGTGAGGGTGCAGACACTGAGAATATGTTTATAGGTTGCAAGGCTTTGGAACAAAAACCGAGTTGGTATAAGTGATGTGCCTACTAACCGCTCTGCGAACTCACACCGCCTGTTAAGCCTCCCCCCTGCGTGCTCTCGCGTGCAGGTTTATCTTAACGACGGGTTGCCCACCCGTCGCTTAGAACCCCGCCGCATGGCGGTGGTGAGTCTCTTTCCAGCACGGCGGTAGAAACCCCGTGCTACATGTTAATTGTCTATAAAAAAATATGATCGCTTGTCGAAGTCTGCTGCCTGCTAAGGTCGCTTTGCGCACCCTCCGTCCCTCCAGCGTTAGGACTCGCCTGCTAAGCCCTCACTCTCGAGTTTTACAATAACGCGATTGCGGCGTTACCTTACAACAGGAAAGCTAGGAGTCAATAGATTGAGCTGCTTATTTCGTTGCTGCCTCTTGACTGGCGTCGCAAGTTTTACGATTGTACTAGAGCTCGTAGCGAGCATTGTATTTCTTCATATTGACACAGATGCGCTCCAGTGCTATACTACAATCAACATCATTCTCTATAAGAGAACGTCCTTTCACTCCACTCTTGCTATCTATAAAAGCGCCGTCGCCACAAAGAATGAAGTACGAGTTGGATATATCCTCGCACCCCTCGATTACCAACTTGTAATCAGAGTGGGAGTTTCTTGTCACAAAGTCTGCAGACTCCTCGGAGGATATCAATAAGTGGTCGTAGTTAGCCAAAACCTCACGATTAGGCTTAAAGACCTGCATGAGTTTGATCCGATCGGGCGGCACGCTTCGATAAAAATCAACAAAATTTTCAGCGAGATTCAGGCGACTCACTACGGTATTAACCTTGAGCCGTAGACCAGCTGCTTTAACCTCTGCGCAAAACAATTCGTACTCTGCGCGAGTTATAGTACGATTACCTTTTCTGCGCCCTATTTCTCGGTTGGTTGCTTCATTCAACGAATCTATGCTGACTCCAACCGTCGTAATATAGGGTTAGAGTTTCCGCCAACGTTCGGGATTATCTACGAAATCGTACCCATTGGTGACAATAGAACATTTAAAACCACGCTCGTATGCTATTTGAATGAGCTCTTCAATGTAGGGGAGTAACGTTATCTCGCCCCCTACGAAATTGATTTCGGGGAAGTACCTCTCTAGTTTATCAAGTACTATCAGATTTTTTTCAAACTCTGACGAGCGAAGACTTCTCTAAAGCAGTAGCAACATTTGAAATTACACTCACTAAGCAAATGCCTGTTAACCTTCTTTGAATGTGTCATTGTAATACCCTCCCAGATTAATTATTAGAATCTATCGGTGTCCGATAAACTTTTTTCATAGGGGTGAAAAAACGGGGCGGATCTCGTACAGAGATTCGCCCCTAATTGTGCATTTTTGTACTGCCAAAAAACTCAATGCACTTCATGAGCAAGAGTACCTATTTTAACGGACAGCCGATCTTTTCTACTCTCCTCTCGTTACTAAGCCGCGATAAAATCGAACAAATTGCAACTCAGGGTAATTATGAAGTGAGATGCGTAAAACATCTAGTTATGTTAAAATGCACTAAATTCTTTATTGATTAAGTGGCTTGTCTTTTTGAGATCGCACTTTTTTTACAGTGCGATCAGGGGGCGTGTGCTCTAAAAATACGATCTCCCGTTTTTACCGGACAACAATAAAATGGATATGTACGTATTAGCAGATTGGAACCCGTTTGTCAAATAGTATGGCAAATTGATATTTGCTGCAAAAAGTTTTTATTGGAGGTGAAACTATGAAAAAAATGGAACATCAATACTTCGGTCAGTTGAATCTTGCGATAAC
>CAUTNK010000034.1:0-8609 GCA_963540065.1 uncultured Bacteroidia bacterium
GCTAAGTTACTAAAAATCACTGATATAAGCTGGGTTTGCTGTGCAATAAACCCAAAATACGCTAGTTTTGTCAATGTGTGTTTAGACTCGAGAAATAAAAGACCAAACATAAATCAAGATGAGGAAAGTACTATTACAAATTATACTGATGCTGTGTATCAGTGCAGTTGCGTGCGGAGCTCAAGCGCAATTGCAAACTATTTATAAGACGGATATCTCTAAAGAGCTCAACGAAACTAGAGCAGAAAAGGTAAAGGTCTATTTTAAAAGCGAGTTAGACCATGGCGAATTCCGTCTCTACAGTAGTTATACCGACGAGAATAATAATGTCGAAATAGCGGAACCAGAGAATACCGACTATGTAGAGATCGCAGCTAATACTAAGATCTTTGCTACAGTGGGATTAGATCGCCTCTGGGATGTAGAATATATAAAGGTTAAGGAAACGGGTAAAGAATTTGAGTATGATAAAGATAAGGATTACTATTCGTTTCAGCTGGGAGAAGAAGAAGCGGTAACTATTGTTGTAAAATTTAAAGAAATTCCGTCGGTTACCTTGAAATTCAAACAGGAACAGGGGGCGAAAGGAGAGTTTACTATCGCGGATGCCGATGGTATGCTCGACGAATTAGACGAGAATAATAAACCGATAAAAGTGGCTATCGGCGAACCTATCTACATCCAAGCAGAGCCTAAAGAAGGCTATTTCCTTAAAACATTGATGGTGAATAATCTTAATCTTTTAACAGGTACTTATTATAATCCTATAGAAAAGGTCTATGTCTGGATAGTAGAAAAACCGAGAGCTGCTAAAGCAGTGACTGTAAAACACGAGTTTGCAAAGAATCTTGCAGACGAGTTCTCTCTAACCTTAAACGTAGCGGACGCTATACGTGGCGATATAAAGATTGGCGATCGCATTCTAAAGTCAGGGGCTAATCCGATTAAGAAAGGGAAACACAAGATTAGTGTGATTCTTAATGAAGGTTGCACTTTAACCGAATTCAAAGTAGCAGGTGAGGATAAATTATCGACGGCTACAGTGGGCTTTGACTATGATATTGATAAAAATATAACCATCCAAGCAAAATTCAAAGAACCTGATAAGGCCAGGATAAATGTAATTATTCATGGTAATGGTAAGGTAAAGATCGGAGATAATGAATACGCATATGGTCACCACGAAATCTACAAAATATCATATCCGGTTATGGCTATTCCCGATTTTGGTCATAAGCTTACACGTCTAACGGTTGGTAATAGTGAGTTTACTTCGGGTAATATCTACAAGTTTGTAGATGATATTGTTGATGTTGCAGCGACTTTTGAACCAGATCCACCATCTCCGATGCAAGTAGATATAGCGATAACAATTACGGGTGCTGGTAAGGTAAAAATTGGTGATAAGCTTTACGCCGCCGGTATGCACAAGATCGCCAAAGGCAACCATAAAGTAGAAGGCGTCGCAGATGCAGGCAACAAGCTTAAGAGCTTAAAGGTTGGTGATCAGGTGAACTTTGTCTCTGGCACAGAGTACAACTTTACTGCAAATGTTACTATCAACGCCGAGTTCGAAGTAGATCCTCCCGCACCTACTCCCGACAATGTAGATGTAACTATCGCTATCGTAGGCAACGGTAAAGTAAAGGTCGGGGCGACTGCTTACGCCGCAGGTTCGCATAAGATCGCCAAAGGCAACCATAAAGTAGCAGGCGTCGCAGATGCTGGCAACAAGCTTAAGAGCTTAAAGGTTGGTGATCAGGTGAACTTTGTCTCTGGCACAGAGTACAACTTTACTGCAAATGTTACTATCAACGCCGAGTTCGAAGTAGATCCTCCCGCACCTACTCCCGACAATGTAGATGTAACTATCGCTATCGTAGGCAACGGTAAAGTAAAGGTCGGGGCGACTGCTTACGCCGCAGGTTCGCATAAGATCGCCAAAGGCAACCATAAAGTAGCAGGCGTCGCAGATGCTGGCAACAAGCTTAAGAGCTTAAAGGTTGGCGATCAGGTAAACTTTGTCTCAGGCACAGAGTACAACTTTACTGCAAATGTTACCATCAATGCTGAGTTCGAAGTAGATGCTCCCGCACCGACTCCCGACAATGTAGATGTAACCATCGCTATCGTAGGCAACGGTAAAGTAAAGGTCGGCGAGACCGCTTACGCCGCTGGTACGCACAAGATCGCCAAAGGCAACCATAAAGTAGAAGGCGTAGCAGATACCGGCAACAAGCTTAAGAGCTTAAAGGTTGGCGATCAGGTAAACTTTGTCTCAGGTACAGAATATAACTTTACCGCGAATGTTACCATCAATGCTGAGTTCGAAGTAGATGCTCCCGCACCTACTCCCGACAATGTAGATGTAACTATCGCTATTGTAGGCAATGGTAAAGTAAAGATCGGCGAGACTGCTTACGCCGCTGGTACGCACAAGATCGCCAAAGGCAACCATAAAGTAGAAGGCGTAGCAGATACCGGCAACAAGCTTAAGAGCTTAAAGGTTGGCGATCAGGTAAACTTTGTCTCAGGTACAGAATATAACTTTACCGCGAATGTTACCATCAATGCTGAGTTCGAAGTAGATGCTCCCGCACCTACTCCCGACAATGTAGATGTAACTATCGCTATTGTAGGCAATGGTAAAGTAAAGATCGGCGAGACTGCTTACGCCGCTGGTACGCACAAGATCGCCAAAGGCAACCATAAAGTAGAAGGCGTAGCAGATGCTGGCAACAAGCTTAAGAGCTTAAAGGTTGGTGATCAGGTAAACTTTGTCTCTGGCACAGAATATAATTTTACCGCGAATGTTACCATCAACGCCGAGTTTGAAGTAGAGCCTACCGTTGCTGTAGAAGATGTACTCCTTGTCAATGTAGTGGTGGCACCGAATCCGTTTGTAACCCGACTAAATATTAGGAATGAAGAATTTATTCAGGGTCGCTATGAGTTGTTGAATACGGAGGGTAGCATACTTCGTTCTGGTGTGTTAGAAATGGGCGAGACGGTGATTAATACCGAAGTGTTGCCCTCGGGTCTCTATCTCCTTCGCTTGTCGGCAGAAAAGGCAGTGAAGGTGCTGAAAGTCGTGAAAGAATAGTTGCGAACTAGTCGTAAATGCATGGGCATGGTCTTCGGACTGTGCCCATTTTTGTATAATCAGAAAATATAGTATCTTTGTAGTATAGATGCGGGGTGGAGCAGTTGGTAGCTCGTTGGGCTCATAACCCAGAGGTCGCAAGTTCGAGTCTTGCCCCCGCTACAGCAGAAGGATGCACCGCCAGAAGTGGTAGTGTGTCCTTTTTTTTATAAGTCTGTGGCTCCATTAGTATGCGTTTACCCAACCGACTGCTAAATCTGATACTTATTTTCCTAGCAACACTTATTGTGGCTCTTACTCTCTACGTAACGAACCGACAAGCACAACGACTCGCAAACGAAGAACACAGCAATATCCTACTTTGGATAGAAGCCACACAACGTGCTGTAGATCTGAACAATGCCTCGCAGGATTATGAGTTTATACTCAAGGTGCTCGAACGCAATAAGACTATCCCTGTACTCCTTACCCATCAAGATGGTACACCGATTTCTGTGCGAAATATTCCAGAAAAATTGGCAAACGATGCCGTAAAACTCGAGGAGTTGCGAAAAGAATTCGAAGCAGAACATGAGCCGATACGCATCGTATTCCCGTCGGGTGACGAGCAATATGTCTACTACGGACACAGCATCACGCTCAGCGAATTGCGTCTGTATCCGTTTGTGCAGTTGGCACTACTGTTAGTGCTTGTATTGTTGGGGTATTTGGTATTTCACAATGCCCGACGTGCCGAACAGAATAGTGTATGGGTAGGTTTGGCTCGCGAGACGGCGCATCAGCTCGGGACTCCGATTTCGTCGCTTGTCGCTTGGCAACAGATCTTAGAAGCAGAGGAGAGCGAACTCATCGATGCTCAGATCTTAGCCGAGTCGTTGCGTCTGGATGTACAACGCCTACAACGGGTAGCAGAGCGATTCTCGAAAATCGGCGCTAAACCACAATTGGAGGATTCTGATTTAAACGAGACACTCTCATCTTCTATTCACTACATGCAGGGACGCATGTCGCAACGTATCAGCTTACATTACGAGACAGCGCAAGAACCCCGTCCGGTGCCACACAATGCTATTTTATTGCAGTGGGTTGTAGAGAATCTGTTGCGCAACGCTATAGATGCTATGCCGCACGGGGGGGCTATTACTGTAATGTTAACTTTTACCGATCGTTATGCCCAACTAGATTGCTCGGATACCGGCACTGGCATCCCCAAACGGAAGTGGCAACGAATCTTCCAACCGGGCTATAGTACGAAAACTCGTGGATGGGGACTGGGTCTCTCGCTGGCGCAACGCATTGTAAAAGAATACCACCGTGGACGGCTTTTTGTGTTAGACTCCTCGCCACAAAAAGGTACAACCTTTCGCCTCTTGCTGCCTTATTAAGTCCTCTTAGGCTACTTGCTGTCTCCTCGTACGTTGGGCGCTACTTGTAATACCAGTAGCGCCTAAAAATCTAAAAATTGTACATTTGCAACAAGGTAATCAATGTGGTAAGGAGCATGTTGGGTTGGGTATTATTGCAGATACAGGTAAGTGCGGATGCGGCAGCCGCTGCCCCGGAGCAGTTGGAGTTGAGCTTGTGGGAGATGGCACTCAAGGGCGGGTGGATTATGGTTCCGCTCGTATTCTTGTGGTGTTTGGGCTTGTATATCTTTTTTGAACGCTTTTGGTCTATTGAAAAAGCCTCGCGTGTAGATCAGAACTTCATGAACCAGATTAAGGACTTTATCATGGAGGATAAGCTCGACTCAGCACGCAACCTCTGTGCGGTGAAACGTACGCCGGTTGCGAATATGATTGCAAAGGGTATCGATCGCATGGGGCGTCCGATGCAAGACCTCGCTACAGCCGTGGAAAACGTCGGCAACCTCGAGGTGGCAAAACTCGAAAAAGGGCTACCTATGTTGGCAACTATTGCTGGAGGTGCGCCGATGATAGGATTCCTCGGGACGGTAATAGGGATGATTCGTGCCTTTTACGACATGTCTATGGCCGGAAACAATATCGACGTCGGATTACTTTCCAACGGTATTTACACGGCAATGGTAACCACTGTTGCGGGTCTTATTGTAGGTATCATGGCATATTTCGGGTACAACTATTTGGTGGCACGCGTGGAGAAAGTGGTTTTCCATATAGAAGCGAATGCTATGGAATTTATGGATCTACTCAACGAGCCTGTTGTGAAATAGTCTGGGAGGGTCGGTGATGAAACTGAAGCGTCATTCGAAGGTCGAGAGTAGTTTTCAGATGTCGTCGATGACCGACATCGTTTTCCTGTTGCTGATCTTTTTCATGGTGACCTCTACACTCGTGAGCCCCAATGCGCTGAAATTGTTGCTACCACGGAGTAATAGCCAAACTGCTGCGAAACCGATTACTACGATAAGCATCACGGCAGATTTGCAGTACTACGTAGAACAAGTCCCCGTGCCGCTGAATACTCTCGAAGTCTTTTTGCAGAAGAGATTGCAGGGAGAAAGCGAGCCGACGATTTCGTTGCATGCCGACAAGAGTGTACCCGTCGAAGAGGTGGTTAAGATTATGAATATTGCTAAGGATAACCACTATAAGCTGATACTTGCTACATCTCCACTCCCTAAATAGCCTCTTTTTGGGGTGTCCCCCATATGCGTACGGTATTACAGAGCGATAACCCTTATCAGTGGTCGACCTACAATCCTAAAATACGTCGGCGTGCATGGCTATTTGTGCTGATTATTCAGCTCTGTTTGCTATTCGTACTCTTCTATTTTGGTTTTGTGACTCCACTTCCTCTCCCTGGCGAAGATGGAGTGCTGGTGAGTTTTGGTACTGAGCAGAGCGGACAAAACACCGAGTGGCAGGAAGCGCAACCTGTAGTCCCCACACAAACGTATACGCCCGCACCGCAAGCGACAGATACCCCCCTCACGCAAGATTTTGAAGATGCACCAGAGGTGCCGATTCCTGAGCGTCCGAAACCTAAAAAGGATACGCCAGAAAAAGTAAAGCCTCCTAAGCGGCAAGAAACGCCATCGGTACAACAACCCCCTCAACCACAACAGCCTCCGGTAGAAGAGCCTCCGAAGCCCGCAGTGAATCAACAGGCACTTTTTCCGGGTAGAGCTGTTGCGAATAACCCTACACAAGCAGGCGCAGGTACGGGCGGTGCTCCGGGTAATCAAGGGCGCCCTGACGGTGCAGGTTCGGTAGCAGGAGTGGGTGATGGTAACGGTGCGGGAACAGGTTCCGGACAAGGTGCAGGAACGGGTGGCAGCGGAATAGGCTATAATGTTGGCTCACGAAAGGCTTTAGCCCTCCCCCCACCTGAATATCCCGGACAGAAGAATGGGCGCGTTGTGGTTAAAGTATGGGTGAATAAAGAGGGAAAAGTTACTAAGGCGCAGGCCGGCGAAAAGGGCAGTACCCTCTACGACAAGAGTTTCCTTGCAGCTTCCGAACAAGCGGCACTGCAAGCGCATTTTGATGTAGCTGCCGACGCCCCCGAGCAACAGGTGGGTACTATTACCTACGTCTTTAAGCTGAAGCAGTGAGTACAAGTGGGCTATTGAGTCAAGTTGTAAGGCTGCAGGTTAATTATTTACAGTTGATAATCTGTTTTTGTGCTATTCTTTTTTGTACATTAGTACGGGAAATATCAGCCAGTTAAGGTTATGAATACACGTAAACGGGTACTCCCCATCGGGGGGCAGGATTTTAACGATATCCGCCGCAGTGGGTTTGTTTATGTCGATAAAACACAATTCGTTGCAGACTTAGTTAGTGCTAGTAAATATTATTTTCTTTCCCGTCCTCGCCGTTTCGGTAAAAGCCTTTTCTTGTCTACACTTAAGGCATATTTTGAAGGGCGGAAAGAGAGTTTCGAAGGTTTGTATCTCGGGAAGTGGGAAGAGGAACAAGCTGCACAAGAAGGACGCGAGGCATGGCAGCAGTACCCTGTGTTGTATGTCGATTTTAATTCGGAAAAATATACAACTCTCGCCGATCTAGAATCTATTTTACACGTCCAGTTAACAGAATGGGAAGCAATCTACGGAACCAAAGAGAGCGAGACAACTTTTTCGAGTCGTTTTAAAGGGATAATTCAGCGTGCTTACGAAAAGACACATAAGCAGGTAATTGTCCTTGTCGACGAGTACGACAAACCGCTTCTGCTCACTTTAGAAGAGGGTCAAGAAGACCTGAACGACGAGTACCGTAAAATCCTTAAAGGTTTTTTTGCAGTGCTAAAGAGTGGCGATCCGTACCTCCGTTTTGTATTTGTTACGGGCGTTTCTCGCTTTAGTAAGATCAGCCTCTTTAGCGATCTGAATAACCTGAACGATATTTCTTTAAATAGGAGTTTTAGTGCGGTTTGCGGTATAACTGAGGATGAATTAAGAGCTAATTTCCAACCAGAGATAGAAGCACTTGGGCGAAGCGAACAGTTAAGCTATGAAGCTACTTTAGCAAAGCTAAAACAAGCGTATGATGGGTATCTGTTTGTGTTTGGCGGCAAGCATGTTTACAATCCGTTTAGTTTGTTGAATGTCTTTTGTGACGAGATGTTTTACGACTACTGGTTTCAATCTGGTACTCCTACATTTCTGGTAAACTACCTGAAAAAAGCAAACTATTTTCTCCCCGATCTGGAGGATAACATAGAGATAGATTTGAGTAGCCTCAATAACTTTGAAGCCGATGTACACTCTCCTATTCCAATCCTTTATCAAGCGGGTTATTTAACAATTAAGAATTACGATCGCGAACTAGATCTCTACCAGTTAGGCTATCCGAACAATGAGGTGAAATATGGGTTTATTCGCAATTTACTCCCCTCGTATACTTCCCTCTATCTAGATAGTTGTCAGCAAGTAGTTGCATATTTTTATAAGAATGTGCGCGATGGAAAAGTAGACGACTTCATGTCTTCCCTTTCCGACTTGTTAGAACGCATCCCCTACAGCACAGACTCAAAGGAAGATGTGAGATGGCGCGAACAGAACTATCAAATTGCTGTGGCGCTAATCTTTCAGTTTATGGGCATGTACGTACAGACAGAGGTTCACTCGGCAAAAGGGCGTGCGGATTGTGTGGTTTATACAAAAGATATTATCTACGTTTTCGAATTTAAGCTTTGGAGTTCTGGTACAGCCGATGATGCACTTGCACAAATTCAGGAACAGGAGTACTACAAACCACTGCGCTTACATGGCAAAAAATTAGTGTTGCTTGGTACGAGCTTTGACGAGGAGAAGCGCAACATAAAAGAGTGGAAAATGCTGGAAATAAGCGCGTCGTAGGGGGCGTTATGTTTCAACTCAAAAGCCCAATGCAACCCACGAAGTGAACGTAGTTAAAACAGAGTGACTCGCTTAACCATAAGATAAAGCTGTGCCATTCGCTCTATGCATGTGAGATTATATGCGCTGGACTTCCATAAAAAAAACTGGCACTGTTGCTATGTTGGGAGCATTGCACAATCCGCCGCCACACACCAGCCCTCTTTTTGAGTTATTTTT
>CAUTNK010000035.1:0-8508 GCA_963540065.1 uncultured Bacteroidia bacterium
CATCCGTACGTGGGTTGTCGGTTTTGCCGTCGTCCCACTTCACGAAACGGTAGCCATCGTTAGCTTTTGCAGTTACGGGAGTCCCGCTGCCACCAGCTTCTACGGTCTGGGTTGCATCGCCTTCGATGGTACCGTGATCGCCAGCGACGTAGGTTAGCGTAAAGACTTGGACAAACTCTGCTGTGTAAGTCTTGCTTTCCGTTACATTCGCATCCGTACGTGGGTTGTCGGTTTTGCCGTCGTCCCACTTCACGAAACGGTAGCCGTCGTTAGCTTTTGCAGTTACGGGAGTTCCGCTGCCACCTGCTTCCACGGTCTGGGTTGCATCGCCTTCGATGGTACCGTGATCGCCAGCGACGTAAGTTAGCGTAAAGACTTGCGCAAACTGTGCAGTGTAGGTCTTATTTTCAGTACCTACCACATCCGTACGCGGATTATCCTTCTTGCCATCATCCCACTGTTTGAATGAGTAGCCCGTATTGGCAACCGCCGTAACACTACTTGTTTCTTCTCCTTCTTCTAGTACCTGATAGTCGCGCCCTTCAATCTTTCCGTTGGCATCTGCTAAGTACTTGATGATGTAAGTAGGCTTCGGAATAGCTTCAAAAATAGCCTCGACACGTACGGCCTCTTTGTCTTTACGCTTTTCGGTCATTAGGTCGTCCGACCATTTTACGAATTTGTAACCAGCATCGGGTACAGCTGCTACTTCGTCACCGTCAGTACCGGTTGTTGTTGTGAGGCGGAGCCTCTTTACTTTCTCTGTTTCGCCTACTTTTTGCAGCATACCGTGTTCGCCAGCAAAGTATTGTAATACGATTTCGTTTACCGGCTCCGGATCGAACTTGACAGCAATATCGTCTATTGCTAAGTAGCACGAGTATACGTAGGTATTTGTGAAGATCCAACGGAAACGTACGTACTTATGCCCTGCCAACTTATCCTTATCCAAGGTATAGGTTTCGGGCATGGATCCAGCATACGTAAGCTCGCGAGCGTCTTGCCAATCGCCATCTCCAAAACGATACTGCAGTTTTGCCTTATTGTTCGAACTTTTGTAACGCGAGTATGTAATGGCGATACCTGCGTCGGCTGCCTTTCCGTCCAACGACAACCACGGAGTTGCTACCCATGTATCGGTATAGCGTGGTCTGGCATTTTCAGAGCTTGGGAAAATCCCAACGGCATTCCCTTTAGGATTAACAATCGTTGTAATCGTAGAGAGAGGCATTAGGTGCCAGCCAAGTCCTGTTAGCGGATGATCAAACTCCCAACCCTCGAGGCTAGCTGAACCCAACTCGAAATCTTCACTCCAAGCTATTGGCAATGGTCTGAAGAAGAGAGCTTTAACGGTAAAGCTCTTCATCACGTTCTGATCTGTACGCGTTGGTGTATTTACGCCGTCTGACCATTTCAAGAAGACATACCCCTCTTTAGCTTTAACCGTAACAGGAGTTGCATTTTCGCCAGGAACGACCTGCTGCGTAACTGGTGTGGTAGCAGGATCGAACTCGCCTCCCTCTCCGACTTCATAGGTTAGCGTGTAGGTAAAGGCTTCGAAGATAGCTTGTACTGTTATATCCTTGTCGACGCCCTTGTCGGTACGTACTGCATTCTTGTTGTCGTCAGACCACTTTACAAAACGATGTTTCAGGTCTTTTGCTAACGCTACGACTTCCTCTCCGTCGCATCCTGCCGCTACTTTTTGTGGAGACCGACCTTGTATCATACCGTGCTCGTTGGCAGTGTAAGTCAGCGTATAAACCTCTTTTAGCAGCTTAAGGTCTATGCTAAGCTCCGTATCTGTTACTTCAAACGCCTTAGTATCTGTAGTATAGCCAGCTTTTGTCGCGGTAACGGTATACTTACCCGGACGTAGGAGAACCTGATACGTACCATCTGCCGTGGTTACAGCGTTCATGTCGCCTATTTGTAAAGCAACTTCGCCCAGTGCATCATTGGCTTCATCTTTTGTTGTAAAGGTTACGTTCTTCGCATCTTTGGGAGCTGTTACGGTCAAGGTTCCATTCTCGCGGGTTATCTTATAGTTTCCTTTTTCGTAAGGATCCGTGTAATCTTTCGGCGCAATGGTGTATGTACCTTGTGCTAGTGGTGGCATCGTCGGATTCCAAACGGTGTTGTCTGCTAGGCGCACTTCGTAGGGCGCTTCGAACAGCCATTCGGTATTGGGGAATGCCAACCCGTCGTACTCAAACTCGAATTCGGGAAGTGCGTCGCCTTGTGCCATTGTGGCGGGTTTCACCTTAATGGTTAGTGTGGCGTGTTTTACTTCTACTTCGCGCGTCTTCTCCTCTGCAGGCTTAAAGACATCGTTACCTTCCTGTTTTGCCGTAATAGTAGCCGTACCTACTGCCACCGTAACTAGGTTACCTTCGCCATCCACTGTTGCAATGGTAGGCGCCGACGAGGTATAGGTAATTGGCAATTCTGACGACGCTTTAGCATCCAACGGAAGTGGCGTACCCGTGTAAACGCGTTCGATTTTCGTAGCATCCCACACAATATCATTGGGCAACGATAGGCGTATGGTATAGAATTTCGCATCGCGTTTGTTCTGTGCTAGTACTTTCAAAACAAGCGGTTGGGAGAAATCTATGTGGATGTCCGAATTCAGATCGAGTTTCTTCGCATCTTGGTACAATTCGGCATCGGGCGAAATGTTGGCGACCACGAGTACCATATCCCTGTAATTGAAGGTGCTGGTAGGCGATTCGTTCTCTGGCGCAAACTCTATGATTTGCTGTGGATTATCTGCTTTGAGATCTTCCTTCAAACCTGGGTTCTTCGCCTTTGGAATAGAAAGCGACAAGAGATCGCAAGCATTCGACAGATCGTTCGCGAGTTGTATGGTTATCGTCTCTGAAATCTTCTTGCCAAAGAAGTTGGTATTCTCTAGCGTGAACGAGAGCTTGTGATCGTTAGCACTGAAGTCGAGTTCTGTCTCGTCGGTTACAATCTGCGCACCTTGTTTTACGACTGTACCCGACCAGTTCAGAATAAATTTCACTTTCACTTTGTCGTATGCAGCGAAACCTTGCGGCATGAATACCTTTATTTCTTTTTCGGTTACGAATTGGATGTCAGCAGCATTCGCAATTTCTACATTCTTGAAGATCCTATCCAGTGGTATCCAGATGGTGTTATCTGGGCGCTCACTTATTATGCGCGCATATTCGCCTTTTTGCGCAGTGGAGGATAGTAAGCCCTTACCTTCAGTGTAGATAAACTCACCTTTGCATTCTGTAGGTAAGTTACCATCCGAGTCTCGAACACTCTTCACCATATTATCTTTCAACTGCTCCTGTGTTCGCTTGCTATTCCAAACGCGACACATAGCATTCTGACCCTTCATCTGGATATTCAGCCAGAGGGTATTGAAAGAAAATCCCCCCGTACCTTGGCGTTCCAGTTCTATCTTTTCGCCGTCGACATACAACGTTGGCGCGTCGACATACGTCGGGGAATGTGCTACGATAGCTATATGTTGCCACTTACCGGGTTCTACAGCCGGTTTCTTGCTTACGTAGACTCCGTTAGAACCAACAAAGAAGACAAGCGTATTATCGGGATAGCGCGCATTGCCAACGAGTACACCGAGGTTTATACCCGATTCACCCCCATCGTAGAAAGCACAACTGTGTTTTTCGTTAAGTTTCCACCAACCTTCTATGGTAACATCGACATCTAGGTCTTTCCCAATATTGGGGAGGGCGACTGTTTCTGTTCTATCGCCAACGAAAGCCAAACTGTATAGCTTGTCGGTTTGCGGCGGTATCTTAAAGAAGTTTATGGTGCGCACGTTATCCTTTTCGTTGGCATCTTTTTCTTTCAGCGCTACTTTTACGGTGTATTTCCCCTCTGCAGAGAAATCTCCTTTTTTACTAAACTCAACAACACCGGCTGCTTGAGGTTGGATGTCGCAAGCGAGTTCTTCTTCAAACTCGTCGAGCTCGTCAATCTTACACGTGAGTTTTACCTTCGAAACAGGCGTATGACCATTGTTGCGGATTTGTACTTTAATCGGCGTTTGGTCTGTTAAATTAGAACGTCCGGACTGTAGGTCGACAAAGGATATGATGCCTAATTCTACCGGACTATTGCCCGTCTTTATATCAGCAGTAAAGTCTACGACATGCCCCCAGTTGATCTCCTCTTTATTCTTGAACTTGGTGTAGTTATCGTCAGTCGCCAGAATGATGCGCATCCGTCGTTTACCTGCTTGTAAATCGGGTATGGCAGACAGATCTACGTCTACTGTATAGTTTGTAGTATTGGCTACGAGATCGACTTTTAGCATCTCTTTGCTCGAGGCAGCATCATCGAGTTGGTTATCTCCGTTTAGGTCAATAAATACTCGGATAGCGGATGGGAGCTGCCCGGTACGCGGCTTACGCGAAAGCACAAATTTGATCTTGCTCTTGGTTTGTGTATAAAGCGGAATCTTCACATCCGGACGGTATACTACTCGCGGTGAGCCACGTAGGACAACGCTTTCAACATCCTGTGGTTCAACTACATTAATAGCGAGATCGTTGTAATTCTTGATGGTACCGCCGCCTTCCCAGATCGGGTCGTGGAGGATGGCGAGTGTTTTGCTATTGTCGGTTATATCGCCATCCTTTGCCAACTTAGCTTCTACGTACATGCGCATAGGAGCGGTGACGTCTATTTCCTTGGGTAGTGCAAAAATCGTTTCGCTCTTCGGGTTCAGTGTCGGGATCTCGAAACGTTTTTCTTCACCATTAATCGTGAAATAGATACCTACGTTGTGGAACGGGTGGTCGATCAAATTCTCAACAACCGCTTCTAGCTTATTGTGGTTGTCGTCCGCTCCTTTTGCTTCTCGTAGCTCTTTGAGCTTCCACTGGTTGGACATCGGGATCTCTGCGAGTTCTGCCAACCATCCGTCGTTTTGCTCGCCACTAGCACCTACAAATGCGAAGGTTATTCCTCCATTATCTGCCTCGGAAATGAATGTAAGTGGATCCGAACTTACGTCCGTAACTTTGTAGGAGGCTTTGGTGATATTTATGTTCAAGTTGCTAGGTACTTGGCCTGTAAATACAAATACGGTGTCGCCTTTATTGAAGGCACGTTGCTTAAAGCGCACTTGTACGGCGGCATTCGGCTTAGTGGGCAGAACCTGCAGTACTGCTTGTTCTTGTTCTTTATAGGGTTCGAGAGCACCACGCCCATCGGTAAAGGTTGCTTTCCCACTCAACGTTTCTGTAACACGGGGTACTTGTGGCAATAGCATGCCCCAGAACTGAATATACGATACTTCGGGCATAACGATACCGTTCCCCATGTTGTAAACCTCAAACGAGTATTCGTTGTTGGCAGGACGTTCGTCGTCTTTTACATCTACACGAACAGTTACATTGAACTTATGTGGTTGGGCACTTTCGAAATTGTGTTTGAAGGATAGTATTACATCCTCGAACGGTTTCATAGTTTCGATGCGATGCGTATAAGCCACCTTGCCGTCTACTTGTACGGTAACCGGCACGTCTTTCAGTTCTACCGAGGAATAGTTGAGCACACTGAAATTGACATCCTCTTCGCCCATCTTGTTCTTGGCAACAATTTCCGGGTCATTTGCCCATGCAATACCCACATCTGGTTTCGTGCTCTTTTTCATTACCCGATAGTGTACCAGCACAATACCATTCTTGTTGGTCTCGAGTGCGGCTTCCAGATTTACCGATATCTTTTGTCCCGCATACTCGGTGAGATCCCATGCTAGGTTGTGCGACTCGCCATCACCGGGGACCTGCGTACGATTAAAGACATCGGGCACAGCATTGCCGTTTACGGTGAGGCGCAATAAGGATCCGTTCGGGTTTTCGGTCTTTGTCATGTAGTAGAAGGTGAGGAGCTGTATAGGCGTCCCTGCAGGAATATTCGACAAGTCTAGCTGACACGTAGAGACTTTTGCTACATTGTCTGTTTGTGCAAATGGGTCGTCCCAGCTAGTAGCTTTTTTAGCGGCAATCCATTGTAGCATGTGCGAATCAAATGGGAGCTTTAAGCCTACCAATGCCTCACGGAGAGTGAACTTCAGGTTCTTACCCGTTGTTAGAGAGACGTGTTGGAAAGGCAAGCCAACGAACGATTCGAGATACGGGAGCATAGCCTCGGTAAGGACTGCTGGACGCGATGTCGGCGAAAGGATACCCACACTGCGTTGCCCTGCAATACCTGTAGCACTAAGTGCACGAACGGCAAAGATGTTGCGCCCGTCCAGAATCTTTTCTGCAGGTATTGGGTACTCTACAGCGGGTTTATCTACAGTAGCAATCACCGAATAGGAACCTTTGTTAATATCGGCTTGTAGGATCTCGTATTTTTCGGCATTTGCGGCAGCATCCCACGTTAGTTTCCAGCCTGTTGTAGAGCACGATTTATCTTCTAGCTTCACGCCCGTTACAAACGACATAATCGAGAACAAGCCCTGCATTTGCACAGTAGTACCCTTAGCATCCGTAACCCGGATAGTAGCCTTATTGGTAGGTTCTATAGCTTTCGGGAGATTTAGCGAAATACATGCCGTAGTAGCACTTGCCGCTAAATTGCTGAAGGTCGCGCCCGCATTGGTACTATATTCGACTTTTAGGGGAGTTACCAGATTTTCGGTACGCAAGAAAATAGGCAATCCCGGTGCATAGACATCCCCCGCCATAGGAGATGTAATAGCCGGTTTCTGATAATCGAAATACCATACCACAGCATAATCCTGCTTATCGCCTTGGTTTACAGTTCCCGCAACATTAACGGTATAGGTTCCCGCTGTAGGATCTTTTATTACCACTTGTTCGATATTATCTACTGCATTTTTCTGGGTAGCTAGGGCTAGTGCGTTAGGCTTCTTGGGGTCGAGGGTGTACGGATAGTAGGTTGTGGATCCCGAGAGAACCGTAAGATCCAGATCGTTTACCAACGGAGAGTCGCCCAGAGCATATTCTTTTTTAGCTACGGGGTCGTTCCAACAAATCATTACGCGGAGTTCTTTCACTCCAGCGGGTACTGTAATAGCTTTGGTTTGCGCTGCACCTCCTTTTTCCAAAGATGCCAGATGATGCCAATTGCTTTCCATAGCTTTTACAGCCGCAAGCGAATTCAGGATACCGAAACCGAATTTGTAGTCAGGACCTACGTTACCACCATCGTCTGCCGTATTCGCAATCAGCGCTTTCAGATAATAGTTGTAGGGGGGAGCTCCGCCGTGAAGTTGTCCCCAACGTTGGGTAAGGAGTGCTAAATGCCCAGCGGTAGTAGGACAGGACATAGAAGTACCGCCCATCTCACCATAGCTCTGTTCAGGCATTACGGAATAAACAGCATCGCCGCGTGCACAAATAATAGGGAAGATCCGACCGTCGCGCAACGGGCCGAAGCTCGAGAAGGTCGTCATATCACCGTTAACTTTCAATGCGCCAACCGAGATTATGTTTTTCGCATAATTGGTAGCATGACCAAATGCTTGCTGACATGCCTTTTGGTCATTTCCTGCCGAATAGCAATGCGTTAGCGTCGGGATATAGTACGCCAAAAGATCCGTGGCGGGGTTCCCCAAAAATGTATAGGTCAGATATTGCTGTGCTTGGCATAATGCCGACATGCTGAACCCGTAAGAGTTGGAAGTGATGGAAATATTGTACTTCTCATAGCTCTCCAGCATCTCTTGCTGCACGGTTTTCCCGTTAGATTGTTTGTTGAAATTCCACGTCCAGATCTGAGCTTCGGGAGCCATGCCTCGCGCTTTCTCGTCCAATAATCCAGCCCCGAGGATGGTACCTGTGGTATGCATCCCATGACCGCCTGCAGCTGCTTGTCCAAATTCAAACTCTTGACGGTGTACGCGATTCCCGTAATCTACATGATCTTCGACATTACCATCCCAAATACCCAGACGAACACCTTCACCGGTTAAGCCACGTCCGCCGAGTTGTGGCGACATACGTAAGTTCGTTGCTCCGCTCAAACGCGCTCCACGGTAATTATTAAATTCCATAGGCGGTTCTGCCCAACTAACGAAGGCTACATACTCGGCATCGGCTAAAGCAAGTATCTGCTCACGGGTGCCCGTTACCTCCACATTGCGTAGCATTTCGGGACAAGCGCCAAAGTTCAACCCACGTTTGCTCAGGTCGGCTTTTACCTGTTCGGGAGTAACTCCATCAAGGGTTTATTGCACAGTAAGCCCTGCTTATATCAATGATTTTTAGTAACTTAGCGCTATAATTAAGGGAGCTAAAATGAAGGAGAAGGCAGCTAGAGAAGTTAGTTTTGTGGAGTTGTGTATCGAAGAAAGGCGCGCGAAACTCTCCGACCACTTTCTCTATAAAATTAAAGAATGCGTCGATTGGGAGCGGTTGCGAAAAACAATCAGAAAAGGCTACAAGAAGAATAAAAACGCCACCGGAAATCCTGCCTACGACCCCATCGTTTTGTTCAAAATCTTGCTCTTGGAAAAATGGTATAAAC
>CAUTNK010000036.1:0-6637 GCA_963540065.1 uncultured Bacteroidia bacterium
AAGTTGCAAGTGACCGACTCTCATGGTAATTTCATGGCTTATCGTATCCGTTGTAAGAACAATGTCTTTCAGTTGGGAGTTCTGAATGGTGATGGAGAAACAGATGCTCTTTATGGTTATTTTTCGGAATTTAGGCGTATTGAACCGGGTATTAGGGTAACTAACGAGCAGGGTTTCCAAGAGAGTGGGGGTCATATTCCGATTTGTCGTGGAGATAAGCTAACGCTGAATGCGAATATAGGTTTGCCTTATGCACGTTACGACTGGTCGCCTCCCACCTATTTGTCGTCAGTCACAGACCCGAAAGTGGATGTAATCAATCCGAAGCAGACGATCCGTTATTCTGTTGTCGTATCCCGTTTTTGCGATTTTCAACCGAAATCGGAGATCACAGTGGAGGTACACCCGGATATCTCTCCGATCTTGTCTGGACCTTCGGTGTTGTGCGGCACGGGCGAGATTCCGTTAGAGTTAGGCGAACTAGCCGGCGCTAAGAAGCTGAATATGGTATTGCAAGAGGTAATTAGTCCGGGCGATACGTTAGCCATACCAGCTGGTAACGAGTATTTAACGAATCAGAAGACGTTTCCGAAGGTATTGAATTTTCCGACGGCAGTCCCTCCTGGTACAGAGAAGCAGTACGTCTTTCGAGCGACGGTTTCTAACGATGGTTGTACACGCTATTTGAAGCACGAGATCAGTGTATATCCGAAGTTGAAGACCCCGATTCTGGACTATTTGGCTGCCTATACACCGCCTCCCGGCAAGGTACCTTGTGCTCCGTTCCAGACACAGTTGGGTATAACGAATAATACGACGGATCCTTATCCGGCGGGGACCCGTTTCCGTTGGCTTTTCCATGATGGGAATGAAGAGGTTCCTGCGTCGTCGGGCGCTCCGGAGTATCCTTTTAATCTTCGCGCTTTTGATAACAATACGACGAGCATCACGAATCTGGTTCAGAAGCTTTACGTAGTGGATGCGAACGACAATTGTAAGGACAGTGCGGAGTTTACGATCAAGGTAGCCCCTCGTGTGAGCGCCGAGATGGACTTAGATCCGTCGACGGTTTGTGAGGGACGTTTGATCCAGATCGGTAGTGCGACTCAGGGCGAGACGGAACGCAAGTGGACCTTAACGAATCTGCACAATCCTACGGAGGTTTTACCCTCGAGTGCGGCTGCTAAGTTCGTGTTGCCTAATGGTTTGCATTCTGGTTTGTATCTGGTAAAGTTAACGGCGAGCAATCCTTATTGCGATGCAGTTACGACGGGCACGTTGCGCGTAAATCCCCAGCCTAAGTTGCATAGTTTCAACGTTGTTCATTCGTCAGCCCCCGCTTGCTATCCTTATAAGGTACAGTTTACAGGCGAGATGAGCCAAGCGACTCATTATGAGTGGCAGCTCATGGACGCCCCGGGTCAGCCGATTCCGACTCTATTAGAATCTGGCGTAATTCCGACGACTCCTCCGGGACCGAAGCCTTTGTTAGCCGATTTTACGTTAGAGAACTCATTGACCTATTCGACGTATCGTTTTATTCGTTTGAAACTCACGACGATAGATGGTTGTGAGCTCACTAAGGATACGAAGTTGGAAGTGCCGCCGAACTTGGAAGTAACGTTTAAGGATGGCGAGTTTTCGGGCTGTCCGGATGCCGAGGGTAAGTTTAATCCCCGTATTCGTGCGGATATTTTTGGTGCGAGCGTGAATCCAGAAAATAAAGCTTGGTACGTAGATGGCGAACGCGTAACTCATGGCACGGATCCTGATTTGTTTGAGCACGACTTGGTAAACGACGATTACACGAATGTAAAGGAGTACGACATCCGTTTTGAAGTGACGACGGCGGGTGGTTGCAAGAAGTCCGTGAGTCAGAAGGTCACCGTTTATCCGCGTTTGTCGACTCAGTGGGATCTGACTTATGTAGATAGTGATGGCGTTACGAAGACGTTGGGCGAGGGCGAAAATTTGTGTACTCCGGCGCGTGCGTTGTTCTCAGCCACGGGTCCGGACAAGATGATTTGGACGTTCTCCGATGGATCCCAGACGGAGGGTCGTTCCGGTTATAAGGATCTTGTCAATGGTACGGATATGCCGATCCCTTTCACGATCACGTTGAATGCACGTAATGCTTATTGCCAAGAGAAGCCTTTTGTCCGTTCTATTAATCTCATGCCAACGATCCGCGCAAGTTTCCGCCCGGAGATTATCGAGAAGTGCAATCCTGTTAAAGTAAAGGTTACGAACACGAGCTCCCCGAGTACGGGTCTGACTCTTACTTGGTTACCCGTTGGCGGCGTACCAGATCCGTTGTTACCAGATCATTACATTTTTACAGATGCAGGTACGAAGTCCATTGGCTTGCGGGTGACCAACAGCGAAGGTTGTAGTGCGGAGGCACCGGCGTTTCCTGTACAAGTACCAGATTTGCTTCGTGCGGATTTAGCTCCTTTGAAGCATGATGAGGCAGTCTTCTGTGCTCCCGGAGCAGTAACATTTACGAGTCGTTCTACGGGTGCTCGTACCTATGCTTGGGACTTTGGGGATGGAACAACTCTTCCCGCAGGCACAATGGATCGCGTTACGCACACGTTCCAGAATACGACGAATGCTCCGATCACCTACACCGTAAAGCTTCATATCACGGGCGATGTACCAGGTTGCGACAATGCCCCCGCTGCGACGACGAGTGTCGATGTTCAGGTATATCCTCAGGTGTTCCCGATTTCGAATGTAACAGCGAGCATTATGCCCCCTTGTCAGACTGCACGCGTAACAATCGAGAATTCGTCGACAAATGCTTCGGAGTACCATTGGACGTTTACTCCTGACGACCTGGTAAATGGTCAGAAGTTAGAGGTACCGATGACTACACAGACGACGATATATCGTGATTTGGTGAACCACTCCCCGGATAAAGTGATTCGTTACGGAGTCCACTTTGAGGCATCTAAGCAGTGGTTGAACGGTCCACGTTGTACGGCTTCTAAGGAACTGACGTTCATCGATGTTCCACCAGAAATCAAGCCTAATATTAGCATCACAAACGGCGCACAGGTATGTAGCGACGATGTTCCGCGTAGCTTTGCGAATAATACGAAGGGCGGCACTCCGGATTTGGTTCATGAGTGGCACTTTGGCGACGGGACAGATGTTGTAACCTCTCAGAACAATGAGGTCGTGAATCATCAGTTTATCAATACGACAGACGCAGATGTCACGTACCAAGTTTATGTTGTGAGCCGTCAGCCGAACATATCTCATGGCGGTTGTCAGGTACAGTCGTCGCCGATTTCTGTTTTGGTACATCCTCGCGTCGTGGCTAAGATGGCAGTTCAGAGTCAGGACTTCTGCGCGTCCCCGATGCTGGTGGACTTCAAGAATGAGAGTCTGGGTAGTACGGCAGCGAGTGGTGTGACTTCGAATTACGAGTGGCTTTTTGGAGACGGCAATCGTCGCGAAGATGCCACCAAGACGAACTTTACGCAGAGTTTCCGTAACGACGATCCCAACCAATCCAAGACCTATACAATTAAGTTGAAAGCGTCGCAGACTCACGATATATCTGGCAAGACTTGTACGAGCACAACGGAGAGCGATCTTCTGGTACCACCAGTTATGAGCGTTCAGATTAAGGTATCTCCGACGGAGTTGTGTTCTGACAACGATCCGGTGACCTTTTCAGCGACTCCCGTTGGCGGTAATACCTTTAAGTATAAGTGGGATTTTGGGGATAATATGGGCGTAGAGACCCCGACAGCGAGTCATGTATATTCGAACAGTACCTCCTCTCCGAAGCAGTTTGTTGTCACGTTGCGCGTGGAAAACGAGCACGGTTGCGTAGCGACTGCAGTAGAGACAGTTACGGTCTATCCTCGTCCGAAGGCGTCCTTTACTTTGAACTGGACGGATCAGTGTACGCCTTACGTTATCAACGTTACGAACAACTCGTCGGTGGGCGCACACTACGAGTGGGTGTTGGACGGCGATGCGCAAACCTTCCCGGATACGTATAATTTAACTCCGATAACAGTTGATAATCAGACGGAAGAGATCCGTAATTTGACCCTTCGTCTGAAGGTAAGTTCGGGCTCGTGTCATGACGAGACGAGTGTTCCGATCGTGGTGCCTCCCCGTTTGGTACCGGCATTCCAACTTACACGTAATGAGGGTTGTAATCCAGTTCGCGTAGGTTTTACGAATCAGAGTCGTGGCGGCACGGGTTTGCGCTATTCGTGGGATTTGGTAGACTTCGGTTCTACGGACGAGACGACTCCCGCGGATCGCACGTATTCGAACCCGGATAAGGTTCACGATCGAGTTATAAACATCTCGTTAACAGCGCGTAACCCGTTTGGGTGTAAGGAGACAGTAACGCAACCTTTGACGATTTGGCCGAAGCTCGATGCTAGCTTCAGTGCAACTCCGTTGGAAGGTTGTTCTCCGCTGACGGTTTCGTATAGTTTGTTGGACGTATCTACTTCGCCTGCATACAATTACACGTGGCATATCGGGACTTCGGATTACGATGGTCAGTATCCCCCGGATCAGATATATGAGAATCCGAGTCCGGATGCGTCGACGATTTATACGAAGGAAGTTTCGTTGGAAGTGAGTCTTGCGGCGCATCCCGAGTGTCGTCTGATGAGTAGCCAGAAGGTTCGGGTTTATCCGTCGGTTTTGCCGGAATTTGCTTATACATCGGAGGGTTGCCATCCATTGCCTATCGAGTTGCGTAGTACTTCTCGTGTTTATGGTGCAGCGAAATATGAGTGGTTGGTCGATGGTCAGTCGGTAGGTAATACACCGACATTCAATTACATACTTGAGAATCCGTCGCATACGTCGGATAAAGAATACACTGTCGAACTTCGCGCGACCTCCGAACAGGGTTGTGTTGGCGTTAAGGAGCATAAGATCGTTGTTTGGCCTAAGCCTTTGGCGAATTTCGATTTTGTAGGAGCCGCATTGCACTGTCCTCCTTATCCGGTGCATATTGATGTCGCTAAGAGCGAAGGCGTTAACCTCACCTATCAGTACGATCTCGGCGATGGTCGTCAAGCGGAGAGTCAGGAGCTGAGTGGTATAGACCATACTTATCAGAACGCAACGGATCACGAGGTGAGTTACTTGGCATCGTTGACGGTAACTACGACGCACGGTTGCTCGGATCATACGCAGCGCCCGATCGCGATCTATCCTCAAGTGTACGCCGGCTTCCAGTTTGTACCGGATGGCTCGGGTTGTAGTCCTCTAGAGCTTCAGATGCAGAATCAGTCGAAGAATGCAGATTACTACGATTGGGACTTTGGCGACTCTTCGGGTGATACGAAGGAAAACCCGACACATTCGTTTGTTAATGGTAGCGATATCGATAAGACGTTTACGGTACGTTTAGTGGCTCGCGCACAGACGGGTTGTACGGGCGAAGTGACGCATACGATCACCGTTTTCCCGACGCCTCATGCGGCCTTTTCGGTAACTCCGGTGAGCTCGACTTTCTCGGATCCCGACGTCCCTGTAACGCTTGTGAATCAGACGTTCCCGGCTCCGGGTACGTGGTCTTACAATTGGTCGTTTGGCGATGGCACGTTCTCGCAGGATCAGCACCCGGCACCGCATCTTTACACGACTTGGGGCGAGCTTGCTAATGGCTTCCAAATCCCGATAACGTTGACGGTGGTTAACGGGACTTGTCGCGACGAGGTTACGAACTACATCACGATACGAGCTCCTCAGCCTGTAGCTACGTTTGTACCGGATGTAGCTGCTGGTTGTCCTCCGTTGAAAGTACTTTTTGAAGATAAGAATACGAAGTACGCTAAGACGTTTGAGTGGGATTTTGGCGATGGCACCACGTCCACGTCTCGTCGTCCGGAGCATATCTTCTCCGAACCGGGTAAGTATAGCGTTATGCTGACCGCGAAAGGCGATGGTGGAGAGCATAGTACGCATACGCTGATCGAGGTCTATCGTCGTCCTGCAGTCGACTTTAAGTTTGCGCCAGAGAAGCTTCAGTTACCTCATGCGAAAGCACAGTTCTTGAATCTAACGCACTTGGGTTCTGTTTACGAGTGGACTTTTGGCGATGGCGCGACCTCTACGGAAGAGAATCCGGAGCACGCGTACCAAGATCCTGGTTACTATGACGTTACGTTGTATGCTCGTAGCGAACACGGTTGTGAGGCTACACGCACGAAAAAGGACTATGTTTATGTTTCTGGGGCTGGTTATCTGGAATTCCCGAATGCATTCTCTCCGTCGATCAGTGGCACGTCGGGCGGTTACTATCAGAGTGAGGGCGAGCGCAACCAGATCTTCCATCCGTACAACACGACGGGTATTAAGGAGTATAAGTTGATGATTTTCAACCGCTCTGGTGAGCAGATTTTCGAGTCTCAGGATCTATATTTGGGTTGGGACGGTTACTACAACAATATGCTTTGCCCAGACGGGGTTTATACTTGGCGCGCAGTGGGTGCGTTCTACGACGGCAGTCTTTTCGACTTGAAGGGCAACGTAACGCTGTTGTCAGTGCCGAATTAGAGTAGTCGGGGTTAGTAGCAGAATAATCTTTCACCGTCGGCATGGGGAACCGTGTCGGCGGTGGGTTGTTTTTGGGGTGGGGGGGAAG
>CAUTNK010000037.1:0-3700 GCA_963540065.1 uncultured Bacteroidia bacterium
AAAGAGGTCTTGTGGTGAAACTGAATACGACTCCTGCCAATCGAAGCGACACCCACGAACTTCCGAAATTGTTAGAAGGCGCCTTGCTTCCGGAGCATACGCGTGTTTTCGCCGACAAGGGGTATGATAGTGCAGCCAATCGTAGCTGTTTGAAGGATCTTAAGTTACGCGATGGGATTATGCGTCGGAAGCTCAAAGGGAAAGAATTTTCCGAAAGGGAACGTGTTCGGAATCGCGCCATCAGTAAACGACGTTGTTTTGTAGAGCACGCGTTTGGCGGTATTCATCTTTGGTTTGGTGGTGGGGTAGCTCGTTATGTCGGGGTAGAACGCACGCATACACAGGGAATTTTAGAGGCTTTGGCTTACAACATGAAACGGATGCTCCGCATTCCGTTGAGTAGTTAATGGGCATATTGTGTCTTTTAGGAGCTAACAGCTGTGAAAAGAGGCTTATGAAAGTCATAATCCTCCTCTTGTGTCGGTCTTTTCTTAGTGTCGGTCATCCGTTTTTTCAAAAAAATAACTCAAAAAGAGGGCTGGTGTGTTGTGGCGGATTGTGCAATAAACCCCATATGTATGTCAATCCCCAGGATAGGATTCGTCTGGCGAGCAACGGGCAAGCTGACCATTCCCGTCAGATTGAATTTGGAGAGAAGTGGTACAACGGCAGCCCCTATAAGCCCGTCGGGGATGGAAGCCAAGACCATGCCTCCCTTGACCATGGAATCAAAAGCATTGACAGGTGCACTTACCCCTGCCTTTGCTGAAGACTCATATCCGGAAGCAACGCCCTTGAGCGGTTCCGATACCCGCAAGGAGAACTGCTCTGAACCTGAGAAAAATAACCCGTGTCAACCGTTGAACCCATACTGTCTAACGTAAAAAGAGATATGTCAATGCAAGCATAGCAATGATGATGAGAACCCCGTTAAGAACACGAATGCCATCACGACCGAGAACTTCAAGCCAGACCTGAAACTTGGCTGTATTCGTCCAACGGATAGCCCAATCGTAGTCACGAATCGTTCCCCAAAGGATAATCCCCAACCCGAAGAGACAAACAGCCAGCTTACTCCAAGCAGGCAGGCTCTTGAGATATTCTATAATGACTTCAAACCAAGTCGGAGTATTGTTCATAATACCCTAAGTTATGCTTATATGAATGTAAGAGAGTGGTAGTGTCTGAAAAAGTGTGTAAGGAGTTGTGCTCGTTCATGCTCCTAGCGATGGGCTCTTTCTACTAGCCCCATAGCGGAGAGCATCAGACGAGCACAAAGTTATCCAATCCTTAAAAATAGCGATCGGACGCGCATAAGTCGTTTCCGTCATCTGCATTGCGACAGAGCCGAGTAAAAAGAGTACAGAATCACTATTGAGCATCGCTCCCCGCATACGCAAAGTGCGCTTATAACTGCGATTAAGACGCTCTATCCAATTCGTGGTATAAAGCATACGTCGGAAGGCACAAGGATAGTCTAAAAACGTAAAATACAACATATTGCGCGGATTTTTATAGCGTCTAAAACTAGGGAACTTTTTACTCCAACGTCCGATAAATTGCTGAAATTCAGCATAGTGCGATGCACTACTCACGCTACTTGACTCTATGCTCAGTACCTCCTTAAATTCTGCCCGTAAGAGCGCAGCATCCTTACGCGAAACATGGGCACTCATCTCTCGTAATAAATGCGCCACACAAAATTGGTGGCGAGCCGTTGGAAAGGCGCCTGTTACTGCATTCTCAATCCCTGGCAAGGCATCAGAAACGATAAGATCAATTTGTTCTACACCTCGTTTTTGCAGTTCGTTTAATTCTCCTTGCCAGTTTATTGCCCCCTCGGTTGGATGGTTTACGATGGCAAGAACTTCACGTTTGCCATTAGGTAGCACACCCAAAATGGAGTAGTAAGCCTCCCGCGCTACACTATGTTCGCGACCGTTGGTACATAGGTTGCATCGATATATACAATGAGATAATGCGGCGCTCAGTTTCGTTTTAACCACGTAAAGACTTCGGTCTGAGTCGCATGTACTAAGTAACTAATTTGCTGCTTACTATAGCTGCGAGAGTAGATGTGCTCGGAGATCTGTCCGATTTGTTCGCAAGTCAAACCTTTGGTATAGAGGTCGTTAAAGAGCATTGCTTTCTCTTGTTCTTGATCGCGCAGGATTGCTAATAGAACGGGATAAAAGCCTCCTTGGCGATGAGAAGGATTTCGACTACGTCATGAAGTCCTTGCTGTGTTTTGGTCATGTCGCTGATAAATTCCGAAATTTGTGCTTGTGTAAGTCCCATTTTAAGAAATGTTTAGTTTGAAAAAGGTACAAAAAAGTGGAGCTTACACACTTTTTTAGGACAGTATCGGCAAACATCACAAATCAACTGCCAGTTCTTTATTCCACCAAGCTTTGATAGCACAACTTAAAGCCGCAAAAACAAAGACAGAAGCTCTGAGAATAATAGAGGATATGCATGAGAAACATGTAGTAGGATATAAACGTAAAAGATAAGTATGGCGAAAATGCATTTTTGGGTTGGATGGTTTCCAACAGAGCAAGAATTCTTGCAATATGTGGGGTTGGGCAATGACCAATCTAACGATAGCTTGGCTGAG
Source organism: uncultured Bacteroidia bacterium (assembly GCA_963540065.1). Lineage (GTDB taxonomy): Bacteria > Bacteroidota > Bacteroidia > Bacteroidales > CAJPTX01 > Bacteroides_D. Next base: position 2,618 of record CAUTNK010000037.1, read on the forward strand.
TTAAGCTCCTTCGCTAAGGAAGTTGGTGCAGACGAATTTGAGCCTGATTTTTGTATTGCAAAATATCTCAATGAATCCGATGATGTGGTAGAATTTGCTCGGTTTGTTCCTACTTCCACTGAAAACATTCTTGAAAAATGTATGAGTTTTGGGCTAAAAAAGGTGAATAGTCTATTGTGTTACAATTTACGTGCAGGGATTTCTGATGGACAAGCAGAACATGCAGGTCTCCTAAACTATTTAGGTATACACCCATACTCAACTAGAGCAATTGAAAGCCGTTTCTCTACATCTGGAATGGAGTTCTCAACCTTCGTAGGTACAATTTCTCAAAGTGTAGAGGAGTTTATGGAGTATTTCAACCAAGATGATTATCTAAATGCGTTGGAGCAGTATCGGCAAGGTAAGACAAAAAAACGTCCAAACCCGAATCTTCGGTGTCAATTTTGTAAGGACGTGGGATTGGATTTCTATTATCCTCAACTTCTACGCATCGCCTTTTCGCAGGAGTTAAAGTTGGTAGATGCTGAAAGTCTTGTGCAAGAAGTACTAATAGAGCCGATGTTTTATAATACGCTGCCATATGATCTTAGAGATGCAAATATTAATATGGCTAATTGTGCTTTCTGTTACATTGCCAATGGGTTTAGAGAAAAAAATAAAGATCAACACATCTCTATTTATATGAGGAATTCTCCCCCCCTAATAAAACGAAAGAAAAAAGATATTGATCAACTCGATAACTACAATGGACTCCAGTTTTTAGGAAGTCTCGTTTGGGAATAAGCTCTAAATGTGGTATAGAGAGTCTTTTTCAAACTGCTCATACAGTACGACAGTTTGGATCTTTGAGGAGGAGAGCTTTGTGCCAGCACTCTTGCTCAATGGCAAGGCGTACAGCATCGTAACCGACCAGCTGGGTACGCCTACCGAAGCGTACAACGCCGAGGGCAAGGAGGTGTGGTTCGATCGCTTCAAAAAAGCTTACGAAGAAAGATAAATAAAGTAACGATAAAAGAGAAAAGTACTATGGTAGACTCAAATAACTACTGGGCTCTATTTGAGAAGAAAGGAAGAGGAGCT